>CAYXSX010000002.1:110136-344880 GCA_964467925.1 uncultured Pseudobdellovibrionaceae bacterium | reverse complement strand
GTTCGCCTTGATGTGGGCGATACTGTGGCCGGTATATTGCAAAATGCCGGCGTCAGCAGCACTGAAGCCTATCAGGCCGTAAAAGCGATGAGCGCGCATTACGATCCGCGCCTTGTTAAGCCGGGTCAGGAAATCAGCCTGCTTTTCGCCCCGGCGACTAGCGCGGACGAACCGCGCAATCTGCAGAAAATGGAAATGAAACTCGACCCGGTCAAACAGGTCGTTATACGCAAGGACGGAGAAAGCTCCTTCCGCAGCGAAATCGCCCAGAAAGAACTCGAAAAACACAATAATGCGCGTTACACCAGCATCGAAACCTCGCTTTATGGCTCCGCCCTGCGCGCGGAAATCCCCGCCCCGATTGTGGCCGAGCTTATTCGCATTTATTCATGGGATGTTGACTTTCAGCGCGACATTCGTCAGGGCGACAAGATCGAGGTTCTTTACGATACCTACGAAACCGATGACGGCGATCTAGCGAAATACGGCGACGTGCTTTACGCCAGCCTGACCGTAGGCGGCAAACCGCTTCCTGTCTACCGCTTTGAAACCTCAGATGGCCGGATAGATTATTTCGACCCCAAGGGTCAGAGCATCAAGAAAACCCTGATGAAAACCCCGATCGACGGCGCGCGCCTGTCCTCCGGCTATGGCATGCGCCATCACCCGGTTCTGGGTTACAACAAAATGCACAAGGGTAATGACTTCGCCGCCCCCGTCGGCACGCCGATTTACGCGGCTGGCAATGGCGTCATTGAAAAAATGGAGCGTTTCGGCGCTTACGGCAATTATGTGCGCATCCGCCATAACTCCACACTTAAAACCGCTTACGCCCATATGCATAAATTCGCCCCCAAGCTGGGCGTTGGAAAGCGCGTAGAGCAGGGACAGATTATCGGTTACGTGGGCACGACCGGACGCTCCACCGGCCCGCACCTGCACTACGAAGTCCTGGTACAGAACCAGCAGGTCAATCCGAACCGCGTGGATCTTCCTGTCGGCGAGAAACTTCAGGGTGGGCCGATGACTAAGTTCAAAGCAGTGATGGCCAGCGCCAACCAGCTTTACGCATCTCTGACCGACAGCGTAAAGGTTGCGCATAACGGTATCAACGATAACCACATCCGTTAAAATTGTAAGCTTTAACGCCGCAAGAACCGTAGCGCGTATACCGCTACCATAGCAGCGGCCATGGCAAACCAGAACAGCGCATATTGCAGATGGTTGTTATTGGGCAGGTTATGTAGCGAATTCGTAGCGGGGCTTTCTTCCGCGCTTTCCACATAAAACATAAGCGGCGAAAGCGTATGCAGGTCCTTGGCCCATGCGATTTCCCCGCGGTCGATCACATACCAGACATCTTTTTCCGGCTGATTGGCAGGGGTGAATATGTTACCACTATCCGGCAGACGCAAGGCCCCGGTCAAAGTGCTGTGCGCGGGCCAATCAAGCGCGCCGGGGGTCTTGTCCAGCCCTATCCAGCCGCGGTTAACCAGCACCACCCCGCTACCGTCCAGCGCAAAAGGCGCAATCACATGATAACCCGGCTTACCATCCTGCGTGCGCGGCCCCAGAAGAAAGCTTTTCTCCTTTATAAACCGCCCGCTGATATGGCCGCGCTTGTAAACCGGCCCGCTTTCGAAATCCTCAAGGCTTAAGAGCGGCAGCGGTTCCGGCGCGTTACGGGAGGCCTCGATCGCCTCCAAAACCCCGCGCTTCCACTCCAGCCTCTGCAATTGCCACACCCCGAGGGTGCATAGAACGGCCACACCGCATAAGGTCAATATCGTACCCCAGAACGGCAGTTTCATTTTCCGCTCCAATCACTGCGTCTGTGCTTGAATTGCAGCGCAATCACATAGGCCTTGAGCGGTTTGAGCATCCCCAGCGTCAAACCCAGCGCCACCACCGTCCATAAAACCGCATGCATGATAAGCGGAATGTCAAACAAAGCATCAAGAGCCAGAGCAAGTGGCACCAGCAAAAAACCCAAAATAAAGATCAGGAATACGGCGGGCCCGTCCGCACTGTCATTTTTGGCCAGAGCAAAGCCGCAAACGGCACATTTTTTCTTCAAAGTAAAAGTCAAAAGCCCCGGCTCATACATGTCTCCCTCTCCGCATTGCGGGCAACGGCAATGCAGCGCTTGCACGATGATATGCCAGTCGGGAATCATGACGAAAACCTTTCTTTTATCGCCTGTTCTGCTAGAAAAACCTGCTCGTTTCATCAAAGAGAAACGCGGCGAAAAATGAAAATTTTTACACTTCCGCATCGCAGAATACTTATGCGTATTTGAGAAGCGGAAGTGTAAAAATTTTCATTTTGCAGCCCGTTTATCGCAGAAGAAATCAGGGACGTAAATCCATCCCGATCGTGTTACCCCACCAATAGATGGCGACAAACAGGAACAGCCAGACAACGTCAACGAAATGCCAGTACCATGCGGCGGCCTCGAACCCGAAATGACTCTTGGGCGTGAAATGGCCCAGCTTGGCGCGGCGCCAGCAAACAAACAGGAAGATCGTTCCGACCAAAACGTGGAAACCGTGGAACCCCGTGGCCATAAAAAACGCGGAGGCATATATGCCGTCGGTAAAGCCGAATTCGGCATGGTGGTATTCAAAAATCTGGAAACCCAAGAAAACCACACCAAGAAGCACGGTCAACGCCAGCCCCTGCACCGCTTCGTCATTCTTTCCCTCGATAATCGCGTGGTGCGCCCATGTCACCGTACAGCCGGAAAGCAGCAGGATCATGGTCATTAGAAAAGGAAGGTCGAAAGGGGGAATAACCTCGATATTCTCAGGCGGCCAGACAAAATTTATGGCCTCATTCGGGAACAGCGAACTGCTGAAAAACGCCCAGAAAAAGGCCACGAAAAACATAACCTCGGAGGCGATAAACAGCATCATTCCATAGCGAAGACCGATCTGGGCAATCGGGCTGTGCGCCTTTTCCTCAACGGCTTCGAAAATTACGTCCTTCCACCAGAAGAACATCACGGCCAGAACACCCAGAAGGCCCAAAAAAACGCCTTTAAGGCCCACGCCAAGTCCCAACAATTTCACATCATGCATAAACATGACCGCCCCGCTAGCCAGCAGGCCAGCCGTCAAAGCGCCGACTAAAGGCCAGATGCTGGGTCGCACGATGTGGTAGGGATGAGGCTTTCCGGTCGTGGAATATTGAGGATTCTTGGCCATAATAAAACGTTTCGCTTTCCTGGAATTTAGACAATTAGTTGGTGGTTTTTATATCACCGCTTTGTTGATTGTAAAACCCTTCCATCGCGCTTTCAAGCGCGGAACTTGCTGCATTGAAAAAAGTATAGGATAGCGTGATGGTATGAACGTCGCGCATGTCGGGGTCTTCGTCCATCGACGGATCGACATAGAACATAACGGGCATGGAGGCCAGTTGGTGCGGTTCCAGAACCTGTTCATCGAAACAGAAACACTGGATTTTGTGGAAATATTTCCCGGCCTTTAGCGGGGTGACGTTATAAATCGCCGTTCCAACGCTTGGCTTGTCTGACGGGTTGTAGGCACGGAACGCGGTTAAACCCTTTTGCCCTATTTTCACGGTAATTTCGCGCTGTTCGGGCGTAAACTGCCATAGCATATCGCGCGCGGTAGAGGCATTGAATTTAATGACGACCTCGCGCTCCAGCACATGGTCAGGCAGGCTTTGGGAAACTTGCGTGGTGCCGCCGAACCCGGTCACGCGACAAAACAGATTATAAAGCGGTACGGCGGCAAAGCTCACCCCCACCATAACCGCCACGACCACCACAACCGCCAACCCCATACGCTGGTTTTTACGGATAAGTGCGGCCTCGCGGGCGTCTTTTTCGGGATCTGGTTTCATCTCGCCCTATATATAAGGCCAAATCACTGCTGAGGATAGCGTTCCTGACGCATTTTTTTGCGGTAGGCCTCATAAGCCTGATTGCGCGGGGCGACATAGTTTTCCCGGCGCTGCTCGATCAAGCTGCGGAAATCCTGCTGTTGCTCGACATAGGCGATCTGGCGGGAATAGATATCGCAGAAATCCTCCCCCGGATCGGTTTCTAATACCGGCTTTTCAGGCACACCGCATTGCACGGGCCGCCCCTGCGCCGCAAAAGCGGGGGAAACCAGCATAAAAACCGCGAAAGAAAGAAGAAGGAAGCGCATGAAAACCCTAAGGTAATAAAAATTATCCACAAGATTATCCTACTATAAAAACTGGCCTTTAGCAAAACGTTCCACAGAGTTTACGGTTCTGGCGTTTGCGCCGCATTTTTCTGTTTTATCAGCTCGTCCAGCCTCCGTTCGATTTCCTGCTGCCCGGCTTTTAAGTCTTCCATATGGCTGTTTAAATAAATTAAGGCACTCGCCCCTGCTATCACAAGGCTTAACCCCCCAACGATAATGTAACGCACATATCTCTTCGCCTTATATACTTGTTCGACTTCCTCATGATAGACTCGGAAAGCTTCATCCAGATCGATGCTATCCTGCGATAAAAGACCACGATCATATAAAGACCGTTTCTCTGGATCTGATAGAATTTCGTATGCCCGTACGATACGCTTGAAACGGTCTTCAGCCTCGGGCCTCTTGTTTGTATCCGGATGCCATTTTTTTACCTGATGGCGAAAGGCTGATTTTATTTGTTCCTGAGGGACGTCTTTAGGCACCTCCAGCAATTCATAGGCGCTTAAGCCATCCAGAGAACCGCTCGCATCGCTCATAATTGTTGTTAAGTTACCCATAGCCTACCCTCGCGGGCCGAAGACTAGCAAAGCGATAACATCTCGTCAAGTTATGAAAAACGTTCCACCGGCAACCCGCCGAAACTTTGCGTTGTCGGCATGATCTCGATGCGGTTGACATTCATGCGTTCAGGCAATGTTGCCGCCCAGAACACCGATTCCGCGATATCGTCTGCCGTGATATTGGTCGTCCCCTCATAGACCTTGCGGGCTTTTTCGGCGTCCCCCTTGAACCGGGCGAGCGAGAACTGCGTTTCCACCTGCCCCGGCTCGATATTGGTCACGCGTATATTCGTGCCCGGGAGGTCAGCGCGCAGCGCCAGCGAGAATTGCTTTACAAACGCCTTGGACGCGCAATAGACGTTCCCGCCCGGATAGGGGTAATTCCCCGCCGTAGAGCCGATATTGATGATATGCCCCTTTTTACGCTCTACCATGCCGGGCAGAATCAGGCGCGTAATGCGCACCAGCGCCTTGTCATTCATCTCTATCATCTGCTCCCAGTCCTCGAGAACAGCGTCTTGCGCCTTATCAAGCCCCAGCGCGCCGCCCGCGTTATTGATGAGAAGATCGATAGCGCAGAATTTTTCAGGGATCGCGGCAATCTGCGCAATCGTGGCATCCTTATCAGTAACATCAAACACCAGCGCGTGGGTTTTACCGCCAAGTTCCTCCTGCAACGCTTGCAGCTTTTCCGCGTTACGCCCATGCAGAACGAGTTTTGCGCCCGCCGCCGCAAACCGCCGGGCAAAGGCGCATCCGAAATCGCCGGTCGCCCCGGTAATCATGACGCATTTTGGCGTATAGCCCAGCACGTCAGACCCCCGCAATCCGGATCATGGTAATAATCCAGAACACGGCAATAAACCCGACAATCAGGGCCAGAACCGTTAGATTCTTTTTAAGTTTTTTGTGGTGTAATGGACTATGGGGCATGGTTTTTTCCAATTTGTACTAACCTAAATAGGGCAAAGTCATGAAACACGCAAGAACCAAAGCCATCGCCGCCAAAATAGGCGTAGGTGAGCGTTTAAAAACCCTGCACAAGCGATTGCCCTTCAAATCCCGCATATTATGCGCCAAAAGCCCGGTTTTCTGGATTCTCGCCTTTTATATCATCAAAGGCACGGCGGTGACACTAGCTGCGGCGTTTGCGCTCTATTTCACCTTTTAAAGCGCCATCACGGCCAAAAACAGCGCGAACAGATAAAATACGGAATAACCAAACATCAACCTAGCGTGTTTTAAATCTTCGCTCATCAAAACGCGAAGTGCGGTGAAGACAAAAAACCCACTTAAAAGCGCCGCCGTCACGCCGTAAGCCACTGAGGCCAGACCAAGAAAGACGGGCGCAATAGATAGCGGCAAAAGCAAAAGCGTATAGGCCAGCATTTGCCATTTCGTGTGTTTCGCCCCGGCCACGACCGAAAGCATCGGAATTTTCGCGCGTTTGTAATCCTCATTGGCAAAAAGGGAAAGCGCCCAGAAATGCGGCGGCGTCCACATAAAGATAATGGCGAACAGGATGAGCGGGTAAAGCGAGACATCGCCCGTCACCGCGGCCCACCCGATCACAGGGGGAAATGCGCCCGCCGCGCCGCCGATCACGATATTCTGCGGCGTAAGACGTTTCAGCCAGATCGTATAAACGAACACGTAGAAGAGATTGGCCGCGGTCAACAGCGCGGCGGCCACCCAGTTCAGCGCGAGCCCCATCAACATGACCGATAAAACCGACATCACCACGCCGAACGCCAAAGCCTCCGCACCCGCTACGCGGCCCATAGGAATGGGGCGGTTTTTCGTGCGCTTCATTACCGCGTCGATATCGCGGTCGTACCACATATTGATGGCTCCGGCCGCGCCCGCGTTCACTGCGATGCAAAGAATGGCGACAAAGGCGAGAAAAGGGTGCAGACTCGAAAGCCCTGGCGCGATCCACAACCCGGCAAAGGCGGTGAAAACCACAAGGCTCATCACTTTGGGTTTCAGCAGCGCGAAATAATCGGAAACCGTGGCTTCGGATAATTCAGCGCCGGGGATGGGGGAGGCTGCATTCTTCATGCCCCTTATGTAGCATGAAACGACCGAAATTCCAGAAAAAGATTAGGCGGCGGGTGCGGGGGCAGGAGCAGCGGGCGCAGCAAATCTGTGTGCGCTTGAAGGGGCCTCGCCATTCATCGAAGTGGTCGGGGCAGGCTGGTCTCCCACCAACTGGGCAAGCGCGTTTATATCATGGATGTCCGCCGATTTTTCTGCTTCCAAAGCCTCTATAGTGGCGCGTATCAAGGGCGTTAAAGCAATTTTCGTTTCCGGGTCGGCAATGTCGAAAAGCTGGTGGAGATATTGAACGATAAGACCATATTCACCGCGTTCCATCAGCATTTCCACACGCCGCATCGGGCTCAGCACCCGTAATTCCAATTCCGGCGCAAAATCGGAAAACTCTGCCAAGTCTATTTCTTGCTCAAACTCCGGCTCCGGCTCGGGTTCGGGCTCTACGGTACATATGCAGTTTATATGCTGGCAGCCGGAACAAGTTGTCGCGCCTTGATAAAAATTCTGCGGATCTTTAGCGGCTTGAAGCACGCCGCGAGGGTCGATCGCCGCCATATCGTCTTGCGGATTCTGGTTGGCTGTATTTTGATTGGCAAACCACAGCTCATTCGGAATGCCCTTATTGTAATCGCTGGCACTAGCGGATGTGAAGCTCAGACCCAGATATGAAGGTCTTTCCTGCTCTCTTTCTGTCTGCCATGCGTAAGATACCATTGGTTCGAACACCCTTGCTATGCTTTGATACAAGCTATAGCAGAGAAAAAGTTAATAAATGGTTAAGATTTGTTAAGAAAGCGGCTAACTTTGGGCCTAATACTAAAAAGGTCCCCACCTACGCGGGGACGAAAGTCAAATAAGCACTCTTGCAAATAAGTACTCTTATTTGACTTTCGGCTGTATCTCGAACTGGTGGAACGGTGGGGGAGAAGACAATGTCCATTCCAGCGTCATGCTTTGTGGTTGCACGTTCCAGTAATTGCCTTCGGCCTTTTTGCCGAAGAATGCGGTGTAAAGAACCACGAAGATAAACCACAGTGTTGCAACACCTGTGATATACGCACCGTAGGAGGAAATCTCGTTCCAGCCTGCGAAAGCATCGGGGTAATCAATGTAACGGCGCGGCATGCCGGCAAGACCCAGGAAGTGTTGAGGGAAGAAGATCATGTTCACACCCACAAAAGTCAACCAGAAATGCAGTTGGCCCATCCATTCAGGGTAACGGCGACCGAACATTTTGCCCGCCCAGTAGTAGTATCCGGCGAACAGAGCGAAAACGGCACCCAGCGACAGAACATAGTGAAAGTGCGCCACAACGTAATAGGTGTCGTGCAGGGCAATATCCATACCGGCATTGGCCAGCACCACGCCGGTCACGCCGCCGACGGTGAACAGGAAGATAAACCCGATCGCCCAGAGCATCGGCGTTTTAAATTCGATCGAACCGCCCCACATCGTGGCGATCCATGAGAAAATCTTGATCCCGGTCGGCACGGCGATAATCAGGGTGGCCGCCGTGAAATAGGCGCGCGTGTTGACATCGAGGCCGACCGTGTACATATGGTGCGCCCAGACGATAAACCCGACCGCGCCGATGGACACCATGGCATACGCCATGCCCAGATAGCCGAAGATCGGCTTTTTGGAGAAGGTGGAGACGATGTGGCTGATAATGCCGAAAGCGGGCAGGATCATGATATAGACTTCCGGATGGCCGAAGAACCAGAAGAGATGCTGGTAAAGCAGCGGATCGCCGCCGCCCTCGGGGTTAAAGAAGGACGTGCCGAAATTGCGGTCGGTCAGAAGCATGGTGATCGCGCCACCAAGCACCGGAACCGCCAGCACTAGAAGGAAAGCGGTAACCAACATACCCCAGCAGAAAAGCGGCATTTTATGCAGCGTCATGCCCGGCGCACGCATATTAAAGATCGTCGTAATGAAGTTGGCCGCGCCCAGAATAGAACTGGCACCCGCAAGGTGAAGGGAGAAAATCGCCATATCTACCGCCGCGTTCGGATGGCCCAAAGCCGAGGATAACGGCGGATAAACCGTCCAGCCCGTACCCGCACCGCCGCCGACAACGGCGGACATCAGAAGAAGCAGAAAGGCAGGAACGAGAAGCCAGAAAGAAATATTATTAAGACGCGGGAAAGCCATATCCGGCGCGCCGATCATAATGGGCACGAACCAGTTGCCGAAACCGCCGATCAAACCGGGCATCACCACAAAGAAAACCATGATCAGGCCGTGCGCCGTAATAAAAACGTTCCACAAATGGCCGTTAGGATTGCCCGCATCATCCAGCAGGAACTGCACGCCCGGGTCCTGAAGCTCCATCCGCATGACCATGGAGGCCGCGCCGCCAATCAATCCCGCAACAATCGCGAAGATAATATAAAGCGTGCCGATATCCTTATGGTTGGTGGAGCAAAACCAGCGTGTAAAAAATCCGGGAACGTGATCAGCCATTTGTATTAGCGTCCTTCTGTCGTAGTGAATTGGTAAGAGGAAGAGGCAAGTTGGTAAATGCCGTCCTGAGAATTCTGGGCGTTATAAGCGAATTTCTTTTTCGCGCGCACGATCCAGCGCTCGAATTCTTCCTTGCTGACCGCCTTGATCTCGACGGGCATGAAGGCATGATCCTTGCCGCAAAGCTCCGAACACTGGCCGTAATAGGTGCCGGGTTTTTCGATCCGCACCCATGTTTCATTAAAGCGACCGGGAATTGCATCAACCTTGAATCCCAGCGCGGGCACGGTAAAGGCGTGCAATACATCGGCCGCCGTCACGAGAATCTGGATATTCGTATCGACCGGAAGCACAACCACGTTATCGGTAGAAAGCAAACGACGCTGATCCGGCGTAATCTCATCCTCGGGCAGCATATAGGC
Source organism: uncultured Pseudobdellovibrionaceae bacterium (assembly GCA_964467925.1). Lineage (GTDB taxonomy): Bacteria > Pseudomonadota > Alphaproteobacteria > Micavibrionales > Micavibrionaceae > CAYXSX01. The sequence goes on along the minus strand of CAYXSX010000002.1, from coordinate 335,175 downwards.
GTTAAAGGAAAGGCCGTCCTGATCTGGGTATTCATACCCCCAGTACCACTGATAACCCGTGACTTTCAGCGTCATTTCCGGCTCTTCGGCACGGTCGGAGTAATAAAGCAGCTTGAAAGAGGGAATGGCGATAATGATCAGAATAACCACCGGAATGACGGTCCACAAAACCTCGATCGCCAGATTGTGGGAAAACTGCTTCGGCTTGGGACTAGCGTGGGCATTGAAACGCACAACAACATAAATCAAAAGCACCAGAACAAACAGCGCGATGGCGGTAATAATGCTTAACAGCAAGTTGTGAAAGGAGTGAAGACGGTGCGCGACCGGCGATGCCGCTTCCTGCATACCCAGTTGCCAGTTTACGGCTTCGCCCGCCATACCCGATGCCGAAAACAGCACCAGCCCCGCAACCAGCGCAAGAACGGCGAAAACCCTGATCCGTGATAATTTTGATTTCATCATATTGTCATTCATCATGTGGTTAGATAGAGGTGGGCCTTTACACCGAAAACTTCCGGAGCCCGAGATACTCTTAAATTTAAACGATTTTAAATGCAAGGCAACAGATTAAATCTAAAGCGATATTACTCACATTAATTAGGCTTTTTTCGCTTCGTTATCCCCGTCCGAACAGGGTTTTGGCGTAATTTTCCGCTTCCATGCAACCACGAAGGCCGTCGCGGTAATTTGGATATTTCAGCGTAATGCCAAGCTCTTGCTTGATTTTATCGTTTCGCACACGCTTGTTGTCGGAATAAAAACTCTGCGCCATCGGCGGAAGCTGGGCGTCTTCATATTTAACCAGCGGCGGGATAGGACGGTTCAGCAAGGTACAGGCATGGGCGATCACCTCGTGACTGGGCGCGGGTTCATCGTCACATATATTATAGATGCTTCCCCCCTTGGGATTGGCCATAGATATTTGCAATACATTGGCAATGTCCTCCACATGCACGCGGCTGAAGGCCTGCCCCGGTTTGTCGATACGCCGTGCAATCCCGGCACGCACGGAATCAAGCGCGCTGCGCCCGGGGCCGTAAATTCCGGCAAGGCGGAAAACATGAACGGGAAGATTGTGGGATTCAAAAAGCGAAAGCCATTGTTCCTCGGCCAGCGCCCGGCGCGTACCGCGTTTGGAGGAAGGGCGGAGCTCGGAATTCTCGTCCACCCATGCCCCGCCGCGATCGCCGTATACACCCGTAGTGGAAAGATAGCCCACCCATTCGATGCTAGGCGTATGCAATATATCCTCGGCATAACTCAGGAAAACCGGGTCGCCCTCATCATCGGGCGGCGTGGAAATCAATATGTGAGTAGTATCTTCCAGCACGTAACGCGGGTCGGGCAGCGGGGCTTGTTCGTCGAAAATATGCGCCTCGATGCCGCTGGCCTTCAGCGCTCTGAATTTTTCGGGATCTCGTGTGGTACCGGCAATACTCCATTCCACCTCCTCCTGCCTCAGGATGTGGCTAAGATAATCGCAGGTATAGCCGTAGCCAAAGCAGAAAAGGCGTTTTTTATCAGTCATGCTCGTTCCAGATCGGCGGCAGAAAGAAGAGCGCCGCCCGTGTCTTTTTATTATTCTTAACTTAGGGTCTGGGCCTGTAACTTTTATGAAATTCTGTTGATCAGGAATAGTATAGATACTAGGAAAGCAAGCGATAGCATAGCCGTAGCTACGGTGAGCTTGCTTGACGCTGTAGATATACTATTCATGATCAACCCTTTCAGGGCGCGGCAAATTTTTGCGTCTGTTTGTAAAAATTGCTTGAACGTAGCGGTGGCTATGCCCAGCACAATTTTTACTTCCATCCATCAAAAATTTGACCCGCGCAGAAATTATAAAAGTTACAGGCCCAGACCCTATAGCAATGTAAGGATCAGTGATTAAAAATCAACATCTTCGTAATGACCCGCGGGGGCGAAACCCGGAACGCGGTCATCGAGGAGCGCCTTGAAGCTCTTGCGGGATTTGACCTTGGCGTACCATTCCTGCGCCGCCTGATGCTCCTCCCACGGAACGTCGCCAATATAATCGATTGCCGATAAATGCGCGGCGGTCGCAATATCGGCCAGAGAGAAACTGTCCCCCGCCAGCCAGTTGCGCTTTTCCGTCAGGAAACCAATGTAATCAAGGTGGTAATGGATATTGGCGCTGCCCGCACGGATGGACGGACCATGCGGCTCGCCCAGTTTCAGGAAACGCTTCATCAGCTTTTCCCCCACAAGGTTTTCCGTTACCTCGCGGTTGAACTTTACGTCGAACCAACTGACCAAGCGGCGGGTTTCCGCACGCTGGACGGGGTCGGAACCTAATAAGTTCTGCTCCGGATACACTTCCTCAAGATATTCGCAAATAACTTGCGAATTGGCGATCGTCGTGCCGTCCGGCTCTACCAGAACCGGAACGTCACCCGCCGGGTTCATGGCGAGGAATTCTGTACGCCGTTCCCAGATTTTCTCGATCTGCAATTCGAAGTCGAGATTCTTCTCCGCCAGCACAACCCGCACTTTACGCGAATAGGGATGAAGCCATAGATGAAACAATGTTCTCATAATACTTGAAAGCTTAGCGGAGAAAATGTTCAAAGAACAGCCCTAAAAGCAACAAAGCTTTATATTGCCGTTTCTATACTATGTCGCAAGGTTGTGTATTCGCAAACCGTTTAGTTATGAAGGTCATAGTTTACATAACGGTCTGTTTCACTGATATCAAGCGCCGGCTCCCCGCCTCTGGGACTTCTAGATTGTGGCGTATAACTGCGTTGTTCTACAAACCACGCCCTAGCCGCTGGAACGTCTACCTTTAATCCCAAAGTCCCTTTAAGCCCTGCCTCGGCCCGTACCGATTTCGTGAACACTTCGGTTACAAGCACTCCCACATGCACGGCACCATCCGCACTCTTACACGCCATAACATGCCGCGACCGGTTACGGTCAGTCTCTTGCGGATAGTCTAACATTTCTACAATAACTGGCCTCTTATAATGTTTGCCACCAGAGTCACCGTGCGGCAAACCTCTCTTGTTGCCGTGGTCGAAAACATACTCTCTAGGATCAAAGCCATCCGGCCTAACGCAATCATGTCTATCTTTAAAAGCCTTTACCGCTTCCTGATAGGCCACTAGTTCAGCTGTACCACGAGGGAAAAAAAGTCTTTCGTTTTTCCCGCCTGCAACAGCGGACGCTGCCGACATTAAAGAACCAACGAAAAATACCGCTCCAGCGGTTTTAACCAACGGACGATTCATATTATGAGCCCTCTTAAAAATTTATTCATAAAAAGTGTCTGAGAAATTACAAAAATAATAAAATTATGTCAACTAAAAACGTTGTACTTTAATTTCTACACTCAACACTACATTATTCCCTATAGCTTCCGTCGATTCCCATTGGCCCTGACCGATACCGAAATCGAGCCTTTGGAGGGTCATTTGCCCCTCCATCCGTGCGCGTGATTTTCCTTCCTCATTTTGAGAAATGGACAGGGTAAAGGGCAATTCGACCTGAATCGTGGCCCCTCGAATCGTTAAATCACCATAGGCCGTATACCGATTCGCTCCGCTCTCATCCTGCCCTTTCGCTTCGAACCTGCCTGCCTTGAAATGCGCCTTGGGAAATTCTGCGACATTGAACCAATCGCTTCCCTTCGCTTGAATGTCGCGGTCCTCGCTGCCCGTTTTGATACTGGCGATATCTATCTCTATATCGGCACGCGCTCCGTCCAGATTTTCCGGATCGAAAATAATCGTACCGTCAAACCTGCCGAACTGCCCCTCAAAGCTCTGCCCGTACTGGGTGGCCTGAAACTTAATGGCGCTTTGATCATGGTCGATAACCCAGACGTCTTGGGCCGCTTCCACGGGAGCCTTAGAATTTTTGGCCTGATCTTCTAGCACGGCTTGTTCACCCTCCGCCGCTTTACCGCGAAATTCTTTTAATAATTCATGCGAAACAAAATACACCGGGCCGACCAAAAGCGCAGCACCCAGCACAGCCATCGCCATATTCCCGCCCATACGACGCAATGTTTCGTCGCGGTCGATCAGGTGGTGCTTCACCGCCCCGGCAAAGTGCAGCAGAATCGCGCCAAGCAAACATATCCCAAACACCTCGTGCAACTCGCGGGTCAAGCGAAACAGCGCTTCATTCTTGGCCGTTACGTCCGGCACTTCGAATAGGCCGAAAAACGGTATCGGAAAATCCCCCGCCGAAGACATGATCCAGCCCGTCAGGGGCATACCGATCATTCCGGCATAGAGCAGAAAATGCGTAAGCTTCGCCACTGCCTTTTCCCACGCCGCATGGGTGGGAAGCGAGCCGGGCGGCGGGCGTACCAGCCGCCAGAGAATGCGCAAGGCCACAAGCCCCAGGATCAGAAGGCCAAAGGATTTATGCAGGCCGTATAGCTGGAGCTTGAACGGGCTGAAATCCAGACCCGCCATGTAAAATCCCACCCCCAGCAGACCGATCACGATCAGCGCCATGCTCCAGTGAAACAAGCGGGCGATCAGGCCATAGCGGGCGGATGGGGTGGGCTCTTCCATTCACAGCGCCTTATTTATTGCTCGTGCTTTCGCCTTCGGCTTCCTCACGGATAGCCTCGACTTCAATGCGAAGTTCAACCTCATCACCCACGGCCGGAAGGCCGTAATTCATTCCGAAATCGGAACGCTTGATCGTACCCGTTGCCGAAAAGCCGGAAATATATTTGCCGCTGAAGGCATGCTTGCCGGAGGAATTATGTTTCACGTGTAACGTTACGGGCTTGGTCACACCCAGAAGCGTAAGATCACCTGTAATATCCGCCATATTATCACCAGTCACCTTAATCGCGGTGCTTTTGAACGTCATGGTTGGAAATTTCTCGACATTAAAAAAATCCGCACCCTTCATATGCTGGTTCCAGGCATCGTCGTTCATCTCCAGCGATGCGGTGGGAATGCTCACCTCGACCGAAGAGCCGGCCGGGTCTTCACGATTAAACACTATACTGCCGCTGTAATCGGTAAACTTCCCCATGGAATGCGAAAAGCCGAGATGATCGGCAAAAAACAGAATCTGCGTATGCGGCTTGTCCAGTGTGTAACGCTCAATTTCCGCCGCCGCCGGCTGCGCCAGCCCCATAACGGATAAAACGCCCAATGAAAGAAGTAATTTTTTCATGATCCCCGAATCCTTTTGTTGGAATTATTATCCTACACAGATAGAGGAACGCCGTAAAACGTCAAGGCCCCGCGACAAAGAGCTTTTCATGCAGCATAAGCGCCGAAGCGCATCCCATCGCCGCCACCAGCCAGTTCAATGTGCCGTATTTCCATTTCAGCGCCTTGTCGGACAATAATTCCTCCCGCGTTTTATGCCGCAGCAAAAAGGACAGCAGCAACTGCCCCAGCACAAAGCCGCCGATAAAACCCCCGATGCCAAACAGATAGACCATGCCTCACTTCCCTTAAACGTCATTGCGAGGAGCACCAGCGACGAAGCAATCCAGAATTCCTATTTGCTGGATTGCCGCGCTCCCTCCGGTCGCTCGCAATGACGACTTTTACAGCGTATATTTACTAAATATATAAATAAGCATAAATTTACCACAACCAAAGACAAGGTCTTAAATTCCATGCCGCTTTATCTCATTATCATCCTCGCCCTCGTACAGGGGCTTACAGAATTCCTGCCCATCAGCTCCAGCGGCCATCTGGCGCTTATTCACGCCTTTACGGACGAAGAAGCTTCGCAGGCGATTTTCGCCCAAAACCTGCTGATGGATGTCGCCGTGCATGTCGGCACGTTATTCGCCGTACTCCTGTATTTTTGGCGCGACGTGCGGGAGATGATCTTCGGCGTTTTCTCTTTAGCCTCAGGCAATGTGAAATCGGTGGGCGCACAAATGAACATCAACGTCATCATCTCCTCACTGCCCGTCATCGCCGCAGGCTTCGCCATGCATCATTACGAGTTTTTCTGGGGCCATGCGGTGGAGATTATCGGCTGGACGACACTCGTTTTCGGCGTTCTACTCTGGGTGGTGGACGCTAAAAAGCCCGCCGACAAACCGCTGGAATCCATGACGCCCCTGCACGCCCTGATGATCGGCCTCGCGCAGGTTCTGGCGCTAGTACCGGGCACCAGCCGTTCCGGCATCACCATGACCGCGGCGCGGTTTTTCGGCTATAACCGCACGGATGCCGCGCGTTTTTCCCTCCTGCTCGCCATCGTCGCCATTGCGGGGGCCGGATTGCTGGAAACCGTCAGCCTGATCAAAATGGACGATGCCCGCCTGACCATGGACGCCGTGCTGGGCGCCACGATTTCCTTCGCCTCCGGCCTGCTCGCCATTCACCTGATGATGAAATGGCTCGCCCGCGCCGATTTCAAAATCTTCGCCATTTACCGGATCATTCTCGGGATCGCGCTTCTGGGGCTGGTTTACGGCGGGATGATTGGATGAGTGTGACACGTAATTTACCACAATGTCATTCCGGCGAAGGCCGGAATCCATTCTTCCGATCACGCCGGGCTGGTAAATGGATCCCGGGACAAGCCCGGGATGACATTCATGAAAGCCTCCGTGACCGCCCTGCATTCCGTGTCAAAAATTTTGGTTACTGTTTATAGTGCAAAAATATCACCTTCGTATCGCCGTAGGTTTTTTCATCTATAATTTTATAATGGGGCGGGATTTCACCGCCCCATCTTTTTTCCGCCTCAATCACGATAACGGCTTCGCTTGAAAGCCAGTTACCCTCATATAGGTCGGTAAGGGCCGCGCTCACCAGATCCTGATTATACGGCGGGTCGAGAAAAACGAGGTCAAACGGATCGGATGGGCATGCGCCGAGTTTCGATGAATCCTTTAAAAGAAATTCTACGTCCTTCTCGTCATTGCGACCCCGGCCTCTGAGCCGGGGGAAGCAATCTAAGGAACCCTCTTGCATTGCTGGATTGCCGCGTCGCTGCGCTCCTCGCAATGACGGAGATAATAAGCCCAGCGCCTGTGCATTAACCTTGGCCAGCGCGAGTGAATCCTTCGCCTTATCCAAAAACGTACAATGCGCCGCGCCTTGCGAAAGAGCCTCCAGCCCCAGCGCGCCGGTGCCGCAAAACGCGTCCAGTACGCGCGCATTCTCCACCGCGCCTCTCGAACGCAGAGCGTTAAAAATCGCCCCGCGCACTTTATCGGAAGTCGGGCGGATATCGCGCCCTTTCGGCACTTCCAGCCTGCGCCCGCCATATTGCCCGGCTACTATTCTCATCCTCTCACCAATCCCGTCATCCTGAGCGAAGTCACGCTGTAGCAAAGCGAAAGCGGACGTAGTCGAAGGATCTCATACCACTTAAGGAGATCCTTCGACTCCCCCGGAACAAGTCCGGGGTCGGTCAGGATGACGTATTTTGTAATTCTCATCCCCCGCGCCCTTTGAAAAACTTCGTCACCTGATCGCGCAGCACCTGCGGCTTTACTTCCTCCACCGCCCCTTTTTCCAGTTTATTAAGCTGGAACGGCCCGTAAGAAGTGCGGATCAGTCGGTTCACTTTCAGTCCCAGCGCCTCCATCACGCGGCGGATTTCACGGTTCTTGCCCTCGCGCAAAACGATGGTGAGCCAGCTATTGGCACCCTGTACGCTATCAAGGCTCGCCTCGATGGATTTATAATGAACGCCCTCGACCTTGATACCGTCTTTAAGCTGGGCAAGGCGCTGCTCGTTCACCTTGCCGTGCACGCGTACGCGGTATTTCCGGCTCCAGCCTGTGGAGGGCAATTCCAGAAACCGCGAAAGCTCGCCGTCATTGGTCAGCAACAACAGCCCTTCCGTATTCATATCCAGCCGCCCGACCGACACCACGCGCGGCATGGTTTTGGGCAAAGCGTCAAACACCGTATCGCGGCCCTTCTCATCGCGCGCGCTTGTCACCAGTCCCGCAGGCTTGTGATAGAGGAACAGCCGCGTTTCCTCCTTGCCTTGCAACGGTTTTCTATCGACATAGATTTTATCGCTATCCGATACGTTCAGCGCAGCGGAATTGATCACCTCGCCGTTGACGGTCACGCGCCCCGCCTCGATCCAGCGCTCGGCCTCGCGCCGCGAACACAGGCCCGCCCGCGCCATACGCTTTGCTATTCTTTCGGTTTTATGATTATCTGCGCTCATGAAGCCAGACCATATATATATGCAGGCCGCATTGGAAGAGGCAAAAGCCACCGCCGCGCGGGACGAGGTTCCCATCGGCGGCGTGCTGGTCGACCCCAAGACGGGCGATATTATCGCCGAGGCCGGAAACCGTACGCGCGAGATGAACGATCCTAGCGCCCATGCCGAAATGCTGCTCATCCGCGCCGCGTGTAAAATGACGGGAGCGCAGCGCATTCCGCAGTTTGATATGTATGTCACGCTGGAGCCCTGCACGATGTGCGCGGCTGCGATTTCCTTTGCCCGCATTAGGCGGCTGGTGATCGGCGCGCCCGACCCCAAAGGCGGCGGCGTCCTGCACGGGGCAAAATTCTACGACCAACCCACCTGCCACCACAGACCGGAAGTAACAAGCGGCATCCTCGCCGATGAATGCGGCGATATTCTGCGCGAGTTTTTTAAGGGTAAGCGCTAACTTACACGCTTGACATTCCATAAAATTACGCCGTAAAACAATCCATAATATTTTATGCGTACAGGAGATCAGCATGGATTCCATCGACGGCGTACATTACATCACCGATCATTACGCGGTTATCAATACATTCCTGCGTGAGCATTTTGAAAGAGAAATTGCTTTAGACCTGATACAGGATGCCCACATAACAATAGCCGTCGATACAGAAAACCGGATTCAGGGCATAGATATCACACTTAGGGAGCAGGACGCCTCCAAACCGTCCCCGGACAACCCGGAAAGCCATCCTGGTTTTTTTACGATCGGCCCGGAATCCGATTTAAGAACTATTCGTAGGGCGTTTAAACATGCCCGCGCGCTTTTTCACCCCGACAGGGTTGCCTCTTTAAGCGGCAGTTTTAAGGAGGCCGCGGAAAGAAACCGGGATAAGATCGAGAAATCAGCCTCCATCCTTCTGAACGATGAAATTAGGCCACTTTACAACGAACGGCTTGCCGCGTTTTACGAGAAAGACCCCCGTCTGGTTTCACAAAGCGGCGCACAAATAATACCTCTCGACGGCGAAACAGAATTCTTCAGCCTCGACAACCTTTTGGGCGATAAAGAACCTGATATGTCCGCTTTAGAGCAAGGAATAAAACAGCACACGCAATTCAGCGAAGAAGCCTTTCAACGGACTAAAGCCCTCTTTGAAACTATGCCGGGTAACGAGCAGATACGGGCAATGTACAAAGAGGCCTTAACCGCAAAGCTTACCTATTTAAGTTTGTTGGAAGACGCCGGCTGGGCCAAAATCGGATACTTGCAGAAAGGCGATACAGGGTCACGACGCCTGATGAGCGCCGATGCTTACGCCGAACACGTAGAAACCGAACTGAAACGCATTAAGGCCGGCGAAGTCCCCCTTGCCGTCGCGCAGCGCAACGATGCCCTGCGCATTGGAACGGCGCAGGCCCCTTTGCTTCTGACCGATCAACGCGAAGGAAAAAGCGCCGGAGGTTTACAGGTCATGGATGAAGACACCATGCAAAAAGTGATAACCCGCGCGGCGGAAAACCTGGAAGCGCGCGCAACCTATTTGCGCGATATTGCCGCCCAAAAACAAGCGCTACTGGAAGAGCTTGTGACATTCTGCGATTTGCAACCGATCACCGAACGCGATCTAGACAATCCTGTTCATGTTATTTTGCTGGCAACAAACAATAAGAATGGAGAAGCCATTTTCATGATCGCTTACGAACTCGACGTTTCAACCACCAAAATGAAAGGGCTCGAAAACGGCCATAAATATGGAGGAAAACCGCTGGATACGGTGTTAGAGGGGATCAACCTGCCTACGACAAACGCTTTTATTCTGGTTCGCAATCCCGAGATAGATTCTATTCACATGGAAGTGATGGCTGCGGGAGAAAAGCTTCTGGGTGAGTGGGAAAAACATCATCCTCCCGCTCCCGCAGAACCCGAAGGGGCGGCTCCCGCCTAACCCTTCATCTTCTTCGTCGTCTCGATCAATTGATCAACCACGCCGTGGAGCATCTTGCGCTGATTGTCCTTCACAAGGCCGCCCTTATCGTCGAATGCCTCATGCGCGGCAGACAAAGCCAATTGATTGGGAACCACCATCACGGAAATATTCTGAAGCTGCTGGCGCAGTACGGGCAGCACGCGAATACCCCCGAGCGCCCCTTCAGACGCGGCGGCAAGCCCCGCAATTTTACCCTTGAACGCGATCAGGGACGGCTCGCTCTCTTCATGCGTACGCGTACACCAGTCGATGGTGTTTTTCAGCAGGGGCGGGAACATCGAATTATATTCCGGCGTGGCAATGAAAAACCCGTCATGCCCGGCCATCAATTTTTTGAACGCGATCGCTTTTTCCGGCATACCTTCCTCGGCCTCCAGATCTTCGTTCATAATCGGCATGGGATAATCGATGAGATCGGCGAAGGTTGCTTCTACGCCCTTGGAAACCGCGTATTCATAGGCGGCCAGCGCCAGTTTTTTGTTATACGATTGCTTGCGGCTGCTGCCCGCGAAAAACAGAAGTTTGATGCTCATTGAAAAATGCTCCCCGTTATCATTCGAATGCCGCGATAATATCGCCCCAAACCAGATTTAAGGCAATGGCCCACATAATCAAGCCGATCAACACATCGAGTATTTGCCAAGCGCGGGGTTTTTCGAATAGCGGAGCAAGCAGCCGCGCACCGTACGCGAGCGCGAAGAACCAGCAGAAAGAAGCGCTCATCGCGCCAAGGCCGAAAATATAATTCTCCGGCACGCCGTACGCGCTGCTCAGGCCGCCCAGAAGAACCACCGTATCAAGATAGACGTGGGGGTTTAAAAGGCTCACCCCCAAAATGATGAGTACCGTCTGCCCCGCTCCGGCATTGCGGCCCATGCCCTTTGCCTTTTCGTCGCGCAGGGATTCGGTTTTCAAACTGCTGGCGAAAGCTTTTACGCCATAGACGAACAGGAACGCCGCCCCCGCCCATTTAATGAGGGCCAGACTTTCCGGATGGCTCTGGATCACCGCACCAAAACCCAGCACGCCCGCCGTGATCAGCGCCATATCGCAAAGCGATGCCGTCAACGCGCTAACGAAAACATGGCGCTTTTTGATACCCTGGCGCAGGATAAACGCGTTCTGAATCCCGATCGCGATAATCAATCCCGCGCCCAGCAGGAATCCCTTAATGAATACGAGTGTCATGATTATTCCTTATTGAGTAATTCCGCCGCAAGCAACTGGCCTTTATACTTTCCCCTCCCTTAGGGAGGGGATTAAGGGGAGGGTTTAGAATCGAAATTTTAAAAACGACATCCAACACCCCCACCCTGACCCTCCCCCTTGAGGGGGAGGGGAAAAGTCAGAAGCGTAGAAAATCAGGCTGCTTTTTCCTTCTCCAGCGCCCGCCAGGCAATATCGCGGCGGCAAAAACCGTCGGGCCAGTCGATCTTATCAACCGCGTCATAAGCGCGGTCCCGCGCCTCGGCCACGGTTTTACCCATCGCGGTGACGCCCAGAACGCGCCCGCCTATACTGACCAGCTCGCCATCTTCGCGGCGCTTGGTGCCAGCATGGAACACAACCGCATCGTCGCTATCGGCCTGTTCCACGCCCTTGATCACGGTATCTTTCTTGTAGCTTCCGGGGTAACCATTGGCCGCCATCACCACGCAAAGCGCGGTTTCATCGGCCCATGTTACCTTGCCCATGATCTCGTCCAGCCGCCCTTCCGCGCCCGCGTTCAGAATTTCGACCAGATCACCCTTCAGGCGCATCATCATCGCCTGACATTCGGGGTCGCCGAAGCGTACGTTATATTCGATCAAATACGGCTCGCCGCGCATAACCATGAGGCCCGCATACAGCACACCGGTAAACGGCGCGCCTTCTGCGGCCATCGCCTTGATGGTGGGCTGTATGATACGGTGCAGGATTTTTTCCTCCAGCTCCGCACTCATGAAATGGGCGGGGGAATACGCTCCCATGCCGCCCGTATTCGGCCCCTCGTCGCCGTCAAAGGCGCGCTTGTGATCCTGCGCGGAAGTGAGGGGCAGCATCGTCTTGCCGTCGGCCAGCGCGAAATAGCTAAGCTCCTCGCCGTCCATAAATTCCTCGATCACGACTTGAGCCCCCGCCGCGCCGAACGCCGCGCCGGAAAGCATTTCCTTGACCGCTGCAATCGCTTCTTCCTCGGTCTGCGCGATAATCACACCCTTGCCTGCGGCCAGACCGTCGGCCTTCACCACAATCGGCGCGCCGGTATCGCGGATAAATTTTTCGGCCTTTTCAATGTCGCTAAAGCGCCCGTAACGCGCGGTGGGAATATCGTATTTCGCGCAAATATCTTTCATGAAACCCTTGGAGCCCTCCAGCCGCGCTGCCGCCGTGCTGGGGCCGAATACCTTGAAGCCTGCCTCCTGCATGCGGTCGGCCAGTCCGGCCACCAGCGGCCCTTCCGGTCCAACGACGACAAGGTCCACCGCCTTGTCCTTGGCCAGCTTTACAAGTCCGTCAAAATCGTCTACGGCTACATCAAAACACTCGCAGCATTCCTCCATCCCCGCATTGCCGGGCGCAACGTAAAGCGCATCGCATAACGGTGATTTTGAAAGCGCCCAAGCCAGTGCGTGTTCGCGGCCTCCGGAACCGACCAGTAATAGTTTCATGGTTTTACTCCTTAAATGCTAAACCTCTTCGTCATTCCGGCGTCCTCCGGAGCCTTGGCGAAGGAGGATTAAACTGCCGGAATCCATATGAGTGCAGCTTCGCTGCACACCTTTATGGATCCAGTTCGTGCAAGCCCTGCTTCGCAGGGCGCCAACGGGATGACAACCGTGGGGTTATATTGGCGTCATTCGCCCAAAGATACAAGAGAGGCATTGCCCCCTGCGGCGGTGGTATCCACACTGATGACCTTTTCGGTCGCAAAGCGCGGCAGGTAATGCGGCCCGCCCGCTTTCGGCCCCGTACCTGACAGGCCCCGCCCGCCGAAGGGCTGTACGCCCACCACCGCACCGATGGTCGAGCGGTTGACATACACGTTACCCACCTTGATCCGGCGGGCCACCAGATGCGTAAAACTATCGATCCGGCTGTGTAGGCCGAAGGTCAGGCCGAAACCGCTGGCGTTGATTTCCTCGATCACGTCATTGGTATCTTTCACGCCGTAGCGCACGACATGAAGGATCGGGCCGAAATGCTCGCCATCCAGCACCTTCATAGACGGAATTTCATACGCGCATGGCGCGAAATAATTCCGCTTTTTGCCCAGCCCTTTGGGCATCGGCGTTTCGGCGATCAGCTTGCCGATCTTCTCAAGGTTCTTGCGGTGATCCTCCAGCGCCTGCCAAGCCTCCTCATCAATCACCGGGCCGATATCGGTGGAGATTTTATCCGGCTCGCCGATCTTTAATTCCGCCATCGCTCCTTTCAGCATCTCTATAATCTTATCCGCCGTATCTTCCTGAAGGTAGAGAACACGCAGCGCCGAACAACGCTGGCCCGCAGATCCGAACGCCGATGTAATCACATCATCCACCACCTGTTCGGGCAGAGCGGAAGAATCAACGATCATCGCGTTTTGCCCGCCCGTTTCGGCGATCAGAGGCACAATCGGCCCGTCCTTGGCCGCTAAGGCCCGGTTGATCGAATGCGCCGCCACGGTGGAACCGGTAAAGGCCACGCCCGCCACGGCTTTATGCGCCACAATCGCCGCGCCTGTTTTGCCGTCACCGCATAAAAGCTGGAGCGCGGCGGATGGAATCCCCGCCCGGTGCATGAGCTTAACCGCAAGCTGCGCAATGCGCGGGGTCTGCTCCGCGGGCTTAGCAATCACACAATTACCCGCCATCAGCGCGGCGGCGACCTGCCCGGTGAAAATCGCCAGCGGAAAATTCCATGGGCTGATGCAAACGAACGTGCCGCGTGGCTCGAGGATCAGGCGGTTACGCTCCCCCGTCGGTCCCTGCATTAACGTGCCTTCCTCGCTGAAATCATCACGGCCCCGCGCAGCATAATAGCGGCAAAAATCCACGGCCTCGCGAATTTCGGCCAGCGCGTCGGGCAGCGTCTTGCCCGCCTCATACACGCAAAGCGCCATCAGCTCGGCGGCGTTTTCCTCGATCAGATCGGCGCATTTTTCCAGCGCCCTTGCACGGTTTTCCGCCGATACTTCGGCCCAATGTGCAAAGGCAATCGCGGCATTGCCGAACGCTCGCTCTATATCCGCCGCGCTTGCTTGCGGCACATCCGGCACGTCGCGGTAGGGCGAGCCGTGTTTTTTAATCGCGGCCAAACGGGGCGTCAGCGCCGCCTCATCATTCAGATCCAGCCCGGCGGAGTTCACCCGCCGCGCGCCGTAAATATCTTTGGGTAGCGCAATACGCGGATGGCGTTTTGTCTCGCTTTCCACCGCCGCCTTGACGGGATCGCGCGCCAGCTCGGAAGCAGGAACGATTTCATCCAGCAAACGATTGACGAAAGAGCTGTTCGCCCCGTTTTCAAGCAAGCGCCGCACCAGATAAGCCAACAAATCCTGATGCGGGCCGACGGGCGCATACACGCTGACCGGGGCGCCGCGCTCGGCGATTACATGGTCGTACAGCGCTTCGCCCATACCGTGCAAACGCTGGAACTCAAACTTTTTCTTATCGTGATCGCGGTAATTGCCCGCCATTTTCAAAATCGCCGCCACGCTGTGCGCGTTATGGGTGGCAAGCATGGGATAGATATGATCGCTGCCGCTCAGCATCACATGCGCACAGGCCAGAAACGATAAATCCGTATTGGCTTTGCGCGTATAAACCGGGTAATCGGGCAAGCCGAAAATTTGCGCCTGTTTGATCTCGCGGTCCCAATACGCCCCCTTCACAAGGCGCATCTGCAAACGGCGGCGGGTGGATTTCGCCGCGCCCTCCATATGCTGGATCAACGGCAGGGCGCGTTTCTGATAGGCCTGCACCGCCATGCCGAACCCCTCCCAATCGGTAAGCGCCTTATCGGCCATGACCGCCTCGATAATCCGCAGCGACATTTCAAGCCGTTCCGATTCTTCGGCATCGATCGTCATGGCCACGTTTTTCGCCGACGCGTGCGCGGCCAGCGCCTTTACGATCTCGATCATCTCGGGCAAGGCGTCATGGCTCTGCGCGTATTCATAGCGCGGGTGAAGCGCGGAAAGCTTGACCGAAATCCCGGCCCGCCTGCCCGGCTCCTTGTCCGCATGCTTGCCGATATAGGTAATCGCCTCGCGGTAAGACTGGTAATATTTCCCCGCATCTTCGCGTGTGCGTGCCCCCTCGCCGAGCATGTCATAGGACATGCGGTATCCCTTTTCCTCGAAGGCTCTTGCATTTTTAAACGCTTCCTCGATATCGCGGCCCAGCACGAAATTCTGGCCCAGCACGCGCATGGCCGCCACCATCGCCTCGCGGATCACCGGCTCGCCCAGTTTCGAGACCACGCTGCCCAGCGTCGCGCGGCCCAGCATCAGACCGACGCCGGAGGCCTTCACGATCCAGTCGCTGGAATCCCCCGCCGCCGCCAGCCAGTTCGCCGCCGCGATCTTGTCGCGGATCAGCATGTTACGCGTCGCGCTGTCGGGAATGCGCAGAAGCGCCTCGGCAAGGCACATCAGCGCCAGCCCCTCTTCCGTATCCAGCGCGTATTGCTGCAAAAATGCCTCTAGCCCGCCCACACGGCGCTTGGAACGGCGGATATGTTCCACCAATTGCAAGGCCTCGCGCTGCACTTCCTCGGCCAGGCTTGCGGGCCACGGCAGAGCCTTTAAAAGCGCCGCCACGCTTTCGCTCTCGCCTTTATAGAGATGGTTTGAAAGTACGTTCATAAACTTCCCCGTTTCGTCATTCCGGCGAAGGTCGGAATCCATTCCTCAACATTACGCCCTGCGGATCAATGGATCCCGGGACAAGCCCGGGATGACGATTCTAGAATACCTGTGATACAAATAAAGCCCTTGCTTTTAAACGCAGCATTTTACCATACTTTGCCCATGACCCAAGGCGAAAACATCAAAACCAACGTCCCCGAATTCAGCGTCTCGGATCTTGCCTTTTCTCTCAAGAAAACGCTGGAAGATAATTTCGGGCGCGTACGCGTGCGCGGGGAAATCGGGCGCGTCACCATTCCGGGCTCGGGCCATCTTTACACCAATCTGAAAGACGAAAACGCCACGATTGATGCCGTATGCTGGAAGGGTTCGGTTTCAAAGCTTTCGGTAAAACCCGAAGAGGGGCTGGAGGTCATCTGCACGGGCCGCATCACCACCTATCCGGCCAGCTCAAAATATCAACTTATTATCGAATCCATGGAGCTGGCGGGCGAGGGCGCGCTGCTTAAAATGCTGGAAGAGCGCAAGAAAAAACTCGCCGCCGAAGGACTGTTCGCCGCTGAACGTAAACGCCCGCTGCCCTTCCTACCCCGCACGATCGGCGTGATTACTTCACCGACCGGGGCGGTGATCCGCGATATTTTGCACCGCCTTGCCGACCGTTTCCCGCGTAACGTCCTGCTCTGGCCCGTATTGGTGCAAGGCGAGGGCGCGGCAACCCAGATCGCCGCGGCGATTGAAGGGTTCCAGACCATCGAACGCCACGGCCTTGCCTGCCCCGACGTTCTGATCGTCGCGCGCGGCGGCGGCTCGCTGGAGGATTTAATGCCGTTTAACGAGGAAGCGGTCGTACGCGCCGTAGCGGCTTCCCAAATTCCCGTCATCTCCGCCGTAGGTCACGAAACCGACACCACGCTCTGCGATTACGCCGCCGACTTGCGCGCCCCCACGCCGACGGGGGCGGCGGAAATGGCCGTACCGATCCGCGCGCAATTATACGCGCAAGTACTCGACGACGAGGCCAGGTTGCATACGGCGCTGAACCGCCAGTTATCGGATTACCGCCGCCGCGTGGAAAACAGCGCGGCGCGGCTGGGCGATCCGGCGAAATTGCTGGAGATCAAATCCCAGAAACTCGACCACCTTGCCCATAAACTCACCGCTTCCTATTCCAGCTATCTAGCCGCGCGCAATACCCGCGCCGTGCAACTGGGCGCACAACTCCGCCACCCATCCGCCATTCTGGATCGCGCCGATACCGTGCTCAAACGCTGGGGCGAGCAACTCGCCCGCACCGCGCCGCTCGTGACCAAGGAACGGACGCAAAAGATCGAACATTACAGCCGTATGTTAGAGGCGTACTCCTTCAAAAACGTACTGAAACGCGGCTATGCCGCCGTGTATGATAAAGACGGCAAACCTCTGATGAGCGCAGGCGAGACGACAGCCGGACAAGATGTACGTGTCCAATTCCATGACGATAGTGTGGATGCGGTTATCGCCGGAGGCGCCAAACCACCCGCCGCCAAAAAGCCGAAATTGGCGACGGCCAAAAATTCCCGCCAGCAGACATTGTTCTGACCCTTTATCTTTTTATTGCCATCCTGAAGGGCTTCAGCCCTGAAGGATCTAAAAAGAATGAGGCGTCATCCCGGACTTGATTCGGGATCGCGTCCCGCAAACGACCGGATTCCGGCTTTCGCCGGAATGACGCCTCTTTTCTAGATCCTTCGGCTCCGGCGCTTCGCGCCTTCGCTCAGGATGACATTTGGTAGTTTCTCCCTATTCCCGCGCGGGCAAATTCTGCTAAAGTGAAAATATGAGAATTCCGTTAAAAGAGCTTTGCGAGAAACTCGGCGTCGATCACGCGTTATCGCCCTACGAAACCGCGCCATGGTTCCATTACGACGAGGAAAAGGCTACGACCTGTAGCGCCGAGGTGCGTATGGGTCCGGGCGGAGATGATCTGGAAGCTGAAATCCAGTTCCTGAAAGACGAAACCGAAGAAGAAAGCGGAGAAGGCTCTTCTTCCGGCGGACGCGAACAAATCTTGTTAATGCGTGCGCATCCCGTGATTGATGATAAATGGACACCGCATTACCTGACCGTGAAGGGTGAAAACTACGTCAATGAAATTCATGACTGGGAGGGTAAGGGCTGCGAATTTTTCACCGCATGTGTGCAAGCCATGCTCATGGGCGAGCTTCCCGATATCGACGCCCTGATTGAAAAACACCTGAAGGACGATGATTTCTGGGGAGGCGGCAAGCGCGGCAAGATCGGACGTAAATCCCCGAAAATCAAACCGGAAAATCTTTTGGGAATGAACAAGCGCGGGATGTAAAGCTGCAATCCCCCTCTAGTCTCTAAGTTTTGAACATTTTACTCCCCTTTTTGTCATCACCCGCTTCATGCGGGTGATCCATTGCTCCATAGGCGGAGTATTGCCTTATATCCGTGGATTGCCCGGATGAACCGGGCAATGACGATTTTAAGAATATTTTCAAATTAAGGTACTGCCAATCTCCTTGACAAAACCGCGAGTTTATAGGAATATAAGCATAGAAAAATACCCTCTTTGTGCTTCATTATAATTGGTCAAGCTCTTGGCCAATTACCAACGAACTAAAGGAATATCGTTTAAAATCAGTGGGGATATACCCCTCCCCCTTAAATCCGAGCAAACGAACTAGGACGAGCCTTAAAAAAAATTATTCTCCGTGCTGGACGATAATGCCGGTCTCTCCGGCCACTTGGCCCAGACCTTTTTCAATGAACGTCGCCTGGGGACGGAAATGCCATTTTGGTCCCTCGCGGTCCAGATGGGCAACGACCATGGCCGTTTCCTGACGGTCGGCCAGTTGATCTGTAAGATCATAGCGCAGAATTTCATGGGAATTGGCCGCGTTCACCAACCGGATAAAAGCATTTTTGATCATGCCTATATTCTGTTCGCGCTCATAAGCCTGGTAAATGGAAATGACAAAGGAGACTCGTACGATATCAAACGGAATACCCTTCAAATCAAGGGAAATGGTTTCATCGTCACCGTCCCCCGCTCCGGTACGATTATCGCCGTTATGCGTGACCGCGCCGCCGCAGGCCTGAAGATTGTTGTAGAATACGAAATGCTCGTCCTCCTTGGTTTTACCGTGCTTATCAAGGAGCAGACAACTGGCGTCCAGATCGATGTCACCGCCGGTAAAGGCGTTTAAATCCCAACCGAGCCCCATCACGATGGAGGTCATAGTGGGGTCTTTGGCGGTGATATTGATATCGTCGCCGGGGCCCACGCGGTTGTCGCTGAGCGATATTTCCTTGCCTTCATACCGGGTATCGAAAAAATCATCGGACATGGGAATACTTAAAACCTCTTAGTTACCTGACCAAGTATAACAAAAAATAACGTCAGGGGGTCACATAAATGGCGTAAATATAAATATTATAAAGAACATAGGCGGCCACGAAAATGCCGCCGACAGGCCTGCTGATCTTATTGAACGCAAGAAGGATAATCGTAAACACCAGACTAACGGCCACGGTCATCCATATGTCGAAATCCACCAGTTGGGCCGCGAAAGAACCGGCCAGAATGGGTTTGATAGCCGTAGTAAGACCCATAATCATCAGGATATTAAATACGTTGGAGCCAATCACGTTGCCCAGCGCCATTTCGCTATGCCCCTTACGCGCGGCAATAATGGAGGTCGAAAGCTCGGGCAAAGAAGTACCCAGTGCGATCACGCTCAAGGCCACAACGGCGTCAGGCACGCCGATATAGGTCGCGCTAAACCTTGCGCCTTTAACAAGAAACTCCGCCCCGATGGCAAGACCGGCAAGACCAAGAAGCAACAGCAAATAAGGCATATATTTGTTCTTAAAATCCGGCCCCTCTTCGGCGGCATCGCTCGGCAGCTCGCCCTTGACCGCCATGCGGTACTGGAAAAACACATACACAACCAGCAGGGCAATCATGAGAACTCCGGCCATTCTGCCAATCTCGCCGTAGAGCATCAACCCGGCGAACAAGGCCGTAACTGCAATCATCATCACAAGATCCTTAATAATCGCCTTTGATGTTGTGACAAGCGGCGTAAACAGCGCCGCCGTCCCGATCACCATCAGGACATTGGCGATATTGGAACCCAGCACGTTACCGATCGCAATGCCCGGAGATCCCTCCAGATTGGCCAGAACCGAGACCAGCAATTCCGGCAGGGACGTCCCGAACGCCACGATGGTAAAGCCCACGATAAGCGGCGAAAGACCGAAATTGCGCGCGACATAGACGGCCGATTCGACTACCCAATCTCCCCCCTTGATGAGAAATATAAAACCGACCGTCATGGCCAGAAAGGCTAATAAAGGGGTATCAATGGGTATGAAATGCATGAAAAACCGGAGAGTTAAAAATTAAAAATCTTTGTTCCGCATTATACCGATAATAAAGAAGCTGACAATGACGGCTCCAAATCTTATTGTTGACATAATTTTAACTTACCCGTATGAAAAACTACTTTCTTATTTTTTTGGGATACCGTTATGACTGAACATCCGCCCTTTCCTGAACGCCTAAAAGGAAACGCTCTACTCCTTGTTGAGATACAAAATTTACAGGACCATTTGGGCGGAAGAATTTTACGGGTGTGTAAAGACAACCACATAAGATACCTTGCTCAACTTCTATGCTTTTATGTCGGCGATCACCGTAAAGAAAAAAATGTTAAACGCTTTGCCTTTAACAGCCTTGCGGATACGAGCATTAAAAGATTAAGGGACTTCCTAAATGCAAACGGCCTTGATTTCGACATGCTTGATGGCCGCTTTTTTGAGCCCTTTTACTTTGATACCGACATTCGAAGAATAGCGGAAATAGGACCTGAAGTGGCCGTACCTGTATTGCCCGCACCGCCTAAAAAGATTGCTGTAGGTGGTAATATTCAGGTTCCTGTCTCTTCCAAACTCGCAAGTTTTCTTCAGGGCAATCCGGAACTTATAGGAAACCTCATCAGCGCCTTCAATAGTGCAGCACAGAGGGAATTCGGTGAAGCCATAGCAACTGCAATAATTGCACAAGCCATAGAGAACTCTGGTGATTTGAAAGATGTAAAACCAAGGGTATTATTGGCCTTTGAGGAAATAAAAGTCCCTAAACACAGCGAATTTTTGCGCGTAAAACCGCAAGCATCGCCTCTGGCGGAGTTTGCTATCGCAAGCGGCGCTGTGAGTATGGAAGATATTCAACAATGTCTGTGCGAACTCATTGAAGATTTAGAAGCGAGACTTGTCTAGTGCCGTGGCTGACAGAGATATACGCTGCAAATACACCTGATAGCTCAGGAATTCTTCTTCCCGTCGCCCCACTCTAAACCGAAACCGAAAGCGCGGTCCATTTCCTCGTGACCGGGGAAATATTCGGTATAATTGGTCAGCTTAATGCCGCCGCGTACGTTCTCTATCCCGCCCACAGCGCAGATCGGCAAGGCGTCATTATGTGCACCCAGTGTCACGACAAGGTCGCTTTCTCCGGGAACGTCCACCACGATCTGGGGGCGGATCTCACTCCATGTCGGCGCGCCCTCGTAAATGTAAATATAGATCAGTGCACGTTTGATCTTGCTCCACATCGTGCCGTTTACTGCGATATATTCATCGAACCCTTGACTGTCGCCGGTACGGTCATCGCGGGAAAGCTGCATAAAGGGCGCGGTTTCGAAAGCGCCATATTTATCACCAAAGGCCTGAATCGCGCCCCGGCTACCGTCTTCCATTTCGTACAAACAGCCAAGGTCGAGATCGACCCCCTGCTTACGAAGTTTGCCCAGTAAACTGCCTAAAAAGCCACGTTTTTCAATCACCACATTGTCCCATTCCACCCCGATCAGGAGGAAATCGAAGCCCTCCTTGCCGGGGGAAATGGCAACGCTGTCGCCGGGTTTTTGCAGGAATTCGCAATTATCGGGATCATCGCTGATCTCGCGGTAACCCGAAGCGCCCAGCGACCCACCGTGACCGGAAAAGCGGGAACGATAGCGCGTAGCCTCACGCATGGAAACCTGTGAGGGGGCGCTTTCGTCCGCACTATCGGCCATGATTGGTGTCCTTTTTTGCTAAATTCAGTAGAAAAAGAGTAGCGCGTTCGGGTGGTTTTGGCAAATTAACTTCTCTCGCCATCCTGAGCAAAGTCACGTTGCAGCGAAGCGAAAGCGGACGTAGTCGAAGGATCTCTTTCACAAGCTTTGAGATCCTTCCACTCGGCTATCGCCTCGGTCAGGATGACAGATAAGTTTGAGGCCGCTCAAAATCACGGCGTATTTTTTCAATTTCGCCATGGCAATGGCACCCTTTCAGGTGGTCGTTAACCATGCCCATGGCCTGCATCAGAGCGTACATGGTGGTCGGACCAACAAATTTGAAACCGCGTTTTTTCAAATCTTTCGACAGTGCCAGCGATTCCGGCGTCTGCCCGGGGATGTCCGTACGGCCCGTACGTTTATCCGTACGTCCTGGTTCGAACGACCAGATATACGCGGCAAACGACCCGTGTTCATCGATAACGGCGGGTAGTTTTTGCGCGTTGCTAATGACTGCCTCTATCTTGCCGCGGTGACGGATAATGCCGGAATCGGCAAGCAAGCGCTCTATGTCCTTTTCGGTGAATCTGGCGATTTTTTTATAATCAAAACCGGCAAAGGCCTTGCGGAAATTTTCCCGCTTGCGCAGGATGGTGAGCCAGCTTAAGCCCGCTTGAAACCCCTCGAGCGACATTTTTTCAAACAGGCGTACATCCTCACGTACGGGGCGCCCCCATTCTTCATCGTGGTAGCGGATATACTCTGCATCGCCGCCATGCCACCAGCAGCGGGTAAGCCCGTCTTCGCCTTTGATTAGTCCTTCGCTCATTGAGGTTAGTCTTTAATAAGCTGTTCGATCATCTGGCCAACCGCCATAAATTCGCGTGCAGCACGGTTTTTATCCTTGTGTACCTTGGCCGTCATGATCACGCCCTGTACCTGCGCGATGATAAGCCGCGCAACCTGACGCGGCTCAAGTGCCAGTTTGCCGCTTTCCCCGACCGTTTTCAGGGCCGTGGTAATCTGATTTTCCCATTCAAGGAAAAGGCGTTTAAGCTGCTCCCTTGCCGCTTCGTCGCTATCGGAAAGCTCCAGCGCGAAATTGCCCAGAAGCGAGCCGCCCTTGAATTTCATCGCCTCGTAATTTTTGTATATTTCCTGAAGCCAACTCAGAAGGGCACGCTTCGCACTATTGGTTTCGCTCAGATGACGCTGCAGCGGTTCGAAAATATCCTGCCGCGCGTAGGTCTCCAGAATGTGGGTGGTCAGGGCATCCTTGGAGGGGAAGTGATGGAAAAACGCCCCTTTGCTTACCCCGGCCGCACGGACTAGATCGTTGACGGAGGTGCCCGCGTAACCGCCCTTCAGCAGCATGTCTTCGGCTTTTTTCAGGATCTTGGCTTTGGCTTTAGGCTGGTTGTTCATAATTTAATGTTATACCGACTGGTCGGATAAAGCAACGCGCTCCCGTCCCCTGCTTGAAAAAGCCTGTGTAAAAAACCATGCGGTCGGCTTTGGAAAACCTGGCTCTTTCATTGATAGCACCCATAGCGAGAATTTCACGGCTTAAACCTTGATACTGCTAGGCCTAACTGCTAGATAGGTTGGGTTTAAACCGATCTTGCAAGGATAGCTGAAAATGACATCTTACCAATATGTTTTCGTGATGAGCGGCCTGTCCAAGGCCTATGACAACAAGAAGATTCTTGAAAACGTCACGCTTTCCTTCCTGCCCGGCGCAAAGATCGGCGTTCTGGGCCCGAACGGCGCGGGTAAATCGACCTTGCTCAAGATCATGGGCGGCGTGGACAAGGATTACACGGGCGAGGCATGGGCCGCGCAAGGTGCCAAGGTTGGTTATTTGCAACAGGAACCCAAGCTCGACGAAAGCAAAACCGTGGCCCAGAACGTCATGGAAGGGCTTGGCGATATCAAGGCGATGGTGGACCGCTACAACGAGGTTGCCGCCGCCATGGGCGAGCCGGACGCCGATTTCGACGCGCTGACCGCCGAGATGGGTGATCTGCAGGATAAAATCGACGCTGCCGATGGCTGGGAACTTGACCGCACCATCGAGATTGCGATGGATGCCCTGCGTTGCCCGCCCGGCGATGCGCCCGTCACCAATCTGTCCGGCGGGGAGCGCCGCCGCGTAGCGCTGTGCAAGCTATTGCTCGAAAAACCCGATTTACTGTTGCTCGACGAGCCCACCAACCACTTGGACGCTGAAAGCGTGGCATGGCTCCAGCGATTCCTGAGCGAGTATAAGGGCACGGTTGTCATGGTCACGCACGACCGCTATTTCCTTGATAACGTCACGGGCTGGATTCTGGAGATCGACCGTGGGTCCGGCATTCCTTACGAGGGTAACTATTCCGCCTATCTGGAAGCCAAGGAAAAACGCCTGCGTCAGGAAGCGCGCGAGGAAGACACACGGCAAAAAACATTGGCGCGGGAACGCGAGTGGATGGGGCAAAGCCCTTCCGCTCGCCGCTCTAAATCCAAAGCACGTATCAGCGCGTACGAGGATTTACTGGCCGAAAGCCAGAAGGCGGACAAGCGCAACGCGCAGATCGTTATTCCCCCGCCGCCGCGACTTGGCGATCTTGTGATAGAGGCGAAAAATATCTCCAAGGGTTTTGGCGATAATTTGCTGATTGAAAACTTATCTTTCAAACTGCCGCCAGGCGGCATTGTGGGCGTCATCGGACCGAACGGCGCGGGAAAATCCACCCTGTTTAAAATGATTACGGGACAAGAAAAACCCGATAGCGGGCAGTTCAACGTGGGCAACACGGTGCAGCTGGGATATGTCGACCAAAGCCGTGATTCCCTTGATGGCGCAAAAACCGTCTGGGAGGAAATTTCCGGCGGCGTGGATATTATCAAACTCGGCAAAGTAGAGATGCAAAGCCGCGCCTATGTCTCCGCATTCAACTTCCGCAAGGGCGATCAGCAGCAGCTTGTCAAAGACCTGTCCGGCGGGCAGCGTAATCGGGTACATTTGGCCAAGATGTTGAAAAAAGAGGCGAATGTTATCCTGCTCGACGAACCTACAAACGACCTGGACACCGAAACACTGGCCGCTTTGGAGGAAGCTATTGAGCGTTTTCCCGGCTGCGCAGTGATCATTTCCCACGACCGCTGGTTCCTTGACCGTTTGTGCACCCATATTCTGGCCTTCGAGGGCGATTCCCACGTGGAATGGTTCGAAGGCAATTACCAGGATTACGAAGCGGACTTCAAACGCCGCCACGGTATGGACGCCGACCAGCCCCACCGCATTAAGTACAAACCGCTGAGAAAAGCCGGATAATCACCTAAACGCTTTTGATAACAATATATTAACCCGGTTTTGAGATAATGTCTCAGGATCGGGCGCCAGCACATGCCTCCTCCGGTCCTCTTCTTTTGGGGAAAAATTAAGACAAAATTAGTTAAAATTTTAGATAATTATAATGTAGTATAAAATAAGTGTGGTGAGTCAGTCTCTTGGGACATATTCAAGCTAAAAAGATCGTATCCTATGTGGTATTGCCCGGCGTTGTCCCGCGGGCAAGGAAGTTGTTCGCCTCCGGTTTCGGGCGTATCGCCTTCCTGATGGCGGAAATCTACGCCATGGTCAGGTTGCTCCCACGCAATCACCCCTATTTGAACCCTCAGAATATCGGGCAATACGGCCTTCGCCATGTTATTGCCGCCGCCGCCAACCATCTGGTGATCAAAAAAGAAAACATCGACCAGATCATCGTTTTCTTTGCGCTCTTGATGGGAACGGTGCTGTTACTGATGCAATTTGTATTCTTGATATACTCTTTGGTGATACAGCCCGCAGCCGCTTCGATTTTCGTTACGGCCAATCCACAAAACGACATCGCCTTCATCCTGCTCGACAAGGTGTTCGGCATACCGGAATTTTTCTGCAATCCAGCCGGTGTCTGCAGCAAAATAAACGGTGATATACCCTACCCCTTTCACACGGCACTACATTCCCTGCTCCAATTTTATTCTAAAGGATTGTTGATCGTTGCCTGTCTGATCTTCCTTTACTTCGTCGTGGTGGTTACGGCGGAAACCGCAACAACGGGTTCTCCATTCGGTCAGCGCTTTCAGAATGTCTGGGTGCCTATCCGCCTGATCGTTGCGATCGGACTGCTTCTACCGCTTAATTACGGCTTGAATTCGGCACAGTACATCACTTTGGCGGCGGCAAAATACGGTTCCGGCATGGCAACCAACACATGGCTTACCTTTAACCGGGCGATCAAGGAACATGCCCTGTTTACACAAGGAAGACAAAACCCGCTGGGAGAATATGATAGCCTTGTGGGAATGCCTAAACCGGCTGACGCCTCTATATTGACCGAAATGATGTCACTGGTGCATTCCTGCGCCTATGCCTATTGGGTGCAAAAGGGACCCATTGGAATTGTAAACGGCCATAATTACAGCAATGATAAAACCGTCTTCGGTAATAAATACTATCTGCCCGTTCCCCCCGACGAGAGATTTTTCATTAAACCTTACTTGGTTAAAAAACCGAACCCATTAATGAAAAATCAGGAGATATCCAAGCAGGTAACTTACGGCATCACCTATGTGGAAGCGCTAGATTTTTATGACAATCAAGACATTATCATCAGATTCGGCAGACAATCCGAAAAGAATTACAAATCAGAGCCTGGATACGTAGAACCGACATGTGGCGAAATTCGAATCCCCGTCGTTGATATTGCCAACAAAGGCAAAGGACAAGAGGTCGGCGGTGCTGATTACATGCTTTGGCGATATTTCGAATACATCAAGGAAATGTGGTTTTCTCAACATGAATTCCACGATTTCGCGCAAAGATTTATGCAGGTCACTCTCAAGCCCAACCCCACAATAGGAGGGAAAAAACCCGAGGACACGAACGGCGATTTATCGTGTTTTGTTGCGTGTAGCACACAACCAAACGACCATATGGCTGACTGCTTCCCTTCAGAAACACAAAACACGAGCTGCGCAGATTCCTCTGCGGGACTACCTACCCAAAAATGGAAACAGCATGTCGTCGACCTATACAATGCAAACTTTCTTGACGACTTGATAAAAGCCTGGGGCAAATACGCTCAAACTGCAGACATCGAAATCAAAGATGATGTTCTCGCTTTAGGATGGGGCGGCGCAGGGGTCTGGTATAACACGATCGCGAAACTGAACGGCCTGTTTGTAACAGCTGTTATGGCGACACCCAAGCTCGTCACCTATCCACTGGTTATGGAGAAAATGGCTGAATACAACCGCCGTGTGAACCAAAGCTCTGGAGGTCTTAATCAGTATTCTCCCCTCGCCGGAGGAGATAGCCCCCCTAATATCGGTACGGAAAACGACTTGGAAATAGCCACGGCTCTTAACGATGTTTATGAGTTTTGGCATTACGGCGGCAGGGATAACGCCGATCAAGGCAAGACTAACACAGCTAATGCCGTACTTGATGTCATGAATCTTCTTTTCGGCACGGCGGGTATTTTCAGCATCAGGGAAGAAAACGCGCACATACACCCGATGGCACAACTTTCGACCATCGGCAAAGGTCTGGTTGAAAGCGCCATTCAAAACATAATGGGTGCTTCTGCCAGCTCCTTCTTAGGTGGTGCGCTCTCAGTCATGAGTCCAAACAACGGAATCGGTAAGCTTGCCAGTGCGATGGGACAATTCCTGCAATCAGTTGCCTTTATCGGGCTGACCGCTGGAGTGATCCTGTTCTACATTCTTCCATTCCTACCATTTCTGTACTTCTTTTTCGCGGTGGGTGAATGGGTCAAGGCCATTTTCGAAGCCATGGTCGGTGTGCCTTTATGGGCGATGGCGCACTTGCGGCTTGATGGTGAGGGTTTGCCGGGAGAGGCTGCAAAAGACGGATACTTCTTGATCATGGAAATTTTCCTGCGCCCTGTTCTAACGGTAATAGCCTTGATTGCCGCTACGGTCATCTTCACCGCACAGGCACGCATACTGAATTCAATCTGGGATCTTGTTCTTTCAACGTCAGTCGGTTACGAAGCCAACCCCACCATCGTGCTGTCAGACTTTATAGAGCCGATCCCCCGCAGCACGGTTGACGAGTTCTTTTATACGCTGGTTTATACGTTTGTACTTTACATGATGGCAACATCCGCCTTCAAACTGATCAATCAGATTCCCGATAACCTTCTGCGCTGGGCAGGTGCCGGCGTCTCTGCCTTCGGTGATATCAACAACCAGGATCCGCTTGCTGGTCTGCAACGCTACGCCGCAATCGGCGGTATGACTATCGGACGCCAAGCTGTTGGCGCCCTAACTTCTGCCTCCGGCGGTATGGGACAAGCTGCTGGCCAATTGGGAAAGACTACCCCCCAAAGACCGGGAGGAGGCTAGGTAACAAATGATTATTCTAGGCATTACTCTCCGGCAAGCTTTCAAATACGCGATATTCCCCGAGATTATCCCGCGCTTTCAGGACCTTTTTTCCAGCGGTTTTCAATATATTCCCTATTTGATTGCACTGGTTTATCAATCAGTAAGGCTTTTGCCGCCTAATCATCCTTACACGATGGAAAGCAATATGGGGCGTTTTGGTGTACGCCATGTCATTGCAGAGGCTGCAAATAATCTTGTTATCAGCCGGCAGAACATCGACCAGATCATCCTGTTTTTTACGATTATTGCCGGCTTTTTGATGACTGTCATACAACTGGCATTACTGGCGGCATCACTCATTTCCCAACCTGTGATGGCCGCAATACCGGAAGGATTTTCAGGCTTCTTTGTAACCGCCAATCCAGCGCAGGACATCGCTCATATGATGATGGATATGGTGTTTGGCGTTCCCGATGTGTTTAATTCTTGTGTTTCAAGACTCGACCTTCCTTGTGTTAATACCGCAGGCGAACCGATGACCCGGCCTGATGGCGGCGACTGGATTTTTGCGCAAGCCGTATTCCCTTTTCCTGTTCATGTGGGTCTGCATCAGATGTTTCAAATCTACAGTACAGGTCTTCTGGTTATTGCCACGTTTATAGCAGGATATTTCGTGATTACGGTTGTAGCAGAAACGGCCCAGACCGGAACCGCATTCGGTAAACGCTTTAACAAAGTATGGGCACCCATCCGTATCGTGATGGCGTTCGGTCTTCTGGTTCCAGTCGGCTATGGCCTTAATTCCGCACAATATATCGTTCTGCATGCCGCCAAATACGGTTCTGCCTTTGCCACGAACGGCTGGCTTCTGTTCAACGAGGCATTACAAGAAGAAACGCTGATCAGTGGTTCTCAGCAACTTGTGGCCACACCAAACATCCCGGAAGTAAGCTCCTTCCTGCAATTCATGCATGTCGCACGTACATGTAAGTATGTAGAAAAATTCACACATAATCTCGAAATAAAGCCCTATCTGGTCAAAAGCCCTCAGGATAAAGTACCATCTTTAGAAGTTTCGGAAAGCGCGCCTCCTTCTTACGAACAGATGATAGAGTTCGCAGATAAATCCAAATATTTAACGATTACTTTCGGCGTCAAGGATGAGGAAAAATTCGGTCGCTATCAGGGCTTCGTAAAACCTTATTGCGGCACCTTGAAAATGACTTTAAACCAGCCCTATTTGACTAAGGGCGGCAACCTCACCGGCGCGGAAGTCATGCAACGCTATTACTGGTTTATCTTCTACGAAATCTGGTACAATCAACATCCGCGCATGGCCACCATGCCCGACTATGCTTATAAAACTGCTTGTATACGTCATACGGGCTGCCCGGATTATAAAGATGAAAGCAAAGTCGGAGAAACAAAGCCAGATAGCGGTTATGCCGTGGAAATGCAGAATATCTATTCAGAGGACGTGCGGGCCGCTCTAAACGATCCTGGCTCCACCGGTCTTTCGGGAATTTTACGGACCAGCAAGGGCGCTGTCGAAGAGCAAATCAATGCAGGAGGTTTCGGCGTCGATCAAAATCTGAGAGACAAGGGGTGGGGTGGCGCAGGGATATGGTATAATAAAGTGGCGGAGCTTAACGGAGCCGTAACCTCTTCAGCACTAAACATTCCAAAACCTGTGCACTACCCGTTTGTCATGGAATATGTTCGTGAATACAAAAAAATTCACGAAAAGGAAACTTCTCCTAACTCGATTTTCGATCCCAAACTGACTGGAGGAGCCACAATAGATAAATACAAAACCGAAGCTACCACACTGTATCACGCTTACCAGTATTTCCAAACCAATTCCAGCAGTTCGGATAATATCAAACCAACCCAAAACGCCTTTACCGATATGATCAACCTTATCTTCGGCACTGAAGGTCTTTACAATCTACGAAATAACCCGGAGACACACCCCCTAGCGGGATTGGTAGGAATCGGCCGTTCCCTGATTGAAAGCTCTATTCGAAATATCGGTATAGCCGCCTTCGGGGGAGCCGTCGGCGCAGCATTCCAAGGCTTTGTGGGGAATATGGGTACCGCTGCTGCCAGCTTCTTCGTCACGGTAGCAATGATGGCACTTACGGTTGGTTTCATTCTTTTCTACGTCGTGCCTTTCCTACCTTTTGTATACTTCTTCTTTGCCGTCTCGGGTTGGGTGAAAGGTATTTTTGAAGCGATGCTGGGCGCGCCTCTTTGGGCTCTGGCACATATCCGGATTGATGGGGAGGGTTTACCCGGCAAGGCCGCAGAAGGTGGATATTACATGATCCTCGAAATTTTCCTGCGGCCTATCCTTATCGTATTCGGTCTTTTGGCCAGTATCACTATATACGCCGCCCTCGTGGAAACATTGAACGAAACCATGTCACTCGTTACCTCAAACGTCGGCGGTTACAACATGGAGCCTAGTTCGGATAAAATGGACCTGACAGACATCGAGTTTTACCGCGGGCCCATCGATGAATTTTTCTACACAGTTCTATATGCCATCATCGTTTACATGATGGGTTCGGCATCTTTCAAATTGATTGACCAGATTCCAAACAAGATCCTGCGCTGGGCCGGTAACGCCGTACAGACCTTCGGCGAGCTTAGAGAGGATCCGACCGAAGGACTTGTCAGCGGTATGCAACAGGGCTCCCAGCAAGCGGTAGGTTCTATCGGGGGCGGGCTAAACAACCTTCTTAAAGGTATCGGCGGCATGGGGAAAAAATAGAAGGGAAGCACTTAAGCGCTTTATCTTAAAAGGCTAAAACTGATGATCAGCAAGGGGCAAATATTAAAATACACGCTTTTGCCGGGGATTATCCCGCGGCTTTTTACGTTGTTCGGCTCCGGCTTCGCCAATATCGCTTTTTTAATTGCGCAAGTTTACGGGAACCTAAGGCTACTTCCTCCTTCACATCCTTATTTACAACCAGAAAACTTCGGACGTTTTTCCGTACGTCAGATCATAGCCGCCGCCGCGGGAAATCTGGTTTTTTCCATGAAAAATATCGACCAGATTATCGTCTTTTTCACTGTTCTCATAGGTCTCGTTCTTATTATCTTTCAGGCGATTATTTTTGCGTTCGCAATCTTTAGCCAACCTGTATTAGCCGCAGCAGGCGACACAACCATATCATGGTTTACCAACACGACCGTGCCCGCCGATAACGATCTTGCATTTATCATTATGGACCGGGTATTCGGCACAAAGGGTATTTTCAATTCCTGTATCTCAACCATGCAGGTCTGTCAGGATTACCGCGGCAATCCTATGACGGCGACTACATCAATTTATCCTTATCCTTTTCACAAAGCCCTTCACACCATGCTGTCCTTTTATTCTTACGGCATCTTTTATGTGGCCACGATCATCCTTCTGTATTACGTAGTCACCATCACGGCAGAAACCGCCGTTTCAGGAACACCCTTCGGCAAACGTCTGAATAAAACCTGGACCATTCCAAGGCTTATATTATTCTTTGCCTTGCTTATGCCTCTAAATGCGGGAGACCGTAACGCAGGTTTAAACGCCGCACAGCTTATCACCCTAAACGTTGCCAAATTTGGTTCCAACTTTGCCACCAATAGCTGGGTGACATTTAACGAAGCAATCAGTGGCACATACCTGGGGAAAGCGGAAAGCCTTATCGCCAGCCCCCAATTCCCTGAGAGCAGTTCACTCCTGCAGTTCATGTTTGTCGCAAGGACATGCCAGATTGCAGAAACCGCCGCGTATCCAGATAAACAACCCATTGATGCCTATATCGTCAGAAGCCCCATGAATGGCCTAACAACCCAAGGGAAAGCCGCATCCCAAGCGAAGCAAAAAGCGCAAAATGAGGCAAAGCAAGAGCTCTATGGCTCAAACCCGCCATCGCAGGAAACGATAGCGAAAGATACCAATTACCAAAAACTGGTTGAACAGAAAATGAGTTCTGCCGCATTTCAGGCCGAAGTGAAAAAGAACGTGATTGCCGATCCGGGACCGACCATTTCTAAGCTTAATGAAACATATAATATCAGTGAGGATCATTTGTATGAGCTTAGTCAGGAATCCGCGCTCAAGCTAAGTGAATACAGCTATCCCGAAGCACAGGTGTTTTCCAATTTCGGAAATATCGCTATTCGTTTTGGGCACAAGAGCAAAAAAGATTATCCAACAATGGCCGGCAATGTGAATCCTCTATGCGGCGAAATCAACATCAATGTTAATGACGCCACTGAAACCGGATCGCGATTCATACAGGAAAATTATTTTGTTATTCTGCAAGCCCTCTGGATGGACCCTGATTTTGCCCTGGCTGCTGATTGTCTGGTGCGCCACATTACCCCCACTGACCCAGATCCGAGTTGTAGCAACAGAGCAGATGACAAGTTTATCAAACATTATACGGGCTTTGTAAAAGATGTGGCCTTCGACAATATCGCCACGGCAATCGAATACCAGATCGAAGACGGCAACTGGACGATCCCTCCGGAATTAAAGGCGCAAGGTTGGGGCGGAGCTGCACTGTGGTATAACCGTATCGCGCAGATGAACGGCTCTGTTACCACAGCTGTTTTCAACTTTCCACGCCCTTCCAGCTATCCATTCGTCATGGAAGTCGCCGCCCAGCAGCATGAAAAACTTGATTCAAATCCTTCGCCCAACACTAGGTTCGCGCCGCGACTGGAAAGCGGAAAAATGGTAGAATTTTCACGCGCCAAAGATCAGCCCATACTAACCGTTCTTAACAATGCCTATACAGTTTGGGCCAAAGCCGGAGCAGAAGGGACGAAAACAAAAATCACAGCCAATGTCTTTAGCGATACGATCAATACAATTTTCGGCACAAGCGGTATTTTTGATATGTACAACAATACCGATATACACCCGCTTGCCCAATTAAGCTCTATTGGCCGGGGTTTGATGGAAGCAACAGTCAGAAATGCTCTGTTTGCTTTTGCCGGAAGTGTAACGGGCGGTCTCGGCGGTGTTTTGAACCCTTTCCTGAAAACATTAGGCGATACGGCAAGCGGCACTTTTAAATCTCTAGTATTTTCCACCATGGCGCTGGGTTTCACGTTATACTACGTAGTGCCTATGCTCCCCTACATCTATTTCATCTTCGCCATCAGCGGCTGGGTCAAAAGCATTTTCGAAGCCATAGTCGCTATGCCTCTCTGGGCATTGGGACATTTGCGAATAGACGGACAAGGCCTTCCAGGCCAAGCCGCCAATAACGGTTACTTCCTCTTGTTCGAGATATTCTTGAGGCCTGTTCTCATTTTATTCGGTTTGCTGGCCAGTATTACGATTTTTGCCGCCATGGTTTCTACTCTGAACGAAGTTTTTGGCATGGTTGCCAATAATGTCGGTGGATTTAATACCGCTCCTCAGGAAGCTTCCGACCCCACTAATATCGAATATTATCGTACCGCCGTAGACCAGTTCTTCTTCACAGTTATGTACGTCATCATCTGCTATATGATGGGACTGGCATGTTTCAAACTAATCGACATGATCCCGAACAAAATTCTGCGCTGGATGGGCTTTGCTATCGCCACCTTCCAGGAAGATGCAGGCGACCCTGCATCCAAATTTGTCGGAAAAAGCTTCCAAAGCGCGCAAAAACTCGGCTTTACGCTGGAACGCCTGGGCGGCAACACCGATATTAACGTAGCTGAAATCAGTTAAAGCCGGCTATCTTTAGCCATTCCGGAGATGGGCAAGAAGGACCTGCACGTCTCCGCCGCCGCGCTGAATAACAGAAGCGAAGTCAGAGCGTTGGGTCATCGCCATGCTGACTCCCTCAACGATCACATCGACGACCATGTAACGTTTGCCCTTATAGCGCACACGCCACTGGACCTCGATCTCTTCGCCGGTTTCACCTTTGATATAGGAACTCACCAGCGTATCCTGATCATTATCCGCGCGGGAACTGCGGACATCGAATTTCTGGCCCTGATAATCGCCAAAACGTGAAGAATAGACGTTTACGATCATTTCTTCGAAAAGCTTTTGGTATTCGGCCTGTTGCTCCTTCGTTGAAGTGCGCCAGTAACGGCCCAAAGCAAAGCGACCGATCGTCTTCATATCGAAATTATCGTGCAAAAGCTTGCGGAATTCCTCTTTGCGGGCCGCGGCACTCAATTTTTCATCGGAAAGAAAATCAATCGCACGCTGCGCCAGTGAAGAAACGAAATTCTCCGCTCCCTTGGCAACTTCCTTTTCACCAATCTGGATCATCAAGGGTTGCAAGGCTGCTGCGTCAATATTGCTCCGAACGGCAAATGCCGGAGCCGCCCCTGCTAATGCGAGCAACGCCACCGCGCCAATGCCTGTATATAGGTATCGAAACAAAATCATCAGCTCCTTATTTATACCACGAACAGCCTAAATCAATAGTTAATCATCGTAATCAGGAATGTCAGGTGTATCAAGAGCTTCGGCGTCATGGTCTTTGACCATGGCGTCACGGT
The DNA here is from genome assembly GCA_964467925.1 of uncultured Pseudobdellovibrionaceae bacterium. Taxonomy (GTDB): domain Bacteria; phylum Pseudomonadota; class Alphaproteobacteria; order Micavibrionales; family Micavibrionaceae; genus CAYXSX01. Next base: position 300,235 of record CAYXSX010000002.1, on the reverse strand, counting down.
TCTGGAAGTAAGTGCTACGGACAGCCGCGTAGTAATCAATAGAGCTTTTCTCAAGGTCGTTCAGCACATCCATGAGGGAATCGCGTAAGTCAAGATAATCCGAGCCCATCTTGACATAGTATACATCTTCCTTGTCCACATTATACAAGTACCAGCGTAAAGGATCAGCCAGCGCATCGACCGTATAGCCGGCATAATCGCGCAATGAAGACGGGCCCAGAACCGGAAGAACAACGTACGGACCATGATCTACGCCCCATACCGCCAAAGTCTGACCGAAATCTTCGGGTTCGTATTCAAATCCTTCCTTGCCTGCCACGTCAAACAGGCCGCCAAGACCGACAAGAGTGTTCACCACGCCGCGGAAAAGCTCATTTCCGGCGCCGTCTGTATCCCCCTGAAGTAATTGGTTGGCAAAACGCACGGGGGTTTTCAAGTTTCTAAGAAAATTACGCACACCTTGGCGCGCAGGCCCCGGCACAACGGCGCGATAACCCTCGATCACGGGATGAATCACAACATCGTCAACGACTTCATTAAAGGCAAAAATGGCGCGGTTCGTATCTTCGAACGGGTCTTCAAAGGTCACGCTTCCGGCCACCAGCGGGTCTTCCGTCTTGGAAATGGAACAGGAGCCCAGCACCACGCCAACACATAACACCAGCCCCATAGCCGGTAATTTTTGCGTTAGTGTTTGTTTTTTGTAAATCATTGCAACTGCCTCATTATCCTACACTTTTTAGTCCCACTACATGTATATATACTGTCTTTTAGGCCTTCACACCAGCCCCATTTTAACGTTTTACCCGTCTTCGAGGTTCATAATCACACTCAAACCCAGCAAAAAGCATATCAACGCGGGAGACCAGGCGGCAAGAATGACCGGAATCTGGCCGGACGCGCCCAGAGCCTGAAGAAAGCTCGAAAGAAAGAATACCACAAAACCGATGAAGATGCCGATAGCCAAAAGCATCATTGTCCCGCGCAAACGGGGAGGGCGCATGGATACGGTAGCGGCCAGCAGCACCATGGCAGCAAACATCAAAGGCTGGGCGAGCAGGCTCTGATAATGCACCCGCAGCTTTTTGGCGTCAAACCCCGTTTGTTCCAGCGTTTTGATATAGCCGGGCAGGAACCAGAACGACATGCTTTCCGGAGAGGCAAAACTTTCCTCAATATCCTGCACGGTTAAAAGCGTGGGAAGATAATAGCTTGCAAGTGTATCCGTCTTGCGTCCAGCGCGGTGGACAGTCGCGTTTTCAAATACCCAGCGACCGGCCTCCAGCCGCGCCCGTTCGGCATCAAGACGCTGGTAAAAACGATCGCCAAGAGCGAAATAAAGCACACTGACATTCTTCAGGACCCATGCGGGCTGCTCGATTCTGGGCGCATGCAAGATAACATAGCCTTCCCTTTCGCTCCCGTCCTCGGGATGAGTACTCTGGCGCAACCATAACCCCTCTTTAAACACCGCGATCTGATTTTCCTGACGGCTGAGATATGTTCGCTCCAGCTCCTCGAATTTAGTGATAAACAGCGACCCGACGGGGTTGATCACCATCATCTGTAACAAGCCCAGCGATAATGCCACCATCAATACAGGCGATAAAAACTGCCAGACTGAAAACCCGGCAGCACGGAAGACAACAAGCTCGTGACGGCGGGTAAACTGCCAGAAGGTAAACATGGCGCTGAAAAGTATGGCAAAAGGGAACAAAACCTGCCCTACCTCGGGGAGTTTGAGGATTCCCATCTGAAGCACCAGCCCGAGCGGCACGTCGTCGCGCTTGCTGGCGCGTCGTATCAGTTCAACCGTATCGAACAGATAAATAATCGCCAGAAGCGCACAGAGAAGAAGGATAAAATTGAGGATATAGCTGCGCGCCATATAACGGTTCAGCGTGGCGGAGATTTTCATTTGCGCCCTCCCTGTCCGTAAAGCAACCTGCGGCGCACCTTGTCACCATGGCCGCTAAGCAGGAAAAGTCCGGCGAAAATCGGCAGCAGAATGAGGATATACATCATAACAAGCCCTAAATTGCTGTGACGCGCGATATTAGCGGCGGCCAAAGAGAATCCCTGGATGATCATCACACATATAATAGTCACAGCAATACGCCGCCAATAACCCTGCCTGCTGATCGGGCCGAGCAGAAGGCTGCAAAGCGCCACAATGGTATAAGTCGCGGCCAGCAAGGGCCCGGCGATACGTTTATGAATCTCAACGCGAAATTCCCGCGCGTTTTCGGCATCGCGCGCGTTTTGCGGGTTCGGATTCATAAGTTGCCAGAGCGTACGTTCGTCCGGTTCCTGCCAACGCTCCCTCACCGTATCGCTATCGGGCAGATCGATCGTATAACGCTTGAAATTCAGGCGGCGGAGCGACTTGGTTTCGGGATCGAATTCCTGCCGCGATCCGTCATAGACCAGTACCTGATAACCCTGATCGTTGGAAATCACTACACCGCGCTGCGCCAGCACGGTGGAGGGCATGCGCTCGTTTTCCCTGCGATCGTGAATCATGATGCCGCGAAGTTCACCGGAATCCGTATTTTCGCGGATATAGACCGTCAAACCGCTGCCCACCGCATTAAAAACCCCGTCGCGGAATATGAGCGTGGAAAACTGCGCCTTGATCATCTGGCGCATTTTCTGAAGCTGTGTAAGAGAGGCTGGCGCGGCCCACATAGTGGTGATCCACAAAAACACGGTGACCACGGCAGCAAGTATCAGCGCGGGCCTGGCAAGCGCCATAGGCGAATAACCGACAGAGCGAATAACCACCAGCTCCGAATCCATGATCAGTTTGTTATAAACGAAAAGCGTACCGGCCATGAGCGCCAGCGGCACGATAACCTCGAAAAACCGCGGCAGGGCAAGCATGGTCAAAATCCAGAACGCGCCCGTGGACGCGCCGGAATTAATCACAAGCTCCAGAAATTTAAGCGACTGGGTCAGAACGATCACCACGGCCAGAATCACCGTAATAAACAACGCGGCAACCAGAAGATTGCGGAAGAGGTAAAAATCAAATACGCGCATTAAAGATTTCATTTCGTGTCTTCTCAAACCCATTGAAAGTCTTATAGTGGAAACCAGTTATCTTAACAATGTTCGGGATCCATTCATGAGTCTTAAATTCAGCTTTGCCAAAAAACCCTCTGCAAAAAACGATATCGCCGTTATCGCCTTTTACCATGATAAAATGAAAAGCGCGGCTCAAGAGCTTGATTCCGCTTGCGGCGGCTTTATCAAGCACGCGGCTTCGGGCAATAAAAAATTCTCCGGCAAACCGGGTGAAACCTTGCTCCTGAGCCTGCCCAAGGGAAGTGAGTTTCCGCGCGTAATGTGCCTTGGCTTGGGCGATCCCAAAAATCTGGGTCTGCTGGAGGCCGAAACCGCGGGAGGCAAGCTGTTTGCCGCGTTGAACGGAACCGGAGCGCAAAAAGTATGTATTTTGGGCGAAAACGATAAAACTTTCAAAAAATGCGCGCCCGAGGAAATTACCGCGCATCTGGCGCTGGGCATAAAACTGCGCAGCTACGAATTCACCAAATACAAAAGCAAGAAGCAGAAAACCGCGGAGACCCTAAGCACGGTTGAAGTTATCGCCAACGCCAAAACGGCGAAAATTTTCGCCGTGCAAGAAAAGATCGCAGGCGGCGTCTTTACCGCGCGCGATCTGGTGAACGAGCCGCCGAATATCCTGACCCCCGTTTATTTCGCCGATTACCTGAACAAGACATTAAAACCGCTCGGCGTTGAGATCGACATTCTGGACGAAAAGAAAATGCAAAAGCTGGGCATGGGCGCGCTTTTGGCTGTGGCGCAAGGCTCGGAAAATCCGCCTCGCCTAGTGGTTATGCGCTGGAAGGGCAGCGCGAAAAACGCCAAGGAAGAGCCTCTCGCGCTGGTCGGCAAGGGAGTAACCTTCGATACCGGCGGCATTTCTATTAAGCCGGGTGCGGGCATGGAAGAAATGAAAATGGACATGGGCGGGGCCGCCGCCGTTGCCGGAACGATACAGGCGATTGCCGCACGCAAATCCTCCGCCCATGTGGTGGGTATTGTCGGCCTTGTTGAAAACATGCCCTCAGGCAAGGCGTACAGACCCGCCGATATCCTGACATCACTGTCCGGAAAAACCATCGAGGTTTTGAATACGGACGCTGAAGGACGGCTGGTTCTGGCCGATGCGCTGACATACGTACAACGCACGTACAAACCACGTGCAATCATCGATCTGGCCACGCTGACGGGTGCGATGATGGTGGCGCTGGGCCATGAATATTGCGGCACGTTCGTAAACGATAACCGCCTGTGGCGGCAGATGGAAAGTGCTTCCACCGCGACGGGCGAAAAGCTCTGGCGCATGCCGCTGGACGAGGTCTGGCGCAAGGACATGGAAAGCCCGACCGCGGATCTCCAGAATCTGGGCAAGTCAGGGCGTTACGCCGGTGCGTGCACCGCCGCCGGATTCCTCGAGCATTTCATTGAGAATGAGACGCCTTGGGCGCATATGGATATCGCCGGCACGGCATGGCGTAAAAGCGACCAACCCACCGTTCCGAAGTTTGGAACAGGCTTTGGCGTACGCATTCTGGACCGCATGATTTCGGAGCATTATGAATAAGCAGCGCGTCCTTACGCCCGAAGAACAGGTGTATGAGAAATACGCCTTCCGCATCACGGATCAGGTCAAAAAAACGATCCATGGCGGGCCGGATAACGACCCCGTGGCGCGGCAATATATCCCTCAGGCCGAGGAACTATATACAACGCCGGAAGAACATCCCGACCCGATCGGCGATGATACGTACAGCCCGGTAAAGGGAATCGTACACCGCTATCCCGACCGTGCTTTGTTCAAGATCGCCCATGTCTGCGCCGTGTATTGCCGTTACTGTTTCCGCCGTGAAATGGTCGGGCCGGGCGGTGATATTCTAAGCCCGGAAGAAATTGACGCGGCCCTTGATTACATCCGCGCGCATCCGGAAATTTTCGAGATTATCCTGACCGGCGGCGATCCGCTCGTGCTTTCGGCCAAGCGGCTTGGCGCGCTTCTGGATGCGCTGGAGGATATTCCCCACGTCAAAATCATCCGCATCCACAGCCGCGTTCCCATCGCTGACCCGGCACGAATTACAGATGATCTCGCCGCTACGCTCAAACGCCGTACGCCCGTTTATATTGCCCTGCACGTGAACCACGTACAGGAAATCACACCGGAGGTCGAAGAGGCGCTCGCCCGCCTTCGCGCGGTCGATTGCGTGCTGCTCTCCCAATCCGTATTGCTCAGGGGCGTGAATGACAGCGCGGACATTCTTGAGACACTATACAAAAAACTCCTGACCTTGCGCATAAAACCCTATTACCTGCACCATCCCGATTTTGCGCCGGGCACGTCGCATTTCCGCCTTACCATCAAGGAAGGGCAGAGCATCATGCGTGCCCTGCAGGGGCGAATCTCCGGCCTTGCACAGCCTCATTACATGCTCGACATTCCGGGCGGGGCGGGCAAAGTGCCGCTCACGCCCTGTTATCTGGCCGAACTTGAAGACGGGCGCTATATGGTGGAAGATTACCGAGGGGGAAAACACCGCTATCCACCCATGGGAACGAAAAAATGACGAGTATCCGCTTTTACCATTTGCTAAACCAGAACGTAGAGACTGCCCTGCCCGCCCTGCTCACCAAGGCTTTGGCGCAAGGGCATAAAATCGTGGTGAAAACCGCCGATGAACGTCAGGCCGAATCTCTAAATGAATATCTTTGGACTTATCATCCCGACAGCTTCCTGCCCCACGGCACGGCCAAAGACGGGTTTGAAGCGTCCCAGCCTATTTTCCTGACCGGAAGCAACGACAACCCGGCGCACGCGGACGTTCTGATCGTCGCGGGCGGCGAAGCGCCGGAGGATATAAGCGCCTTTAAACTTACCTGTGAAATGCTGGACGGACGCAACGAAAGCGCCGTGGCCGAAGCCCGCAAACGCTGGAAAACCTATAAAGACGCCGGATACGAAGTCACATACTGGCAGCAAACCCCGCAAGGCGGCTGGGAACAGAAGGCTTAGGTCAGTCTTTATCTTTTTTAGAATTAATGTGCTTCGGATTCCGCAGGGGCTTCTTCCTGAGCGGGAGCGCCTTCAGGCGTTGCGGCAGCGTCTGCAGGAGCCTCTTCCGTTGCCTCTTCCACAACAGGAGGAGCGAGCTCGGCCTGCTCGGCAGAAATCTCGGCATCCGAAGGAAGCGGTCTCGGATTGTCGGCATTGTTACGAAGCCATGCGATCATCGCGGCGCGGTCTTCGGGGGATTTAAGGCCCACAAAATTCATTTTTGTACCGGGCACGAATTTTTTGGGCTTCCAAAGGAAATGGTTAAGCTCCGTATAGGTCCAACTTCCGCCATGCTCGACCATAGCCGAAGAATAGGCGAACCCGGCCTGCGCCGCTTTGTTTGAGCCAACCACACCCCACAAATTCGGGCCCTGCTTGATCGGACCGCCTTTTTCAAAGCTGTGACAAGCCGCGCAGGCCTTGGAAAGTTTTTCGCCCTTGGCAATGTCCGCCGCGGCAATCAGGTGAATAGCGGGTTCCGGCAAGGCTTCGGCCACTGGGCCTGCACCCTCTACCGGACCGCCCTCGATCTCAACCGCGTCTTTTTCAAGTTCATGCGGATGAACGATATGTTCGGCAATAAAGCCGCCCAACATAGCCACGATACCAGCCACCAGAACAGCGGCGAAGATTTTATTGAGCTCGAAACTTGACATGGATTATCCGCAAAATTTGATTTAAGACGTTCTTGGTTTAAAAATAATCAATCCTTATCGGATTGTCGACATACATAATCAGGTTGCGTATAGTCGATCAACCAAAAAAATGAAAAAATAGAGTTACATATAAAAATGAGCGACAAATACAAGACCATCGCCTTTCAGGGTATGACGGGCGCCTATTCCGACCTTGCGTGCCGCACCGTGTTTCCCGATCTGGAAACCCTGCCCTGCGCTTCGTTTGAAGACGCGTTTACCGCCGTGCGCGAGGGAACGGCTGATCTCGCTATGATCCCGATCGATAATACCATCGCTGGCCGTGTGGCCGACGTGCACCACCTGATGCCGGACGGCGAGCTGTTTATCATCGGCGAGCACTTCCAGAAGATCAAACACACCCTGATGGGCGTTAAGGGCGCGAAATTGTCGGATTTAAAACACGTACACAGCCATATTCACGCCATTCCGCAATGCCGGAAGATCATCCGCGAACTGGGCCTTACCGCCCATGTGCACGCCGATACGGCCGGAGCGGCAGATGAAATCGCACAGCGCGGCGATAAAAGCCATGCCGCCATTGCATCCTCTCTGGCGGCGGAAATTTACGGTCTCGATATCCTGAAAGAAGACGTACAGGATGCACACCATAATACGACGCGGTTCCTGATTTTGGCGCCGGAGCCGAAAATCCCCGATCTTGGCGCGCACCCTGATACCGTAACCAGCCTGATTTTCGCCGTGCGTCATATTCCGGCCTCACTTTATAAATGCTTGGGCGGCTTTGCCACAAACGGTCTGAGCCTGTCCAAACTGGAATCCTATGTAGACGAGAATTTTCAAGCCGCCTATTTCTTTTGCGACGTAGACGGCCATTACGAAAGCCCTGAATTCCAGCGCGCTTTGGAAGAGCTTGGCTTTTACGCCCGCGACGTAAAATTCCTCGGCGCATATCCGGCGCATCCCTTCCGCAAAAAGGCGGCAACCCCGAATATCGAACTTTAAAATTGAACTTTAAGGGTTTAGCCGGGCTGCCTCGCATGTTAGGGTGCGGGCAGTGATAACGAGAAAGCACTGGGAATTCATATGCCAACACATGCCGAACTGGGGGCCAAATTACTGGTCGATGCCGCCGACTTTTTTGACAACCTCGGGTCCCAGAACCCGCCGCTAAAGGCGCAAATGGACGAAAACGCCGCTGTTTTCCGCCAGATGTCGGCACTACTTAATCAGGACCCGCAAGGCATGCTCGATGATTCGTCTCACGCTGAGCTCGCCTCGCGCTTGCTCCACGATACGGCGACTTTTTTCCGTACGCTAGCCGATAAAAACCCTCCGCTCAAAGAGCAGATGGACGAAAACGCGAATGTTTACGAGCAAATCGGCACGCTTTTGGAACACGACCCGCAAGGAATTCTGGAATAAAGAGCCTAAGGCTTTACTTGTATTCATAACGTCAGATTTGGTATCCTTAGACTTGTTCACTAGCCGGAAAACCCCTTTCCGGTGCTTTTCTTGATATTTCCGGTAATCCATGGCCCGTACACGCACTATAAAACGTTCTTCTTCCAAAAAATCCTCGACCGTCGGGTTCCTGCCCCAGTCGCTGCAGGTTTTCATCGCCCGCCGTCTGGTCGATATCATTTCCGGTGTCCTGTTTGTTGGCGGCGTATTCCTGACGCTTGCCATGATCAGCTACAGCGCCGCTGACCCGTCATGGAATACAGCTGGAACAGGCGAAAAAATCGCCAACTGGGCGGGATTGCCCGGCGCATGGGCGGCGGATTTGTTCCTGCAAACCATTGGCGGGGCGGCCTTTATCATCAGTACGGGCGCTATTATCTGGGGCCTTCGGATATTTAACCGTCAATCGTTGCGCCCCTTCTGGGCGCGCCTTATCGCGCTTTTGATCGCAACCATCAGTGGGTGCGTGGCAATGGCACAGCTTTCCTCCGGCGACTGGCTGCCGCATCCTTTCATGGGCGCAAGCGGCGGCACGCTTATGCTGGAGCGTCTTAGCGCTTTAAGTGGCCCCGCCATAAGCCGGGAAATGATCACGCTAGCCGCAGGAATTATCGCGCTAGGATCGTTTTCCATCGCCGCAGCCATCCGGCGTAACGAATATCTTTTCGCGCTTTATCTGGTGAAAAACTCCGCACTTTTTGCCGCCATCAACAGCTATCACCTCGCGCTCAATTTCATCGGCTGGGTGCGCCATTACAACGATCCGGCCTACAACCAAGACAGCGAACCCCTGTTCAAAATGCCGAAATTTTCATGGAATGCGGAAGAAGAGGAGGAGGAAGAACCTCGTTCCAGACGCCGCGTTTCTATGACCGAAGAATACGACGAAGATGAAGACGAGGAAGAATTCGTAGCCGAGCCGGTAAAGCAAGCAAACCTGACACGTGCGCAGCAGGCCATTTTGAAAGAACAGGGAAAAACCCCGCATATTCCTGTGGTCGCGCCACAAAAGGCTTCCGGCGGCTCAAAAAATTCCGGCCAGCACCGCTTTAATCTGGCCGACGGCGATTGGGAATTCCCCGATATTTCCACGCTGCAGGATATTCCGGACGACCACCACGAAGAACAGCAAAGCGAGGACGCGCTGCAGAAAAACGCCATGCTTTTGCAAAGCGTGCTCAGCGATTTTAACATTCAGGGCGATATCGTTTCCATCCACCCCGGTCCTGTGGTTACACTGTACGAGCTTGAGCCCGCGCCGGGCACAAAAACCAGCCGCGTGATTTCGCTGGCCGACGATATCGCGCGCTCCATGTCCGCCGTATCGGTGCGTATCGCCGTGGTGCCGGGCCGCAACGTAATCGGCATTGAGATGCCCAATAAATCCCGCCAGATCGTTTATATGCGCGAGATGCTTGAATCGCGCCTGTATGAAAAGACCAACGCCAAACTTCCGCTTATTCTCGGTAAAGATATTTCCGGTCAGCCAATCCTCGCCGACCTTGCGAAAATGCCGCACCTTCTGGTGGCCGGGACGACCGGATCGGGCAAATCCGTAGCCGTAAACACGATGCTGTTATCGCTGCTCTTCCGCCTGCCGCCGTCCAAATGCCGCTTTATCATGATCGACCCGAAAATGCTGGAGCTTTCGGTTTATGACGACATTCCGCATCTGCTCTCCCCCGTTGTGACCGAACCCGGCAAGGCGGTTGTCGCCCTGAAATGGGCTGTGGCCGAGATGGAGGAGCGCTACCGCGCCATGTCCAAGCTCGGCGTGCGCAATATCGAAGGGTATAACACCCGCATGAAAGAGGCGCTGAAAAAGGGCGAAACGCTCTCAAGACAGGTGCAGACAGGTTTCGATTCCGAATCCGGCAAGCCGGTCTATGAGGAACAGCCGATGGATATGTCGGAGCTTCCCTATATCGTCGTGGTGGTGGACGAATTCGCAGATTTGATGCTGGTCGCCGGCAAGGATGTGGAAAACGCCATTCAGCGCCTTGCGCAAATGGCGCGGGCCGCCGGTATTCACCTGATCATGGCAACTCAGCGCCCCTCCGTGGACGTTATTACAGGCGTGATCAAGGCCAACTTCCCCACGCGGATTTCATTCGCCGTGACCTCGAAAATCGATTCCCGCACTATTCTGGGTGAGGGCGGCGCGGAGCAGCTTTTAGGGATGGGCGATATGCTTTATATGGCGCCGGGTGGGCGCATTACCCGCGTACACGGGCCGTTTGTTTCGGACAGTGATGTTCAGAAAGTCACCGACGCGCTTCGTGCGCAGGGCTCCCCCGCTTACCTTGAGGATATTACGGAGGGCGGGGATTTCGGTGACAGCGAGGTGATGGGCGCGTTATTCGGCGATAACGGCTCCAGCGGTTCCAGTGAAATAGATGAACTGTACGACAAGGCGGTCGCCATCGTCGCGCGCGAGGGCAAGGCCTCCACCAGCTTCATCCAGCGGCATTTGCAGATCGGCTATAACCGCGCCGCGCGGATTGTCGAGGAAATGGAACGCCAAGGCATCATCTCCCCCGCCTCGGCCACCGGAAAACGAGAGATTCTGGTCCGTGATTTCAGTGATGTGTAGAAAAAAGATATAAATCGCTCTACATTCTTATCAGGAATCAGTTTCAGGAGTTTTCATGCGCTTTTTAACGGCCCTTTTAACCTTAGCGGTTTTTTCTTTCTCCCTTCCCGCCTTTGCCAACGATGCGGCAGACATCCGCGCGGCGCAAAGCTACTTGCAAAGCCTCGATACCGCCAAGGCACGGTTCGTGCAGACCACCAATGACGGCAGGCAGCTCTCGGGCACGTTCTATATGGACCGCCCCGGCAAGCTGCGTTTCGAATACGATCCTCCGGTCGAAGATTTCGTGGTGGCCGACGGCGTTCTGATCTATTTCTACGACAGCGAGCTGGGCGAGCAGACTCACGCCCCCATCGGCACCACGCTCGCCGATTTTTTCTTGCAAAAGAATATCGATCTTTATGACGAAGAATTGAAAATCACCAGCGTTAAACGCGCGGGTGGCTTCCTGCAAATCGAACTGGTCCAAAGCGACGATCCGCAGGCGGGCTCCCTCACGCTGGGTTTCAAGGAAGACCCCTTCCAGCTCAAGAAATGGCGCGTGGTGGACGGACAGGGCCTGATTACGGAGGTCGAACTGTTCTATCTCGAAACCGGACTTAAGCTCGACCGCTACCTTTTCGTCTATGCCGATCCCGATTTCGGCAAGGGTAGTCTGAATGACTAATATGCAGCAAAGCGGCCCGCTCGATACTCTGATACGCCAGCTTTCCAGCCTGCCCGGTCTGGGCAGCCGCAGCGCGCGCCGCATTGCCCTGCATTTGCTTACCAAGCGCGACAGCGCGATGCGCTCTCTGGCACGAGCGATAGAGGACGCCGCGGAACAGATCAAGGAATGTGGAACCTGCGGCAATCTCGACATGGCCGATCCGTGCCGTATTTGCACCGATCAAACAAAAAACGCATCGCAAATTTGTGTCGTGGCGGGGGTGAGCGACCTCTGGGCGATTGAGCGTACAGGCGCTTATAAGGGGCGGTATCATGTATTGGGAGGGCTGCTCTCCGCGCTGGATGGCGTGGGACCCGACCAGCTTAGGGTTGCCGGTCTTATAACGCGCGCGCGCGAGGAGCAGGTGGAGGAAATCATACTGGGCTTAAGCGCCACAGTAGACGGACAATCGACCGCGCATTATATCGGCGACCGGCTTGCCGGGCTTGATATCAAGCTCACCCATCTCGCGCACGGCGTGCCCGTAGGCGGCGAGCTGGATTATCTAGACGACGGTACGATTACGACCGCGCTTAAATCCAGAAAATAAAAAACATCGTCATCCCCGCGGCACGGCACAAGCCGCGCTAAAACAGCGGGGATCCAGAAGTAAGTGCCCGGCATTGCCGGGCGCATATGGACCCCGGATGTTTCAGCATCGCTAACGCGATGCCTCCGGGGTGACGTTTTGGGGAAAGGTATTATTCCTTTTCGGACACGTAAACCGGACCGTCGATATCGGCCCGCAGCACGGCCATATGCGTGCTATGCGCCGCCTGTTCGCCGCCGATAGAAAAATCGTAATATACGCCTTCGGGGAAATAATGATCGGATGCACTGGCGGTCACAGTGTCATCGCCGAACGCGATATAAACCGGAACGGAGGCATAAACGCTTACCACGCGGGTTTCGGCGTCGAAAGCCGTGCTGTTGCGTGCCGAAGTAGAGGCCGCACTGATCGTATGTGCGCCGCCGCTTTTCAGGCGCAGGGCGGGGATCGGGTTATCGTTGGAATCCTGTGGCAATATGGTTGGCATTTTAAATCTCCTTGGGTTTAAGAAACAAAAAATCCGCCTTTGGGGCGGATCGTTAAAGACACAATTCTGGTGTTGATAGGGCTATATTACCCGTTTCATTTTGAATGTCAAGAATTTATTCCCAATTATATACTTGACTGCACGTCATTGATTTAGTAATATTAAATCATGATGAACATTACAGATAAAATATACCACGATGAAGAGGCCGCAAGGCAACATTTAGAAGCTATCAGGTGGAGCGAGGGGATAAGTTGCCCTCACTGTGGCGGGACTGAAAAGGTCAAAGAAACGCCTATGAAGTCCAAGCCCTCTAAAGCCAATCCTGAAATCGTGGACTTGAAAGGCTATTACCATTGCGGCGATTGCCGGAAACGCTTTACTGTCCGTACTGGCACAGTTTACGAGCGTTCACACATTCCATTGCATAAATGGGTATTGGCAACGCACCTTATGGTGTCCTCTAAAAAGGGCATGAGCGCACACCAGTTGCACCGTATGCTCGGCGTGACGTATAAATCAGCATGGTTTATGGCTCACCGCATCCGTGAAGCCATGAACGATACAAACCCGCCCCCTATGGGTGGTGATGGTGAACCTGTACAGGCCGATGAAACATACTTCGGTAAAAAGGCCGTTGTTACAAAGAGAACATCACGCGGTAAACCCTCACACTCCAGCCAGCTTTCCGTTGTGGCTCTGGTAAGTGAAGGTAAAAGCCGGACGTTCCACGTTGACCGTGCAGACCTTCAAACAGTGCGTGAAATCCTGAAAAAGAACATCTTGCAGGATAGCACCTTGCACACGGATGAAAGCCGCCTTTACACAAGTACGGGTAAAGAGTTTGCGGGGCACGAAACCGTTAAACATAGCGCGGGTGAATACTGGCGCGATGGCGTGACCACAAATAACTGTGAGAACTACTTCTCTATATTTAAACGCGGTATGAAAGGCGTGTATCAACACTGTTCTGAAAAGCACTTACAGCGCTATTTGAGCGAGTTTGACTTTAGATATAACAACCGCGAAATCGAAGACAGCGAACGCGCAGAACTCGCCATTAAGGGCGCAGAGGGCAAGCGCCTTATGTACGCTTAGCTGATTAGGAAGCGCCAGAAGAGGGGGCAGTCTTCCCTTTATCCGATTCCCAGTCTTTAACAATTTTATCAATGGGTTGTTAATATTTTGTGAACTTTTCCAGTCTAAAATCGTATAACATTGACAGGTATGGTTCTTTTAATAGATAATGAGGCCAACTTTATATAAGTTGGAAAAACCATGAACACACTAGAAGCTAACATAAAACATGACGGTGATCCGCCATTTGATATAGTTGTGCCCATTGAACACAAGATAATGTCCGATGGTTCGCACGCGTTTACTTCTGAGCGCATTCCAGGTCTTTTAGTCATGTCCAAAGATAAAAAAGTTGCCATACATCAATTGCCAATTGTAATTCGTATTCTCTTGCAAGAAAATCAAGGCTTTGATTGCGAGGTTACTTTAGGTGCTGATGATGTAACAGACACGACACCAGATTTTGCAATATTAAGAAAAGAAGCCGCTTAAGTTATGAGTACAAACAAATTAAACGAGCGCCAATTGGCGCTCTTTTTAACTGAAAAGTGTAAGTGTACTGATGCTGGGCGAGCATTGCCTCGTCCGTATTGTGATGAAGATGAAGCGCCCACTTTTTGGAAAACATCAAATGGTTTTGTTTTCGTAGTGCCCCCGCCTCCCAACGGAAGCACTTATGAAGATGACCATATAGAACTGATAATCAAAGCATCCGGCCTTAATGTTGTGACTTCTATGGACAAAGGAGCGCTGTCAATATCTGACCAAATTAAAGACTTTAAAAAGAAATAAGTCACTTCTTTTTATTGTCGTCTTTAAGCGGTTTGTTCGGCTTAGGCGGTGTTTCGAGCATCTTTTTTAAGATAGCGTCACGCTCCCTTTCCTCTCTTGCTTCTTTCATTTCTATTCCTCTTTTTCTGCAAAAATCATCGTCAAAAAATGGTTTAATCCCAAGCTCTCGCCCCATTAAATTATAAACAAGCACCTGCCTCTTTGTGTCCTCCGTATCCTTTAAAGACACACATATTGGCTCAAGCCAAGTATTTGATACATAATTATTATCAATTTCTCTTTTTTTCAGAACTAATGCATCAATTCTCCCTTCTGCCAATTCCATAGCCGTATTTAATTTACTGTTCATTTCCGTCATTTTTTCTAGAGCTTCGTCAGGAGAAACAACATCTAATTTAACCTCATAGGTACGTATTTGGTCTTTTAAGGTGTCTAGTCGCCCTCTATAATACCAACTCATTATAAAAAACAGCAAAGTGCAGGAAATTCCAAACAACACAAGGCAAGCAAGCGGAGCGTCTTTCACGATTTTCCACTCTCTTTCACAGTACGCGCACAATTTTTCAAACATCCCCCACTCATACTACGATTCCTCCGCAGTATCGAGTCTTTTGTGCAGTAAAGTATATGATTGGGAATTTATTCCTAAAAAATGTAGCCCTAATGAATCCGGTGCTGTTTGCGACCGTTTTTGGCGGCTCCCGCACGGCAAACCGCCAGCGCGCTCCAGCCCGCCACCCATAGCGGCATCTGGTAAACGCTGCGCTCGAAAAATATATCGCATAAGAACATAGTGCAGAGAACCGCGATCCCCGCGCACGCGTAAAGTCTTTGATTATGCCCGTTCCAAAACCCGCGCGATATAATGACAACCGCATAAATTCCGGTCGCGTATAAAAGCCCTGCACCAATCCACCCCATCGTCACGATGCGCACGCCCAAAGAAGAAAGGGGAACAGCAGGAATCTCTCCCATGCTTTGCAGAATATCAAAACGTCCGGCACCATAGCCGATCCATATATCCCTGATCTCTTCCGGAATACTCACAGCGCCCTGCACAAAAATAAAGTTCCACAGAAGGGTAAGGGCAAAAAGGCCAAGAGACATCCCCAATACCACGGCGCGGTAACGGCTGATAAACCCGAAGCCCAGCGCCTGCCAAAATGCAAAACACGCCATAAGAACGAGCGCGGTTTGCAGGAAAATATTGTGCAATATGATAGGAAAGAGCGATAGATCCCCTGCCCCCTCCGCGGTTAAAAAAACGTCTATATCATTTTGCAAGAAGCGCAAAGCGGGAATGTCCGGCACGGTAAAGGAAACATAGACGCCCCAGCAAAGATAAAGCCCGATAAGCGCCATCAGGATATAGCTTGATGCATCTACCGCGCGCAGCGCGCGAAAGCCGTTTTCCCTGTCCTTATAACCCTGCATCATACGCAAAATCCGCTGCGGAAGCTGCGCCCTATTCTGGCCGTTTTCCTCAAACTCCACCGCGCGGATCAGATAAAAAAACCACAGGGCGCGAAGGGCCGTAATGCCGCTCCATCCCAGCGCGAGTATTCCCACCCCTTGCGCAGAAGCGTGAAAAAACAGGAAATAAAACGCGGTTATTATCATCATCGCCGCGTAATAAATCAGGCCCGTTTCCTCCCTGTACCCTCTAACGCTCATCTATTTTCGGCTCCTGAAAATTACTACGATTGGCCTCTAGTTTTTCCCGCAAATCCGGCGCTATCCTGACGGCGATCTCCAGCGCCTCTTGCGGCTTATGCGCGGCACCTTCGGGCTGCAGGGAAAGGACATGGGCGAAATGAACCCATAGCATCGCATCATAAGGCGAAAGGCTTAGCGCCTGAAGCAAAGCCTTATAGGCAACGGTTTGTGCGAAACTCCTCGCCTCTTGCGAATGCTGATCGTTTTGCGAACGGATCAATGCGGCGGTGCTGATATCGTCATGAATCTGCGCTTTTGTTTCGTTACTTTTAATAAAGGTCAGTGATAATCCAGCCACAAAGGCAATGGCGGTAAATACGCAAATCACCGCAAGGCGTAAACTCTGGGCAAAACCGGATTCTTTTTTCATGCTGCGTAATATTCTTTATGGCGACCGTAATAATAAACCGTATCCCCGTAACCGTATTTGATGTGCCGCTCTACATCCACCCCGGTTAAAACGAAAGACATCGCCTCGCAATTCATATCGGTAAATTGCTTCACCCCGCCCTCGACAACTTCGCGCGGGGTCTTGTTCCATCCCACCGCATAAATCGTATGATCGGCCAGATTGGAAAGCACGCGGGCATCGGAAACGGCAAGACAGGCAGGTGAATCCAGAATGACAAGATCGTAACCCTGCCCCAGCGATTCCACCAGCCGTTCCATTTTCGCCGAGCCGATCAAATCCAGCGCGCTATTGGGTACGGCCCGTCCGTAAACGATATGCGCGCCGGAGGGGTCGTCGCGCTGAATAACTTCCTCCAGCGTATTTTTGCCCGTGAGATATTCCACCAGCGTAATCGCGTTATCCTTACCCAGCGTTTTGTGAATATTGGGACGGCGTAAATCGCCGTCAATCAGGATGACCTTCTCGCCTGATTTCGCCGCCAGCCGCGCCAGCCATACCGAAAGAGTGGTCTTTCCTTCGCCGGGGAACGAAGATGTCATAGCGATAATTTTCGGTTTATCACCGCCGCCAGCGCGCAAATTCACCGCCATACGCAAACTACGCACCGCCTCGGCCACGGTGGACGCGGGCTTGGCGAACACGTGATCGGCAACCTCTTTTTGCGTTCTTTTACGAACCTGCGGGATCAGCGCATAACAGGGAAAGCCGAGCTTGCGCTCAAGCTGGCCCGCGCTGCGATAGGTGTTATCCAGTTTTTCAATAATCAAACTCAAACCCAGCCCGAAAAATAACGAAATCGCCAGAGCCAGACTCACCCATAGCGGCCCGTTAGGCGAAGAGGCCCCCATCGGCAAAGCCGCGGGGGAAATAATTTTCGCGTGCGGCTCCTGCAAATCTTCCTGCTTGTCGGAACGTTTATAGGTAGCCAGAAAACGCTCGTAAATCAGGCGCGTAGATTCCGCCTCACGCACCAGTTCCTTAAGCTTGATCATGGCCTCGTTTTCATGATGCTGACGCCCCTCGATCTCGCGCAAATTTTCCTCAAGCACACCAAGGCGTGCCCGCGCAACGGAAACCTCGTTGCGGATGCTGCTGACGATTTTCAGCATCTCGGTTTTAAGGGTTTTTTGCAGATCGGAAAGCTCGGCCTTGCGGTTGATAGTCTCCGGATGGCGCGGCCCGTAACGCGTCGAAAGATCGGAAAGCTCCGCCAAAAGACGCGATTCATCATGTTTGAGATTCTGGATCAGGCTGGAATTTATAATCTCCGCCGCCGCTTCGATACTGCCCGGATTTTTGGCAAAATCCTCGACCTGCTGCAACCGCGCTTCGGCTTCGGCTTTCTGCGCCTTGGCCAGTACAAGCTGGGAGTTAAGCTGCGAAAGCTGCTCCGTTGAAACCACCGCGCGGCGCTCCCCTTCAGTCAGGTTGTAACGTACGCGGTATTCCTGCACTTCATCGTCGGCTTCTCTTACCTGCTGTTTCAAAACCGCAAGGCGCTCATCTAACCAGCCGGACATTTTTTGCGCCGAGCGGATTTTAGCCTCCAGTCTTTGCCCGATATAAACATCGGCCAGCGTGTTGGCGATCAGCGCCGCCTTGCCCGCATCATAAGACGTAAAATCGATCTGAAGCGCCAGCGAACCCGGTATAGAACGCACCCGCAGGCCTTTCAGAAATTCGGTGACCGTCATATTGATTTCCATTTCCGCGATATCGGCGGGCAGGGAATCCAGTTCCGATTTGTAAATATTGAGCTGTTTGAAGGCGGGGGCGCTGCCCAGCATTTCCACGCTTCTGATATCACGAAGCTGCGGGTTGAACTCCGGATCGGAAAGAAGGTCGAGCCGTTCCACCACCAGCCGCGCTAAAGAACGGGAGCGCAATATTTCCAGCTCGCTCAGGATCATGGAACTGCCCCCGCCCAGCATAGACATCATGGATTGAACGTCCTCGCCCAGCGGCTGTTCCGGTCCCTCTTCCTCCAGCATCAATACGGCGGTGGCCTCGTAACGCGGCGGGATAATGTAAACCGCGGCCAGCGCCAGCATGAGTCCCAGAAACATAAGCCCCAGAATGATCACCTTGCGTCGCCACAACATCAAAAACACATGACGCATATCCGGATCGTGCTCTTCCTCCTTCGCGGGCGGCACATCGTAAAAACGGAAAAACCCCGCGGGCGCGGCGGCGCTTATAAGCCGGTTATGCTGGGCGGTATCCGATACCATCTTTTATCTCTGCCCTCTCAAAAGAAACGCTCCCTCACCGTGATAATATCGCCGGGAACCACCGCGCTTTCGACATCGATATCCTCCAGCGCTATTTCCTTCCCCCTGCCTTTGCGCACAATATCCACATTGCTGCGTTGCGCACGATAGGTAAACCCCCCGGCAAGCGCCACGGCGTTTAAAATGCTCATATTGGCAACGTAATCGTAGCTGCCCGGATCGCGCACTTCGCCCATAATGTAAAACTGGCGATAAGATTCCATTTCCATGGCCACACTGGGATTGACCAAAAATCCATCCTTAAGCCCCGTAACAATGGTTTTTTCAAGTTCGGGCAGGTTCAGCCCCTCGGCCTTTACCTCACCCAACAAAGGGAAGGAAACCGTGCCTTGCGCCGAAATGCCATACACGCCGGAAAGCTCATCCTCGCCATAGACGGTAATGCGAATTTTATCCCCGCTTCCAAGAATATAAGCTTCGTTTTGAAAACTTTGCGCCGCGCTTTGCTCCTCTACAAGTCCGGCAGCCTGCACAGCCGCAGATGCGTAACAATACAATACGGCTATCAATATCCATCGAATGTAGAGCGGTTTTTTCATCGGAACATGGCGAAAAGTGAGAATTCCCGCAAGGAACACGGGCAGGGAGAACACTTAAACCAGTATAGGTGTTAATGCGTCTTTCCACAATGCTCTTGTGTGCAGGGCATTATGACTTAAAGCCACGTAAAATTTAGGATTTTGGCAGGACGGGAGAGAAACTCTGGCTCGCCAATTTATGCCCCGTGGGCACAGCCACAAGAGTAACGGAAATCTCCACGCTGTGACTGCCGGAGGACGCTATATCGCTGCAATCAGCTAGCGTGCTGACAAAACGGTTTGTGGCCTCAATGGGCTCCATTTCATACATGGGCCGCTGAAGGAGAAGCGCATATTCGTATTTGGCGGTCTGGCCGATAATATCGCTCTGGCGGCGCATTTGCACCAGATGGCGCGAAAGCATCGCCACCGCATAATCGGCAGCATAAGGGCCGTCCATTTCAAGAATTTCACGGTAATTTTCTACCGCAATAAACAGGATATAGGTCTGCTCCCCGTAACGGTTGGCACGGTCGGCGGCAGAAAGAAAAAGCTGGTTGAACGCAGATTTGGCAATCACGCCGCCCGCACTGGGAAAATCCTCACGGTCATCGCCGATACGCCGGATCAGGTCCCCAATCAGCTTCGCCGCCGCAAGGCTTTTTTCCAGATCCTCAAACTTTACGGGCTTTTGCATGGCGCTGTTAGCGCCAGCCAGAATGGCCCCGTTATAATCGATAACTTCTGAAACAACCTGAACGTAAATATAATGGTCTACCCGACCGCGGATTTTGCGGATCAGATTTTGCAGCCCCTCCGCCTGTTCCCAGCCCAGAAGAACCATATCGAATTCATGCTGCCGCGCCTGCACCACCGCGTCTTTTGTCGGTCCGGCCATCACTTCGTGACTCATCTCCTCCAGCATGGTCTGCAAGGCTACGGCGCTTTTGGTGTCATCATCAAGGATAAGAATTTTTTGCATGTCGGCCGGCTATCCTGTTCATCTAGAAAAAACCTGTAAGGGCCATGATCCTTAAAAAGCGGCCAAAAAGAAAGCATAAATTTCACGCAGGCGTAATGCACAGGCGTGGGCCATGCAAGAATGTTTGACATTCCACCGCCAGTCATATACTGATCTCTCTGCTCTAAAGACGACCGGATTTAAAGGTCCTTTAAAGTGCCCAGGTGGCGGAATTGGTAGACGCGCTAGCTTCAGGTGCTAGTTCTCGTAAGGGAGTGAAGGTTCGAGTCCTTTCCTGGGCACCATTTAAGGTTTTTCCCTCTTCATAAACAGTCCTGCACGAATTATCAGGCGGCTTCGGAAAGCTGCTTGATGCGGTCGCTGACCTCGTTCACGGCGGCGGAAACCTGCTGGGTGTTGGATGAAATTTCACCCGTCACCGCGCTTTGTTCTTCTACCGCACTGGCGGCGTTGCTGACATACTCGCTGACGGAGGTGGCCGATTCCACGATCTCCTTAATACTGTCCGCAACCTCTGAAGTCAGAGTCTGAACAGCGGAAATTTTCTCCGCAATATCGTCCGTGGCCTGCGAAGTTTGGTTGGCGAGATTCTTCACTTCCGATGCCACCACGGCAAACCCCTTGCCCGCATCGCCCGCGCGCGCCGCCTCAATCGTGGCGTTAAGCGCGAGTAGATTCACCTGCTCTGCAATATCGCGGATCAATCCCACAACGCTTTCCATCGATTGCATGGTGGTGATAAGCCGTTCGCTTGTTTCGCCAGAGGCCGAAATTTTCGCCGAAATATCGTCCGTCGCTTTTTTGGACATCGTCATGTTCTTGCCGATTTCCCCGACGGATGCCGACATTTCCTCAATCGCCGTGGCCACGCTCTGCATTTTGACCGAGGTTGCGTCCGTAAGGTCCACCGTTTTCATGAGTTCGGTCACATCCGTGGCGTATTTCACAACCTTAAAGGGTTTGCCGTTCATGTCGAAAATCGGGTTATAGGACGCCTGAATGTAAATCTCCTTCCCGCCTTTACCGATCCGTTTGTAAACCCGCGCTTCAGATTCACCGCGGCCCAGCTTTTCCCAAAACTGTTTGTATTCAGCGCTTTGCGCAAACGCGGGTTCGACAAACATGCTGTGATGCTTGCCCTTGATCTCGTCCAAAGAATACCCCACCGCCTCCAAAAAATTCGAATTGGCCGTAATAATCTTGCCGTCCAGATCGAATTCGATCACCGCCTGCACCTTGCCGATCGCGTCAAGCTGACCTTTCGCGTTTGCACTGTCGAGTTTTTGCGATGTAACATCCGTGGCATATTTCACGACTTTGAAAGGCTTACCGTTCATGTCGCAAATCGGATTATAGGATGCGTTGATCCAGACCTCTTTTCCGCCCTTGGCAAGTCGTTTATATTCCTGCGCTTCATACTCGCCGCGGCCCAGTTTTTCCCAGAATAGCTTGTAATCGGAACTCTGGGCGTAAGATGGGTCAACGAACATGCTGTGATGTTTGCCCTTAATCTCGCCAAGGCTATACCCCATCGCCTTGAGGAAATTATCGTTCGCTCCGATAATGGTCCCATCAAGATTGAATTCGATCACAGCCTGAGATTTACCGATGGCGTTAATCTGATTTTGATATTCCGCAGTAGCCATTTTTTGGGCGGTAATGTCGGTCGCGATTTTAATCACGCCATATGATTTACCTTTACGGTCCACAAGCGGATTGTAGGAAGCCTGAATCCAGACCTCCCTTCCCCCTTTACCAAGGCGTTTATATTCCTGCGCCTCATATTCGCCGCGGCCTAATTTTTCCCAAAACTGTGAATATTCTGCGCTTTTTGCATAAGACGGCTCCACGAACATACGGTGGTGTTGGCCCTGTATCTCTTCCAGAGTATATCCCATCGCCTTCAGGAAATTTTCATTGGCCGTAATGATGTTACCTTTCAGGTCGAATTCGATGATCGCCTGCGAGCGGTTTATGGCTTCAAACTTGTCCGCAAAGTGTTTGCCAGCCTGGGTTGTAGTGAATAATTCCATGATCATGCCTTTCCTGAAAAACAGTTGAGATGCGACGCAGAAAATTAAATCCTGATCTATTATATTCTTATGGTTGCATTTCTGGCCACATAACAAAAATATGGAAACGATATTGACAATGTTCAAAACACCGGTTCGCCACCCTTGGAAATATCCCGCTGCTTTTAGGGCGGCAAAGACATCTTCGCTTTACATTTGCCATTAAAAACTGATAGATATTGCGGCTTAGAGGGCTGATTTTATTGCAGCATAAAGTTAATTTCAGGGCACTGAACACAGGCCCTAAAGCTTAAGTGAAAAAATAATGACAATTACATTACACCAAGGGGACTTGCCGTCCGGTCTTGATTTCGGTTCCAGCATCGCCATCGACACCGAAACCATGGGCCTTAATCCGAACCGCGACCGCCTTTGCCTCGTCCAGCTTTCCGCCGGAGACGGCACGGCCCATATCGTCCAGCTTGCCAAGGACGAATATGACGCGCCCAATCTCAAAGCCGTTTTGGCAAACCCTAAAATTACCAAGCTCTTTCACTTCGCGCGTTTTGATATTGCCGTGATCCGCAAATATATGGGCGTGGAATGCACTCCGCTTTACTGTACGCGTACGGCATCGAAACTGGCGCGCACCTATACCGACCGCCATGGCCTGCGCGATATCTGCCGCGAGCTGTTGGGCGTGGAGCTGAACAAGCAACAGCAATCCTCCAACTGGGGAGCAGGTGAGCTGAACGAGGAACAGCTGAAATACGCCGCCAATGACGTGCTGTACCTTCACGAGCTCAAACAAAAACTCGACGAAATGCTGGCGAATGTAGGCCGCACGGAGCTTGCGCAAAAATGCTTCGAATTTCTGCCCGTACGTGCCGAACTCGACCTCGAAGGCTGGCCCGAAATCGATATTTTTGAGCATTAGACCCGTTGATGAACGCGAAAACCAAAGCCATGACCGACCACGGAACTCAGGAGAAAAATCGAGAGCAGAACATCGCCATCGCGCGGCGCGTACTCGACCTTGAATGCGAGGCTTTGGGAAAGCTGTCCGCCAATATTGATGATAATTTCTCCCGCGCCGTAGAAGCCATTCACGAAATGAAAAGCGCGCCCGCCCGCTCCGGCCGCCTGATCGTGGCGGGAATCGGAAAAAGCGGACATGTGGCGCGTAAAATCGCCGCCACCGCCGCCTCTACCGGAACGCCGTCCTATTTCGTCCATCCCGGAGAGGCCAGCCACGGCGATCTGGGAATGATCACCGATAACGACGTAGTACTGATGCTCTCTAATTCCGGAGAAAATTCCGAGCTTTCTGACCTGATTCATTACACGCGCCGTTTCGGCATTACCCTGATCGCGATCACCAGCAAAATCGAAAGCACGCTCGGCAAGCACGCCGATATCGCCCTGATCCTGCCGTCTGTTCCCGAGGCATGTCCCAACGGCATGGCACCGACCACGTCCACCACCATGATGCTTGCGCTCGGCGATGCGCTGGCCGTGGCGCTGTTGGAACGTATGGGCCTGACGAAAGAACAGTACAAGGTTTTCCATCCCGGCGGCAAGCTGGGCCAGCGCCTAATGCGCGTTTCCGAGCTTATGGTGGGTTATGACGACCTGCCGCTGGTGGATGAAAACGCGAAAATGGATCAAGCCATTCTGGTTTTGTCCGAAAAAAATCTCGGCTCTGTTCTGGTTAAAAATTCCAGCGGCAATCTGGCCGGCATTATTACCGATGGCGACCTGAAACGCCATATGGCCCCCGATTTGTTACAAAAATCGGTAACAGCCGTGATGACTACCAATCCGCGCAGCATAAATTCAGATGCACTGGCCGTCGAGGCAATGGACATTATGACCAATACGCCGGGCCGTTATCTGACCAGCCTGATCGTCATGGACGACGGCAAACTCACCGGTATGATCCGCCTGCAGGACTGTTTACAGGCAGGCATCGCCTGATAGGGGATAAAAGCCATGGCTCCCGATAACACTCAAGACAACATCCCGCCCTCAGGAGAGTATATTTCCTCGCTCGCGCAGGACCGTCTGGGCCGATTGGGCGGCGTTGTATCTTCCCAGCCCCGCAAGGATACCAAACGCTATTCCCAGTTTATTCGCGCCATGCGCCTTACTTTGCCTATCATTGCGCTTATCATCGCCGCCGTGGTCTTTGTCTGGACCAGCAAGGATTCCGAACCCATTATTTCAGCACCGCCGCCCGAGCAAGAACATCCGGCCATCGGCAAGAATGAACTCGTCAATCCGCGTTTTGAAAGCATGGACCGCAAAAACCAGCCCGTTACCATTACCGCGGAGCGCGCAGTACAGGGAGAGGAAGATGAAGACCTTTTGATCCTTGAAAAACCTGTTGCCGATATCGGTCTGGAAAGCGGGGCGTGGCTTGCCCTTACCGCGCAGGTCGGAACCTATAAAGAAGAGGGTCAGATGCTTATGCTCAACGGCAATGTGACCATCTTTCATGATCTGGGTTACCAGCTGGAGACACAGGAGCTTCGCATAGACCTTGCCAACAGCTCCGCCGTATCTGAAACCGATGTCTATATTCAAGGCCCCATTGGCACCATCAAGGCCAAGGGGCTTAACGGCGATAACATGAACGGCAAGCTTGTTTTTGCCGGTCCGGCGCAGATGGTCATTCACGATCCCGGCTCTACAAATCTGGAAAGGTTGCAATAAAATGAAAGCACGTTTTCTTATCCTGACTTCTATTCTCGTTCTTTGCGTGTTTCCCGCATGGGCGCAGCAAAAGGGCAGTAACGAGCCGCTGGAAATCACAGCCGATAATTCCCTTGAATGGCACCGCGAAAGCAATGTCTTCATCGCCCGCGGCAAGGCAAAGGCGGCGCAAGGCGATGTCAGTATAGCTGCCGAAACCCTGGCCGCCGATTACCGCGACAAGGAAGGCTCGGGCGTCGATATCTGGAAGGTCACCGCCGATACTGACGTTGTAATTACCTCTGCCGACAGCAAGGCCTTCGGCGGTCATGCGGTTTACAATCTTGATGAGGGCCTCGCCACATTGACCGAAGGGGATCTTGCGCTCGTTTCCGGCAATCAGACGGTCACCGCACGTGACCGTTTTGAATACTGGACGGAGGAAGGCAAGCTTATCGCCATCGGCCGCGCGAAAATGACCCAGCTTAAAGAAGAGAGCGGCGAGGATACGCTCGAGGCCGATCTGATTACGGCGTTCTTGCACGACGACGCTGAAGGAAAGCGTGAAATCGAAACGCTCGAGGCCGAGGGGCGCGTCATCATTACCAGCCCGCAGGAGATTATCACGGGCGATTACGCCATCTACCGCAAGGCCTCGAACACCGCCGAAATAAAGGGCAATGTCGTCATCCAGCGCGGCCCCAACACACTGGAGGGAGAGCGCGCGGAAGTAGATTTAAACACCAATATCAGCCGCATGTTCGGCAGCGAAGGCGAAGGCGGGCGTATTCGCGGTGTTTTTTACCCAGGATCGCAATAACTCAAACCCGCGTATATAAGGTAGACTGCGGGTTTGCGATGGTATATATTATATTCTGTATAAAGGTTTAACCTCGCCGCAGCACAAAAAAGAATGACGATTAAATTCAGCAAGAATCCCCGTATTAAGGAAGTGCCGAAGGGACTATGCGTACAGCATCTATCCAAGTCGTATAAAAAACGGCCCGTTTTGCGCGACGTTTCCTTTTCTATCGAGCGCGGGGAAGCCGTTGCCCTGCTCGGCCCCAACGGCGCGGGGAAAACCACCTGTTTTTATATCGCCACCGGCCTGATCGCGCCCGATGGCGGTTATATTTTGCTGGACGGTCAGGACATCACCAACCTGCCTATGTACCGCCGCGCGCGGCTTGGTATCGGTTACCTGCCCCAAGAATCCTCCATCTTCCGAGGTCTGAATGTCGAGGATAATTTGCGCGCCGTGATCGAGGCGCAGGACCTGAACGCCGAAGATCAGGATATCTTGCTGGAGGATTTGCTCGCTGAGTTCAGCGTGGAACATTTACGCCGCACACCCTCTCTCGCTCTCTCCGGCGGGGAGCGCCGCCGCGTGGAGATCGCCCGCGCCCTTGCCGCCCGGCCCGACTTTATCCTGCTCGACGAACCGCTAGCCGGGATCGACCCGATCGCAGTATCGGATATCCGTAACCTGATCGTGCATTTGAAAGAACGCGGTATCGGCGTTCTGATCACCGACCACAACGTGCGCGACTGTCTGGGCATTGTCGACCGCGCCTATATCCTTCATGACGGCAAAGTGATGATGGAAGGCAACCCCGAGGACATCGTGGGCAGCGAAGACGTCCGCCGCGTATACTTAGGCGAAGGCTTTACGCTTTAAAACAGCCTTTTCCGTGTTATAATTAACGCATGAACAAATTCTCTCCCGGATTTTCGCAAAGCCTCGATTTGCGTCAGGGCCAACAACTGGTTATGACGCCCCAGCTCCAGCAGGCGATCAAGCTGTTGCAGCTTAGCAATATCGAGCTTGCTGAATTTATCGAGGAACAGATCGCCGATAACCCTCTGCTCGAAAAAGACGAGAAGGAACCGGCGGAAGGCGCAAATGAAAACGAAAGCCCCGCCGAATCCGAGAGCGAATCCGAAACGGACAATATAGAGCAGGCCTTCGATAACAGCGAAAAAGAACCCGCCGATTTTGATTCCGGGTCCTCCATGGCCGATATCGAGGCGGGCGGCAACACGAAATTCGAAGACGCGCTCAATTCCTTTGAAAACCGTATCGCCAGTGAAAAATCGCTGCGCGAGCATTTAAGCGAGCAGTTATTCGTTGCCTGCGATGATCCGCGCGACCGCATGATCGGTGGCCTGCTGATCGATCAGATCGACGAGGGCGGTTATATTCGTGCCGATTATCAGGAGCTTGCCGACCGTCTGGGGTGTTCGCCCGAGCGTGTGGAGCGTTTGCTGCGCACTCTAAAAACTTTTGATCCCACCGGAATATGTGCCAGCGACCTTTCAGAATGCCTCGCCCTGCAGCTTGAAGAGCGCGGGGAGCTCGACGCGCCGATGAAGATTTTGCTGCAAAATCTGAATATGCTCGCCGATCACGACTTGAAGGGCTTATGTGAAAAATGCGAGGTGAACAGCACCTATCTCGCCGATATGATCGCGGAAATCAAATCGCTCAACCCGCGCCCCGCGGCGAAGTTCGATCATATGATTGTGCAAACCGCCATCCCCGATGTACTGATGAAACGCCGCCCGAAAAACATCGGCGGCGGCTGGCGTGTGGAGCTTAATTCCGAAACTCTGCCGCGCGTATTGGTCAATCAGGAATATTACACCGAGGTCATCACCGCCACGAAAGATAAGAAAGACCGCGAATATATCACCGGGCAAATGAACAACGCCAGCTGGCTGGTAAAGGCGCTCGACCAGCGCGCGCAGACCATTCTAAAAGTCGCCGCCGAAATTATCGAACAACAAGACGCGTTCTTCAATTACGGTATCGAATTTTTAAAGCCTTTGACGCTCAAGGACATCGCCGAAGAAATCGAGATGCATGAAAGTACCGTTTCCCGGGTGACCACCAATAAATTCATCGGCACGCCGCGCGGCATTTTCGAGCTTAAATATTTCTTCTCTACCGCGTTAATCAGCGAAGACGGCATCGCCCATTCCGCCGAATCCATCAAGGCGCGCATCAAAACGCTGATCGATAACGAAGACCCGAAAAAAATTCTTTCCGACGACAAAATCGTGGAAATTCTGAAAGGCGAAGGAATCGATCTCGCCCGCCGCACCGTCGCCAAGTACCGCGAGGGGATGCATATCGGCTCTTCCGTCCAGCGCAGAAAACAAAAGAGAAATCAGGCTTAAACTTGAACTCCCCCCTTCAAACCTGATAAAATAAACATATATTCATCATCAAAATGAAGGAAACCAGCATGGAACTCACCGTTCAAGGTAAACAGATCGATGTGGGCGATGCACTGCGCACGCATGTCACAGACAAAATCACCGATCTGGATCAAAAATACTTTAATCATTCGACCGGGGCCACTATCACCTTTTCTAAAGAAGGCCACGGCCACGGCCAGTTTAAGGCGCATATATCTGTAACTATTGGCAAAAACATCCTTGTCGTCACCGACGCGGTCGCCGGCGACCCCTACGGCGCCTTTGATACGGCGGCCGAAAAAGCCGCAAAACAGATGCGCCGTTACAAGCGCAAGCTGCGCGACCATCATGCCCGCCACCAGAAAACGCCCGAAGAGGAGATCATCAAGGCGCGTGACTATATTCTGGCCATCGGCGGACAGGAAGCCGAAGAGCAGGATAACAACACCGGAGAAAGCGAAAACGGTGATCCGGTCGTTGTGGCCGAACTGACCACCCATATCGAAACCATGAGCGTTTCAGACGCCGTGATGCGCCTTGATCTATCCGGCGCCCCGGCCCTGATGTTCCGCAATGCCTCGCATGACGAGCTCAACATGGTCTACCGCCGTCCAGACGGAAATGTGGGCTGGGTGGACCCCGCCGGCAACGGTAATGGAAAATAGCCAAATATACATTTTTTATGCATATTTGATTTTCCCCAGATAAAATAAATAAATACTTTTTTAAGGAACCTCTGCCGTAGTGCAGAGGTTTTCTTATGCGCAGGTGAAACGTAGAAATTTCGCCTGATGGTTTTATTTGCACTGCCGCATAATTTATTCTGGACGAAGGCTCACTTTGGGGCTACAAACGGCCTGACTTTGTGGCGTGGTTGATTAACTTAAGTAATAACAGGAGTACCGGAATGAACGACTTCGATAAGGATACCCATATTGATCAAATTCTGTATAACACCGGAACTATAAACGATAAAAGCACCCTGCGCATGCTGGCAGAAACCGCCGCCCAATCCCTCAATATCAAGGAACACGATATCCTTACAAGACTAGAGCAGCGCAAAGCGCTTGATTCCGCCGCCATCGGCGGGGGCATCGCCATTCCCAACATTCAGATGAGCAAGGTTGAAAAGCCTCTCACCGTATTGATGTACATGAAAATGCCCGTAGCCTTCGAGCCCAGCCCCGATGATACTCCCGTCGATATCGCCTGCTTGCTGATTTCGCCGAAATCCGACGGCCCCGTTCACCTGCGCCGTTTATCACGGCTGGCCCGGATGCTTTCGGATACCGGGATGCAGCGTAAAATCCGTGAATCATCCAACGTCGAAGAGCTTCGCATGGCCGTATCGGGCACAGATGGCTGGCTGGTTGCCGCTTAATCCGTAAGAATCTCACAACTCCTAGAGCAAAGATTTTTTAGTCTGGATTAGGAACAAGGAGCGAAGCGTAGAAAAACTACGTGAGCGACGAAGTGACGCGAGGCAGGCTAAAAAAGCGAAGCTCTAATGCAGAGCAACGGCCTGAAGATCATTATCGGCAATCGTGCTGATGGCCGCCGAAAAATCTTCCGTCACGGATAACGGAATGCCGTTCGCCGCATGCACCGCGTAAACCTGTCTGTCCTCGACGATGACGGGGCGGATATAGGCAAGATCGCGCATACCGAAGGATAGGAAATCCTGCTTGCTCAGGTTAAGAAGTATCTCGCGTGTTTCATCAAATGCTGTTTCTTCGGATTTTTCGTTCATATGTTCCTCTTGGTCTAAACTGACTATAACGTACAATTTATGAACAAAGTTTAAAGACGGGCGGGTAAAAACAACTTATCCGCCCCTTTTGTTTTATTTATCGTCCAGCGCCTCGACATCAAGTGCTTGCGAGGTGTCGGTCTTGCGGGGCTTACCCTGAATCTCGATTTTCACGGCGTTGGATTCCGGCGGAATCCGCTCCAGATCGATATGCAGCAAACCGTTATCAAGATGCGCACCCTTAACCTCGATCCCTTCGGCCAGATAAAATTCGCGCTGAAATTGGCGGGCGGCGATGCCGCGGTGGAGATAAATCCGCTCCTCATCCTCTTCCTGCTTGCCGCGCACGGTAAGCTGGTTCTTGTCGATCTGCACATCCAGATCGTCCATGGAAAACCCGGCCACGGCCAGCGTAATACGCAATCCGTATTCGCCTGTTTGTTCGATATTGTAAGGGGGGTATCCGCCGCCGGAAGATTTACGCAAACGCTCCAGCGTTTCTTCGAAATGATCAAACCCCAGTAAAAGCGGGCTATCAAAAAGTGTCAATCTAGTCGTCATATATATCCTCTCGTCATGAGCAGGGTTAATATTTTTAAAAGCCGTTCGGCCTGCCAAGCAGCACTAAACGCTCTACAGATCAATTATATAAATTTCAGGCACTAAGAATCAAGTTTTTACGCGACCGCGTGCCGCCGTCAATTTTCCCGTACGTCATCCCCGCGGTCCTGCATAGCTTCAGCGAAGCAGGGCTTAAACGGCGGGGATCCGGAAAAAGCGCGCGGGGCTTGTCCCGCACTCCTCGTGAAGACCAGACCCCCGCACGGAGGCGGGGGTGACAGGAAAAGGAAAATGTACCTTTACGCCGCCGCGCTGCCTGCGCTACGCTTTTTGATGAATAAACGGTCGCAATATCCGCATTCGACACTATCCTGCCCGTCGAAACTGTACCAGACCTTCGGATGGCCCAGCGCGCCGCCGCCACCGTCACAGGAAACCTCGTCGGCATCGTCGTCAATCAGGATGGTTTCGGGCCGGATCATGGAATATTGCTCCTCGTCTTTACAATTTCTTTATAAAATAGCGTTTTAATGGCAAGATAGAAAGCCTAAAGAGGGGGCATCCCATCATGAAATCCATAGCCTTCACCGATAACAAAACCGCCGGCGGACAATATCTTGAAATCACCATCAACGTCGCCAAAGTACTGGAAAGCTGGCGCAGCTCGCTTTTCAGCTTCGAATGGCTGGATCAGGGCGGAAAAATAAAACCTTTCGACGATCTGCCTGAAAAAGAACAGATCAAGCGGCGTGCGGTAGAGGCGGCGCTGGCTCGCGGCGAAGCCATCACCAAACCCGTGCTCGGCATCGGGATACAGGACAATGTCGAAATCGGCTCAGGCCGTGCGGCCTTCCTGACACTGGCCGCCAAGGGCCTGCGTGAAATGCCCGTCGATATTCCGCAAGGAAATGAAAAAGATTTTAAACCCTTCCTCACTTCTGTAGAATAAGCACAACTCGTCATTGCGAGGAGCCCCGTCGTAGCTTTAGCGAAGACGGGCGACGCGGCAATCCAGTAATAACTATGGTTCCAGATTGCTTCGCCTTCGGCTCGCAATGACGAATAAAGTACGAAAATACAGGATAAAACTAATCATATGACCTTTCTGTCCCGCCCTCTTCATAAACGCCAAACCGAACGCGGCAACGTCTTATTTTATATCCTGATCGCGGTGGGCCTGCTGGCCGCTCTTTCCTATGCCGTATCGCAAAGTAGCCGAGGCAGCGCCTCCCAGCTCTCTCAGGAAAAAGCGCGCCTATTCGCCAGCGAAATGATCGAATACGCCAATGTCGTGGGTTCGGCCGTGGGCCAGCTCCGTCTGCGCGGCGTTGCCGATACCGCACTTTGTTTCGATCACGATTCTTGGGGCCATGACGATTACGACCATGCCGGATGCAACGATACACGCAACAATATTTTTATGCTCGACGGCGGCGGCGTCACATGGAGCAATGCCCCTCCCGAAGCAATGGACAGCAGCGCCAGCCCAGACAATCTCTGGCATTTTTACGGCGATAATGAAATCGAGGAAGCAGGCCTGACCTGCGGCGCAGCGTCTTGCGCCGACCTGATCATGGTTGCGGATGAGCTTGATGTGAATGTCTGCACCCAGCTCAATACCCTGCTCGGCGTTACCAACCCTTCCGGCAATCCTCCGGTCGATTCCGCTATGGGCACCACGCTCTTTGCGGGCTCCTACGGCGCATCGGAAACCATAGGCGACGAAGCGGGCAGCGCGGCCTTAGCCAGCAAAAAAGCGGCCTGCTTCGAAAATGACGCTACCGGGGAATATACGTTCTATAAGGTTCTTGTGGCGCGTTGAGGTTCCTCGTCATTGCGAACCCTGCCCAAGCAGGGTGAAGCAATCTAGAGCAGCAAGCACGATTACTAGATTGCCGCGTCGCCCGTCTTCGCTAAGGCTACGACGAGGCTCCTCGCAATGACGTATAGTATAGAACTAACCTACCCTTTTCCACTTCGGCCCTTCGGGAGTGTCGATAATTTCGATCCCCTGCGCCGCTAGCTGATCACGAATTTCATCAGCTCTGGCGAAATTTTTCTCAGCCTTGGCTTTGGTGCGCTCCGCCAAAAGGGCATCAATTTCCGAAGTCTCATCCGCCCCGCTATCATAGCCCAGCCATTCTTCCGGATTATTTTGCAGTATGCCGATGAGTTTACCGCAAGCCAGCAGTTGGCCCTTCAGCGTAGGGGAATTTTCCGCCTTCAAAAGCGCGCTCATTTCCGCCAACGCTTGCGGCGTGTTAAGGTCATCGCACAGCGCCTCCATCACCCCGTCCGGCACAGCCGCGTTTCCATCTGCGTCCATATCCGCCATCTGGTGAAGGCGGTTATAGAACCGGTCCAGCGTCTTTTTGTTTTGCTCGACTTTATCGGCACTCCAATCCAGCGGCTGGCGATAATGCGCGGAAAGAAGAGTCAGGCGCAAAGCTTCGCCCGGATATTTTTCAATCAAATCATGGGCGAGCAAAAAGTTGCCGAGCGATTTCGACATTTTCTCACCTTCCACCGTCAGGAAGCCATTATGCATCCAGTATTTAGCAAAAGCGCTGAGATCGTCTTCATGACCGGAGGCGCAGCAACTTTGCGCGATTTCGTTTTCATGGTGCGGGAATTTCAAATCTGCCCCGCCGCCGTGAATGTCAAACGGCAGGCCGAGATGTTTCGCGCTCATCGCCGAGCATTCGATATGCCAGCCCGGACGCCCGCGCCCCCACGGGGAGTCCCAGCCTGGCTGATCCACGCTCGATGGTTTCCAAAGCACGAAATCGGCGGGGTCCTTTTTATACGGCGCAACGTCCACCCGCGCGCCCGCAATCTGCTCATCCCGGCTGCGTCCCGACAGTCCGCCATATTTCTCGAAACTCGGCACATGGAAAAGCACATGCCCCTCCGCCTCATAGGCATGGCCGCGCGCGATCAATTCCTGCATCAATTCAATCATCTCAGGGATCGTTTCCGTCGCCTTGGGCTGGATGTCGGGCATCGCCACGCCCAGCGCCGCCATGTCCTCGTTATAAATGCGCGTGAATTTTTGCGTGATCACCTCGATCGGCTCGCCCGTTTCTCTGGACGCCGCCATAATCTTGTCATCCACATCCGTGATGTTGGAAGCATAGGTCACTTTCGGGTAAAGAGAGCGCAGCACACGGGCCAGCAAATCGAACACCACCGCCATACGGGCGTTGCCGATATGGGCGTAGTTATAAACCGTCGGGCCGCAGGCATAAACGCGAATATGCGCTGGATCTAGGGGGATGAATTCCTGTTTTTCGCGGGTCAAACTATTGTAAACGTAAAGCTTGGGCATATTTAATTCTCTAAGGTATCATTCCGGCGCAAGCCGGAACCTAGTTGTTTCAATCGCTACCAGATCCCGGTCTTCGCCGGGATGACATCCTGCGGATGTCATTTTTTACTGGAAAATACGGGAAAATCCCTGTAAGACCAAGCCCTAATATTGAAACTGGATCATAATGACAGCTGAACTCGTGACCAAAAAAGCAATAGAACAGCAAAATAACGTCCCCGGGCGCCCTTCACGCCATGAGGCGGAGAAGGCCGTGGAAACGCTGCTGCGCTGGATCGGCGAAGACCCGGCGCGCGAGGGCCTGATTGAAACACCCAAGCGCGTTGTAAAGGCCTACGAAGAGTTTTTCGCGGGCTATGACATGAACGCCGAAGACGAACTTCGCAAAACTTTCGAAGATATTGAAGATTTCGACGACATGGTGATCGTCAAGAATATCGATTTCACATCACATTGCGAACACCACATGGTGCCGATTATCGGTCAGGCGCATGTCGCCTACTGGCCCGACGCTAAAGTGGTAGGAATTTCCAAACTGGCCCGCGTGGTTGATATTTTCGCACGCCGTCTGGTATCACAGGAAAACATGACCAAGGCGATTGTCGATGCTATCACGGGCGCGCTCAGCCCCAAGGGCGTAGCCGTTATGATCGAGGCCAACCACCAGTGCATGTCCACACGCGGCGTGAATAAGGGCGACAGCGCCACCGTCACCACCACGTTTTCCGGTATTTTCAAGAAAGACAAAGACGTCCAGCGCCGCTTTCTTGATTTGATCACCTACAGATCCTAGGCGACCCTAATTAACGATCGTACCTGCTTCCACCATTTCCGAACCGCGCACATAAGGCGAGGTCTTCACCGCCTCTATCAGACGCTCCTTCGAAAACGGTTTCTTGATGAAATTTTTTGCGCCGCCTTTTGACGCTCCGATAATATTTTCTTTCACCGTATCAACGCTCAGCATCACGGCAAACGCCTTCACATCGACGCTTTTAATCGCCTGCAAAGCCTGATGGCCGTTAATACCGGGAAGGTGAATATCGATAAATACGATATCGGGCGCGTGTTCGATATAGGCCGTGATACCTTCCTCACCTGTTTTGGCCACGATTACATCGTAATCCTTGCTCAAAATTCCCGTGGCGTAAGAGCTTGTAAAACGGTCGTCCTCGATCACCAGCACCAGCGCATCTTCGCGGCGGTTGCGCCGTGCCGCGATACTGGAAATTCTGCTTTTGTCCGACATTTTTTCATAGGCTTCGAACAGCTTCGCGCCGTTCATTTTCCGGTCGGCTATTTTCTGATAGGCATAAATATCGTTTTTCAACGCCGCAAAAGTGAAGCTTTGTACATTCTGGCTTTCAGCGAGTTTACCAAGCGTCTTTTCGATGTCCCGGCACTGTTCGTCGCCGCTAACCCGGCCCAAAAACACCACATCGTTATCGGCAAAAAGATATATTTGTCCCTCTTTGATGCCCTGCACCGTGCTTTCAAGCTGGGTGATGAATTCCGTGCTTTGTTGTCTGCTCTCAGAAAGCTTCTCGAGAACCTTGGTAAAATCAGGATTAAAATCGGGCTTGCTGCGGGCTTGCGAAACCGCGAAATGACCAACTACCCAACCTTTGGGGTTATGACGAAGCTCTTCTATACAGGCCAGAAAATGGTGCTCCGCACTTGTCTTTATAACGTCCATAATTTCACCCCGAAGTAATTTATCTTTTTATAGTTATTCATTACTTTATTTAACCAGTATGCGATAAATACCTTAATATTAGATATAAAAATGATTAAATTTTCGACAAATGCAATCTATTCAAACAATTGAAATGATTAATGAATTTTTCAAAAATCCGGATGTTACAAAGTTTATTTGCAAGCATGCAAATGAAGATGTGAAAAAACTGGCGCTTCAGGGGTCACCACATCCTGATTGGCCTTATCCGCTTATTCTGGACCAGATAAAATCACGTCAAAAAGCGGAGAGAAAACTTCCAGGCTGGACGACGATTAAGGGGCTTATATTCCCCCCGCCCGATATTATCGAACAGGCTTCCTCTCTTCCCACTGCCATCTATAAAGCCTCCCTTGTGAAGGGAAAAACCGTGTGTGATTTAACCGGCGGGGCGGGAGTAGATTCTTACGCCTTTACCAAAAGTTTCGAAGAAGTAATGACGGTAGAGCGTGATGAAAGCCTAGCCGAAATTATAAACAATAACAGCGTTTTACTTACCAATACGAAATGGAGCGTAATTTGCGATTCTGCGGAAAATTTTATCCCGAAAATGTCTGCCACCGATCTGGTTTATATCGATCCGGCACGTCGCAATTCGAAACAAAAGGGGCTTTACCGTCTGGAAGATTGCAGCCCCGATATCACCGTCCTGTTACCTCTTCTGAAGGGTAAAACGCGGGCAGTGATGCTCAAGGCATCACCCATGCTTGATCTTAGCACGGCGATAAATACTCTTCCATCCCTCTCCGCCATTCATGTTGTTGAATGGGACGGGCAGTGCCGCGAAATTCTCTGCCTAATAGACTTTGAAAACCCTCCGCCCACAACCGATATCATCATCACCGCCGTCGCCATTGACGATGCGGGAAATGCAATCAAAGAACTCTCCTCCACCAAAGCCGAGGAAGAGCGAGCAGAAGCGTCCTACGGTCCGCCTCTGGAATACATCTACGAACCCGGTCCAGCCTTTCAAAAATCCGGCGCTTTTAATGTGATTGCCCATCAATACGGCCTTCGCAAACTCCACAAACACACCCATCTTTATACCGGCGAGACGCTGCTTGAAGACTTTCACGGCCGCGCCTTTCACCTTTGCGCCATATTACCCGCCAACGCCAAAGCGCTGCCTTTTCGCAAGGCAAATCTAAGCGTACGAAACTTTCCGGCCAAAGCGCCCGAGCTGTTGAAAAAGCTCAAACTCAACGAAGGGGGCGAAGATTATCTGTTCGCCTGCACCCTGGAGGGCGGCAAAAAAGCGCTGCTTCATTGCCGTAAACCCTGACACGCCCGCTTCTTTTTCAAAAATTTAAATTTAATTTTATTCAAAAACTTCGCGCCTTTATTTTTTCAATATAATTCAAATATTTATAAAATTACCGCGAACCAAGTTTTTCCATTTATTAGCGCGGCCTTAACATTTACATGCTTAGAATAGATATGGTGCGTCATAAAGCTGCATTTTATATTTTACGTCCTTGCGATTTTGACGAGTTAAAAATACAATATTGCGCATAAGTGGGTATTTCCATGCCGTCCATTACAAACCGTATTTATTCAGCCGCACAAGGTACCGTGAGCAAAAACCAAACCAAGAAATCGGCTATAAAAAGCATGCTTTTGTCTTCGCCGACCAAAATATGGAGAAGCCGGATCAGCTGGAGAATTGCGCTCGCCGTCTTCCTCACTATCCTCGCCGTGCAGGCCACCATTTTGAACTTCACCCTGAAAGAGGTTGAAAACGAGCGGCTTAACAACCTGCGCGAAATCGGCCGCGCGGCGATTGTGCCGCTGATAAAACCCGCGACCGCCGACTTTCTCGCCTCCCCCATTGAGGAGCGCGATGCCGAAAGATTGCTTTCTACCACCATCGTCAACGGCCTGACGATTTATTCTACTCAACTCGACCTGATCAAAAACTACGGCGAACCCATGACACTGATCATGCTGGAAAAGGAAAACCTTTCCCGCACCTACCGCAGCAGTGACGGCGCCTCATACGAGGTCGTATTGCGCGCCAACGATTTGAACCGTCCCTATATCGTTGTGGCACGCCTTGATTCCGCAAACGTACAGGGACAGGTTTTCGCCTATGTCCAGCAAACCATTCTCGTGATAATGCTGATGTCCGGTTTTGTAACAGCCGTTTTGATGATTGCGCTCGGTCGCTGGCTGCTGGAGCCCATCCTGTTCATGCGTGATAATTTACTGGAAGCTTCTAAAAACCCGGAAAACCCCGATATCAAAGATTCACCTTTCAGCACCTCGGACGAAATCGGCAGCGCAATCGAAATCGCCCAGAACCTGATCCGGCAAAACGCACAGAACATGCAACAGATCAAAAGCGCGGCCGAGACAAAAATCCATAAACTTGCCTATTACGACACGCTTACCGGCCTACCCAATCGTACATTGTTCCTTCAGACATTAAGTGAGTACACCCGGAGCGGCAAATTGGCCGAAGGCGGCACGACCGAACGTTATGCCGTGGTTGCACTCGACCTCGATCACTTCAAGGATATCAACGATTCCATGGGCCATAACGTGGGTGATGCCATCTTACGCGGCGTCGGTAAACGCCTGACCTCCGCTCTGCCCAAATCTGCCATGGTTTCAAGGACCGGAGAGGACGAATTCGCTATCACCCTGCTTCTGGATGAACGCATCAAATCGGCGCGCGCCGTTGGTGAAATTGTGATCAACGTCGTGCGCACCGAGCCGTTCAAGGTTTTTAACGAAGAGTTTCAGGTCCGCGCTTCCGTGGGCGTTTCCACATTCCCCGATGACGGTATCGAACCCGATCAGGTGCTGAAAAACGCCGATATCGCCCTGAACCGTGCCAAGGAAGAAGGCCGCGACACCGTCAAGGAATATACCGAAGATTTCGACCGCGCCGTGCAGCAACGCTTCCAGATCCTGCGCGATTTGCGCGACGCGATGGAGCAAGACCAGCTCGATCTTCATTTCCAACCGCAGCTAGACCTTACCACAGGCAAGATCATCGGCGCAGAGGCGCTTTTGCGCTGGTTCAAACCAGACAATAGCAAGGAAGGCGGAAAATATATTTCCCCGGTTGAATTCATTCCGATCGCCGAACAATCGGGCCTGATCGTACCTATCGGCGAATGGGTTATGCGCCGCGCCTGTGAAGAAGCGGTGATCTGGAACAAGGAACACGGCCATAACATGCGCATCGCCGTCAACGTTTCGGCCGCGCAATTCTCGCAAAGCGATATTCAGACTTTCGTGGAAAAGACGATCAAGGAAACGGGCATCGATCCCAAGCGGCTGGAACTTGAAGTGACCGAAAGCGTGTTCATGGATGACATCCAGCACACGATCCAAACGCTCAAGGATCTGCACTCGCTCGGCGTAGAAATCGCCATCGACGACTTCGGCACGGGTTATTCCTCGCTCTCTTACCTGCGGCAATTCCCCATCGACCGTCTGAAAATCGACCAAAGCTTCATTCGCAACGCGCTTAACAACGCCGACGACGCCGCGATCACGCGCACGATCATCGCTCTGGGTCATTCCCTGAACTTAAGCGTTATCGCGGAAGGCGTGGAAACCAAGGAACATGAAACCTTCCTGATTAATGAAAAATGCGACGAGGTGCAGGGCTATCGCTATTGCCGCCCCGTCCCGGCCAAAGACTTCGTCACCTTCGCCAACGGCTATAACGGCGAACTTGCGAGTTTTGATAAGTAATCAGTTGGGATCTGCCGAAGACGCAGGGTTTATAGAGGGTGCCAAGGAAGTAATAAGCTGCAAAGAAGAGAGTGTTTCTTCTAAAAGAATAGATAAGTTAGACTGAACAAAATCAACTTTCTCTCTGGCCAAAGCCGCCATTTTAGACGGAAAATCAGTATCTTTATAATGTTTAACTGCAAACTGGTGTATTCCCTCTATAACCTGACCGGAAACTTCTTTTCGCTCGGTGGTCAGAACAAACCCAAGCAGATACACCAAAGCATAATAGCCTTCTTCAAGTTCTGAGATATCCTCAGCACGACCGTTTACTTGCTTTTCTGCTTCGATTTCTTCTTTGATCCTGTTAAGTCCGTATATCAGAGAACGAGCATATCTTTTGTTTTGCGGATACAAATTCTTTTCCGCAGTCTCTACCAATAAAACTACTTCAAGTGCTTCCTTACGAATATCAATATCTTTATCCAGCAAACCTTGCGCCAAGGCTTTCATAGGGCGCTGAATTTGTTTTCTAAGCTCCTCATAACAACACTCAACAACGATTTTCATTAGCCGGATTCCCGCCATTCTTCTGATACCGGATATTGAGGATTGCTGTCTGACGGCAAAATCCAGCACATTAAACGGCACACTTGTTTTTCTTTGTAATGAGGTTGCTAATATTAATTCTGCGGCCCTTCTTTTAGTAGGATCTACAGACATAAGTGACAGAAAAATCTCTCTAACCACATCGTCCTCAGTACTAGCTGCGACATCTTTAAGAAGATCTTCCGTACGCACATCTTCACGCTTTACGTCTTCGGGATTTAGAACCTGTCTATATAAGCTAGAAAGACTTTTGCCAGCTTGTTGTATATCATTGGCGTCATCGGCTGCCTGTGTCTTTTCATAGTACTTCCTCACTCTGGAAAGCACTGCTTTTTCTCTTTTCTGTTGCTGATGATTTTTAGGGAGTTGAGAGGCTCTTTTCACACGCAAAACGAAGTGGGCTGCCGCTTCCTGAATTTTTTCATCCGGATGATTTAATAATCTGCCGGAAAAAGCCATAATGTCAACTACCTGATCATAGTTGGCCCAGCCATAACCTTTATGCCCCTGAAAATTTCTTTCCAGATAGTCTATCCATGCTACTGATAGCTTGTTAAAATCGCGCACGTTGAAAGCACCATAAAGAGTAATCTCTCTATAGCCGCAAACCGCATTTTTCAGTGTCTCATCTACAGATAACCTGTTCATTGTCTTTTCACAAAAGAGGTATGTATGCGCTAAGTTTGTTATATTTATTTTTATAATATGTCAAGTAATTACCTTGCAAACAACAAGCTCACGCTTGTGTTTAGCGGGTGGACACGCTAATCAGAACCCATGAACACGAAATCCTCCCTTTCTGCGCAAAAATCCGGCCCGCTGACGGGCGCGGCGGTTATGCCGGGAGATAAATCCATCTCTCACCGCGCCCTTATTCTGGGCGCACTGGCGGTCGGGGAGACAACAGTCACGGGCCTGTTAGAGGCCGAAGACGTGCTGAATACCGCCGCCGCCATGCGCGCCCTTGGCGCAAAACTGGAACGCGACGAAGACGGCACATGGCACATACACGGCGTTGGTATCGGCGGGCTGGGCGAGCCTGAAGAGCCGCTCGATATGGGCAATAGCGGCACGGCGGCGCGGCTTCTGATCGGACTGGTCAGCGGCCATGACATAAGCGTACGCTTTACCGGCGACGCTTCCCTTTCCAAACGCCCGATGCAACGTATCATGACCCCGCTGTCGCAAATGGGGGCGCGGTTCGAGGCACGCGATGGCGATAAATTCCCGCTCACCGTTCATGGCGCACGGGACACACTCGGCATCGAATACCGCCTCCCGGTCGCCTCTGCGCAAGTAAAATCCGCCATCCTGCTCGCCGGGCTGAATGCGCCGGGCAACACATCAGTGATCGAGGAAACACCCACCCGGGATTACACCGAAAACATGCTGCGCGGTTTTGGCGTCAACGTTTCCCGTGAAACATTAAAAGACGGTGCCACCAAAATCACAGTAACGGGGCAGCAGGAATTAACCCCCTGCCACATCGACGTACCCGCCGATCCCTCTTCCGCCGCGTTTGCGGTTGTGGCGGCGCTGCTCACACCCGGCTCCGACATTACGCTTTCCAATATCGGCATGAATGAAACCCGCACAGGGCTTTACACTACGCTGATCGAAATGGGCGGCGATATTACATTTGAAAACGAGCGGCTTCAGGGCGGCGAGAAAGTCGCCGATTTGTGCGTCAAATATTCCCCGCTAAAGGGCATTACCGTGCCCGCCGTCCGCGTGCCCTCCATGATCGATGAATTCCCAATTCTGGCCGTGGCCGCCTCCTGCGCTTCCGGCACCACCGAAATGAGCGGGCTGGAAGAATTGCGCGTCAAGGAAAGCGACCGCCTCGCCATGATGGCCAAGGGCTTGGCTTCCTGCGGCGTCACGTTGGAAGAAGGCCACGACACCCTCACCATTCACGGCACGGGCAGGCCGCCGAAGGGCGGCGCAGAAATCGAAACCGCGCTCGATCACCGCATTGCCATGAGCTTCCTCGTGCTCGGCGGCGTAACACAAAACCCCGTCACCATCGACGATGACAGCGCGATAGCCACCAGTTTCCCGGGATTTACGGAGCTTATGAACGGGCTGGGTACGGAAATAAAATAGAACCGTCATCCTGAGCGAAGTCACGCTTTAGCGAAGCGAAAGCGGACGAAGTCGAAGGATCTCCTTCACAAGTTTTGAGATCCTTCCACTCGCCCCGGGTCATTGCCCGGGGCTTGGTCAGGATGACGATTGCATTTAATCTCTCGAAACATCCTCCGGATGCCAATCGGCGAGCCATTCATCCAGCGGCACAACCGCGATTTTCGATCCGCTATCGTAGTAATAGGAATCGATCACAAAAACCGCTCCGCTTTCCGTTTCCCGCACGGCGGCTGAGTTATGCGGCCACATGCCGTCCACGAAATAGCCGCGGTGAACGGGATCGGCGGCCACGTGAAATTTAAACACGCCCTCACGATCTAAAAA
Organism: uncultured Pseudobdellovibrionaceae bacterium; assembly: GCA_964467925.1. GTDB lineage: Bacteria > Pseudomonadota > Alphaproteobacteria > Micavibrionales > Micavibrionaceae > CAYXSX01. The sequence continues at coordinate 257,821 of CAYXSX010000002.1, read as the reverse complement.
CGCCAGATATTGCGAGGTATTTATCGTTTCATCCACACAATCCATCTGATCTTCGTCTTTTTCAAAACGTACGGCCTTGCCTTTATCGGGGTTCAAGCCGCTATGCTTGTTCACATATGCCTCCATCTTTCGCACCGCCTCGGCAATCTTCAAACGCTCGGCTGCGGCGTTTTTGACGGGCGGGGAAAAGCCGCTCAAAATCTTTTTCCATTCCTTTTCCGGCATGCCCGTACGTGTCTCGTACGAACAGCTAAACCCGTGACAAAGCGCAAAATCCTGCGGCCCCGCATTTTTATCCTGATACGGCATCAGGCTCATGCCTTGGCCCTTCGTACAGGCGGCTAAAAACAACAAGGCTATGAGAAAAATAATACGGATCATCGGAACAAATACTTGCTTCTGCGTTAAAGGATTGGCAGTCTGGCACAAATTTTTGACGGAAAAAAGCCATGAAAAACAAACTCGTAATTGCGATCGACGGCCCGGCGGCCAGCGGCAAGGGCACGCTGGCGCGAAGGCTTGCGGAAACGCTCGGTTTTGCGCTACTTGATACGGGCGCGCTTTACCGCGCCGTGGCGTTCGAAGTGCTGGAGGCGGACGGCAACCCCGAAAGCGCGGAGGAAGCCGCGAATGCCGCCAACCTCCTCCAGCAAAAGATTGCCTCCGCCTCATCCCCCTCAGAAATTTTACATAATCCAAAACTGAGAGAAGAAAAAACAGGGTCGGCGGCTTCTAAAGTGGCGACGGTGCCTGCGGTTCGCGCGGCGCTCCTTAAACTTCAACAGGATTTCGCCGCAAACCCCGGTGAGCGCTTCTCCGGCGCCATTTTGGACGGGCGCGACATAGGCACCGTGATCTGCCCCGATGCCGATCTGAAACTCTTCATCACCGCCTCGACAGAAGTGCGGGCACAAAGGCGTTTAAAAGAGTTGCAATCCGCCAATGTTTCCGTTACATATGACGCCGTTTTAGCGGATATGCGTGCGCGCGACGCCAGAGATATGGAACGATCAAGCGCACCCCTGAAACCTGCCGACGACGCGGTTCTTATAGATACCTCCGAACTCGGCGCGGACGAAGTGTTTCGAACCGTCCATGAAAAGGTTTCGGCAATGATCCAACAAAAAACGGGAAACAGAATTTAGGGCATGGTGCCTTGAAACCCGTTTTTAACCGTTCGGTCTTTGAAAGCTCTTAATTGACTAGCCTTAAGAGCCGCATTATTCCCGCCAAGACAATTAAAAACCGAAAGGGAATACATTACCATGGCAAAAACAGCCGCAAATCTTAAAGACAGAACCGATTCAGCGGAATTCGCAAAGCTCCTTAGCGCCTCTATGAAGGGCCAGGACAGCTTTGTCGGCAGCGTTGTAAACGGCACGGTCATCGACGTGGAAGAAGACTTCGTTATCGTCGATGTGGGCCTTAAATCAGAGGGGCGCATCCCCTTGCAGGAATTCTCCAAACCCGGCGAAGATCCGGAAATCAAATCAGGCGACGTCGTCGAAGTATTCGTCGAGCGTATGGAAAACCGCAACGGCGACACCGTTCTTTCCCGCGAAAAAGCACGCCGCGAGGAAGCCTGGTTCGACCTTGAAAAATCACACAAAAAAGAAGAGCGCGTTACCGGCATTATCTTTGGCCGCGTTAAAGGCGGCTTTACGGTTGATCTGGGCGGCGCGGTTGCGTTTCTTCCCGGCTCTCAAGTGGATATCCGCCCTGTGCGCGACGTTTCCCCGCTGATGGGCACGCCCCAGCCTTTCCACATCCTGAAAATGGACCGCGCGCGCGGCAACATCGTTGTCTCCCGCCGTGCCGTACTTGAAGAATCACGCGAGGAAGCAAGATCCGACCTTCTTGATAACATCAAGGAAGGCGCAGTGGTTCAGGGCGTTGTTAAAAACATCACAGATTACGGCGCATTCGTTGATCTGGGCGGTGTTGACGGCCTGCTGCACGTTACGGACATTAGCTGGAAACGCGTTAACCACCCCTCCGAAGCCCTGCAAATCGGCCAGAGCGTGGACGTTCAGGTTATCCGCTTCAACGAGGAAACAAAACGTATTTCCCTTGGCATGAAACAGCTTGAATCCGATCCGTGGGAAAATGTCGAAGGCAAATTCAATGTCGGCGACAAGCTTACGGGCCGCGTGACAAACATCGCCGATTACGGCGCATTCGTTGAACTGGGCGAGGGCGTTGAAGGCCTTGTACACGTTTCCGAAATGTCATGGACCAAGAAAAACGTTCACCCCGGCAAAATCGTTTCCACATCTCAGGAAGTGGAAGTCATGGTGCTGGAAATCGATCAGGAAAAACGCCGTATTTCCCTTGGCATCAAGCAATGTCAGGAAAATCCGTGGGCGAAATTCGCCGCCGAGCACAAAGTCGGTCAGGAACTTGAGGGTGAAATCCGCAACGTTACCGAATTCGGCCTGTTTATCGCTATCGGCGATGAAATCGACGGCATGGTTCACCTTTCCGACGTATCATGGGAAGACCAGACTGAAGAAGCCCTGAAAGCCTTCGAAAAAGGCAAAAAGGCAAAGGTCAAAATTCTTGATATGGACCCCGAGAAAGAACGCGTTGCCCTTGGCATCAAGCAACTGACGAAGGACCCGCATGAGGGCGCATTGTCAGGCATGGCCAAAGGCGCGATCGTAACCGGTACGGTGACCGAAACCAACGCCAACGGTGTTGAAGTGAAAATCAACGACACTGTTATGGGCTTCATCAAGAAGGCCGACCTGTCCCGCGAGCGTTCCGAGCAACGCCCCGACCGCTTCGCGGTTGGCGAAAAGGTTGATGCCAAAATCATCAGCATTGATAACAAGGGCCGCAAGCTGTCCCTGTCTATCAAGGCGCGTGAAATCGATGAAGACAAGCAGGCGATGAAGGAATTCGGCTCTACCGAATCCGGCGCATCTCTTGGTGACATCCTTGGCGCGGCTCTTCAGGAAAAAGAGGGCGGTAAAGAGGAAAAGCCGAAAAAGGCCGCCGCTAAAAAGGCTCCTGCCAAGAAGAAAAAAGACGAGGAAGCTTCCGAGTAAGTCTTTTATCATAACGAAATTAACAAAGGCCGGGGCCTTAAAACCCCGGCTTTTTTGTGCCTTCGCAATAAAAAACCCTTTCCCTTCAGCGCGTTCGCGTTCGGTTTTTCTTGACGCCGCGAAAGCCTTGGGGCACTCTAAAGTCATTACATTGATTATTGATAACGTTACCGCCCCGCACGCAGCGCTTTTTACCGGTAACATTAAGGGGTAAAGAATCATGACCAAATCCGAGCTGATCGCCAAGTTGGCCGAAAAAAATCCGCATCTTTTTCTACGCGATATCGAAAAAATCGTCGAAACGATTTTCGAAGAGATCACGACGGCACTGGCCAATGACAACCGCGTAGAACTCCGTGGCTTCGGCGCTTTTTCGGTCAAGCACCGCGAATCCCGCACCGGTCGTAACCCGCGCACGGGCGAATCCGTTCATGTTGAGGCCAAGCGTCTGCCCTTCTTCAAAACCGGCAAGGGTCTGCGCGACCGCCTGAACGCCGGAAAACAGGACAGCTACGGCACGGATTACTAAAAAGGTAAGAGCTTATGGGCGTCATCCGCTGGCTGATGGGTTTATGCATCGCCGTTGCCATTGCCGCTTTCGCCGCCTTTAACCGCGAACAGGTCACCGTAATCTGGAGCCCCTTTCACCCACCGCACGATTACCCCCTCTTTCTTCCCGTCATCGCCTTTTTAACGCTAGGTTTTTTGCTGGGCGCGGCCAGCGTCTGGTTAAACGGCCTTAGAACGCGCCGCGAAAAACACCGCTTGAAACAGCGTGTAAAAGAGCTGGAAATGCGCGCGCAAGAAGGGCGTGAATTTCAAAGCTATGCGGTCTTGCCAGCCCTTGGAAAAAAGGGGTAACCTTTAACCATGACAAATACACATCCCAAGGTTTTTTGCGCCATCGACACTGCCAGCCTCGAATCCGCACGCAGCATGATCGAAATGGTCGGCCCGATTACAGGCGGCATCAAACTGGGAATGGAGTTTTTCAATACATTCGGACCCGATGGCGTAGAAGACGTGATGAGCGCCTGCCCGGACGCCAAGCTTTTCATCGACCTCAAATTCCATGACATACCGACGACTGTGGCGGCGACCGTGAAAACCGTTTCCCACCGCCTGAACCCGGCTTACCTGAATGTGCATGCCAGCGGCGGCCCGGAAATGATGCGCGCGGCCAAGGCCGCCTGCCCGCCCTCGACAAAGCTTTTATCCGTCACGGTTCTGACCAGCTTGTCTGTGCTAGAGCTTGGCGATGTCGGCATAGATTGCGCCGCGCATATTCAAGTCGAGCGCCTTGCCCGCCTGACGCATGATGCCGGACTGGACGGCGTTGTCTGCTCGGCGGAGGAAATACAAGGGCTTCGCGCCAAATTCGGCCCCGATTTCGTGCTCATGGTGCCCGGTATCCGGCCCGAGGGAGCGGATGCGGGCGACCAGAAGCGCGTTATGTCGCCGGAACAGGCAATGGCCCTTGGCGCTACCCATCTTGTTATCGGTCGCCCGATCACCAAGGCCGACAACCCGGCGGCGGCTGCAAGGGCGATTGTTGAGAGTATTTCGGCCTGATCTGCTGAAATTTTAAACCCGTCATTGCGAGGACCCCGGCCTTGAGCCGGGGGACGCGGCAATCCAGAGCGACAAGCGCCGTTACTGGATTGCTTCGCCTTCGGCTCGCAATGACGAAAATTCTAAGTCACATGTATTCGGGACGTATATACCAATTTCTGCGTGATCTAAAGGCCGTTTCCCCCTATAACTACCCCCATGACTGACGTAAAAATATGCGGGTTAAGCACCCCTGAGACATTGCAAACTGCGATTGAAAGCGGTGCCCGTTTTGTCGGATTCGTGTTTTACCCGCCCTCCCCGCGCCATGTTTCCGTCGATATCGCCGCTAATCTAGCACGCAGCCTTCCGACTGGCGTGCGCTCTGTCGGCCTGTTTGTCGATCCCGATGATGAGACGCTTGTGAAGGTTACGGGCTCTGTCCCGCTCGATATGATCCAGCTTCACGGCGATGAAACGCCGGAGCGCGTCTCAGCAATCAAAGCCCTTACTCATCTTCCTGTCATGAAAGCCATTCGCGTTGCGTCTGCCGCCGATCTTGAGGGCGTGGAAGAATTCGAAAACGTTGCCGATTGGCTGCTTTTTGATACCAAACTGGAAAACGCCGACCTTCCAGGCGGTACAGGACACAGCTTTGATTGGAATATTCTAGCGGGCCGTGAGTTTAAAAAACCATGGATGCTGGCAGGCGGCGTAACAGCGGAAAATGTGACCGAAGCCCTCTCCATCCTCTCCCCCAATGCCGTTGATGTTTCCAGCGGCGTTGAATCTTCACGCGGCGTAAAAGACAGCGAGAAAATTAGGACTTTCATTCAGGCTGTAAAAAACACTTGAAAAAATGCGTGGTGTTTTTTACATATAGTAAAAATCTGCGATCAAGGAACCTAAACAATGTCTGCCCTCGCTAATTCAAAACTGCTCACGGTGGCTTTTGCGCTAAAAGCCGCGATAAACGCAGTACGAGACGAAAAAATCCCTATGGTTGTTCTAACTCTCAACGCTGTCTCGAGATTTGATGACGAACACACCTCAGCATTGGCAGAATTAGCCAATGAAATGACCCTTAAAAATGGCATTATTGTTATCAGTTCCGACTTATCAACTCAGAAGGACTGCGATCCTGAGGAGATAGAAATGTTTGCGGATATGGATCGCTTAGCGGCCGAACTTATGATCAGAAACTACGGTTTACCAGAAAACACCAAGTTTTGGGCTTATAATAATCAACCTGAAAAATTTCAGGTTCTAGGCGGCGAAGAAAATGCTGATCTGCATAATAAGTCTGTCATAACTATTATTTATGATGGCGAAGAAGATGTAGAAGAGTTAGCGTCTTTGCTGGAAGCTTTACAGCCTGCGGCTCCACAAAATGCTCTCCAGCTTGATGTTAGTTCGTCAGAATTCCTTTCTCTGCAAAAAATGCCAACGCTCGAGGTCGTTCAACCATCAGGCACCGCATAAACCGTTTTCTTTTATGCCCAAAGGCGTTATAAAGCCGTACTATGAAAGCAAATTCTTATAGAAACGGCCCCGATGAACGCGGGCATTTTGGTGACTATGGTGGACGGTATGTTGCAGAAACGCTTATGCCGCTTATCCTTGAAGTCGAGAAGGCTTATAATGCAGCCAAAAACGATCCTGCTTTCTGGGAAGAGTTTGATGATTTAGCCAAAAACTATATCGGCCGCCCTTCACCGCTTTATTTCGCCAAACGCACGACCGAGTATTTCGGCGGTGCCAAGGTCTATTTCAAACGCGATGAGCTAAACCACACAGGCGCGCATAAAATCAATCACTGCGTAGGACAAATTCTGCTCGCGCGCCGTATGGGTAAAACCCGCATTATCGCCGAAACAGGCGCAGGACAGCATGGCGTTGCCACAGCGACAGTTTGTGCCCTATTCGATATGCCTTGTACGGTTTATATGGGTGAAGAAGACGTACGCCGCCAATCGCCGAACGTGTTCCGTATGAAACTCCTCGGCGCGGAAGTCATTCCCGTCACCAGCGGCGCGGGCACTCTAAAAGACGCCATGAACGAAGCTATGCGCGATTGGGTGACAAACGTACATGACACGTACTATCTGATCGGCACAGTCGCGGGCCCCCACCCATTCCCGATGATGGTACGCGATTTCCAGTCCGTGATCGGCAAGGAACTACGCGAACAGATGATGGAACGCGAAGGTCGTCTTCCCGATACGCTTGTTGCCTGTATTGGCGGCGGATCAAACTGTATGGGGCTTTTCCATCCTTTCCTTGATGATGCGGAAGTGAGCATGATCGGCGTGGAAGCGGGCGGTCATGGCGTTGACACAGACAAGCACGCGGCCTCTCTTACGGGCGGTAAGCCCGGCGTTCTGCATGGAATGCTCAGCTATTTCCTGCAAAACGAAGATGGTCAAATCACCGAAGCGCACTCCATTTCTGCGGGTCTTGATTACCCCGGTATCGGCCCAGAACACGCTTGGCTGTTCGATCAAAAGCGCGTGAATTACGTTTCCGTGACGGATGACGAAGCACTGGATGCGTTCAAACTCTGCACCAAGCTGGAGGGGATTATCCCCGCGCTCGAGCCCTCCCACGCGTTTGCGCATGTGGCGAAAATTGCGGGAGATCTGCCCAAAGATCATATTTTAGTTATGAATCTCTGTGGCCGTGGTGACAAGGATATCTTCACCGTCGCCGACAAACTCGGCATGAAGATATAGGAAAGCCATGATGAGTGCTCAAACGCAGGAAATCAGAGCAGGGCTTGCCAGCGTAGAGTCTTTTACGATTGCCGGTATTTCTATCGTCACCAGTCAAGAAAAAGCCGCCGAGGATATCAATACGCTGTGGGAACGCTTCTTTCAGGAAAAAGTTGGGCAGAATGTTTCTGGCAAAACCGATGATGTGATTTACGCTGTTTATTCCGATTACGAAGGCGATCATGAAAAGCCTTACCGCTTTACAATCGGATACAGATTGAGCGATACGCTGAATGATAATCTAGCGCCGGAATTTCACACCATTGCCGTACAGGAAGGTGATTACGCGATTTTAAGCGCAGCGGGAGAACAGCCCAAAGCCCTTATTGAAACATGGGAAGCCATCTGGAGCAGCGATCTTGACCGCGCCTTCCAAACCGATTTTGAAATCTACGGCCCGCGCTTTTTCGAAGAAGGCGTAAACGAAGTTCTTGTACATGTGGGAGTTATTTGCTAGAAAATTGTCATAACAAAAATTATTAATGACTTTTTTGCGCAGCGAATAACATGGATACGCTTGTAAATTCAGATACTGCCATTTCTTTACAAAGACTCGCATCAGACATGCAAGTCGCCTTTTCCCATACCATTCAAAGTCTTCAGGAAGATCTTGTCTGGTGTCAGGATGCCGATTCATCTGAAAATACCAAGGCCAAAATAAAAAAATATACTGATTTACGAGAATGTTTTATGGCGGTTGTCGGCAATATGCCTACATGTCTGAAATTGGAAATAATTGATTTCGAAAACACCTACGCCCAAAACCATATAGAAAAAATGCGCTTCGAGTTTGAGACAGAAGTTCGTTCACAGTTTCTTAAAGCTGTCGCTTCAGCCCCCTCTTGCTACAATGCTCTAGAGAGAATGGGTTTAACGGAGCTAGACATTCAAAATATGAAGAATCGAGGCACCATTCCTTACTTAAAAAAGGCAGCAGCACCTTACGACATAACCGTGGAACATATAGTAGATCTGTCTCGTGGTGGAAGTAATGATTTTGAGAACTTATGTCTGCTTCCCGACTATCTTAACTGGTTTAAAAACCAGTTCCTCGAGATGCAAGCCTCCCTCATAAGAAAGCACAGCAGCCTAAGAAACCAAGGAAAAATGATTACGCTTCTGCCATGTCCGCTTAATGGCGCTATTCCTAAAGTTCCTTTTATTAAAGGAGGCTACAGAGCTAAAGAGAGGTCGGCTGTTGTCAGATTAAGTCGTGTTTCAGAATTATTCGGTTACCCTATAGATTTTGAGCCCTCAATACATTAAAAAATACCGCATGAGCCGCATAGAAACCGTTTTTAAAAATCTTGATCGCGCTGCACTGGTGACCTTCATCACAGCGGGCGATCCGGATTACGATACATCGCTAAATGTCTTAAAAGCCCTGCCTGAAGCGGGGGCGGATATCATTGAGCTTGGCATGCCTTTTACCGACCCTGTGGCGGACGGCCCTACCATTCAGGCTGCAGGACTGCGCGCGCTTGAAGGCGGGGCGAATATGAAACGCACACTTCAGATGGTACGTGAGTTCCGTGAAAGTAACAGCAATACACCTATCGTTCTGATGGGTTATTACAACCCTGTTATGGCCTATGGCGTGGAGAAATTTGTAGGCGATGCAGGTGCAGCCGGCATTGACGGCCTGATCGTTGTTGATTTGCCCCCTGAGGAAAGTGAAGAGCTTCAAAACCTCCTGAAAAACACATCTATCGACCTCATCCGTCTTGTTACACCCACGACAAAAGGTGACCGTTTGCAAAAAATTCTGCAAGGCGCGGGCGGGTTTTTATACTATGTTTCCATCACAGGAATTACAGGCGCAGCCAAAGCCGATCTTGGCGCGATCGAGCCGCATATCGCGGAAATCAAATCCAAAACTGATCTGCCCGTGGCCATTGGTTTTGGCATTAAAACACCAGAAGATGTCAGCAATTTCGCCAAAATAGGCGATGCCGTCGTTGTTGGCTCTGCCATCGTTAATACAATAGCCAATGATATTAAAAACGCCGATCCCGCCCCTGTCGTGAAACAGGTTGCCGCGCTGGCCGGCGGGCTTAAATCTTGACATTTGCACCCAACTTCGCCACTTTAGGCGGCTGAAATTTACGATACTCCTTGGTCGCCATAATTGCTTAGATTTGTTCTCTGACTAGGCACGAGCGACGACGAATAGAAAAGCTATTTTAGGAGCGAAGTAACGACGTCAGAGAACAAAGGTAAGCAATTAGAATGAATTGGTTAACAAATTTTATCCGCCCCCGCATCCGCTCTATTGTCGGCGACCAGAAAGAGGTTCCTGACAATCTGTGGCAAAAATGCAGCTCTTGCGAGGGCATGCTGTTTCACCGTGATCTGGCGGAAAACTTCAATGTTTGTTACCACTGCGGCCATCATTTACGCATTACGGTTGCCGAGCGCCTGAAAATGATGTTCGACGACGGTAAATTCGACAAGATCGAGCCTCCGAAAGTCGCCCACGACCCGTTAAAATTTAAAGACCGCAAGAAATACGCCGACCGCCTGCGCGATACGCAAGCCCAGACGGGATTGAGCGACGCCATTACGATTGCGCGCGGCAAAATAGGCGGAATTTCAACCGTGGTCGCCGCTTTTAACTTCAGCTTTATGGGCGGTTCCATGGGCGCCGCCGTGGGCGAGGGCATCGTTCGTGCGGCGGAAGAAGCCGTGAAAACGCGCTCCGCCCTGATCGCCATTCCCGCCTCCGGAGGCGCGCGGATGCAGGAGGGGATGCTCTCCCTCGTCCAGATGCCGCGTTCTATCATCGCCGTAGAAATGGTGAAGGATGCGAAATTGCCTTATATCGTTATCCTGACCGACCCCACAACGGGCGGCGTCAGCGCCTCCTTTGCGATGGTGGGCGACATCCATATCGCCGAACCCGGCGCGATGATTGGTTTTGCGGGAAGACGCGTAATCGAGGAAACCGTACGCGAAACCCTGCCGCCCGACTTCCAGACCGCGGAATACCTGCTGGAACACGGCATGGTCGATATCGTCGTGCCGCGCAAGGATATGAAGGAAACACTGAGCCGTATTCTCGATCTTCTGATGAATAAAAACGCGCCGGGCGGACCGAAGGGAAAATTTAAGCCCCGCAAGGACGAAAATGCCACGGCCGTTACTCCTCCTGTCGCCGCGCACGGTGCTTACGAAGCGGCCAATGAAAGTACGAAATCCTCAGCCACCGGTGCCGGACGCCGCGCCAAGGCCGCGCTTAAAGCCGCCAAAACTACGGGCGCAAGCAAAAGCGCCAACAAACCCGCACCGAAAAAAGCGGCGCGAGGCGCCTAATAAGGTATTATTATTGTCATCCCGAGCGAAGTCACACCGAAGCTTTACGAAGGCACACGAAGTCAAGGGATCTGGCCTTAATAAAATGAGATCCCTCCACTCCCTCGCGGTCGGTCGGGATGACAGGTAAAGTGTGAAATGTATCTTGCCGACCTCACCCACCCCGACCCCTCCCTCGCGGCCAAGCTGGAAGCGCTTTATAACCTTCGTACGGATAAAAAAATCGCGCTGGGCTTTCGCGAGCCGTTCCTGAAATTACTGGAGGCCTTCGGCAATCCGCATCTCTCGCTGCCCCCCACCATCCATGTGGCCGGCACCAACGGCAAGGGCTCGGTGGTGGCCACGCTGCGCAGCCTGCTGGAAGCACACGGAAAAACGGTCAGCGCCTTTACTTCGCCCCATCTGTTGCAATTTAACGAAAGGCTGTACGCATCAGGCACGTACATCTCTAACCCCGCTTTAAACGATCTGATAGACGAGGCACTTGCGCTGAATAAGGGCGGAAAAGTCACGTTTTTTGAAATTACCACCGCCATGGCTTTCGCCTGGTTCGCCCGGCAGAAAACCGATTATTGCTTGCTGGAGGTCGGCCTTGGCGGACGCCTTGATTGTACCAATGTCATTCAAAACCCCGCCGCCTGCGTGATCACCAATATTTCATACGACCATCAGCAGTTTTTGGGCAATACCCTCTCGGAAATCGCGGGTGAAAAGGCCGGTATTATGAAGCCGTACGTGCCCTGTATTATCGCGCCACAAAAGGAAGCGACTGCCCTGCCCGTTTTTGAAAACCGCGCGGCGCAAACCGGGTGCAACCTTTTTATTGCCGGACGTGACTGGAGCATGACCTCTTTAAACGATATGATGCGTTTTAAATTTGAAAGCCTTGATATCACTCTGCCGCGACCGAATCTGGCAGGCGATCACCAGCTTGAGAATGCGAGCGCTGCACTGGCCGCGTTGCACGCTATTGACCCGGTATGGAACGAAAATAAACTCGCCGCCGGATTGCAAAACATCCATTGGCCCGGGCGGCTGGAGAATATTACGAACGCGTTCGCCATACCGCAAACCGATATCTGGTATGATGGCGGCTGCAACGATTCCGCCGGAGCCGCTTTAGAAGCGCAAATCAAGAAGTGGCAGGAGGAAGACCCTCGCGATCTTCACCTCATTGTCGGTATGAAGGGCGATAAAAATGCGGAAAATTTCCTGCGTTACCTCGCGCCCCATGCGAAAACCCTTACGATCGTGCCGATTCCCGGCCTTTCCTCGTGCCTGAGCGGGCAAGGCTTTCCCGGCGAACTAACCGCGCCGGACGTACCCGCCGCCATCCGCGCCATCGCCGGGAATTCACCCCAAAAACCCAAACGCATCCTGATCACCGGCTCACTTTACCTCGCCCAGCAGATCGGGCAGAATAAAACCCATGAGCAAAAAGCAGAGAGCAAAAGACACGCATAATCTCGTCATCGTCACCGGGCTGTCAGGGGCGGGAATGTCGTCCGTGTTAAAAACGCTCGAAGACTTAGGATACGAGGTGATCGATAACTGCCCGCTCTCCCTTATCGACCCTTTACTGGCCGAAAGCAACATAAAAACGCGCCGTATCGCATTGGGTGTGGATGCGCGCACACGGGGATTTTCACCCGATTTTCTTTTGGAAACGGCGCGGCGCATAAAAGCGGAGATCCTTTTTATTACCGCCGATAAGCGCGAGCTACAAAAACGCTTTTCCGCCACCCGCCGCCGCCACCCGATGGCGCAAAGCAAGTCGGTGGTGGAAGGTATTAAACAGGAACGCGAACTGCTCAAACCCATCGCCGACGAAGCCGCCGTTACCATCGATACGACCGAGCTTTCCATCCACGATCTGCGTCATATTCTGGAGGGGTATTTTTACAAGGGCGATACGCAAAAGCTTACCGTTTCCCTGCTCTCTTTCGGCTTCAAACACGGCGCGCCGCGCGGGGCCGACATTATCATGGATGTACGTTTCCTAAAAAACCCACACTGGGACACCAAGCTCAAACCCAAGACGGGCCTTGATAAGGAAGTCGGGTCCTATATCGCCAAAGATCCGTTTTTCGATAAATTCATGAAGAATTTCAAGGGATTGTTAAAACCGCTTTTACCGCGTTATATCGAGGAGGGGAAAAATTATCTAACGATTGCAATTGGTTGTACGGGCGGGCGGCACCGCTCGGTTTACACGGTGGAGCAATTGCGCGCATGGCTGGGCGAAGAAAAAATCTCCACCCATGTCATTCACAGGGATATTGAAAAGTGATTACTTAGGACCAGCGCTCAAATCTAGATTATTAGTCACACTGAGCTTTGACAGCGGGTCTTCCAATCGTCCTAAAATCGTGCCAAGCTGGCTAATCGTAACATCAGTTAGACTCATCTTTAAACACACCTTTTTCTACAACTAATATGGCGTTTTCTTTTGAAACACCACCTCCATCATAGGTGCGAAAGATTATTTTTTGGTTAACAGAATCGGGTTTTTCAGGGACGATATTGAATAAAAGACGCTTATCCGTAAGACCGCTTAAATCCATTAAATTGCGCTTACCATTCAAAATCGCAACCATATTAATCAATCTTTTCTCTGTTAATTCAGTATCTTCGCTCAAATCCAGTAAGGTGTATTCCCCCACCGGCTCATAGTCCGTTTTGCCCTTCCGGATGGCGAAAATCTGCCAGGAATGGGGAACCAGCAGGTTGCGCTTGTACATAAAGGTCGGTTTTTCGCCGGATTCGTTGAAACTTGTGTTGAAATTCATACCCATGCCTCTATAGTCGTCCCCGCTATAATACGCTGATTTACCAATTCATTCAAAGGAGAATTCCGCTATGAACAGTGACGCAACCGCCCTGCCGCAGGCTTTGGAAAACGATTACTGGGTCGCCGACATCAAACTGGCCGACTGGGGCCGCAAGGAAATCGAGCTGGCGGAAGTGGAAATGCCCGGCCTTATGGCCCTGCGCGAGGAATATGCAGGAAAGGCTCCGCTTAAGGGCGCGCGCATCGCGGGCTGCCTGCACATGACCATCCAGACCGCCGTTCTGATCGAAACGCTGCAGGCGCTGGGCGCGGAAATCCGCTGGTCTTCCTGCAACATTTTCTCGACGCAGGATCACGCTGCCGCCGCGATTGCCGCAACAGGAACCCCCGTTTTCGCCAAAAAAGGCATGAACGAGGAGGAATTTTGGTGGGCGATCGACCAGACTATCGAAGGGCCGAACGGCTGGACGCCGAATATGATCCTTGATGACGGCGGCGACCTTACCATCCGCATGATCAACGATTTCCCTGCATTAATGAAAGATATCAAGGGCATTTCCGAAGAAACAACCACGGGCGTGCTGCGCCTCCATGAAATGGCGAAAAAGGGCACGCTGCCCGTTCCGGCCATTAACGTGAATGATTCCGTAACTAAATCGAAATTCGATAATAAATACGGTTGCCGCGAAAGCCTCGTGGACGCGATCCGCCGCGCCACCGACGTCATGATGGCCGGCAAGGTCGCCATGGTTTGCGGCTACGGCGATGTGGGAAAGGGTTCCGCCGAGAGCTTACGTCAGGCCGGTGCCCGCGTGCTCGTTTCCGAAATCGACCCCATCTGCGCGCTGCAGGCCGCGATGGAGGGGTATGAAGTTGTCACGATGGAAGACGCTGCGCCCCGCGCCGATATTTTCGTCACTGCCACAGGTAATAAGGACATCATCACGGTCGATCATATGCGCGCGATGAAAAACAACGCCATCGTCTGCAATATCGGCCACTTCGATAACGAAATTCAGGTCGAGCCGCTGCGCAACATGAAATGGAACAATATCAAGCCGCAGGTCGACCAAATCGAATTCCCCGACGGCAAGAAAATCCTGCTTCTGGCCGAAGGCCGCCTCGTCAATCTCGGCTGCGCCACCGGCCACCCGTCATTTGTGATGAGCGCCTCTTTCACCAACCAGACCCTCGCCCAGATCGAGCTTTGGAACAACGCCGGAAATTACGAGAACAAGGTCTATGTTCTGCCCAAGCACTTAGACGAGAAAGTTGCAGCATTGCACCTTGAAAAGGTCGGCGCGAAACTTTCCAAACTCTCCCAGGCTCAGGCCGATTACATCGGCGTGGAAACGCAAGGGCCGTTCAAAGGCGATGCTTATAGGTATTAAGATTAGAAAGTTTATTTCTCGTTATTACATTGACTAAATTTATACATTGTTATAAATTTATACTATGTTATAATTTTATATTAATCTACAATAGACCGTAATCATGAATAAAGCTCTTTTTCCAAACCCTTTCCGACCTGGCGCTGGTCATATGCCACCCTATCTTGCAGGTAGGGAAAACGAAAAATTGGAATTCTCCAGACTGCTTAATCAAGACGTTATTATGGAGAATTTAATCCTCACTGGATTGCGGGGAATTGGCAAAACAGTATTGCTTGAAGAGTTCAAAAATATTGCCATTGAAAAGGGGTGGAACTGGGTTGGAACAGATTTATCAGAAACGGCCAGTTTGACGGAGGACCGGCTCGCACTTCGCATAATTACAGATTTGGCCGTAGTAACTTCATCCGTCATTATAGGCATTAATGAACAAAAACCTCCTGGCTTCAATACGGAACTGGTGTCAGAAGAGCAAAGACTGAACTTCTCGGTTTTGCAGGCAATTTATAACTCAACCCCCGGACTTGTCTCAGACAAATTGAAAAGCGTACTGGAGACATCGTGGCACTATCTCTCTCACTCAGGACATAAAGGGATAGTATTTGCTTACGACGAAGCACAAAATCTTGAAGATCACGGTAACAAGGATGAATACCCATTATCTGTTATGCTGGAGGTCTTCCAATCACTTCAGAGAAAAAATATTCCTTTTATGCTGGTTCTCACAGGCTTGCCCACTTTATTTCCCAAACTCGTCGATGCAAGAACCTATGCAGAAAGAATGTTTAGAATCTTGTTTTTAAAAGCTCTTGATAAAGAAAGCTCCAGAGCGGCTATCCGAACACCAATTGAGAATATTAATTGCCCTCTCAAATTAACGGATGAATCCGTGGACATGATTGTTAAACATTCAGGTGGTTATCCTTATTTTATCCAATTTATTTGCCGTGAAGTTTACGATCTTTTTATTCAACGCGTAAATGATGGTAAAAAGCCGTCAATCCCCTTTGATGAGATTACAAGAAAGCTCGATTCTGATTTTTTCTCCGGTCGTTGGGCACATGTTACTGATCGCCAGCGCGATTTAATGACCATTATTGCGCACATGACCAGTTGTGAGGACGAATTTACTGTTCAGGAAATTTTTGAGGCATCAAAAAATACATCGCAACCTTTTGGAAATAGCCAGATTAACCAGATGTTACAAATGTTGTCAGAAAAGGGCTTGGTTTATAAAAACAGGCACGGAAAATATTCTCTTGCCGTACCGCTATTAGCCCAGTTTATAAGAAGGCAAATGGCAAACTCATAAGGAAACCATGTACGCATTAACCCTCAACTGCAACGACAAACCCGGTATCGTGGCCGCCGTGGCCACGTGCCTGCGCGACAATGACTGCAACATCGAGGAATCGGCGCAGTTCCACGACCCCTTTTCCAACCGGTTTTTCATGCGCGTTCTTTTTGCTGCACTGAAACCCGGCGCGAAAGAGCATTTTCAGTCCTGTTTTGAATCCGTCGCCGCGCCTTTTGCCATGGACTGGCATATACACGAAACCCAAAAACCGCTCAAAACCCTGATCCTTGTCTCGAAAGCCAGCCACTGCCTGAACGACATCCTTTACCGCTGGCGCACAAAATCGCTGAATATCGAGATCACAGGCGTGGTTTCCAACCATGAAACCAACCGCGCGCTGGCCGAGGACCGCGACATTCCCTATCATTACTTACGCGGCAAAACCAAAGCCGAGAACGAGGCGCAAATCGAAAAAATTGTGCAGGAGACGCGCAGCGAACTTCTGGTGCTCGCCAGATATATGCAGATCATGTCGCCGGAAATGTGCAAAAAATATCATGGCCGCATGATCAATATTCACCACTCTTTCCTGCCCGGTTTCAAGGGGGCCAAGCCCTACACCCAAGCTTACGAGCGCGGGGTGAAAATCACCGGCGCGACCGCGCATTTTGCCACCGTCGATCTTGACGAAGGCCCGATCATCGAACAGGGCACGATGCGCGTCGATCATTCCTTCGACCCGAAAAAGATGCAAATCGCCGGACGCGACACCGAGGCCAAGGTTCTCGCCCGCGCCATAGAGCTGTTTTCCGAGCGCCGCATTTTCCTGCACGGCCAGCGTACAGTAATCCTTTAAAATCGCGCTTGTCCTTTAGCCGCTCTATTCATACACTTGTGGGGTGAGCAAGGATTTACAAAAACAGCGGCCCCGCGGGCTTTTCGATTTTCTGTCCGGTTTTGGCAGCAAAGCGCCTATTTTGGCCGAAAAAGCGCGGCTGGAGGCGTTTCTGGCCGCTTTCCCCGGCGAATATTGCGGCTGGGCCCATGACGGCAGCGTGGCGTATAGTCAGGGCTTCCTCGATATACTCGGCCTCGAGCGCTTAAAAACCATCAGCGACATCCAGTCCTGCCTCGCCCCATCGGACGCCGCAGCATTAGAAAGCATGTGCGAACGTCTGCGCCGCAGCGGCACCCCCTTTTCCCTTCAGGTGCAAAATTACGCCGAAACCCGCACCCTGAATATTTCGGGCAATAGCGGACGCGATTTGAGCGGGCGCGACCGTTTCGACGTTTTATGGGTCGAGGATATTACCGACCAGATCAAGGCCCAGAAGGAATATCAGGCGCAAAATGAAATTTACCACCGCCGTGTTGAGGAACTGCGCGAGGCGCTTGCCTCCCTGCCCAACCCCTGTTGGCTGCGCAACAAGGATCAGGAAATTATCTGGGTTAACCGCGCCTATTACACCGCGCTCAAAACCACGCAGGAAGAGGTTTTACGCCAGCAAAAGGAAATCGCCCCTGCAAAAAGACTGCAAAAAACGACAGTAGGCAGCGGACTTCAACCCGGCCCGGAACAGGCCGCGGCAGCCTTGCGCGAAAACAAAGTGCAGGAGGTCCAGACCCACCTGATTATCGGCGGCCAGCGCCGTTTGATGCAGATTTTGGAAATCCCGCTCAAGGAATACGAGCTTACCCTTGGCCGGTCCGAAGACATCACACGTCAGGAAGACCTTGAAAAGGAGCTGCAGCGTTACCAAAAATCCAACCGCGAACTTCTGGAACACCTGCACAGCGCGATCGCCATGTATAACGACGACCACAGGCTGGAATTTTATAATTCTGCCTTCGCCCAGCTCTGGCATCTGGAAGACCAGTATCTGAACACGCGGCCCAAGCTCGGCGACATCATGGAAAAGCTGCGCGAAACCCGCCGACTGCCGGAACAGGCCGATTTCCGTAGCTTCAAGCAAACCTGGCTGAACATGTTCACCTCTCTCATCGACCCGTATGAGGAAATGCTGTATTTGCCCGACGGCTCGGCGCTCCGCATGCTCGCCATTCCCCATTCCATGGGTGGGCTAATGATGACATTCGAGGATGTTACAAGCCGTCTGGAGCTTGAATCATCCTATAACACGCTGATCGCCGTGCAGCGCGAAACGCTCGACAATCTGGCCGAGGGCGTGGCGGTGTATGGCGGTGACGGCCGCCTGAAGCTCTGCAACCCCGCCTTCAGCCGCCTGTGGAATCTAGACCCCGAAGTGCTGGAGGGCGAGCCGCATATCTCCAGCGTGGTGGAAAAGATGAAGGGCTTTTTCACCGAAGCCGAATGGAAAACCCGCCGCGAGGAACTGATTTCCAAGGGCCTCGACCGCATGATGTATGAGGGGCGCTATCACCGCGCCGACGGCACGCTTATTGACTATGCCACCGTCCCCCTGCCCGATGGCGGGGTGCTGGTGACCTATAGCGACGTGACCGACAGCGTACGCGTCGAAAACGCGCTGCGGGAAAAGAATACGGCGCTGGAAACCGCGGAGCGCCTTAAACTCGATTTTCTTGCCAATGTGTCGTACCAGCTCCGCACGCCGCTCAACGCCATTATGGGCTTTACCGAGATACTGGAGCAGGAATATTTCGGCCCGCTCAATAACCGGCAAAAGGAATATACACAGGACATGCAAAAGGCCAGCGCCAAACTGCTCGGCCTGATCGACGATATTCTCGACCTTTCCACCATCGAGGCAGGTTACCTGAACATGCAGAGTGAGCCCGTCAAACTATATGACCTTATGCACAATATCGCCGAGCTGGTGCAGGAATGGGCGCGTAAGGAAAATCTCAAATTCACGCTGGTATGCGCCAAGAATATCGGCTCGCTCGAGGCCGATAAAACTCGCCTGAAACAGGCACTTATCAATCTCGTGCGCAACGCTATCGCCTTTACTCCCGCGGGCGGCGACATCAAACTATCGGCGAAAAAACAGGATACGGGCATATCATTCGCCGTTTCCGATACCGGGGTGGGAATTCCGCAAGAAGACCAGACCCGCATTTTCGATGCCTTTGAACGCGCCCAGAGCGTAGGACAGCAAAAATCCCCCATGGCGGCCAAAAGCGGGGCGGGCCTCGGCCTTTCACTGGTGAAGAATATCGCAAAACTGCACAGCGGCACGGTGACGCTGGAAAGTCAGGAAGGCAAGGGCACGACCGTATCCCTGTTTATCCCCTTCGAAAAAACGCCCGCCAAGAAAAACAAAATCCCCAAATCCATCGCCGCGGCGTTGTCGTCTTAGTGTTCCCTACCCCTTTGTCATCCTGTAGGCGAATGCCTTAATAACTTAAAAATTAAGGTGTCATCCCGGCGAAAGCCGGGATCTCGTGCCAAAAATTACCCGATTCCGGCTTACGCCGGAATGACGCCTATAGGGTAAAACGTTTCAGAAAAAAGAAGCGAGTAACGCCGATAAAGCCGAACGATGGAAGCTCTATTCGTAACAATCGGCCCAGGTTTCATTCCCCATATCGTCATCACGGCGCTTACCGTGGATGACGATCGGGCCGTCCTCGATACGAGTTATGCACGAGAAAATGGGCACCAGCGTACGTATAACAAATTCAATCTTCCGGTCCGGATAAAACGGCCCGTAAGTGCAAAATTCAGCAGAATCAAGGGGATAACCCTCTTCATGCATAGTGCCTGCGGCATCAAGGCGGAAATTGGAGCGGTGACGGGCTTTAACACCATCGGGGCGCATGTAATAGTTGGTAACGAAGGAGCCGATAACCTCGTATGCCGCCTCGTTTTTCACCGTGAAACAGATGGGTTCTTCTACAATATCCATAACGAAATCAGTATCTTGCGCACCGACATGTGCGGATACAAATGCGCCCAGAAACAGCGAGAAAAAAACTGTCCAACAAGCCCGTTTCATACTTAAATTATAACATAAATTTACTCCGTTTCCTACAAATCTGGCTTGTGCATTGCCGCTAAAAAACGGGGGCATTTTCCGCCCTGTCATGGTAATTTTATAGCCATGCAAACCGAGAGTAACAGCGAATCCTCCACGGTCGAAATCGCCGCCGCCCTTGCCGGAGAAATAACGGCCCCCGCCCTTGTTTTCCTGCACGGTCCCTTGGGCGCGGGCAAAAGCGTCTTCGCCCGCAGCTTCATCCGCACTCTGACCGGCGACCCCCATCTGGACGTGCCCAGCCCCACTTTCACGCTGGTGCAGACCTACGATACGCCCGCCGCCGCCCTCTGGCATTTCGACCTTTACCGCCTGAAAGACCCCGAAGAAATCTACGAGCTCGGCTGGGAGGAAGCGCTGGACGGTAATATCGTGTTAGTGGAATGGCCGGAGCGGCTGGGCGCGTTAGCCCCCAAGAACGCCGTGCATGTAACAATTACTCCCGCAAAAGGCGCGCCGGAAAAGCGCGTGATAGAGATAAAATGATGAGCCGGACAATCGACAAAGCCTTTATTCTCGCCGCCGGGCTCGGTAAACGCCTGCGCCCCTATACGGCGCATACGCCCAAACCGCTGGTGGAGGTGGCGGGCCGCTCGCTGCTGGAGCGTACGCTTGATCATCTGGAAGAAAGCGGGATCAAAGAGGCCACAATCAATTTGCATTATCTGAGCGATCAGATCGAAAACCGCCTGAAAAGCCGTCCCTCGCCGCGCCTATCTTTCTCGCACGAGGAGGCGCTTTTGGATACGGGCGGCGGTATAAAGCGCGCGATTTCGAACTTTAACGGAGAGGATTTCTTCGTTCTGCCCGGCGACGGCCTGTGGAAAAACGCTCCGTCAGGCAACGCTTTGGAGAAAATGCGCAAATTCTGGGACCCGGCTAAAATGGATATTCTGATCCTGCTCCAACCCCTGAATACCATGATACTCACCCACGGCGTGGGCGATTACGACCTTGACCCGAAAACCGGGCTCGCCCGCCGTTCCCGCGATCAGAAGGGTGCCTATATGTGGACGAGCATCCGCATTAACCGCTCCACCATATTTGAAGATACGCCTGATACACCGTTTTCCTATCTGACCCTGTTGGACAAGGCGGAAGAGGCGGGCCGCCTTTATGGCCTTATCCATGACGGCGACTGGCACCATATCAGCACGCCGGAGGATCTCGAGAGCGTGGATGGGGCTTACCGGGCGAAGGCCAAGCAACCATGAAATATGCCGCTTCCCACGTTCTAGCCGTCGATCCTTCCCTCTCACCGTCATTGCGAGGAGCCACGAATTTAATCCGGGGCGACGCGGCAATCCAATGGTTACTGTTCGCATCCCTCGGGCGTTATCCGGTAGTGAACGCGTTTTTTCTTAATATCGTCATCCCCGCCAACCCCGGGCCTGTCCCGGGGACGTGCGGGGATCCGGATGCCCGCACGGTGGCGGGGATGACAGCACTAAGATCAACTTCGAATGAAGTCACAACGCCCCTGCCGCGCGAAAGAGGGGCAGAAATGACGCCGTACGTGTCCCTGTCCCTTCGCCGAATCGCCCGTCCCATAAGTGCTCTCCCCCGCAGAGCAATTACCCCCTCCCTCCCTATTTTTGTATTATGTAAAATAAATAACCTTAAGCAGGGGGGCGGATGAGCAAGGCGAAGGTCTATAACATCCCCGCCGGAGCACCCTTTGCCAAGGTGCTCGCCCGCTATGTGCTGGAAGAGGCGCAAAAGCGCGATATACCGCTGCCCTCCATCCGCATCCTGCTGCCCACGCGCCGGGCGTGCCGCACTGTGCGAGAGGCGTTTTTACAGCTCACAAACGGCAAACCCTTACTCCTGCCCCAGCTCCAGCCGTTGGGCGATGTGGACGAGGAGGAGCTGTCCTTCGCCCTCTCCGGTAACGCGGAGCTTAAGGCGCAGCTTGACCTTCCGCCCAGCCTTTCGCCCCTGAAACGCCGGGTTTTGCTAGCGCGCGCGATTGAAAAAGTACCGCAATTTCGCGCCGGATTCGATCAGGCCCTGAAACTCGCCGACGCGCTCGGTCATTTCATGGATCAGATTTATACCGAAAACCTTGATATGGCTGCCCTTGCCGATCTTGTTCCCGCCGATTTCGCCGCGCATTGGCAAATTACGCTCGATTTTCTGAAAATCCTGAGCGAGGCATGGCCTGCGATCCTTATCGAAAACAGAGTGATCGATGCCGCCGACCGCCGCAACCGTCTTCTGGGTATTTTGTCCGAATATTGGGGGTGTACGTCTCCCGATGACTGGATCATCGCCGCAGGTTCGACCGGCTCGATTCCGACCGTGGCAAAATTATTATCCGTAATTGCTCACTTGCCAAACGGGCAGGTCATCCTTCCCGGACTGGATCAGGACATGGACGAGGACAGTTGGAGCGCCCTTGAACCATCCCATCCGCAGTACGGATTGCGTGAAATTATAAAAAATATCGATACGGAGCGTATTTATGTCTCATGCCTGCAGACTGATACAAATGATGAACCGCTTCTGAAACGGCGCAATATTCTGACCCGCGAAGTCATGCGCCCTGCAAGTACCACGGATCGCTGGCTTGCGAGTGATTTCACCGATTTACGAAACGCTCTGGATGGAATATCCATCTATGAAACGGCGCATCAGCAGGATGAGGCGCAAATTATCGCCCTTGCGATGCGAGGCGTCCTGGAAACGCCGGAAAAGACCTGTGCGCTCATCACCCCCGACCGCACCCTTGCGGCACGGGTCAAAACCGCCTGCCAGAGATGGGGAATCACCCTTGACGATTCCGCCGGGCAGCGATTATCGGAAAGTCTGGCGGGTAGTTTTTTGCGCCTATCTCTCGAAACCGCTCTGTCCAACCTCGGCCCTGCCTCTCTTCTGGCACTGCTAAAACACCCCTATAGTCAGGCGGCAATGCCGCGCTCTGCTTACCTTTCAGCGATCAGCGAGCTGGAGAAAAAGGCCTTGCGTGGGCTTCGGCCCGCTCCGGGGCTGGAGGGTTTACGCGCCCGTCTGGGCGAAAATATATCTCCGCAGCTTAAAGAACTGCTCCGGGTCATGGAAATGATTCTGCACCCCTTCATTGACCTGCTCCACTCCGCTAATTACTTGAATTTTAAACAAATCATGGCGGGCCACCTCACCTTTTGCGAGGGTTGGGCCGCCCCCCATAAGGGTTCGAAGGAAACACCCCTCTGGCAAGGGGAAGCGGGAGAGGAAGCCGCCAATCTGTTTTCCGAACTCTTCGAGAGTGCTCATTTAATGCCCGATATGACCGGGCGCATGTACGCACACGTACACCTTGCCTTGCTTGATTCCGTCAAAACCCGGCCCGCTTACGGCACCCATCCCCGGCTGATGATCCTCGGCCAGCTCGAGGCCCGCCTGATCGACGCCGATACCGTTATTCTGGCCGGACTAAACGAAGGAAGCTGGCCCGCCGACTCCGGTCACGATCCCTGGATGTCACGCCCTATGCGCGAGAAATTCGGCCTGCCCTCGCCGGAGCGCTCCATCGGCCTTGCCGCGCATGACTTTGCGCAAGGTCTATGCGCCCCACGCGTAATCATAACCCGCAGCCTGCGCACGGACGGCGCGCCCACAACGCCCGCCCGCTGGCTCCAGCGCCTCGATACCGTGCTGCAAGCCGCCGGAATTCCCCCCGACACCTTGCGCGGCGGCCCCTATGCATCCTATCTCAAACATCTGGACGATGCTCCGCCGCCGGTTCCTGCTACACGCCCCGCCCCCTGTCCGCCAACGGAAAAACGCCCCAAACGCCTGTCTGTCACTAAGATCGAGACTTGGCTGAAAGACCCCTATTCCATTTACGCGCGTTATATTCTGGGCCTCAAACCGCTAGAGGCAATAGAAAAACAACCCGATGCGGCAGAGCGCGGCACTTTGCTGCATGATATATTAGAGCGTTTTATCGCCGAAAACCCCCGCGAAATTCCTCCCGCTAGCATGAATTTGCTGCGCAGCATAGCGCAGGAAGAGCTGAAAAAATTCCACGGTGACCCCGCCCTCTGGCGTTTCTGGTGGCCGCGCTTCGAACGGCTTTGCGAGTGGTTTTTGGCGCAGGAAGCCGCATGGCGTCAATCGGCCCGCGCGCACAAAACCGAGGCCAAAGGCGTGCTGCAAATCGGTGATTTCACCCTCTCGGCCATCGCCGACCGTATCGACCGTCTAAATAACGGCGGAGCGGCCCTGATCGATTATAAATCCGGCGGCACGTACACCACCAAAGCAATGGAGGATGGCCGCCTCCCCCAACTGCCGCTCGAGGCCCTGATCCTGCTCAAGGGCGGGTTTGAGGGGATTGCGGCGGAGCGCATAGGCTATCTGGGATACTGGAAACTGACCGGGGGCCGCCCTGCGGGGCAAATTACCGCGCTTGAGGGCGATTTGAATACCATCGCATTCACCGCACAAGACAATCTCACCGCCCTGATCGAGACCTTCAACGACCCCCCCACGCCCTATTTAAGCCTGCCACGGCCCGATCAGGCCCCGCGTTTCAACGACTATGAACTCTTGGCCCGCGTAAGGGAATGGGCGGCGCTGGACGATGATTCCGCCATAGAGGAGGCCGCGTAAATGCCGCAAAACAGCGCTCTTCCGCAAGTCCAAACAGCGCCCCAAACCCGCGATCTCGACCCCAATGTGCGCCAGCGCCGCGCCGCCGACCCCGGCTCCAGCATCTGGGTGAGCGCCTCGGCGGGCACGGGCAAGACCAAAGTTCTGACCGACCGCGTCCTCCGCCTGCTCCTGCCGCGCGGGGAAGAACTGGCCGGAACGCCTCCGCATAAAATCCTCTGCCTGACTTTCACCAAGGCCGGGGCGAGTGAAATGACGCTGCGTATCAACAAAACGCTCGGAAACTGGGCGGTGATGGAGGAAGAAACGCTAAAAGGTAAGCTCCGCGACCTTCTGGGCCGCGATGCGCATGATTTTGAGATCACCGCGGCGCGCAAACTTTTTGCGCAAGTCGTCGATACCCCCGGCGGGTTGAAAATCATGACCATCCATGCCTTTTGTCAGTCCGTGCTCGACCGTTTCCCGCTCGAGGCCGGCATTTCCCCCGGTTTCAAGGCGCTGGAGGAAGACGAGGCCGCCGAGCTTCTCTCCCGCTCCATGCAAACCGCCTATTCCGCGCCCGAAGAGCCGCTGGCGCGCGCGATCGACCATATCGCCCAATATACGAACGAGGACCAGTTTACCGCGCTTCTGCGCTCCCTGATGGCGGAGCGCGCAGCCTTGCAACGTACGCTGGGCGATCATTTCGGCATTGACGGTTTTTACACGGCCCTGTGTACGTCTCTAGACGTACAGCCCGGCAAATCGCCGGACGATATTATACGCGATGCCTGCACCGATGGCGTTTTTGACGCTAAAGCCCTGCAGGGAGCGGCCAGAGCGCTGGGACAGGGAACGCCAAAAACCGATCAACCCAAAGCGGTTGCGATAGCCGCATTCCTGCATCAAAATCAAACGGAGCGCGCAGGGAATTTTGATAACTATATCAGCAGCTTCCTGACCCAAAAAGGGGAAATCCAGAAAACTCTTGCCACAGCGGGCGTACAAAAATGCATACCGGATATCATTCCCATTCTGCAAACGGAGGCAGAGCGCCTGCTCGAAGTGCTCGACCGTAAAAACGCCGCGCTTTGCGCCGCCCTTACCCGTAACCTTTTCCTGCTCGGAGAACAAATTCTCGCCACCTATAACGAATTAAAGGAAAAACAGGGTGCGCTCGATTTCGACGATCTGATCTTAAAAACTCTATCCCTTCTGCAATCGCGCGATGGCGCTTCATGGGTACTTTTCAAGCTCGATCAGGGGCTTGATCACATTCTGATCGACGAGGCGCAGGACACCAACCCCGAGCAATGGCAGATCATAGAGGCACTGGCGCGTGAATTTTTCAGCGGACAGAGCGCCCGCGACGATGTAATGCGCACAATTTTCACGGTTGGCGATGAAAAACAGTCAATTTACAGCTTTCAAAGAGCCTCTCCTGAGGAATTTTCGCGTATGCAGGGTGATTTCAAGGCAAAAATTACAGAATCCGGGCAGAAATTTGATAAAATTGACCTGAATATCTCCTTTCGTTCCTCAAAAAGCGTTTTAGAGGCGGTTGATTCGGTATTTTCAGCGCTCGGCACCAGCCACCATTCCTTCCGCACGGGTCAGGCGGGGCATGTCGAGATCTGGCCGCTCTTCGAAACGGAGAAAACGGAAAGCGCCGATCTCTGGTCTCCGCCCGTGGAAATCAGCGAGACCGCCGGCGGAGCTGCGCGCTGCGCGCGCTTTATCGCCGAGCAGATCGGCTCATGGCTGGATAACGGCGCGGAACTGCCCAGCCACGGACGCCCCATAGAGCCGGGCGATATCATGATTCTCCTGCGTTCGCGCAGCGCCTTTGTGGGCCAGCTCACACGGGCTTTAAAACTGCGCGGCATCCCGGTCAGCGGCGTGGACCGCATGATTCTCTCCCAGCAGCTCCCGGTGCAGGATTTAACGGCGCTGGCCGCCTTCGCCCTGCACCCGCAGGATGATTTATCGCTGGCTTGCGTGCTCAAATCCCCTCTGATCGGCTGGGACGAGGGCGCGCTTTACGACCTTGCCGTAGACCGTCCCTCAAGCCTTTGGGCCGCCTTACAGGAAAAAGGCGGGGCGGAGGCCGCATATCTGGGCGCGCTGATTCTAGAGGCCGGGCGTCAGCACCCTTACGATTTCTTTGCGCAAATTCTTCACCGCCCTTGTCCCGCGGATGATCGTTCGGGTTTACGCGCGATTAAAAAACGTCTGGGCGAAGATGCGCTCGACCCCCTTGATGAATTTCTGAATGCCGCCCTGAATTTCGAGCGCAATCATATTCCGGGCCTTCAGGGCTTCATGCAATATTTCGCCAGCGACGAAGCCCAGATCAAACGCGAGATGCAGGAGGCCGGAAAAGAGGTTCGCATCATGACGGTACATGGCTCCAAGGGGCTGCAGGCGCCCATCGTCATTCTGCCTGATACGGTTTTGACAGGCTCCAGCAAAAAAATCGACCGGTTGGTATTTAATACTAACGACAGCCTACCCCATAAAAAACCAACTGGTCTTCCTGTTTGGTCACCCCGTACAGAGACAGATTGCAAAGCCTACAGCGCTCTTCTGAACCAAACAAAACTTCGTCTTGATGAAGAATATCAACGCCTGCTCTACGTGGCCATGACACGGGCGGAAGATAAATTATATATCACGGGGTATAAGGGCCTTAAAAACGGCCTACCGGACAGTTGGTATTTTAAAGTCAAATCCGGCCTCGAAGCTTTAGCGGAAACGGAGCACACTGAAACCGGATTAATTCTCTCCAACCCGCAGACTCGCGAGCCCGACCGCGCGCTCAAAGAATCGCCCCCCGCCCCGGATCAAAACTCCCCGCCGCACTGGCTGTTCACCCCTGCGCCGGAAGAACCCGATCCTCCCGCGCCGCTTATCCCCTCCCGCGCGCCAAGCCATGAGGGAGAGACCGATCCCGCGGCTCTTTCCCCCCTGCAATCACAGGATTTATACCGCTTCCGGCGCGGCAACATCACCCATAAGCTGTTGCAATTCCTGCCTTCCGTCCCTGCCGGACAGCGCGAGGAAGCAGCCCAAACCTTCACCAACCGCCACGGCCGTGATTTAACGCCGGAAATACGCGAAAGCATCGTGAATGAAACCCTCGCCATCCTCGATCACCCTGATTTTAAAGCGATTTTCGGCCCCGGCTCGCTAGCCGAAGTGCCCGTTTCGGGGCTTTTGCCGGATAAAAGGCTGATCAGCGGCCAGATCGACCGCTTGCTTGTAACGGAAAGCGAGGTGTTGATCGTCGATTTTAAGACCAATCGCCCGCCGCCCCGCGATCCGGCTGCCATTCCACCTGTCTACCGCCGCCAGATGCAAGCCTACCGCGACGTATTGGCCGAAATCTACCCCAAGCACGCCATCCGCTGCGCCCTGCTCTGGACCGACGGGCCTCATCTGATGGAAATCCCTGACCTATAACACCGGCCTTGCTTGTGGAGATCATGGAGTTCCCCCTTGACCTGCCCGGCACATAATCCATATTGGTAACAGTAGTTGGGTAATCTAATAAAAAGGAAGTAACACCATGGGCGCACAAGCCGTTAACGATGCAGAATTCGAAGCCGAAGTATTAAAATCCGATAAGCCCGTGATGGTCGATTTCTGGGCGGAGTGGTGCGGCCCCTGCCAGCAGCTTTCCCCTCTGGTCGATGAAATCGCCAGTGAAATGGGCGACAAGATCAAGGTTGTAAAGATCAATATCGATGAAGCACCCGAAGCACCCTCTAAATTTGGCGTGCGCGGTATTCCGACCCTGATGATTTTTAAAGACGGTCAGGTGGTTGATACCCGTGTGGGCGGCATGCCCAAATCCCAGCTTACCGAATGGGTGGAAGGCAAGGTTTAAGGCCCGCTCCCTTAACCCGAACGAACAAAAGGCCCCCTCAAGGGCCTTTTTTATTGCGTAAATCCTGCCCACTATGCCAATTTGGCCGGATGTCACAGCCGAAAAGCAAACATAAAATACAACTGCCGCCGCCGGAAAAGGCACCCGTTCATACGGCCAATATCGCCGTATGGATCTGGTATTTCCTGTCCCCGTACAAGACGATTATCCTGAGTTTCTGGGCTTTACGGGCCGTACGTTATATGTGGCTTTCCCTTTTACCCGTAATGATCGGCATGTTGATCGACGCGCTGGAAAGCGGCGCGGCACAGGCCGATCCTATGTTTTACGGTGGCGGTATGGCCGTGTTTATGGTCGTATACGGCATATTCCTGATCAACCTGTTATTCATACCCGAGGTCGCCTGTTACGAGAAAGCCGCGCGCGGCCTAACGCTCTACAGCATCAATCACGTCAATTCCCTTTCCTTAAGCTGGCACGAGGCGCAAGGCTCCGGCGGCAAGCTCCAGCGCATTATGACGGGCCGCAAGGGTCTGCAGGAACTTTGCCGGCACTTACGCTGGGACGGGTTTTCCCTGATCGGCGACATGCTGGCGATCGGCGTATCATTCTTTATTGTCGACCTGCCATTGTCTTATGCGCCGCTTTATGTGCTGTTCGTGGTCACTTATCTCGCATCCTCGTGGTATTTCGCCCGGCCCTTCCTCGTGCTTTACGACCGTTTTAACGAACGGTTCGAGAAACTGCTTTCCGGCGTGTACGAATTCGTCAGCGCTATCCGTACGGTCAAGGCCTTTAACCTCAACCGCCCCATCCTTAAAAAGGCCGCCTTGCTGGAGGAAGAGGGTCAGGAAGCCATTATCAAAGCCTTTTCCAGCAATTTGTTGCGCTGGACGGTATGCAACCTCGTTGCCGCCTTCTGGCTGTTCCTGTTCGCCGGGCTTGGCTTTTACAGCGTACTGAAGGGTGAAATGACGCCGGGCGTTTACGCCGCCGCCTTTTTCCTCGCCTATAACATCTGGAGCTCGTGCGAGATTATCGCCTCCATTTGGGAAAAGGCGTATGAATACGGCAACGGCGTCCACCGCCTGACCAAAATGCTCTGCCTGACCCCGAAAAAGCTGGATATCGAGCCCTTAAGCCCGTTGCCGGAAAGTCGCGAGGAAATCTCCTTCGAGGATGTCAGCTTCACCTATAGCGGCGAGGACGCGGGCGGCAAGGGACAGGGGCTATACAATATCGATTTCGCCATAAAACGCGGTGAAAAAATCGCTATCGTCGGGCCGAGCGGTGCCGGAAAATCCACGCTGGTGAAGCTTTTGATGAAACAGATGCTGCCCGGCGGCGGCTCCATACAGGTGGACGGCCATGATCTGGCGCATATCCCCTCCGCCGACTGGCTGGGCAATATCGGCTTCGTGCCACAGGATGTGGAGCTGTTTAACGCCACGATCCGCGAGAACATTCTTCTGGCGAATGAGGATATAGACGAGACGCGTTACCGCAATGTGCTGGAACAGGCCGCCATTGCCGATTTCATTGAAAGCCTGCCCGCGGGCGATCAGACCATGGTGGGCGAGCGCGGTATCAAGCTTTCCGGCGGCCAGCGCCAGCGTATCGGCATCGCCCGGGCCTTAGCACGCGGCGCCGACCTCATCATTTTCGACGAGGCAACATCCTCGCTCGACAGCCTTTCGGAAAGCCAGATACAAGACGCGATTGAAAACTCCTTTACCGGTCATACGCTGGTGATTATCGCCCACCGCCTGTCCACCATCCGCCATGCCGACCGGATTATCGTGCTGGATCAGGGCCGCATAGCGGAACAAGGCACCTTCGCCGAACTTCTCAAACAAGGCGGCCTCTTCGCCCAGAGCTGGGAACGGCAGAGCGGAAAATAAATTATGGCGGATATTACTTCTGCGCTTCGGGTGTCAGGACCATGATCATCTGGCGGCCTTCCAGCTTGGGGGCCTGTTCGACCTTGGAAATGTCGGAAAGCTCTTCCTTCATGCGCATCAACAAGGCCATGCCGATTTCCTGGTGGGCCATTTCCCGACCGCGGAACCGCATGGTAACCTTTACCTTGTCCTCGTCTTCGAGGAAACGGCGTGCACTGCGCATTTTCACGTCGTAATCGTGTTTTTCCGTACCGGGGCGGATCTTGATTTCTTTCACATCGACAGTTTTTTGTTTCTTGCGGGCTTCGGCGGCTTTTTTCTGCTGCTCGTATTTATACTTGCCGTAGTCAAGCACCTTGCAGACAGGCGGCGTAGCGTTAGGAGAAACCTCAACCAGATCAAGCCCTGCTTCCTCGGCCAGCGCGATGCCTTCAGCGACGCTCATCACGCCTCTCATCTCGCCATCCGCATCGACGACGCGGATTTCGGTGGCGGTGATACTTCCATTAATGCGCGGACCCTTATCCGTGGTGCGCGGCGGTGGTTTCACTGGTCTGGCTATGGCTGACTTCTCCTTTTGTTGTAGGGCCTTCTAACACTTATCGCATGGATTTTGCGCGTGTCAAATTTTTGATGGATGGAAATAAAAATTGTGCCGAGCATAGTTTATCCTACGCTCCAGCAATTTTTATGATCAGACACAAAAATTTGCCGCGCCCGTTGAGGGGAGCCGTATAATGGCAAATCCACTGCGTCAAACAAGAACCACCGATGCTTCGGCATCGCAAAACCTTGTTTTTCTTGTGTTTTCACCATTATACGGCTCCAAAATCTCATGTGCTAAGTGTTAGAAGGCCCTAAGCCTTAAACTTCAATAGCCCCGATTCTATCCGAAGGGGCTAATAAGACGGTATTATTAAGCCCGAAAGCCCGAATACGCAAGGGTAAATGCATAAAGCCTAGCTAGGTTGAGCACCATCTGTAAGTTGAGCAGCATCCAAAGAAACAAGAGGAGCAAACCCCCTCCGGTTTTTTTCACTCAACTCTTCAGCGCGTTTTCTCATATTATTAAACACTGTTTGAAACGTTAGGGCTATACCGTCAGCGTTTTCTATGGCTTTTAAGATTTTTCTCGCGGCCCCTTCCAACGAAACGCCGCTAATATCTATTGCTTCTATGTAATCCAAAGCAAGGCTTTCCTTACCATCCGGCCATCCTGTTGATAATTTGATGTTATTTCCATGCTCCGGAAAATCCATAATCAGATACAAATCATAGCCACCTTGTCGTCCATCGTACATGTTAAGGGCAATACGATTTATTTTTACACCCTCTTCTTCATAACTATCTTGGATGAGGCTGCAATTCTGAGCCTCCCCGATATAAGCGGCATCAATCTCACGCCATTGTTCTCCAGGTTGACCATAAATACGGGAAAAAGCCATTAACAAATCAAAAACATATGTGCGAAGCTCATCCACCGTGCATGCGCTAACAGATTCGCCATTTTTCTGTGCCTCTTCAGCAAGCAGAATGGGTAAAAAACGCTTAATTTTTTCGAACTGACCTTTTTCTGTCTGTGTACGCAATTCTGCGACGGTTGGCTCTGTTGGTAATTTTAACATTTGATTTCTCCCGTTTCGTAAAATTATATTTTACGAATAATGGGTCTTTATCTGGAAATCAACACTTTTGCATAAAATATTAGAAGGGCGGCTTGGCCAGTTCTCTAAGCTCTGTAATCGCCTCGGCTGCACCCTTCACGTCCTGCCCTTGCGAGCCGAGCGTACGGATGGCAACCGTCTGTTCGTTCGCTTCCCGCTCGCCCACGACGTACAAGTAAGGCACCTTGGCGTGGGAATGCTCCCGCACCTTGTAGTTGATCTTTTCATTGCGGATATCAAGCTCGGCGCGGATTCCGGCGGCTTTCAGGTCTTCGCAGACTTTAATCGCATAATCATCCGCGCTGCCCGTAATCGTCGCCACCACCACCTGCACCGGGGCGAGCCACAGGGGGAGCTTACCCGCATAATTCTCGATCATCACGCCGATAAACCGCTCCAGAGACCCCAAAATTGCACGGTGAAGCATCACGGGACGGTGTTTTGCACCGTCCTCCCCGATAAAACTGGCATCGAGGCGCTCAGGCAGGTTGAAATCAAGCTGCAACGTGCCGCATTGCCATGTACGCCCGATAGCGTCACGAATTTGGAAGTCGATTTTCGGGCCGTAGAATGCGCCCTCGCCGGGATCTTCGCGAAACTCAAGGCCGGTTTGCTTCAGCGCCTTGCGAAGGCCGTCCTCCGCCTTGTCCCACAGCGCATCATCGCCCACCCGC
Source organism: uncultured Pseudobdellovibrionaceae bacterium (assembly GCA_964467925.1). Lineage (GTDB taxonomy): Bacteria > Pseudomonadota > Alphaproteobacteria > Micavibrionales > Micavibrionaceae > CAYXSX01. The sequence goes on along the minus strand of CAYXSX010000002.1, from coordinate 224,978 downwards.
ATCTCAGGGCGTAAGGATAGCGCCACACGTACATCGTCGAACCCCAGATCGCTGTAGATTTTCTTGAGCAAATCGCAAAACGCCACCGCCTCATCCGTAATCTGGTCTTCGCGACAAAATATATGCGCGTCATCCTGTGTAAACTGGCGCACGCGCATCAGGCCATGCAGCGCGCCATGCGCCTCGTTCCGGTGGCAACAGCCGAATTCCGCCAACCGAATGGGCAAATCGCGGTAAGATTTAATGCCCTGATTAAACACCTGTACGTGCGCGGGGCAGTTCATGGGTTTGAGCGCCATCAAACGCGCTTTACCGGATAAAACCGGGCCTTTTTCGTCCGTGTTTGGCACCTCGTCGGGCACCACGAACATGTTTTCGCGGTATTTGCCCCAGTGGCCGGATTTTTCCCAAAGCTTGTTATCGATCAGCTGCGGCGTTTTAATTTCCTTATACCCCGCATTGTTCAAACGGCGGCGGATATACCCCTCCATCTGGTTGTAAACCGTAAAGCCCTTGGGATGCCAGAACACGCTCCCTTGCGCCTCCACCTGAAAATGGAATAGATCCATCTCTGTCCCTAATTTACGGTGATCGCGCTTTTCCGCCTCTTCGATCTGGTGCAGATAGGCCTCAAGTTCTTTATCGTTACGCCACGCCGTGCCGTAAATGCGGGTGAGCATTTGTTTGGAAGAATCCCCGCGCCAATAGGCACCTGCCAGATTCATCAGCTTGAAAACGCCGACCTGTTTTAAGCTCGGCAAATGCGGCCCGCGACACAGATCGATAAAGCCCGTATCGCCCTGTTCATAGAGCTGGAAATCCTCTTCCTGATCGGCGCCTTCGACGATTTCGACCTTATACGGCTCCCCGCGCTTTTTAAACGCGGCCACCGCTTCGGCCTTGCTGTTCAGGGTTTTTATAATCGGCGCATTGGTTTCCTTGATCTTGCGCATTTCCTTTTCGATGGCTTCCAAATCCTCGGATGATAAAGGCTTTGAAAACTCGACATCGTAATAAAACCCGTTTTCGATCGTCGGGCCGATCGCCAGTTTCGCATCGGGGTACAAATTCTTCACCGCCCGCGCCAGAACCTGCGCGGCCACGGTATGGCGCATAATCTCCAGCCCCTCATCGCTGTCCAGCGTAATGATGCTGAGCGCCGCATCGTTTGTAACGGCGTCGGACAAATCGCGCTGAACCCCGTCCACCGTCACCGCCACGGCCGCCTTGGCCAGCGATTTGGAAATGCTTTCCGCAATCTCCAAGCCGGTCACACCGGCCTGATACTCGCGCACCGCGCCGTCGGGAAGGGTAATCTTGATCATTTTATTCTTTACTGCTGTTTGGGTCATGATTTCCTTTATAACTAGGCAAAGCGCCAAGGTATAGAGGGTTTTTACAGCACATTCCTTCAATTCAAAGCATTTTGAGGCGAGAAAGCCATGTTTCGAGAACCGGAAGCGTAAATGTATATAAACATACATGCGAACCGGAAGCGCAGAAACATGGCCTTCGCAGCCCAAAAGGCGAAGAATTACCGCTCACTCAGCGCGTTATCAAACGTTTTGATAAACGGCTTGAGCAGATATTGCATGACCGTCTTTTTGCCAGTCAGAACGTCAACAGTGGCGACCATGCCGGGAATGATGGGCAGGATTTCGCCCTTGCGCTTGAGTTCCGATTCATACGTACGCAGACGTACACGGTAGAAACTATCGCCCTTTTCGTCCTCGATCGTGTCGGCGGAAATGTCGATCACCTCGCCTTTCAGGCCGCCATAGATGGAAAAATCATAGGCGCTGATTTTCACCATGGCCTTTTGGCTGGGATATAAAAACGCGATGTCGGAGGGGCGTACGCGCGCTTCCACCAGTAACTGGTCGTCCTTGGGCACGATTTTGATAATATCCTCGCCGGGGCGGATAACCCCGCCGACTGTGTTAATCAGGATTTCCTGCACCGTGCCGTTTACGGGCGATTTGATCTCCGTACGTGTTTTGCGCGCAGTTAATGCGGAAAGCCGCTCGCGAATCTCGTTCAGCTCGCTTTGTTTGGCCAGAAGCTCTGTTTGCGCATCGGCGCGCGCGCCGCTCTCAAGTTCGTCAATCCGTGCCTTCGCTTCCTGCGCGGCGCTGCGCGCGCGGGGAAGGCCGGAAAGCACGCTATTAAGCTCCGTGTCCTTTTCCTTCAGGGCGCGGTCCATCTGCATCAATTCCAGCGCGGGTGCGGAACCACGCTCCACCAGCGGCTTGATCATGTCGCGCTCGCGGGTTTGCAGGCGCACAACCTCGCGCAAATCCCGCGCCCGCGATTCCAGCTCGCGAATTTCCTGCTGCCGCTGGGTATATTGCTGGTCAAGAACGTTAACCTGCCCCTGCAATTGCTGCTTGTTGGCACGGAAGGCGTTAAGCTCTTCGGTCACGTTGCGCGGCGCGTTTTTCATGACTTCGTCGGTAAACTCGACGCTGTTTTTTCCTTCCGCTTCCGCTTGCAGACGCGCGATAGAGGCCAGCAGCCCGTAATAACGCGCCTGATTGGCACCAAGATCGGAAGAGGCCTCAATATCGGAAAGCCGCATCAATGTCTGGCCGGCTTTGACCTCTTGGCCTTCCTTGACAAGGAATTCCTCGACAATTCCCGCCTCGAGGCTTTGCAGGGCCTGAACTTCGGAAGAGGGAATAACCTTGCCGTTGCCGCGCGTTACCTCGTCCAGCGTGGCGAAATTCGCCCAAAGCACGAAGAAAACAAAAAACCCGAAAATGGCAAAGAGCAGCAAATGGCGCGCCAGCGGCATATCCTCTTCATCCGTATCCAGATAGGCACGGGCGTAAGATTTCGCCTGATCCAGCTTTTCCGCCGCCCATTTACGGCGTACATCAAGCCAGACAGGTTCCTGATTGATGCTTTGCTGCGGTTTCTGTTCGAGTTTTTGTTGCGCTTTTTGCTGCATCGTTACACCTGCGTATTCTCGGCTTGCGTGCCATAGGCTCTGGCCTGAAGCTTAGCAATCACCTCATCGCGCGGGCCGTAAGCCACAAGGCGGCCACGATCGATCAGGATCAGCTTGTCCACCAGCCCCAGCATGGAGGCCTTGTGCGTGATCAGGATCGTAGTTTTGTTTTCGCACAATTTCTCAAGCCGCTGTTTCAGGCGGTTTTCGGATGCCGGGTCCATAGAGGCCGTCGGCTCGTCCAGTATCAGGATCGGCGGATCATACAGCAGGGCGCGCGCAATCGCCACGGCCTGACGCTGGCCGCCGGAAAGCGCATCGCCGCGCTCGCCCACTTGCGTATCGAGCCCTGCGGCAGAATCGCGCAGGAACTCCATGACGCCGGATAACTCCGCGGCTTTTAATACCGCGCGGTCCGGCGCCGTCTCGTTACCCATGGTAATGTTTTCCCGCACGCTGCCGTAAAAAAGCTGCGGGCTTTGCTGCACGGCCCCGACATTGCGGCGCAGATCACCGGGATCGAGCTGGCGCACATCGGTTCCATCGATCTGCACCGAACCGGAGGCGGGTTCATACAAGCTCAGCAGCAGGCGCTCGATCGTGGTTTTTCCCGATCCCACCGCACCGATGATGCCTACCTTTTCACCCGGGTTAATGGTGAAATTTATATGGCTGAGCGCGGGTGTCGCCTGATCCGGATAATGAAACACTACGTCCTGGAACTCTATTTTACCCTCGACGTGAGGCATGGAAACGAAGTGTTTACCCAGCGGACGCTCGACCGGCTTTTTCATCAACTCGTCAAGCTGCTTTAACCCCTGACGCGACTGATTGAGGCGGGTAAGCAACCCGGCAATCTGCGCCAGCGGACCCATGGCCCGGCCCGATAAAAGCACGCAGGCAATTAGCCCGCCCATAGTCAGCGAACCGCCGCTGATCAGGTACACGCCCACGATCACAATGACTGCGCTGGTGATTTGCTGCACAAAAATTGCCCAATGCTGCGCGAAGGAAGCCAATATCCGCGTCTTGACCGAGGTGCGCGAAGCCTTCTCACTCAGCTCCTCCCAATGGCGCTGGCTGTGGCCTTCGGCGGCCTGCATCTTGATGGTTTCAAGGCCTATAATGGTTTCGAACAACAGCGCGTTCTTTAGCGCGGATTCATGCAAGGATTCCCGCACCACCTTTTCCAGCGGTTTTTGCAGCAAAAGTCCCATCCCCACAACCAGCGGAACAGCCAGAAGTGGCACAAACGCAATAGGCCCGCCGATAATAGCGATCAGTGCAATAAAGATGAAAATAAACGGCACGTCGATCAACGTGGCCATGGTCGCGCTGGTGAAAAAATCGCGCAAGGTTTCGAATTCCTTCATATTGCTGGCCAATACGCCCGCGGATTTAGGCCGCGCCACCATTGTCATACCCATGATCTGTTCGAACAACGCGGCGGAGATTTTTACATCCGCCTTTCGCCCGGCATGATCCAGAAAATGGGCGCGCAAATTGCGCAGCAAAAAGTCGAAGATATAAACGATGAAAATACCGCCCGCCAACACCCATAACGTTTCTATCGCGTTATTCGGCACCACGCGATCATACACGTTCATCACGAAAAGCGATCCGGCAATGCCGAAAATATTGATCATGATTGCTGCGATCATCACTTCCGCATAAATGGTACGGTTGTTCCTGAAGTGCGACCAGAACCAGTCCCGGCCTGTATCGATGGTTGCCGGGCCGGCACGTTCATCGCTGCGCGCAACAGGGCGGAGGAAAAACGCATGGCCTGTATAAAGACGCGAAAGCCCCTCCAGCGTCAGAACCTGTTTTTCGTCCTTCGTCTCGGGGAACTGGACCACAAATTTGGTTTTGGGATGGATTTTCACATCCTCGCCCGGCGCGGTTTTACGCGGCGGATGCGCCTTGGGATGCTGCACCTTCCACAAGATACAGGCTTGTCCGTGTTCCAGCACTAAAATACAGGGAAGGTTCGGCGCAATCGCTAACGATTCAAGGCTGCGGCTGGCCATGCTCGCATGCATGTCGGCCCGCCCGGCGGCGCGGATGAACAGTCCCGGCGTAATCCCGGAAGAGGGAATGGGAAGCCCCGCGGTCACTGCGCCCACAGAAGTGCGGCGGCCGTAATGCCCCGCCATATCGACAAGGCAACTTACCAGCGGCATTTGAATGGAAACGCGGTCGGCCTGAAGCGGCCAGCCTTCCGGTGTTTTTTCTTCGGATGAGGCCGCACCTGAAAAAGCGCTACCGGATGATTTGCCGGGGGTTTTAGACGACTTGCTCACCGTGAAGGCACCTACTTGTAAAAAACGCTTATCGAAAAACGCTGCGACCGGTTTTTATCTGGCCTTGTTCTTTTCTTCCGTGCTCCAGCGTTCTCCGGAAACCAGCTTGCTTTCACGCGGATATTTTACATCCATGGAAGGAAGCAAATTGCCCTTCAAAGCCATCAGGCGAAAAACGGCGAACATTTCCAGAAACTCATTATTGACCGTGTTGGAACGGGAAACGAACAATTCGTTTTGCGCATCCAGAACGTCCAGAAGCGTCCGGCGGCCCAGTTGGAACTGGTCGCGGTAGGAACGCGCAACTTCCACGTTCGCATCGGCCTGAAGCGCGAACTGACGTGCACGCTCACGGGATGTCACCATAGACGCCCATGTCTGACGCACATCGTCCTCGACCGCTCTGGCGGCTTGGGCGCGTGATTCCTTGGCTTGCTGGTGACGGTGGATAAACTCGCGGGAACGGGCCATATCGGCGCCGCCGCGATAAAGGTTCCAGTTCATGACCACAAGAGCGGAAGCACTGGTATCGCGCCCCTCTACACCGTTGATGTCATGGCCGTTACGCGCATTCAGCTCCAGGTCGAACTGGGGGTAGAAAGTAGAGCGCGTACCCATCGATTCTGCATAGGCCACTTCGATGTCGGCTTCGTAAATATCCAGTGTCGGGCTGTTGGCAAGGGTCAACTTGACCTCGTCTTCAACATCCGCGGCCAATCCTTGCGCAGGGATACCCGGTAAAGCCAGATCTCCCGGCGTATCGCCCACTTCGCGGCGGTAACGGGACTCGGCCTCCAGCAAAGCTTGACGTATATCGGCCTGATTGGCGCGGGCGGCGGCTACGCGGGCCTTGGCCTGTTCCATATCGGCCTGCGTGGAGCGGCCTGCGCCCACGTTATCGCTGATCATGTTTTGAATCTCAAGGTGCTCATTCACATTCTGCTCGGCAATCATCAGAAGCTGGCGCTGGCGCAGCACTTCCAGATAAGCCTCGACAATGTTCAAACCCACCAGCTCGGCCGTTTCACGAACGCGGTTGGCGGAAGAAGTCACACGCGCTTTCTGGCGCTCAATCTCGTATTTGGTTTCGAAACCGTCGAATAAAAGCTGGGTCAGCGTGACGCTGGCGTCATAACGTGTCAGGTTTTCCTCGTCATCGCTATCCGTGCCTCCGCGTGTATTGGGGTCGTCGCTGTGCTCGAACCCTGCATCAGCGCGCGCATCGATAGAGGGAAGGTAAAGCGCCTTGCCCTGTTTCAGCTCTTCATCCGTGGCGCGGCGGCTGGCGGCAACAACGCCGTATTCCGGATTGGTCATCAAACCCACCGACAATGCCTGCGAAAGATTGGAAATCTTGTTGGCTTCCTGCGCCATCGGCGAACCTGTAAACAGTCCCAACGCGATAATGCTGGCCGACGTCAAAACGCCCAGACGTAATTTGCTGCCTGATAAAAAAGTCATATCCTACTCCTAGTTATAAAATCCCTTATGCACGTTTTTCTTATAAGATGCAATCTCTTGGCAAAAAAGCGCATATTTTATTTAAACAATTGCTCCACCGTTATTGGTGATGTTTTGGATGTTTACACCCACAACATTGTCCAGCACCGCGATGGCAAAGGCGTTGTTCACGTTACCCGTACCATTTACATCTACGGAAATCGTAGTATTGCCGCCCGCTTCGGTCGCAAAAACGAAATCATTGATGCTGTCCTGCAGCGGGTCGAAATTCGTCAGCAGTGCCGAAAGATCAATCCGGTCGCCCTGAGCAATCGAGAAATCGCGGATATTATCAATACCGTTGTTAGACGCGTTATATACGAACACATCGTTTCCGCTGCCGCCGTAAAGCTGGTCGTTGCCTGCGCCGCCATTGATGAAATCGCGCCCTTCCTGACCGAATATAAGGTCATCACCACCGCCGCCGTTCAGGCGATCGTCTCCGCCGGAGCGCGTCTGGCCCTGGTTATTGACTGATTCTTGGGAAAGCGCCACGGCATTGTTCCGGATATAGTTGATCGTGTCGGCGCGGCTCCATGCGGCGTTCGTGCCCTGACCTGCTTCGAGGCGTGCGAACACGGACCACCCATCGCCGGGATCGGTAACGCCTCCAAGCCCCTGCGCTGCGGCCAGTGTATCAGTGTAAACGGAATCGCCGAATATAATATCATCGCCTTCCCCGCCATTCAGAACGTCGTCGCCTACGCTACTGAGTTGGTTGATCGGGTTGAGCGCCTGCAATGTCGCGCTCAAATCTTGCGGATTTTGAACGTCCGTAGCAGTGCCGGTGGAATCGATCACGTCAAGATTGTCGATATCCGCGCCAAGATCGATACCCACGCCGATCACCTGACCAAGGGCCTTAAGCGTGCCCACCTCGTCGGAACCGTCACTGCCTGTAATTTCCGCAATAATTTCCGTATCCGTGCCACGCTCGCGGTCACCATTAGCGTCAACATAGCGGTTGGGCTCATCGTCCGATATGAAATAGGTTACATTATTAGCGCCTGCAATTGTGTTCGGCCCGGTCAGGAAGCTCACCGCTTCGGCCAGCGGTGCTTCGTAGTTCGTCAAACCGCCCGCCGTAAGACTGCTCACGAAGCTCTGCGCGTCGTTAAAGCCCTGATTGCTGGATACGTCGTAGGTGAAGGAGGGATGCAAGTCGCTGCTGAACGGAATCAAATGCACACGAACCTGCCCGCCGTTATAGTTGTGCAGATCAGAAAGTAGGTTGTTGACCGCCAATTTAAGAAGGGAAATACGGGAGTTCGGATCATTCGCATCGCCCATAGAGCCGGAAACGTCCAGAATAATGGCAAAATTATAATCGCCGCTACCGCCCTGTTGGGTTGCGCCGCCCACGTCGCCGATCAGAATGTCGCCCGCCGCAGTGCCGTCGATGGTACCTGTACCGCCGCCCACTTCATGCGGCGTAGTAGAACCTGCATCGTCGTCGGTGTTTGTCCCCACCACAATAACAGGCACTGCGTTAGTCACCGTAGTAACGCCCAGCGTGGCACTGGAAGTATCGTTATCCGCATCAGCCAGCGTATAGGTGAAGTTGTCTGTGCCGAATGTCGTATTGGTCGGGGTATAAGTATAAGCGCCCGTAGAGCTAATCTGCAAGGTCCCGAACTGGCCGTTGATAGTAACTGTCTGACCGCTGGCAATCGCCGTTGTCGTACCGCCGAATGTAACGGCCGTAATCGATCCGGGCGTATCCTCGCCCACGTCGTCATTGGTAATCACATTGCCGGAAACCGGGGTGGCGCCCGTTGTACTAGCTGTATCGTTAACCGCCACAGGGCCGTCATCTAGCACGTTGATGGTAATCGTACCAGGAGCCGTATCGCCGTCGGCATCGGTCGCCGTAACGCCGAAATTAAGCTGGATCGTATCGTTCGGGTTAGCCGGATTGGCATGATCCAGTGCATCCACCAGATTAAAGGTATAGCTGCCGTTCGGCTGTACCTGCATCGTAAAGATCGTGTTTCCGCCGGCGCTGCCTGTATAGGTATTGCCGCTCAGGGTAATGGTTACCGGAACGCCGTTTGATGTCAGCGCGTTACCCAGTGCGCCGGAGAATGTAACCGTGTTGGCCGCATTGGGCGTTACTGCGCCTGGCGCATTCACGCCGTAATTAGCCACAATCGTACCGCTTACGCTCTGCACGCCATTTGAAAGGTTGGTCTCATCCACCGACAACGCGCCGGGGTTCACCACGATCGGCACAACGTCGTTACCCGCATTAATCACGAGATTGGCCGTGGCCGGATCGGAATCGAAATCGCGGATCGTGTAGGTAAAAGTATCGACGCCGTTACCGTTTGCGTTTGCGGTATAGCTGAACACTCCGTTGGAATTGATCGTAAGCGTACCGTAAGTACCGACGATAATCGTATTGCCCGCGCCGCCCACAGGCGTCGTAACACCGTTAAACGTTACCTGCGTCAGGCTGCCGGGCGTATCGGCACCAATATCGTCATTGGTCATGACGTTCCCGGTTACGGTCGCAGAGTTCGCCGCATTGGCAAAATCATTCACGGCGCTCGGGGAGTCATCATCTACGTTAACCGTGATTTCCTCGGTCGTGGTGTTGCCGTTAACATCGGTAATGATGGTGCCGAAAATAAGCTGAATTTCATCGCTGGGATCCGTGGGATCGGCGTGGTCCAAGGGTTCGTAAAGCGTAAAGGTGTAATTGCCGTCGGGCTGGATCGTCAGTTGAAAAATCGTCTGGCCGCCTGCCGTGCCCGTATAACCGTTCGGATTGACCGTTACAGTAATGGGTACACCGCCTGTGGTAAGGCTGTTGTTCAGGGCCGAGCCCTCGAAACGGAAGTAATTCGAAGAACTGGGCGATGCCGTACCGCCGCCTGTGTCCACCTGACCGCTGTTGCTGGTGGTCGGATTAAGATCGCCTTCATCCACACCTACGCCAAACGGACCTGCCGCAGGGGCCGCGGCTTGAAGCGGGAACAAGTCTTCTGCGCCAAACGTCACGCCATAGGCAAGCGCGGTCGGGTCAATCGGTCCCACATCATTGGCGGGTGTAAACGGCGTAGTCGCATAACTGCTTTGGAAACCGTAGCCGCCACCCCCGGCACCGCCAATGGCTCCGGCTGGCGCTGTCGCACCGCCTGCCGCGGGTTCAACAGCCGCAAGGCGCAGGGCTTCTTCTACGCTAATCTCGCCGTCATTATCCAGATCGGCATCGTTCGCCACATATACCGGCGATACTGTCGCCACGCGCATGGCGGTAATTTCATCGCCTGTCGCAGATGTTTCGGCAAAAATCTGTTGCAGGTCGAATTTGCGCAGCTCGCCCTGCACCAGATCGCCTTCCTGCAGATATTGCTCTTCGCCCGTATTGCCATTAGCCGCACGCAAATTCGCAAGCTCCAGCGCGCTTATATAACGCGCGCCAGCACCATCAAGCTGCATATCGCTGAAATTATCGGGCGCGGCGGCGTCTTTTTGCAAAATCAGCGTAGAATCGTTCGTAAACTTGATCGTGATCTTGTCACCCTCGCGGTACACGCTTTTCACCGCGTCACGGGTAAAGTTCAGCATATAACGCTGATCGGGTTCCAGAATCACATTGGTAATGGTCGCATCCGCTGGCTGGTTGATCACGGTCGGCGTGCCCGTACCGCTTACCTGCAACTGGCCCAGAATATTCTGATTGCTGGGAACCGCGCCCTGCCCTGTTACTTCAATCTGCCCGGATTCGTTTCCTGAAACGGGGCCTGTGCTGACGGCAATCGCCCCCTGGTCTGTGATATTGTGAATTTTCAGTGGCATAGTAATGCTTTCGTAATTTACGCGTAATTTCCCGCTGTCTTCGACATAATGCTTGGAGCTTAGATAAAGTTCCCAAAATAAAAACAAAAGTCACAGCTGTATAAATTGATGCGCATACATAATAGGGATAGGCCCTGTTTGTCAACAATTATGTTAACAATTAATTCCGCGTAACCCCCTTTTTTCTCTTTTTTTCAGACCTTTCGATGGGATAAAAAAAGTCATTGCCTTTCTTTTGGAATTTTATATTATCCGCTCGCCTTCAAAATGGCGTTTAGTACTTTTTTGATAGCCGCGTTTTAACCTGTTTTTGGCGGCTTTTGATTCGAACTACCCTTCTTTTGATCGAATCAGACGATAAAATGATTCGTTTTTGCCCTTTTTTGATTCGCAAAACAGGAAGATTCGAATCAAAAAACCGGAATTTGAATCGGTTCCAACCTAAAAAAGCGTCTTTTTTCTCCCAAAAAATAAAATTTTTTCACTTATGGATAAGCTGTGGACAATTTTGTGCATAAATCAGATTCATAAAATAATAATCTAGCGTTAAGAACTATAATAATATTTCAACAGATGCGCGATCAGCGCATCAATCGAACAAAATTTTGAAAAAAGGACTCGACTCCCCTCTCAAATTCCGCGCATCCTGAACTTGTCTTCAGGACGTACCTGATGCCTCCAGGCAAAAAGGAGCAGAGTAAAACCTCACGGTTTCATTCCTGCTGTCCTGATTAAGGCAGAAACACTTGGTCAGTGTTTCAGGTTTTCGGAGCTACGAAGCCTTTTCCCGACCCCGAAATTTCGGTTTCGGATTTAGGGATTGCGGTTTTGCCGAAAGCTGAAGGGGACATGCAAGTATGGCTTCTTGCCTTTCCGGTCTGACCTGTGGTCGTGCACATTAAAACATTTGAGATAGACTGGAATATATTAAGAAGCTTTGCGTTTGAGTATGTTTCTGAAATGGTGCCTTTGTCGCGATGGGGGTATCGAGTGGTTGATCGCCACGATAAACAAGAGCAGACGAGGGGTTCGTTTGCAGGGAAAGGGGAAACAGTAACGGCCAGCTACCGTTCTTCCCCTCACCTGATCCGAGCATTGAGGCCTGTAAGTTTTACTCTGTAACGCTTTGCAGGACCATAGCTTCCCAAAAAGGCTCCGGCGTGCCACTTTCCCTTATGATAAGCCTGCGGGTTTATCGGGAACGGGCCGCCGGAGTTCTTTTATGGGCCTCCCCCGCTCCCGAAGCCGATTTCAAAGAAACTTTCACTATAAATTTGCAAAATAATTTATTTGCATATATTATGCACATAAATACATTATGTAATGTGTTTACTGCGTTAGAGGGACTTTGTGTAAATGGCTTATGATTTTAAAAACCTCTCTGTTCTGGTGGTCGAAGATACGGTCCCTATGCTCAGACTGGTTTGTGCGATGCTTCAGGCTTTTGGAACCGGCCGCATTCTCCACGCCCAAGACGGAAAAGCAGGTTTCGAGCTTTTTTGTGAACACAATCCCGACATCGTGATTACGGACTGGCATATGCCTGGCGCCTCCGGCATTGAAATGGTACGCAATATCCGCGTCCACCCCGATTCTCCCAATAAAACCGTACCCATTCTCATGGTAACGGGATTTGCCGCCCTCAGCCGCGTTGCGCGCGCCCGCGATACCGGCGCGACGGAATTCCTCAGCAAGCCCTTTTCCGCCAACGATCTGGCCCAGCGCATAGACCATATCATTAACAAGCCGCGCGATTTTATCCGCGCCGCCGCATTTTTCGGGCCCGACCGCCGCCGCCGCGTCGCCAATAATTACGAGGGGCCCCTGCAGCGATCGGAAGATCACGGCGGCACCACAGAAATCGTCTATCTAGGATAAAGTCATGACTTCCGCCCACGCTCCCCAAAGAATAGAAGTTATCAAGGCAAACCGCATGCTTCAGGCGAAAGTCGGCACGGGCAAGCTAAGCACTGAACTCATTGCCCGCGCACAGGCTGTTATAGACGAAAACGAGACCGATTTTGCTCCACTGGCGCAGCAATTTCTGAGCGAACTGGCTGATGCTATTCAAAAATCACAGGCCGAAGGCCAAAATACGGCTCATAAGGAAGCGATTACAAACGCCATCATGCAGCTAAAGGCCAACGCCGCCACATTCCAGTATAATCTGGTGGGCAAGCTGGCCGGGATCATGCTGACGTTTATGGAGCGTATCGAAGACATGGACGAAGATGCTATTTCCATCGCCGATGCGCATTACCGCACCCTCCACGCCCTGATTAAAAAGGAGATGAAAGGTGACGGCGGCACATACGGCAAGGAACTGGAGCGCGAGCTCAATAACGCCTGCGTCCGGTACTTCCTGAAACGCGACAAGAAAAGCGCCTAGAAACTCAGCCGCTTGGCGCTCGCTACCTGCGGCAGGGCGGTAATCTTCTCAAACAGCGCATCATTCACCGGCTCGTCCACGGAAACAAGACAGATCGCCTGCCCCTTTTCCTCCTGACGGCCAAGGCGGAAATCGGCGATATTCATACCCGCCTCGCCCAAAATCATACCCATCTGACCGACAAAGCCGGGCTTGTCCTCGTTACGGATAAACAGCATATGCGGAGTAAGCGCGGCCTCGATCGGCACACCCTCGATCTCCACGATGCGCGGCTCCTTGCCGGTAAACAGCGTTCCGGCCAGTTTGCGTGTGCGCTTCTCGGTTTCCACCGTCACGATAATCACGCTGCGCCAATCTGCGGAGGAGCCCTGCTTCGTCTCGGAAACGGAAATCCCGCGCGCTTCTGCCACGGCCGGAGCGTTGACCATATTCACCGTATCGGTCTGCGCCTTGAGCAAATTGGCGATCAGCGTGGCGGTTAGCGGCCTAGTGTTAATTTCCGTCACCGTGCCCTGATACTCGATATTCACGCTCTTGATCGCATGCTCGGTAATCTGACCCGCAAAACTGCCCAGTTGCTCGGCCAGCTTCATATAGGGCTTCAAACGCGGCGCATCTTCGGCAGAGATAGAGGCCATGTTCAGCGCGTTTGTCACCGCGCCGTTTACAAGGTAATCGCTCATCTGCTCGGCCACCTGAAGCGCCACGTTTACCTGCGCTTCTGTCGTAGAGGCACCAAGGTGCGGCGTTACCACAACATTATCCATGCCGAACAGGATATTTTCCTTGGCGGGCTCTTCTTCAAACACATCCAGCGCCGCGCCGGCGACCTTGCCGGATTCCAGCGCCGCCTTCAGATCGGCCTCGACCACGATCCCTCCACGGGCGCAGTTGATAATGCGCACGCCGTCTTTCATCTTGGCGATCGTATCTTTGTTGATCAGATTGGCGGTATGGTCGTTCTTGGGTACGTGCAGCGTGATGAAATCCGCGCGGGCGAACAGCTCATCCAGCTCCACTTTCTCAACGCCCAGATCCTTGGCGCGTTCTTCCGTCAGGAACGGGTCATACGCCGCCACCTTCATTTTCAGGCCCACGGCACGGTCGGCCACAATACCGCCAATATTACCGCAACCAATCAGACCAAGCGTCTTGCCGTAAAGCTCCACGCCCATAAAGCGTTTCTTTTCCCATTTGCCCGCATGGGTGGACTCATTGGCTTGTGGTATCTCGCGCGCCAGGGCAAACATCATTGCAATGGCGTGTTCGGCGGTGGTAATCGAATTGCCGAAGGGCGTATTCATCACCACAATACCGGCATTCGTGGCGGCGGGAATATCGACGTTATCCACGCCGATACCGGCACGGCCGATCACTTTTAAATTTTTGGCGGCGGCAATCATCTCGGCGGTGACCTTGGTCTCGCTGCGGATCGCAAGCCCGTCATACTCGCCGATAATGGCCATCTGCTCTTCGGGAGAGAGCCCGGCCTTGAAATCGACTTCGCAGCCGTTTTTCTCGAAAATTTCTACTGCCAGGGGGTCCAGCTTGTCGCTGATCAGTACCCGCGGTTTACGGGCGTCGTTTTTGGGTGCCATCAATTTTACTCCTAATTTTGTCTTGTTTAGGTAAACAGGCCTCCAGCTTTACGCCTGCGGACGCGCGAAAGCAAGAGGGGATTTTTATTGACATAAGACATAGATAATCTTTAGATACCGCTCATGAATAAATTTATCAAAAATCTTACAGATATTTTTCTAATGCTGTCCGGTAAGTTCGAACCTGATTGGGAATCTCTTCTGGTTGAACAATACAAAGAAAAAGGAATCGCTCATGAAGACCAGGAACTGCTCGAAATCATCCAGTACCACGAAGCTGGCCACGCCGTTGTAGGTAGCGTTTACGGTCATATAGGACTGCTATTGCTTATTAGTACTTTACGTTACCCTGACTGTCGGGGAATAACTCTATGGGAAGAAAATGATAAAACAGCCGAATTTCAAAACTTAACCACAGCGGACAAACTTCAAGTACTGGTCTACTCAGCCGCGGGGGAAGAAGCTGAAAAAATTAAATATGGACAGCATCATCGAAGCAACGGTTTCGGCCACCCTGATCTTCCTCGTGAAGATTCTGTAAATTCAGTAAATAATGATTCTTGGAAAGCAGATGCTGACATCATACAAGAGCGCATAGAGATCATGCTGGCACATGACTACGGCATTCAAAAAGTCGATCCAGAATATGAAAGATTTGTCCGTCAATCCGTTGAACAGGCCCGCGCAATAGCCCAATCCACTTTATTAAACCATTGGGCCGCTGTTGAAGAAATCGTTCAAAGAAACAAGCAAGAACCTGTTTTAGGTGGTACACAAGTCCGGGCTATTATACAGCGACACTCAAACACCCATCCTAAAGCTCAGCCAGTTTCTGAAAATCTCTAAGCCGCCGCTTTCTCCACCACCCAGACTGCCCAAAAGCAAGAGGGGATTTTTGTTGATAAACTATGTAAAATAATATATGCCATCTCAATGACCAAAACAAATGAAGTAGAAGAAATATATGCCGCCCGCAGAAAATATCTCCGCCAAGCTTATGCGGCCACAATTGGCGCCGCCGGGCTGTCACTTATGACAATTCCAGTGACTATATCTGCTGCTCAAACTCTCATCGAAAGTCCACAAGTGCCTCTTCTAGATAAAGCCGCTGATAGAATGGGATTAGATAAAACTTCGACCAAGATAGCTGCTGTTGCTATGATTCCTTTGCTAACACCCGCACTAATTTATGCTGTTCTTTCCTATTCCAAGACACAAATAGCTAAACAATTAAATTTAGCCCACGAGACTGAAACAGCTTATCATGAAGCTGGCCACGTTCTGGCTGTTTTAGCCGTATATGGTAATGAGAATTTAAAAACTCTCTCCGCCTCTATCACGCCGAAAAAGTTGTATTCCGGACATGTGAAATATGAGACGAACAAACCATTCGCAAGACGAGATCTCTTTGGTAGTATATTTACGCATGTGGCCGGAAAAACAGGAGCAAAAGTACGATACGGAGAAGATTTTAAAGCTTCAGGATGTGGAAGTGACTATTGGCGTGCAAAACTAATAATATGGCTCTGCGAAATTAGATATTCTGAAAAACTGGATATTGATCAAACCATTAAAATGGCAGAAAGCTTCTCGTTTACGATTATAACAAAGTATCGCGAAGAACTTGATCGACTGGCACAAGCTTTATTAGAAAAAAAGGAATTATCCTTTGAAGAAATTATCAATGCCATAGGCAAAGACAGCCCTCTACTAAGCCGAAAACCCGAAGATTTTCACATAGAAGCAAACTTGGCTTAAGCCTAAGCCGCCGCTTTTGCCTGCGCTTCTGCCTTTGTCGCCTCATAGGCATATGTCAGCCAAGGACAGAGTGCTTCCACGTCTGCTGTTTCCACCGTCGCGCCGCACCAGATACGAAGACCGGCGGGGGCATCGCGGTAGCCCTTGATGTCATAGGCCGCACCTTCTTTTTCTAATGTTTTACACATCGCGCCGATAATGGCAGCCTGATCTTCATCGCTTTGGCCTGTGAACCACTCATCAGTGATTTTCAAGCATACAGACGTGGTGGAGCGAATAGCTTCGTCCTCAGCCAGAAAGCCAATCCAGTCATTGGCATTCACAAAAGATTCCAGCGCCGCTGTGTTTGCTGCTGCGCGTTTGATCGTCTCACTAACGCCGCCAATCTCCGCCACCCAGTTCAGCGCATCAAGGCAATCCTCGACAGCCAGCATAGAAGGCGTATTGATTGTCTCGCCAACAAAAATGCCTTCATTAAGCTTACCCTTTTTCGTCATACGGAAGATTTTCGGCAAAGGACGGCTCGCAGGCTTAAAGCTCTCAAGGCGCTCTACCGCACGGGGAGAGAGAACCAACATACCGTGTGCGGCTTCCCCGCCCAGAACCTTCTGCCAGCTCCATGTCGTAACATCCAGCTTGTCCCATGGCATGTCGTAAGCAAACACAGCCGACGTTGCATCACAGAATGTCAAACCTTCGCGGGCCTCACTGATCCAGTCACCATTGGGAGCGCGAACGCCTGATGTCGTTCCGTTCCATACAAAAACCGCATCACGCGCAGGATCGGCCTGTGATAAATCGGCGATCTCGCCATAACCAGCCGTAAATGTACGCACATCTTCGAGTTTCAAATGGTCCGTCGCGTCTTTCAGCCAGCCTTCGGAAAAGCTTTCCCATGCAAACAGATCAACGCCTCTTGCGCCTAACATAGACCACATTGCCATTTCAAACGCACCAGTGTCGGAAGCCGGAACAATACCGATTTTGTAATCTTCCGGAATACCAAGCAGCTCACGATGCTTTTCAATCACTTCCTTCAGCTTGTTCTTGCCGCCACCCGCGCGGTGTGAACGCCCAATAAACGCTCCTTCCAGTGCCTGCAGGCTCCAACCCGGGCGCTTGGAACAGGGGCCGGAGGAAAAATTGGGATTGGCGGGTTTGACGCTTGGTTTTTCCATGGTATTGAAGGCTCCTGTTTTAGAAATTACTTTTAGGGTCAGGAAATTCCTGCCACAGTGCCCTTGTTAGTGTCTAGTGCTTTTTTGCACTGCAAGAAAAAGAAAACCATGTCCCATACCCTCACCCTTGTCGCTTCCGTCGCCGCTTCCCCGCTTGAGGGCGCGTTGTTGGAACGCGCCGCCGCGCTTTGCGAAAATCACGAAATTCACAAAATCCGCGAGCCCGTTTGGCTGACGGAGGGCAAGGCCGCCGATATCGGTCTTTCAGATACGCTGGATAATTCTGCGGTGGAGGCTTTGCGCGATCTTCTGGCGCCGGATAAGGTCGATTTTTTCATCAACCGCGCCGAGCACCGCCGCAAAAGCCTGCTGCTGGCCGATATGGATTCCACCATCGTGACGGGCGAAACGCTGGACGAGCTTGCCGCCTATGCGGGCCTCAAGGATCATATTTCCACTATTACCGCGCGGGCCATGAACGGCGAGCTGGATTTCGAGGCCGCCCTGCGGGAGCGCGTAAAACTGCTCAAGGGCCTGCCCGTCAGCAAGCTCGATGAAACGCTTGCCGAAACGCGGCTCAGTTCGGGGGCGGAAATTTTCGTTAAAACCATGGCCCATAGCGGCGCGAAATGCGTTCTGGTCTCCGGCGGCTTTACATTCTTTACCGAGGCCATCGCGGCGGGGGCGGGTTTTCACGCCCATCACGGCAACACGCTGGGCCTTGAGGGGGATACATTAAGCGGTGAGGTTATCGACCCCATTTTGGATAAAAGCGCCAAGCTCAATTTCCTGAACCACTATACGCTGGCCAGCGGCATAAACCCGCACCAGACCCTTACCATTGGCGATGGCGCCAACGACCTGCCGATGCTCAAAGCCGCCGGGCTGGGCATCGGTTACCGTCCCAAAGAAACGGTTAAAAAGGAAATCGCCAACTGCATCCTTTACGGCGACCTCACCGCCGCGCTGTACGCGCAAGGTTATACCGATAAGGATTTCTGGCGTTAAAGCCGCCCACCCATCCCCATGTCATTCCGAACGCGCGCAAGCACGGAGGAATCTTGTTTTTATCATTTAGAATGAAGATCCCTCACATTCGTTCGGGATGACAATTTAAAAAACATTACAATTTAATTCCATAATCAACAAACAAACTCTTAACCTTCTGGGTTTAAGATGGGTTTTGCGGTATAAAGAACAAAGCCGCACTTTTCTGCGTCTATCATCAATATATCTTTGTTTTCAGGGCCGAAATGACCGAACAATGGCAGTACACAGTTACGAATGGCGAGCTTGAGGAATTTTTCCGCAAGTATTGCGTTGATTATACCGCCCTAGCGCGTCAGGGGCGTTACGGCCCTATTTCCGGTCGCGACCGCGAAATCGACGAAACCATTCTGATCTTGATGCAAAAGGGGCGTAAGAACGCCGTGCTTCTAGCTCCCGCCGGGGTGGGTAAAACCGCGCTCGTCGTGGGCCTTGCGCAAAAAATCGCTAACCGCGAGGTGCCGGATTATCTTCAGGACGCCCGCGTGATCGAACTCGACATGGCCCGCATGGCCGCTGGAACCAACGGCCCCGCCGAGTTTCAGGAACGCTTTATTCCGATCTGTAAGGGTATCGCCGAGCGTTACCACAACCCGGAAAACCCGCGCACCATCATCTTTATCGACGAAATTCACCAGATTATGCCCAATTGCGAGGGCAGCGCCTATGCTGGTCTTTCCGACGTTATGAAACCCTATTTGACCGCTGGCGACCTGATGGTAATCGGCGCGACCACACTTGATGAATTCCGTATGTACGTGGCCACCGACCCCGCGCTCGACCGCCGCTTTCAAAAGGTTTTCCTCGAAGTTCCGAATACCAAGGAAACCTATCACATTTTAAAATCGGTACGGCCCGGTTTCGAAAAACACCACAAGGTTAAAATTTCCAACAACCTGCTGATGCTGATCGTGCAGCTTACAGACGAGCATATGCGCAAACGTAACCAACCGGACAAATCGATTATCACGATGGATTCGGCCATGGCCTATCACGCCAAAACTTACGGCCGCGAGACCGAAGTTACCACCGAATCGGTTTATTACATGGTGGGCCGTGAAACGGGGCTGAACAAACAGGCCCTGCATGACGAGAAAAAACTCCAGCGCATTATGAAACTGGTCACCGAAATCGAGGGTGACGCCGAGATTTACTACATTTAGATTAATTTAAACGTCATTGTGAGGCGCCTCGCAACGACGAAATCTTATGTTATAAAACCCCTTGTACTTTTGCACGCTAGTGTGAGAAAACTAGTACCACGATGAAATATCTCTGGTACGCATTTCTGGGACTTTTCTCCCTGGGTTTTTTGGGCATGATCGCCGGCATTGCCGGAACGGTCTATATCATCAGCTATTTCGGTCGCGACCTGCCCGATTACTCCCAGTTGAAAGACTATAAACCGCCGATTGTTTCCCGCCTTTACGCTGGCGATGGGCGCCTGATGGCCGAATTCGCACAGGAAAGACGCGTTTTCATGCCGATCGAAAAAATTCCCGATCTGGTGAAAAACGCTTTTATTGCTGCAGAAGATAAGAATTTCTACAGCCATAACGGCATCGATTACATCGCCATTACCCGCGCGATGGTAAGTAACATCCAGAATCTGGGCTCCGGCCGCCGTCCCGAAGGGGCCTCGACCATCACCCAGCAAGTCGCCAAGAACTTCCTGCTCTCCAACGAGGTTTCTTACAAGCGTAAAATCCGCGAGGCGATTCTCGCCTACCGCATGGAAAAGGCTATGAGCAAGGACCGCCTGCTTGAGCTTTACCTGAACGAAATTTATATGGGCGCGCGCGCTTACGGCGTGGCTGCTGCGGCCTTGCGTTATTTCAACAAGCCGCTGGACGAGCTTACCGTTGCCGAGGCCGCCTATCTCGGCTCGCTTCCCAAAGCGCCCAACAACTACCACCCCGTTCGCCGTAAAGAAGCCGCCACAGCGCGCCGTAACTGGGTGCTGGAGCGCATGGAAGCTGACGGCTTTATCACCCGCGAACAACGTGATATCGCGCAGGCTACCCCGCTTCAAACCAGAATCGAGAACGATACCGACCGCTTCGTTCGCGCGCCCTATTTCGCCGAGGAAATCCGCCGTATCCTTCAGGAAAAATACGGTGAAGAAAGTCTTTATGGTGGCGGACTTGTTGTGCGCTCGACAATGGATCCCGAGCTTCAGGATATAGCCGTACGTGCCTTGCGCGACGGGTTGCAGTCCTATGACCGTCGTCACGGTTACCGCGGCCCTGTTGCGCATTTAGAGGGCAAAGCCGACTGGAAACAGGAGCTTGCTGGAATCGAAAAACCCGAAGCCATGATCGAAGGCTGGGAAATGGCCGCCGTGCTGAGCGTCAGCGGTTCCGCTGCTAAAATCGGTTTTATTAACGACAAAAGCGAACCCAAGGAAGGCAAGATCCCTCTGGAGAATCTCAAATGGGCGCGTAAATCTCTTAACGAAGGCTACTATCTCGGTTCGGTCATCGAATCCGCTACGCAAGTGCTAAGCAAGCATGATGTCATTCTGGTTGCTCCGGTAAAGGATAAAGACGGCGAATACACACTGGAGCAGGTGCCAGAGGTTCAGGGCGCGATTATCGCTCTTGACCCGCATACAGGCCGCGTACTGGCCATGGAGGGCGGCTGGAAGCAGGATTTGAGCCAGTTCAACCGCGCCACCCAGGCGCTGCGCCAGCCCGGTTCCGCCTTCAAGCCTTTTATCTATCTTGCTGCGCTGGATAACGGCTTTACCCCCGCCACGCTTATTCTGGACGCCCCCTTCGTGATGGAGGACCGCCCCGGAAACACCTGGAAACCTACCAACTATTCCAATGAATATTACGGCCCCACCCCCCTTCGCGTAGGTGTGGAAAAATCCAGAAACCTGATGACGGTGCGTTTGGCCGATTATCTTGGTATGGACAAGGTCGCAGCTTACGCCGAAAAACTCGGCATTACCGAAAAAATGCCACAATTCCTCGCCAACGCGCTGGGCTCTTCCGAAACCACGTTGCTTAACATGACCCGCGCTTATGCCATGCTGGTTAACGGCGGCAAAGATATCACCCCCACCTTCATCGACCGTATTCAGGACCGCCGCGGCAACACGGTTTTCCGCCATGACACCCGCGAATGCAAAAACTGCGGCAATCTTGTGCGCTGGGAAAACGAAACACAGCCTGTGCCCGAAATTCCCGATACCCGCAAACAACTGATCGACCCGCGCACCGCCTATCAGATGGTTTCCATTCTCGAGGGCGTGGTCCAGCGCGGCACGGCGGAACGCATTAAAAGCCTCGGTCGTCCGCTGGCGGGAAAAACGGGTACAACCAACCGCTCCAACGATGCGTGGTTTATCGGCTTTTCCCCCGACCTTGTTGTGGGCGTATACACCGGCTTTGACGCTCCCCGCTCTTTGGGCAAACGCGAAACCGGCTCTTCCGTCGCCGTCCCGATTTTTAAAGACTTTATGGAGCAAGCTCTGGCCGACAAGCCCGCCATCCCTTTTCGCGTTCCCCATGGAATACGCAACGTTCTGGTTAACGCCGATACGGGCGTGCGGGCCAAGCCGGGTGATGAAAACGTGATCTGGGAATCTTTTATTACCGGAACCGAACCTAACGATAAAATGTACATCCTTGACGGCCGCGGCATCAGCCTCATGCCCTCCGTCGCCGGCGGCTCCAGCGCTTCAGCCACCACCGGCACGGGCGGATTATATTGATATCATCACATTCAATCGTCATCCTCGCGGCGTTGCGAAGCAACGCTAAATATTCTTTGCATTTTTGCCCGCAAATCTGTAGAACACGGCCTAAATAAACGGCTTTCACCAAGAAAAGCTGAAAAACACGGAAACGGAACAATTTTAAAATGACACGCAAGCTGCGCAATATTGCCATTATTGCCCACGTTGACCATGGCAAAACGACACTGATCGACTCTCTGATGAAACAAAGCGGTACGTTCCGCGAAAATCAGAAGGTTGATGTTTGCGTTATGGATTCCGGCGATCTTGAGAAAGAACGCGGCATTACCATTCTGGCCAAACCGACCTCTATCAAATGGGCCAAAGACGGGATCAGCACCCGTATTAACATCATCGACACGCCCGGCCACGCCGATTTCGGCGGAGAGGTGGAGCGCGTGCTGCACATGGCCGATGGCGTTATCCTTTTGACCGATGCAGCCGAAGGCCCGATGCCGCAAACCAAATTCGTTCTGGGCAAGGCGCTGAAACAGGGGCTTAGACCCATCGTAATCATCAATAAAATCGACCGTCCCGATGGCCGCCCGGAAGAAGTGGTCGATGAAGTCTTCGACCTTTTCGTTTCTCTGGACGCTAATGACGAGCAGCTTGATTTCCCGATCCTTTATGCTTCCGGTCGTGACGGCTGGTGCGTGAAGGAACTTAGCGATCCGCGTGAAAATCTTTCTCCGCTTCTGGATCTGGTACTGACCCATGTGCCCGAGCCCAAGGGCGACCCGCAAGCGCCCTTTGCGATGCTGGCAACCTTGTTGGATTCCGACCCCTTTCTTGGCCGCTGTTTGACGGGCCGCGTTATTCAGGGTACGGCGAAAGTAAACGATGCCGTCAAGGCCATCGATCTTGATGGTAATATCGTTGAAAACGGCCGTCTGACAAAACTTTTGACCTTCGACGGCACCGAGCGCGTTCCGGTGCAGCAAGTCACCGTTGGCGACATTATCTGTATCGCGGGCCTTGATACCGCTTCCGTGTCCGACACCATCGGCGCGCCCGGTTTGGCTAATCCCGTCCCTTCTACGCCCATCGACCCGCCCACCATGGCGGTAATGATTTCCGTGAATGATTCTCCGTTTGCGGGTAAGGAAGGCACCAAAGTAACCTCCACCATGATCCGCGACCGCCTTTTGGCCGAAGCGGAAACCAACGTGGCGATCACGTTCAAGGAATCCGAAGGCAAAGACTCGTTTGAAATCGGCGGCCGCGGCGAGCTCCAGCTCGGCGTTCTGATCGAAACCATGCGCCGTGAGGGTTTCGAGCTTACCGTCTCCCGTCCCCGCGTTCTGTTCAAGGAAGAGGGCAGCCAGAAGCTAGAGCCGATCGAGGAAGTAACCATCGATGTCGACGAAGAATATTCCTCCACCGTGGTCGATAAAATGAACCGCCGCAAGGCCGAAATGGTTGATATGCGCGCCTCCGGCGCGGGCAAAACCCGTATTGTTTTCCTTGCCCCTTCCCGCGGCCTGATCGGCTATCAAAGCCAGTTCATGACCGATACGCGCGGCACAGGCGTGTTTAACCGCGTGTTCCACTCTTACGCCCCCTATAAGGGCGATATCCCGCAGCGCCGCCACGGCGCTCTGATTTCCACGGAAACAGGCACAGCGGTAGCTTACGCCATTTTCAACCTGCAAGACCGCGGCTCCATGTTCGTCGGCCACCAGACCCCCGTTTATGCGGGTATGATCGTAGGTGAACACAGCCGCGACAACGACCTTGAGGTCAACGTGCTGAAGGGCAAGAAGCTGACCAACATGCGCGCTTCGGGCTCTGACGAGGCCGTAACGCTGGTCCCGCCCCGCAAAATGAGCCTTGAGGACATGATGTCTTATATCAACGAGGACGAATTGCTGGAAGTTACGCCGAAATCCCTTCGCTTGCGCAAATTCCACCTTTGCCCGCATGAACGTAAGAAAGCTTCCCGCGCGGCGAGCTAGAATTTCCGGAGCAAGGATTTTTTAGTTTGGATTAGGAACGAGGAGCGACACGTATTAGACATACGCGAGCGACACAGTGACGCGAGGCCAGGCTAAAAAAGCGAAGCTCTAATCTAGAAACCGCCGACTATCATTACTATCCAGCTGCTCTTCGAACATATCGACATGCTCTTCCACGGCGTGGGCATCCTCGAATGTTGCAACATGAAACGCAGCATCGCCGCGGTTTAAAAGCGGCAGGGTCACCGCGCCGATAATAATGCCCGTACGCTTGGCCACCACATCATGTTTCTCGCGGCCAAAGGGGTCGGAAATCACGCCCAGAACCTGCCCCTTTTTCACCCGCTGGCCGATTTTCATCTTCACACTTAAAATACCGCTATACGGCGCGCGGATCCAGTGGCTGGAGCGGGCGACAAACACATCACGCGGCGCTGGTTCTTTCTTGGGCGGCGACAACATACCAATCGCCCGCATGACCGAGAGTACGCCCTGCACGCCGCTTTTGATCACCTTTTCGTTAAACCGCAGCGCCTCCCCGCCTTCGAAGAGAAGCGTCGGTATCCCAAGCTCCCGCGTCGCCTCCCGCAACGAACCGTCGCGCAGCGCGGAGTGCAGCATAACCGGAACGCGGAACGCCTCGGCCATTTTCTTGGCCTCCGGATCGTCAAGACAGGCGCGAATTTGCGGCAAATTCGCGCGGTTGGTCGCGCCCGTGTGCAAATCAATGCCGTGGGTGCAGCGGCTTACAATCTCGCTCATCACCACATGGGCAAGCTGCGCCGTCAGCGAGCCTCCCTCCGAACCCGGAAAGTTCCGGTTAAGGTCGCGCCTGTCGGGCAAATACCGCGACTTGGCGTTAAAGCCGTAAACATTGACGATCGGCACAGCGATCAGCGTACCCCTGATATTTTTCAGCACCTTTTTGGTCAGAAGGCGGCGGATAATCTCCACCCCGTTAATCTCGTCCCCGTGCACCGCACCCGTCACGAACATAACCGGGCCGTCCTCTATGCCGCGCACAATTTCCAGCGGAATGCTCATATCGGTGAAATCGTAAAGCTTGGCGATATCTAGATAGATGCGCTTGCGGCTGCCCCGCTTGACGTTCACCCCGCCGATCACAAATTCATCACCGGTTTTTGCTGCAGCCTTGCCCGCCATTTACCCCTCGCTTACGCGGCGTTTCTTCGATGATGCCATATTTTTTTCAAGATGCATAACCATCATCGTGGCAATATCCTTGCCTGAAACGCGCTCGATCCCCTCCAGCCCCGGCGAGGAATTAACCTCCAGCACCAGCGGCCCTCGCTTGGAACGGATCAAATCCACCCCCGCCACATCCAGCCCGATAGCCTTGGCCGCAGCAATCGCGGTTTTGCGCTCTTCCGGGGTAATGCGCACCTTCTCCGCTATCCCGCCGCTATGAAGGTTGGAACGGAAATCCCCGTCAGCCGCCTTGCGCATCATGGTGGCGACCACTTTCTCGCCTATGACGAAGCACCGTATGTCCGCGCCGCCCGCTTCCTCGATATATTCCTGAATCAAAAAATGCGCCTCAAGGCCGCGAAACGCCTCAATCACGCTCTCCGCCGCTTTCTTGGTTTCGGCCAGAATGACGCCTTTTCCTTGCGCACCCTCCAACAATTTAATGACCAGCGGCGCGCCACCAGCTACTTCGATCAGCTCGTCAATATTGCTGGTGGAATGCGCAAATCCGGTAATAGGCATTCCCAGCTTTTTGCGCGATAAAATCTGGTGCGCCCGCAGCTTGTCCCGCGCGCGCGTAATGGCCAGCGAGCCGTTCAGCGCATAAATCCCCGACATTTCAAACTGGCGCACAATCGCCGTGCCGTAAAACGTGACCGACGCCCCGATGCGCGAGATAACCGCATCCAGCTGCAAAATCTTTTCCTGATAATGGATTTCGTTATCGACCGAATTGATGTTCATGAAACATTTCAGCGGGTCGATCACCTGCACCTCGTGGCCACGTGCCTTGGCGGCCTCGACCAGCCGCATGGTCGAGTATAATTTTGGTCCGCGGGAAAGAATGCCGATTTTCATGCTATGCCTTGATGTTGCCGTGGTTAAAGTCTGGAATTCTTTATAGGTTATTCAGGCGTTTCAGAAGCGTTTTTTTCTCTCCTGCCATTTTTCTGCACCGCCTTGGCAAGATGCACGGCCAGCGCCGCGCGTTTATCCACCAGATACAGCCATAGCGGCGTCGCCAGCAGGCTAAGCGAGATAATCGCCACAACGTATTTATAACCGTCCCCGTCAATCGTTCCTGCGCTCAGGCCGATCGCCGCCAGAATAAACGAAAATTCCCCCACCTGCGCCAGCGCGGCGGCTGTGATATAGCTTTCTTCCTTATCCATGCCCTGCCAGCGCAGCACGCAGTAATTCGCCACGGTTTTGAGCAGCATGGTCATGAACAGCAGCACCAACGTTGCCCCTATATTCTCCCACAGGAACTTGAGGTCTATCAAAAGCCCGATAGAAAGGAAAAACACCATGATCGTGACATCGAATATCGGCTTGGCCTGCGCCTCCAGCTCCTTACGGCTGACGGTATGGCCCAGCGCGATTCCCGCCAGAAACGCCCCGTAAGCGGGCGAAAGTCCGAACAAACCGGCCACCGCCGCGGCGCTAAAGCAAAAGGCCAGCGCGGTAATCGCCACCTGCCCGCGCATCGCATCCGCTTTGGTACGCTCGAACTTCTCCCACAACCTGCCGAATATTTTCGGTCGCTTGGTCAAAAGCAGCATCAGCGCGATCAACACCAATATAGCGATCCCCAGCCTCACCAGCCCGCCATACTCGAAACCCTCCCCCGTGCTCAGAGAGCCCATAATCAACACCATGGGGATGAACGCCAAGTCTTGAGCCACCAGAACGCCCACGCTGGTCTGTCCGATTTTCGAGCTTCGAAGCCCCATATCCTCTAAAATTTTGAGCGCCACCGCCGTACTACTGAGCGAAATTGCAAAACCCAGCAGGATAATCCGGTTAAGCGGCCAATCAAAAAGCAGGCCCAGCAAACCCATAGCCGCCAATCCTATCCCGATCTGCGCTCCGCAAGTAACAACCGATATTTTCGCCGAAGCCCGGAAGGATTTCAGGTCTATTTCCATCCCGACAATGAATAGCAGCAGCAAAATACCCAGCTCGGCCAGCAGCGCCACATCCTTGCCCTCCTGCACTAGACCGAGGGCAGACGGGCTCAGGATAAGCCCGACAATGATATAACCGACCAGAACGGGTTGTTTAAGCTTGCGGAACAGCGCGCCGCCCAAAAAGGCAGCGGCCAAAACGACCGCCAGATGTGTCAACGCATGTGTATGTTCCATACGGGAAAGAGTATCGCGAAGCCGGAAAACTTGAAACTGTTTCTTTTGTTAAAGATTGTCATTCCGGCGTAAGCCGGAATGACAGCCGCCCTTACCCCACCCGCAAATCCAGCGGATCATCAATCAATATGCTGGAAAGAAACGCGTAATAATTCTCCAGCGCCTTCGCGCTCGTGGTTTCGTTGCTGGTATGGTACATCAGCGTCGGAATCTGCACCGTTGCCCCGCTGCACTGCCCCTTCGTCCCCTGCACAAGCCGCCCTAATTCGGTTGAACCTAATTGCACTGTCGTTTTACCCTTGGCCAGCAAATCCTCATCCTTGACGCGAAACGGCAGCCCCAAGGAACGGCACCGCTCCTTCAGGCTGCCCGTCAGCGCTGCATTATAGACCTCGCTTTTATCGCGGTTGCGCAAAATCACCGGCCCCGCTTGAATCACCTCCGAATCGCTATAGGGGCTGGTATCCAGCACAATCACCTTATCCGTCAGCTCGGTATGCGATCCCTCCAGATATTCCGCTATCGGAATCCAGCTCTTGCCGATTTCCTCTTCGCAAGTCAAAAGCGCCGTACCCTGAAACCCGCTTTTAAACAACATGTACACCACCGCCAGCGATACCGCATTATCAAGCTGTCCCTTCAGCATCCCGTTTTCAAAGCTCGCCTGCCGTGCATAGGCCAGCGGCACGTTTTGCTCCAGCCTGCCCACACCTGCAACATCGAACAACGCATCATGATTGCGCAAATCGGGGTAACAAGCCTCGATCACTCCGCTGGCAAGCGTTTTCCCACTTTCCGGATGATAGGCGTAAATCTTCTCTCCCTCGAAACGGGAAGCAATACCCTCAACTTCCGCGCGGCTTGAAAGGTTGTTTCCCCCGTATTTGATTTCCTTGATATATTGCGCAGCATAAACATATTCATGATCGCCCAGACAAATCAGCCCATGCCGATCGATATGCGCGCAAATTATGGTGGCTTTCGGATCGTTTCCATGCACCTCCAGCGCAGCATCGTGCTTATAGGCGTAAAGCCCCGTCTTCTTGAAATCCTCATACAGATACTGCATGAAAAATCTCTCGTGCCCCACCACGGAGGGAACGGAAAGATAGTGCTGCGTTTTTGCGATGATGGATTCAAGCATAAG
Organism: uncultured Pseudobdellovibrionaceae bacterium; assembly: GCA_964467925.1. GTDB lineage: Bacteria > Pseudomonadota > Alphaproteobacteria > Micavibrionales > Micavibrionaceae > CAYXSX01. The sequence continues at coordinate 196,251 of CAYXSX010000002.1, read as the reverse complement.
GAAATTTGAAAAGAGTGTTACACCCCGTTAACATTCTTGAAAAAGACACAAAAATCCATACAAGGAGTCGTATTATTTGCCTCTAGTCACAGTAAATTTACTGTTCGGAGAGGAAACCAGTCCATTTTTGCTGCATCAATAATGCAGCAAAAATGATTTAAAAATTAAGTTTAGCGCGTCATTTCACCTCTTACCTGCGCATACGCCATCAGGGCAAATAACCCCGTCCCGCCGATAATATTGCCCAGCCCCGCCATGGCAATATAACCCAGCCCTTGCGAAAGCGCCGTCTCACCGTTGAGTATCAGTAAAAACGCCTCCGCCGATCCGGCGATAATATGCGTGAAATCGCCGATAGCAATCAGGTAAGTCATCAACGTAATCACCCAGATTTGCGAAAATTCCGCACTAGGCAACATCCACACCAGCGTGGCGATTAAAAATCCAGCCGGGATGGCCTGCACAAAAATCGTGCCCATATCACGTTCTATCGCATGTTTGGAAATATCGATAAACACGCCGAACTGCTCGGGCGTAAAAAATGATACATGGCTGATCAAAAGCGCAATCAGGAACGTGCCCAGAAGGTTACAACCCAGCACAACGGCCCAAAGCTGCATGACGCGCGAAAATTTATACAGGCTGAACCGCTCCAGAAGCGGCAAAATCACGGTAATGGTATTCTCGGTAAAAAGCTGGAACCGCCCGATAATCACGATCAGGAAGCCTACCGTATAGCCCAGATTTTCCACGAGAAAATTATCGCCCGCTGGCATGTGGTGGCGAATAAACCCCTCGCAAAAGAGCGAAAACGTTATACAGATCCCGGCCACAAATCCCGACCAGCCCAGCGCCTGTAACGGGCGTCGCAGTTCCTCGCGCCCCTCCACAGCCACAATTTCATAAATGGTCGATGAAGCCAGCCTTAAACGCTCTTCAACTTCCTCGGTACTGCGACGGTCTTTTTTCTGCATGATATAGCCCCCCGGCCCGCCCGGGATGGGCGATAGACAAGGATACTCCAGAATCACTAAAACCCGTAACTGAAAATTGAAACGCGGATTATGATTTTGGGAAATATCTGACCCGGCATTACCGTAGATGAAGAGAGAGAGCAAAATCAGATTTATGCTTTGCGAACGGCAATAACACCACCCGTAATGAGCGCTCCCGCCATCCCGAAACTGACTTCCACAGAAATACGCCTTTTTGTAGTCCTTTGCCAGCCATGAGAATGCCAGCATCCTCATGGCTGGAATCTTCTTTTTGAAATTTCTTGATCTTTATCAAGACAGACAAGGGGAAACAGGCGTCTATTTTGGGATGTAAATCCCAAAACCCCTAACGTAAAAGGAGAAAAAATATGACACTCAGTGAACTTGTTCATTGGAATCGCCCTGCGGGCATTCCCGTGCGCCAAAGAAACCGTTTCGGGCGTTCTTTAATGTCTTTACAGGAGGATATGGACCGGATGTTTCATGACTTTTTCGGCGGCACCAGCTTGCCGGCTTGGGCACAGGAAGCCTCGTTTCCAGCTATTGACATCATTGAAAACGGTAAAAGCTTCAAAGTAAAAGCAGAGCTTGCCGGTATACAGCCTGAAGATGTCGAGATTGATGTTACGGACGGATTTTTGACCATTAAAGGCGAGAAAAAAGAAGAGAAGGAAGAAACAGGCGATAACTATCTTCGCCGAGAAATGTCTTATGGCTCTTTCCAACGCACGGTTGCCTTGCCAGAAACCTCCAATACAGATAAGGCTGAAGCCTCTTTTAAGAACGGCGTGCTAAGCATCGAAGTACCGAAAAAAGCTGAGGCCGTGCAAAAACCTAAGAAGATACAAATCAAAAAAGCAGCTTAACCCCAAATGTCATAGCGGGTCTATCATGTCCCGCTATGACGATATAATTTAGGAGTAACCTTATGAAAGTCACAGGAAAAATTGCTGGCCAAGGGCTAAAAACTTTTAGCAAAAAACCCTCACTACAACGGGGGCGAAGAATGCCTCGCATTTGGGTTATCGTAGCAGATAAAGGCATTGCCCGTATTTTCAGAAAACCGGAAACCCATCTGGAGTTAATAGGTGAACTTCACCCGGACGAAACCATGCAAACAGAATTAACAAACCAAACTTTGGGGCGTATTGCCGGAGGTGGCCAGCACCACAAATATGAACCGCATATGGCACAAGGCCGGCAAGATGAGTTGCTGTTTGCTCAAGACATTGCAAGCTGGTTGGAAAAAGCCGAAACTGGAGATGCTTTTGACCGATTGGTTTTGGCAGCTTCGCCCCGCATGTTGGGAGATTTGCGAGCCGTAATGAATAAAACTGTGCGGGGGCGTATTGCCGCTGAAGTTGATAAAGATCTGACCGGGTTGAACGAGATAACACTCCGCAAAACACTAGACGAAATTTTGTGGTTTTAACCCGTATGGCGGCTCTTCTTTTTTTCCTCATAAGAGGCATGCCTTTTGTCACCCTTGCATGTGCCGCGTATAACTGAGCAGTGAACGCAGCAATATTCCGCTAGTCGCTCAAAACGCTCTATCGTGATTTCAGACCCTCGTACGGTTACACCCAAAGACCTGAGCTCCTTCAAAGCACGTGAAAACGTCTCTGGTTTCATGCCTAGGTTGGCGGCGGCTAGAGACTTATCATAAGGTAGTGTAAATGTGCCTCCTTCTCCTATCATGTCGGCTGACAATTTTAATAAGGTACATCCCACGCGCTGGGACGCGGACATATTGGCCAGATGCTCTTTTTCATGCTGAAGATAGTGTAATTCTTCAGACATGATACCAATAATCTTGGAAAGCAGTTGAGGATTATTTTGGGCTGCTTGTTTAAGAGTTTCTGCGCTAATTTCATAAATATCGGCATTTTCCGCCGCACTGGCGGAAAAAGGATAAATAGCACCATCAAATATTGAAGCTTCACCAACCGTGTTCCCTTTTACCAGCAAAGCAATGACAGATTCGTCACCATCGGCACTTTCGCTATAGAGTTTTATGCAGCCGCTCATGACAATAAAAAACTTTTCGGCTTTGTCGCTTTGATGAAAGAGATGCTGGTTTTTTTTATAGGAATGGCATGTCCCCGCTTTTAGGAACGTGACGACATCCTCTTCCGGCAAGCCAAAAAAGAAGGGAAGGCTGCGTAAAAACTGCCCTGTATGCTCTTGCAGAACAGCCATGTTAAATTCCTTTCAAGAATTAAGGAACTTATACACTTTTAGTTACAAATATTTCAAGTATTTTGAAAGGTAATTGCGAGCCCTACAATTCCGTATTCTCCCAGTCACGCTGCAATATCCGGTGGACACGGGCAACACGGATATTCATGGGCTTGCCGACTTCTTTTCCCATGTAATCGTCATCATCCAGCCATTCCATCGCTTGCATAATCTCATGATGTGTGGCGCCTGTGGCCAAAATATCTGTCACCAGCCTATCATCAACGGGGCCGAGAATAAGCCGGACATCACTCCCGCTCGCAGGTTTAAGATGATTTTCTTTAGCTTTTGCGCTCATCACACACCCCTTGTCACCAAAACATCACAAGGTGGGTTGGCAAGAATGTCAAATGCCGTGCCACCCAGCTTGCCGGGCATAAGTCCCATACGCCCGTGTGCTCCGATCGTGATAATATCAGCCTTAGTTTTTTTCACCTCATGCATCAACATATCGTAAACAGGGCCTTCTAAAAGTTTTCCCGCCATGCGCTTGGCATTACCGCCATGTTCTTTTTGAAAGTGGCTTCTTTCGGTGTTTAGAAACGCATCCAGCGTCTTTTTCTGATTTTTAAGCGTATGATTATGCACTTCCACCATAACCTCAGGCATGCCCACAGGATAAATTACAGGGTCATGATAAGCATGAACGACTTCGAATACAGCATTCGGGGCGATTTCCAGCGCCATACGCAAAGCCGCCCGTGAACCGGGCGCGAAATCCACACCTGCCAAAACACTTTGATAAGGCCCTGTCGGCTTATTTTTCACCATCAGAACAGGCCAGTGCCCCTTACGCACCACACGCTCAAGTGTTGTACCGACAAATAAATCACGCATTTTGGTTTTACCGTGTATACCCATGACAATGAGATCGGCTTTGATTTTGCGGGCATATTCCAAGATTTGGGCGTAAAATTCACCGTCCTGCAGCGCTTTGATAACTATGTCCAGATTTTCAGCATCCTTGTAATCATAGAGATAGCCTTTAATCAGGTCTTCCGTGTCCTCCTTGAGAGAAGAAACCAGTTTCTTCGCCTTATAGGAAGGAAGCGCGTGAACAATGTGAAGTTGTGCGCCTGCTTCCTTCGCAAGCTTCAACGCCCGTTCCATCGCACGATCGGAATTGGCACCAAGATCTGTAGCGAGAAGAATTTTTCTCATTATTGCTTCTCCATCATTTCTTTTGTAGCGGCGGTGAATGTACAGGGCATGGATTCTCTATAGAAAGCGCAGAACTCAGAAATATCAATCGTACCGTTCTGGTCTGTGTCGAAATCGGCAAAACGTTCGCGAGCATACAAAATATATTCGCGTTCCGCGATTTCTCCGCTACCATCAAGATCTATGGTTTCGAATTTATAATAAACGGTCCCGCTCGGCACTGCGGCGCTGTCCCCTTCGCGGGGCATAAAACAACCCCCGACACATTCATCCATGGTCATCTTGCCGTCTTTATTGTAGTCCAGAACCCGGAAGGCGTGCTGATGGTACATGTCGAATTCTCCCTCATCAATGCGCCCGTCATTGATAATATCAGCCTGCCGAAAAGCCGCTTCGGCTTCGGCTTGCAAGTCATCCTGTGAATATGTCTCCTGAGAATGCGCCCCTATCAGAGGAATTGCCAACGCCCCAGCAATCAAAATTGTTGTAAAAATAAGTTTTCTCATCAATGTTTCTCCCATAGTTAAGCGGCTTTTTTTTCCGATAACGATTTTTGCTCTTTTTCGTTGTCTACGAGAATTTCCAGCTTACGGGTCGTTTTTGGTCCTTGGTTTTTTTGAGGAACCTTGATAGTTAGCACACTGTTCTCGAAGCTGACGTTAGCCTTGTCGGTATCAGCATTTTGCGGCAAAGCAATGGTGCGACAGAATGAACCATCGCAGCATTCGTGGTGGAGAAAGCCCTCTCCTTCTTCACATTCACTATCCTTATAGCCGGTAATAGTGATGGCGCTATCCGCAAGGGCAATATCCAGATTTTCGGCGTTTATCCCCGGCACATCGGCGCGAATTATGAAACCGTTATCATTGCACTGTATGTCAATGTAAGGCTCAGTACGCCCGCCAGTCAGCCAAGGTGTTATCATTTGACGTGTGTTGAACATTTTGGAGAATAAAATGTGCAGGCTTTCCTGCCACATCGAAAACGCCTCTCTTTCCGCTTCCCAGAAACGCGGCGGAATAAAACCCGTAATCATATTGGAAAGCGAGTTATTCATTTCCTTTTGCATGGCAAAAACGGGCTTCCACCAGAGGGCATCGGTGGGGTGTTCCGTATTTTTGCGAACAGAGAGTTTCTGGCTCATCTTTGTTTCTCCTTGATATTGGATGATAAAAAACCTGAGCATAAACACCGCGCCTGTTTCTTGATTTTTATCAAAAAAGTAAAATTTTCTGACTTGCCGGCGTTTTTACAGTTTCTTGATAAAAATCAAAATAAGGCCATTTGTTTTATGCTTTGTTTTTTCGCGACATCATCAAATAAGGAGGTTTGTTATGTACAACACAAAAGTCAAAGAACTGATGACCGAGCATCCGGTCCTGATTACACCCGATGCCACACTTTATGAAGCTGCTCAAAAAATGAAAAAAGTCGATTGCGGCGTTCTGCCCGTGGGCAGTGAAAACAAACTGGAAGGCATTATCACAGACCGCGATATCGTCATTCGCGCTCTTGCCAAGGGCAAAGACCCCGCAAAGGAAAAAGTGCAGGATTGTATGAGCAAAACCGTATATGCCTGCAATGAAGATGACTATCTGGAAGACGCTGCCGACAAGATGCGCGACCATGCGGTCAGCCGTCTTGTCGTAAAAAACCATGCGGGCAAAGTCACGGGTATTTTGTCATTCGGCGGCATTTTGCGCAGAAACGCCAATGCCGATGAAGTGGCAAATGTCGTCAAGCACGCTACGCGCAAAGCGGCAGCATAGGAGATAAGAGCCATGGAGCATTCAATCGAATTAATGACCGCTGTCAGCTTTTTGGTAATGGGCCTGTCTATGCTTTTTAGAAGCGAAGACTGGCAAGCGTGGGTTACACATTTGCAAGTACAAGGACGCAATACGTCTCTTGTATTAGGATCTGTAAATCTCTTGCTCGGCTCCTTCATCGTGGCCTTTCACTGGGTCTGGGAAGGTGCGGCGTTGCTCGTCACGCTCTTCGGCGTTTTGTTTTTATGCAGAAGCGTTGTGCTTTTATTCTGCCCGAACTTTCTGCCTAAGACGTTGAAAAAACTAGCACCCCGTATGAATGGGCTAATTACGCTGTCTGGTTTGGTTATCACGGCAGTTGCCGTGATTCTACTCTACGATCTTTACGGCCCCGTAACGTCCGCGCAGCAATAAGGAAGTCACTATGAAAAATTATCACAATATAACCGGTAGCATTACGGAAGGCGTAAAAACGCTTAAAGCGGAAATTTCCGATACCGTAAAAAATTTCTATGCGATGAGCGAAGCCGCCAACAAAGATGGTGCTCTGGATACCAAAACCAAGGAACTGATAGCACTGGCGCTTGGTGTCGCCGGACATTGTGACGGCTGTATCGGGTTTCATACACAAAAACTGGTAAAGCTTGGCGCCACAAAACAGGAAGTGGCCGAAGCCTTGGGTGTAGCCGTTTATATGGGCGGCGGGCCTTCGCTTATGTACGCCGCCGAAGCGATGCAAGCTTTTGAAGAATTCTCTGCCTGATGTTAGTATTTTTCAATCGTTCTTAAATCTAGTATATTTTACCTTCTTTCAAACTCTGGGAAGAAAGTAGCTGCTGTTAAGTGTATCAGACTTTATTCATACCGAAATTATTTACAATTATCGCAAACGGCAAATATGGCTCTTCGGAGATTCGTGCAGACGCCATAGCGGGTCTTACTGTGGCGATTGTGGCTTTACCGCTGGCTATGGCTCTGGCGGTAGCCAGCGGCGCAACTCCGGATAAAGGACTGGTAACCGCAGTTGTTGCGGGATTTCTGATTTCATTTCTGGGTGGTTCGCGGGTGCAGATCGGTGGGCCGACAGGCGCGTTTGTCGTCGTTGTTTTTAATGTCATCGCCCAGCATGGCTATGACGGGTTGGTGCTGGCCACGCTGATAGCCGGGTTTATTCTGATCGTTGCAGGATATGCGCGAATGGGGCAGATCATAAAATTCATTCCCCGCCCCGTTGTGACCGGATTTACGGCGGGCATCGCAGTAATCATTGCATCCTCTCAGGTTAAAGATTTTCTGGGCCTGCAAATTCAAAACGTTCCGGCAGATTTCATTCCCAAATGGCAGGCTTATTTTTCACATCTTAATACAGTCGATTTTACAACTTTAGCGATTGGGGTGGGCGCTTTATTGATTATAATAGCGCTGAGGCGTTTAGCGCCAAAACTTCCCGGTTATCTGATCGCTGTGGCCCTGTCCTCTATAGCTGTAAGTTTACTTCATCTTCCCGTTGAAACAATCGGCTCCCGCTTTTCCGACATTCCTTCGGGTTTACCCGTTCCATCTTTTCCGGAATGGAGTTTTGCCAAAATTCAGGCTGTTTTGCCGTCTGCTTTCACAATCGCTTTTCTAGCCGGAATTGAGGCGCTCCTGTCTGCAGTTGTTGCAGACGGCATGACAGGGTTTAAACATCGTTCCAATCAGGAGCTTGTCGCACAGGGTTTTGCCAATATCGCTTCTTCGTTTTTTGGGGGACTTCCCGCTACCGGCGCAATAGCCAGAACAGCCACTAATATCAAAGCGGGCGGTAAAACGCCTTTTGCAGGGATTTTTCACGCCTTGTTTTTGCTGTTATTTATGCTCTTTGCCTCTAACCTGATGATGTTTGTGCCCATGGCGGCATTGGCGGCTATCCTGTTTATCGTCGCTTGGGGTATGAGCGAAACAAAGCATTTCATCCATATTTTCAAAGTCTCATCCAGTGATCGCGCCATATTGTTGCTGACCTTTTTCCTGACGGTGCTGGTTGATCTGACGGTGGCTATCGCCGTGGGTGTGGTGCTGGCTTCGCTCCTGTTTATGAGGCATATGAGTAAATCCGTGGAAATATCTTTTAATACCAGCGCTTCTTTCGGGTATGGAGAAGAAGAAGATCAGCGGCGGGAACTTCCACCCGGTGTTGAAGTGTTTCGTATTACCGGTCCTGTGTTTTTCGGTATGGCAGGAGATTTGCTCGATACGCTGAAGCGAATGGGGCAAATGCCGAAAATACTGATTATCCGCATGCGGCTTGTGCCGTTTCTTGACGCCACAGGCGCGGAAGCCATCGAAACGATCATAAAAGAATGCCGGAAGAATGGCAGCCTTGTTATTTTATCCGCCGTTCAAAAACAGCCGCAGGAGATTCTGTCCAAATTTCATCTTGGCCCGAATGGTACGGACATCTATTACGCGGATGACTACGATGCTGCCATTAAGATGACACAGAAATTCCTGTCAAATGCAGTAAGAGCGTCAAAAATCTAGTGTGCCGTTTCGCGCCCCTTGTAACAGGTTTAAATCCGCACCGCATCGCATGAGATTTTTTCTTCTTTTGCCACAGATAGTTATAGAGTATTTTGGGATACGCTGAAATAAAAGAACAATTCGTTATGTCTTGGGCCGCCTATATATCTTTCATTATGACCTGCCTGATTATTGAGGCCACGCCGGGGCCAAATATGGCCTATCTGGCTGTGTTAAGTGCCAGTGATGGACGCAGGGCCGGTTTTGCTGCAACTCTGGGTATTGCCTTGGGTCTGCTTCTTATCGGTCTTACCGCTGCCATGGGTATAGCGACGCTGATTTCAAATTCTCCGTTAGCTTATCAACTTCTGCGATGGGCCGGTGTCATCTATTTACTCTGGCTGGCTTGGAGCGGATGGAGGGAGGAGCCTGAAACTTCGCCCGGGAAAACAGACGGCCCCGTACAAAATACAAAATTTTTCGGGCGCGGTCTGATTGTTAATATTCTTAATCCAAAGGCCGCTGTTTTTTATGTGGCTATACTGCCTGGCTTTATTGTCGCATCATCTTCCGCTGTGTTGCAGGCCGTTAGCCTGACCATTACATATGTTATTGTTGCCACAGCTATACATAGCCTGATTGTCACTCTGGCCGGAACAGCACAGAAGTTTTTGGAAAATCAAAAGCGCCGCCTGATTGCCCGGCGGGTTCTTTCATTGGCTTTGGTCGGCATAGCGCTCTGGTTTGCTATGACGACAGGCAGGGAGGGTTTATGAAACTGACATTTCTCGGTGTAACAGACACAGTGACCGGTTCCAAATATCTTCTGGATGACAGCGACAAGAAATCCATTTGATACTAATTTATATTTTTCCAGATGCCAGTTATTTAAACTGAGCCACTACCGAAGTTTTAAATGGAGTGCATGGAGAGATGGGCAAGTCTGGGGGAGTAAAATTCCCTATCTGTATATCAACAAGGTTGTCTTTCTCGTTTATCAAAATTGAGATTATCACCTTGTGACGGCTTTGGTTCTTTGTCTCCCAAGCCGTACAGGCCATGTTGTCTGATATAGTCTGCGACATCCTGAAACGGGCTGTCAAAATTTGTCTTACCGTTGCGTAATCGCTGTAACAAATCACGAGAAGATAGTTCAATCTGCGGATTTCCGAGAAAACACCACCCCTTATCCATATCAAGCAACTGGCGGGGGCTTGATGCTCTGAGAAAGTGAAATTTCAGGGCTGTAGGGCCATTAAGCGCGTCATTCGTATAGGGCGGTCTATCAACCACAGCGATAGGAAAATTCCGCACAATGTCTTCCGAGTTTTCCCATGTGTGAAAACTGGCAAGGTTATCCGCGCCCATAGTCCAGATAAAACGATCTTCCGGATATCTTTTCCTTAATTCCCTTAAAACGTCATAGGTCATATGCGTACCCAATTCATCTTGGATACCGGACATTACAAACGGCATATTTGGGTAATGACGCGCCAAAATTCTTCCCATTTCCATGCGGTGCACAGCAGGAGCATATTCTGCAGAATCTTTCTGCCAATTTTCTGAAAAAAGAAACCAGACTTCATCTACACTAAGGATTTCATATATATATTTCGCCATCTCGAAATGGCCGGGATGGGGCGGATTAAAAGAACCGCCAAAAAGCGCAATTTTCTTCATTTTTCACAGTAGTATTATTTCCAGATACCAAAATACTATGGATATTAATTTTCGTTATGTCTAGTTTTCGTTTGACTCGGCTTATGGAATTAACTATGAATCAAAAATTCAGGTGAGGTTTATATGCTAATATTGTTAGGGAACTCCTTAGCTCCCACACTGCGTGAATATTTTACGGGCAAGGCCCAGAGCACTGATGGGTATGATCGATTACCCGCAAGTTTTGGCAAATTTACCGCCGGTCAAAGTTTTACGGAACATTTTAATCCAGTTAAAGGCCAGCCCGTTATTCTAGTTCAAAGCCTGGGCAGTATTCCTTCTCATTCCACAAACGATTTTGCAATGCAGGCTCTATTTGAAGTCGCTGAGCTAAAAAGGCGGGGCGCTTCTGCCGTTTGGGTAATAGCACCCTATGCCGGTTATTCCAGGCAGGATCGTGCCGTAGATGGACGTTATGTATCCCAAGGCATGGATACATATGCCAAGCTTCTGAAAGCAGCAGGCGCAGACGGGTTTTCTACTATCCACATGCATTCTGATGCAGGGACAGAGGCGGTTGAAAGGCATTTTGGCAAAGAACAAGTCTTTAATTTATCGACTGCCGGAATCTTTGCGGATTACATTCGTGGAAATCTTAATGTTGAAAACCTTGCCATAGGCGGGCCGGATGCAGGCGCCCATGATTTCGCGGCTGATATAGCCCGGCTTACAGGTGCTTCCGGTTTTGGCTTTACCAAAAGACATATAGGTGTCAGCGATACTGAAACCACAGGGTTTGAAGGTGATGTTTCAGGAAAAACCACATTAACCGCTGATGATGAAATTGATACGGGCGGAACAATTACAAATGCTCAAAAAGGTTTAAAAGCCAAAGGCGCAATAATGCGCCTGATTGGCGCTTCTCACGCTGTATTCAGCAATGGGGGACTTGAAAGAGTATTTACAGCGGGAGCAAGAGACCAACGCCTCGCTGACACCGTTGTTACCACAGACACTATTGATCGCACACATGAATTAGCTGAACTAGCACGCCAATACGGGGACTTGGATGATATGAGCAGGGTTGTCGTATTGCCTGTTGGCCCTCTCTTATGGGAGCATGTTACCAAAGACATCGCACCCCATCCCGTAATGACGGCGGAAGCGGGGTAATATGCTAGGGTTGCAGAACTTCCACAGACCGCATTTCTGCTTTAATCCCGGCGATGGAAAGTCCCGCGCTTTTGCCGAACATTTAATGCGCGATACAGGAAGTTTTTCGGCTGAAGATTGCGATATTATTGTGAGTGTTGGCGGGGACGGAACGCTTCTTTATGCGTTAAGGCATTTACCGGATAAACCACACTTCGCCGTCAAAGCACCGGAAAGCAACAGCACTTTATATCATGGCCATCATAATATTCACTCAGGCATAGAATTAATGACCGCCTTTAATGCGGCGGGTGCCATAGAGATCAGACCATTAAAAGCACAAATAAAAATGTCTGAGGGAACGATAAAAGCCATTGCCGCTTATGCCGATATTATACTTCACCCGTTTTCTGCCTCCGCGTTACTCACGCAAATAGGGATAAGCGAAGCATCCAAAACCCGCCTTATGTCCGGAGGGTTAATTGTGGCTTCGCCTTTGGGGTCTACAGCAAGAAACCGTTCCGTGGGAGGCGAGATAATAAAATTGTCTGATCGGAAAATCGTTGTAACAAGTGATGGTCGTCCTCTGGAAGATCCTGATAGCTTCTTTAAAGCAGGAGTATTGAAAAACTCGGTGGTGCTAACGGATACAACGGTCGTAGATATCGAAATTTCCGGTGCAAATAATAAAAGACCGGCCAAAGTGCTTTTTGATAGCTCAATGATATTGCCTGATGGAACAGAGTTTGCTGGTTTCCCCACCATCATAGGAAATAACAGATTTATGACAGGTATGAGCGTAAGCGTAGACTCCAGCTATGCCAAGCAAATGCTTCGTAACCAAGAATATACAACCCAACCATTTTAATTAACAAGGAGAGAGAAAATGAGCGAATTTACAACACTTTATAATACCCGTGCCACGAATGCCGAAGAGATTACCGCATGGACCGACTGCTATTTCACCAACACCGCCAAATGCGTGAAGGCTGACGGCGAAAACATGGTAACTTATGCCATCTTCATCCGCACGCCTTCAATGTTTGCCCCCGAAATGGCGGCAGGCTGGATTAAAAAAGTCGCTGAAAACGGTAAATTTGACGTCCTTTTGGAATCCAAATACAAACCCGGCGACATCGTTCCTGCTGGCGAGCCTCAGCTTTATATTACCGTGCCCTTTAGTTCATTTGCAGAATGTGAAACCATTTTGTTACAAAAAGTCGGTGCCGTCGCTGTGGCTGCTTTGAACGCATACAAAGCTTGTAAGGAGCTTCCCAATGTTCCATTTATTGCCATGGGCGCACGCCATTGTGTAGGGATGGAAATGCAAGAAATGATGGATTATGCCGCCAGCGTAGGTAGTGATGCGGCCAAGAGGGATTTTGGTGCAAAAGGTTTTATAAACGGTGCCAGCAACGCCACAGCCCATTTCTTCGGTCAGGAAAGAGGCTCCGGCACTATGCCTCACGCGTTAATTGGGTATTACGGATCAACACTCAAAGCGGCGCAAGCTTTCCGCAGGGAATGCCCGGATAAGCCATTTATTGTGCTTGTTGACTTTGAGGGTAAAGAAATTAGCGATGCCATAGAAGTTTGCAAGGCGTTCCCCCAAGAGGCAGCAAGCGGAACGCTCGGTTTCCGCCTTGATACTCACGGTGGCCGTTATCTAGAAGGGTTGGATCACGATTCTTCTATTGAAGTTATTCACCAAAACGCACCGCACATGATGCAGCAAGAATGGACGGAAGCGCAGCTGAAAATTCTATATGGCCGAGGTGTGAGCGTTGCCAATATCTGGCACTTCAAAAATGAACTGACCAAAGCCGGCTTCCCTGATGTAGGTGTACTTGGTTCGTCAGGTTTTAACGAAGAAAAATGCCGCATGATGGGGCTTGCCAAAGCGCCTCTTACGGGTGTTGGAACGGGTTCTTATATCCCCGGTGATTTCCATGCCACTTATGCCACAGCCGATATTTTCAATTATGATGGCAATAGACGCATCAAAGTTGGTCGTGACTATCTCGGACAGCGCTACGATGCGTCTTTGGCTGCCCGTGAATTGAATAGGATTTGATTTCAACCAAAGGAGAAAAACCAATGACATTGAACGTACCCGCAAATACAGCACTCGTAATCGTTGACGTACAGAACGACTTCTGCCCCGGCGGAAGTCTGGCAGTCCCCGGCGGCGATGAAATTGTTCCGGCTATCAATGAAATGAAACGCGATTTCCGCTTGACTGTGATTACGCAGGACTGGCACCCGGTCGGGCATAAATCCTTTGCCAGCAATCATGACGGCGCACAGCCGTTCAGCACAACCGAAATGCCTTACGGTACGCAGGTATTGTGGCCAGACCACTGCGTTCAGGGCAGCCAGGGCGCCGAATTTCGCAGCGATCTGAAAATCGCCGAAAGCGATCTAATCCTGCAAAAAGGCACAAATCCGGACATCGATTCCTATTCCGGATTCTTTGAAAATGATGGCGAAACACGTCCTCGTTTACCCAACGGTGAAACACTGGCCGATACACTGAAAGCACGCGGTATCACCAAGGTCGTTTTTTGCGGTTTGGCTTATGACTTTTGTGTTGGCTGGCATGCGCTAGACGCCCGCAAAGAAGGGCTTGATGCCATTGTCGTAAAAGATGCTTCACGATCTATTGCCATGCCGCTGGAGGGTGGTAGTAATACCGAAGCGGCCATGGACGCTCAGCTTGCAGAAGCAGGGGTTCAGGTGGTTAATATTGCCGATTTGCAGGAGGCTTTAATACCTACTGAAGGTCCGGTCCATGATCGTGGCGGTCCTGCTTGATGTCCGCTCATGTCGCGCTAAAAGTCACGCAAGCTTCGCTTAATCAAACCGCGCTGGATTGGCCACAGAACATGGCCAATCACTACGCGGCAATTGATATTGCAGTGGCTGAGGGTAGCGACATGGTCGTTATGCCGGAGCTGAGTTTGACCGGCTATGAAGTGGGTGATGATTTCCAGCGTATCGATAATAACCGCATCTATGAAGCCTTAGTCAGCATTGCAAACCGCGCAAATGAAAAAGATCCGAACCTGATTGTCTCGGTCGGAAACCCGTGGAGATTACAGCTGCGAAAAGCTTTTGAGTGCGCGACGGCTGATCCGGAACTGATCAAAAATAGCCTTTATGACCGTATGAACCTGCCGTTCAATGTGCAAACACTTATCAGTGGTGGAAAAATCGTCAGTATGACGGCCAAGGCCCATCTTTACAGGGGTGGTCGGGGCTATGAGAACCGCTATTTCAGTGAATGGAGTTTCCGTGACGTTGCGGAATTTGCCAGACTGACCGGCATAGAAGCCCCTTACGGTACGATCGCCGTACCTTTGCCGGATGGGCAAACGATTCCCTTTGGCCGCCCGCTTCTTTATGTCACCGATGAGAGCGGCCATGCCTATGTTCATGCGCAGGCGATATGCGAGGATAAATGGGTCGCGACAAGACATGACGGATATCCGAACGACGGTAGCCGTTATGAGCAGATGAATATCATTCCCTCGATTGCCCGTTATCTGGGATCACGAACGGGATTGTTGCTCGAAATACCCAACGCCAGTCCACCTTCGCGCCTGAAGCAGGACAGCCACATGCATCTGAATGAACTGGCCTCGCATTATGCCGATGTTGTGATCGATACGGATGGCCTTGGCACCAGCGGCGCAAGTTTTGCCCAATACGGCCACCGTTTAATCGCCCAGAACGGGCGCACTATTTCCGCCGGACAACGCATGAAATTCGGCCAGGTGGCGACAACGACTTCTGTCGTCCAGATTTCAAATTCAGATCAGAACTTGAAAAACCTTACCCATGCTACACTGGTGCGCAATTTCAAAGCACCTGCCGCAAAGCCGAAAACAGATTTTATATGGAATGTGAATACAAAAGCCGCATGGGACAATCCTGCTAATCCTGACCGCGAGACAGAAGAAGCCATCAGGCTGCAGGCATTTTGGACTTATGATTATATGCGTAAAGCGGGTTCCGTACGTGCCGTTAATGCTCTAAGTGGCGGACAGGATTCCGGTTTCAACTGCGTGGAAGACTATTTATCCATTGTCATGGCGATGGATGAACTGGGCGTGGAGGGAGTTTGCGACGATCTTGCCGTCCCCTACAAAGACGAAGTGATGAAGGCTTATCAAACCGGCGGTCGCAACGCCGCCCTCAAAACTTTCATGGAAAACTATTTGATTATGTATTACCTGCCGACTAGCAATAATCCGGGCGAGCATGAAAAAGCCGCACGTGAACTTGTTTTGGGAGGCGTAGATGAGGAAACCGGGGAGAGTTTCGAAGGTATAGGCGGACAATTCCATGTGCGTAGTATCCAGGATCTCGTGGTGGCGACGGCCATGATTTTTGGCGTGGAAGACACCACGAAGATGAGCTGGGATGAAAAGCGCGATCTTATGATGGAATTGTCAAATTTTGTTTTTGCCTCGCCTAAAAAATATACGCCGGAAAAAATGAAAGAATGGGCGGGTGATTTGCAAAATCGTTACCCTCAGCTATTGCAGCTCACTTCGGTTGCCTTGCCGGGGCATTCAATCGCCTACGAAAATTTTCAGGCCCGTTTGCGCACGGTTTTGATCTGGGCGGTCGCAAATGTGCATAAAGGCATGGCAAGAGCGAACTGCAATTTAAGTGAAATTTATACAAATAATACAACAGCCGCAGGTGACCAGCATGGTGGGGCCATCAATCCCAATGGCTGGATTCATAAAATTGATGAGCAAGTGCTTCTTAAGTACATCGAAGAAAAGGGGTTGCATGGCTTGCTCCCGCCTCTTCGCGCGCTCAGGCAGACCAACATAAACATACCTTCCGCCGGTCTTTTGCCTCTGGAGGACGGCAAAATAGATCAAACGGATGAAAAAACCATGCAGGCGACCATGCCTCAAATCAGAGAGCTGGGCTTGCTGATGCACCATGAAAGAGTAGTAACCGGCGATGGTGAGCGGCGTTTGAATGTTGGCGAAGTTTTTACAGCCGCGCAAAGCAATCCTCATTTCAGAGGCCTAGATGAAAACCGACTGTTTAATGTGGTTGTAAATTTCTATCGTCGTGAAAACAGCGGCCAATTCAAAAGGCATATGGGCGTAATTTCTCCCGCAAATGGGGTAAGTCTGGACAAACAAACCTCGCTCCGCACACCAAACTTAAGCGGTGGTTCGAAAGATGAAATTGTCCGACTGGGCATTGACCTTCTGTTCCAATGGGCGGAGGAAGACGGCTTGGGGTGGGATCAGCAAAGTTACCGTCTACTGCGGATGCGCGCATGGCAGGATAAAGGCTTTGTCAGTGAATTTTACAGCCTTATGAGTAACCGTGATAAAAGCCTACCCAATATGAATTACAATCTTCGAGGCCTATATGACGAACTCAAGACAAAAGGTTGGGACAATGCCTTTTCCCCGCTACCTGAGACTCATCCACTCCGGGCCAGCATTCGACCCGAAGTAAGAGTGGCTTGAAAACATGGCGACTTATTCCAACCCCAGCGAAGTATGGGAAGCATTGGCGGCGGCTGACAAGGGCGAGCAGCGCGCTTCCATTCTAAAAAGCCGTCATAACAGGAATCTAATTCTTAATTCCGGCTCCTTTGTGATTATCACGAGCGGCAATCCCGATTCTCACTCCAAAACCCTCCGGGATAGGCTGGCCCCTATACGTCTTTTACAAACGCAAAGACTGCGCGCTCTTAAAGGGGCGGAGCCTTCATTTGATGGTAAAGGAACCTTCGGCGGCTTGTCCGAGCGTACAAAGCCGGGAGAAATCCTGAACGCCACGATTGCCATTACCCTGTCTGCTTTAGATGGGGAAAAAATAGACGAGGTCTTAGCTTCCGCTTTAAGTCAACAGTTAGAGCGCCTGCTCGCCCTTAAAGACGATCTGAAAATCGGGGAGGACGGCACAATAAAAATTATCCGCGATATGGGCGAAATCGCTAGAACCACAGCAGCGCGGGAAACGCTCGAAGAAGCCTCCGAACTGTTTGCGGCTTTTGAGGCTTTTGCGGGCAAAGACATCCGTCAAAAGCTTGGCATAGATAGTGAAAGGCTCAGAGACATTTTCAGGGCATCCGTCTTACGCCCTGTTCCCCTTGCCCACGTGAAGGATGATAATTTTGTAATCAATATCTGGAATGGGGATATGAACAATCCTGCCTTCGCCGTAACGCCCTTCGGAAACCTGCTAGATCTTGACGAAGAGAGCTTTGACGCCATCGTAATACCGGGATATGCGAAAATGGAGGAAGGCAGAAGGCTGCTTGCCAATAACCCGGACCAGCTTGCCGGGCGTGAAATTCTTGGTCTTGAAGCCGTACCCTTATTTGATGCCCTGAAGGCATGGGGCAAGCCCGGTAAAAATGGTGGTCGCGATTTATCTCATGACTATCGTTACCCTCATGAATGGCTGTCTGTCTGGCATAAGGCGCAGATTGCCTTCGGTCTTAACCAGGGCGCAGGCGGCGGGCCTGGATACCGCGAAACGATGATGGTTTCACTTATAGAGGAAGTACAGAAATCCGTCATAGACGAAGCGGAGGCGGCAGGCGAAAAACCCTATAATATAGACCTGATCGGTGCGCTTACCATCATGAACGGCGGAAAGTTAAAAGATGTCAGCCAACTGGAAAGCTTTGAAGAGGATTTCGGATTGCCTCACGGCACGTTCGTTAACATGCATAACGCGGCGGAAGATGTAATGAAACGTCGCGGTTATAAACCCACCAACCCAAACCCCTGGCTGGCTTCCTCTCCATCAGAAGCAGAACTGCATTGTTAAGTAGGAAATTTTAGAAACAGTCAAATTTATTTGATTGAGGCCATATAAAGGAAACTTTTTTCCCTTACGCCTTGTGGGCGCTTAATAAGAAGAATGCTGATAATAAAAAATACGCGGTTTCTGACGCATAATCAAAACCTCCCGCGCTAAATAGAGGGGGTTCTATTTATGACCGAATAGTTGAATTATACCCAAATTCCCAAAAAAACGCCTTTCGGCGTTTCGGTCTAACTCATTGAAATATTGCAGCAAGTGAAGGAGTGTTTACGGCTGGAAAAGTAAAATATCCTTCAGCTTCACTTCAGCTTCACTTCAGCTTCATCATGCATTCTTAGTCTAAGAACATGATGAACAAAGAAGCAAAAAAAATGCTCAGACTGATTTACCAAGAAAATAATATCGACACAGCAAATCTGTATTTGCGCGAGGATCGTGCGCGCAAAATCAGTTCGCTATCGCCTTCGGTTGTGAATATTACGGGGCTCTTTGAGCCTGAACGCCAGCGCGTTGAAGACTTTATTAAGGCGATTTACAAGCAAAGCTACGACGCCGATATCACGGTGAACTATCCCGTTTTAATGAGCGTGCGCAATGAGGACAACGATATTTTGGCCGCTGTTGGTTTTCGTTACGCCAAAGACGAACCTCTCTTTCTGGAGCGCTATACCGGGGACGCCATAGAAGGATTTCTGGATTGTAACCGCAGGGAAATTGTCGAAATCGGTAATCTTGCTTCGGCAGGACAAGGGGCATCCGTTTTTTTATTCGCTGCGCTGGCCTCTTATCTAAATAACAAGGGTATTCGTTATGCCGCCATTACGGGTACCGATTTTCTGCACCGTTATTTTGAAAGAACGGGGTTAAAGCCACGCAGAGTTTGCGATGCGGATATAGCATCCGCAGGCGGTGATGGCCAGAACTGGGGCACATATTATGATACGCAGCCCCGCGTTCTTGTTGGCTCCGTCGATACAGGTGTTAAGCGCCTGAAGGCGACATTGGGCGCAAAGTTTGAAGATTGTCGCCCACGCCTTTACCCGCGTCTTCATTATGAAGAAGCACAAAAATAATGCTGTTTGAACATATCCAAAATCATGATCCCGAAAAAATCGCCCTGCGTGATGAAATGCAGATTGTGCGCTATGGCTCGCTTAAAAAAGAAATCCGCACGCGCGTGGACGCTCTTTTCGGTATTGAGGTTCTGGCTCTGGCGCTTGATAATAGTGTTGACTGGGTGCTCTGGGATTTGGCAGCGCTTAAGGCTGAAATTCCTTGTGTCCCTATTCCTCCGTTTTTTACAAATGAGCAGACTACCCATCTCCTTTGCTCTGCCGGTGTTACGCATATACTCGCCCCCGATGGTTTGCGTGACACCGGCATGAAGGAAGGGGGGCTATTGCCTGAAGGGACAGCAAAGGTCACCTTTACATCCGGCACAACAGGCACACCGAAAGGTGTTTGTCTACCGCAAAGCGCAATGGAACATGTCGCGGGCAGTATCGTAGAGGTTTTGGGCGAGGAATTTGCCGGTACGCATGCCTGCGTTCTGCCTCTGGCTGTTTTGCTGGAAAACGTGGCGGGCGTTTATACCGGGTTAATGGCCGGGTGCACAATATGTATGACCAGCTTAGGTGCTTTTGGTCAGAACTACAAAAACATTCATAAAATCCTGAAAAACACAAAAGCGAGTTCTGCCATTTTGGTGCCTGAAATATTGAGGGCGTTAATGGCACAGGTCTTGGAAAAAGGCTCTCTGCCGGAATTAAAATTTATTGCTGTAGGCGGATCGAAAGTCGATCCGATGCTCATAAGACAAGCCCGTAAAATGGGTTTGCCGGTTTATGAAGGCTATGGACTGTCGGAATGCGCTTCGGTGGTCTCACTAAATACCCCACAGGATTACAAAATAGGTAGCGTTGGAAAAATGCTACCGCATATACGGGCGCGCATCACAAACGGTGAAATCGAAATCACAGATCCCGGTTTTCTAGGGTATGTCGGCGAAGAGGCGGCGCAGATATTCAAGACAGGCGATCTGGGGCAGATTGATGAAGAAGATTTTCTATCCATCACAGGCCGAAAGAAAAATGTGCTCATTACTTCTTACGGGCGCAATGTGTCCCCGGAATGGATAGAGGCGGCGCTTCTCTCTCATAGTGCTATCGCACAGGCGATTGTTTATGGCGATGCGCAGCCGCAACTATCCGCCTTGATCGTCCCTTCATCGCCGCAAGCCGATATTCAGGGAGCCGTCGATAAGGCCAATCAGGCGCTTCCCGATTATGCGCGAATTAAAAACTTCCAGATTATTCCTCCCCTCACGGTAGCGGACGGCACGCTTACAGGCACTGGCCGTCCGCGCCGTGAAGAAATTTTAACCCTCTATGTAAAGGAGAAAAACAATGAGTTTTTACAACAAGCTGGTTAAGGAAACGGAAAACCAAAGACATGAACTATACACCGTCCCGCAATTGGTGGACGGGATGAAAGGCAATATCAGCCGTGAAACCTATATCGCGTACCTGACCGAAGCCTATCATCATGTCTCTCATACGGTGCCTTTCCTGATGACGATGGGGGCGAAGTTGCCGCCATCCAAAAAAGCGTTTCACAAGGCCATCATCGAATATCAGGAAGAAGAAGTTGGCCATGAAGAATGGATTTTAAACGACATCGAAGCCGCAGGCGGTGACAAAGACGCGGCGCGCGCCTCTACGCCTAATCTCGAGACGCAAGTCCTGATCGCCTATAACTATGATTATATCACCCGCAAAAACCCGATGGGGTTTTTCGGTATGGTTTTCATGCTCGAAAGCACTTCAACACAAATTGCAAATAAAGGCGCAGATGCGGTGAAGAAGACACTAGGCTTGCCGAAAAAGGCTTTCTCTTATCTTTATTCCCACGGGGAGTTGGATATCAGCCATATGAAATTCTTCGAGGAAACAGTGAACAAGATCACTGACCCTGAAGATCAGGCTGCTATTATCGAAGTGGCGCGAAATACGTTCCGCCTCTTTGCGAATGTGCTGCACGCCATTCCGCATGAAGGAGAATTGAAAAATGCCGCTTAAAGGAAAGAGTGTCTATATCACCGGCGGTACAGGCGGGATCGGTATCCCGCTTGTACGGCATTTACAGGATGCTAGGGCGAGCGTTACAGCCTATGACATCGAAAAAGAAGGCGATCTCGTCGAGAATCTGGATAAGATTTGTACGCAGCTTGCGGATAATACGCCGGACATTCTTATTAATATGGCCGGCTATAATGTCCTCGATTACTGCGAAAACCAGAATCTGGAAGCCATCGTCGATATCAATATGATGGTGCCGATGCGCTTGAGCCAGGCTGTATTGCCGGGCATGAAAGCACGCGGTACGGGCCAGATTGTCAATATGGGATCAATGACGGCGCTTATACCGCTGCCGCATTTGACGGGATATGTCGCTGCGAAGGCGGGCTTAAAAGGTTTTAACGATTCCCTGCGCCGCGAACTGGGCGGTACGAATATCACCTTAACCCACATCGTCCCCCGCGCCGTGAAAACACCCATGAATTCAGGCGTAAAAGCGGAAGTGAACGAACGCACCAAAGTTAAATACGACGACCCGTATTTTGTAGCCCGGCGTATTTTTAAAGCCATCGTCAACAAAGAAACGGAAATGCGCCTCGGCTGGCCGGAACGATTCTTTGCCTTCCTGAATGCCAACTTTCCCAAAGTCATTGATCAGGGTTTACAAAAGAACCGAAAGATTGGCGAGGAAGCTCTGGATGGCGAAAAACAAAAACAGCAGAAATCACAGGAGGCCGCATGAAATCTTTATACTGCGCCATAACAATAATTTTTGGCTTGTTCTGGCTTGTATTTGGCCTGAACAATTTTTACCATTTTTTTCCAATCCCCGAACCGTCGGCAGCAGGAAAAGAGTTTATGAATGCCCTTGAAAACACAGGATACACGTTGCCGATTGTATACGGAACGCAAGTTCTGACGGGCATTATGTTACTGACAAGGCGTTTCATTCCTTTGGCGCTTTTATTCTTGGCGCCTATAGTCGCCAACATCCT
The DNA here is from genome assembly GCA_964467925.1 of uncultured Pseudobdellovibrionaceae bacterium. GTDB lineage: Bacteria > Pseudomonadota > Alphaproteobacteria > Micavibrionales > Micavibrionaceae > CAYXSX01. The sequence continues at coordinate 173,884 of CAYXSX010000002.1, read as the reverse complement.
GCTTTACGATCTGTTTTTAAACCCATCCGGTTTATTGATTGGCGGAATTGTCGCGGCGTTTTATGCCGTCTTGCTTTTTAAACACAAGGAACGGTTTCTGCCTTTTTTGAAACCATAAATATAAATGAGGAGATGAAAGATGAAACAAATATTACCGCTTTGCACCGCTCTGCTTCTTAGTAGCGCAAGCCTGCCCACCATTGCGCAGGAATACGGCTCTTCGCCGGGACAATCACAAGCTGCCTATACAGCGCAACAAGAAGACCCTGTTATGGAACAAATTCGTTATTTGCAAACCCAGTGGGCACGGATCAAATACCAGACGCCTGACGAGGGTGCGCAGCTGGATGCCATTCATGACTTGGAAACCTATGCCGCCAAGGTAACTGCCTATTACAGTGATCGTCCAGAGCCGAAAATCTGGGAAGGAATTATTCTTTCTACTGATGCGGGGATCGTAAAGGGCATGTCGGCTTTGGGGAAAGTAAAAAAAGCGAAAGAGTTGTTTGAGACTTCATTGATGCAGGATCCCTATGCCATGGACGGTTCGGCGCACACATCGCTGGGCTCACTTTACTACCAAGTGCCTGGCTGGCCTGTGGCTTTTGGCGACAATGAAGAAGCGGAAAAACATTTAAAACAGGCCCTGCAGATTAACCCAACTGGTATTGATCCTAATTTCTTTTACGGTGATTTCCTGTTGGAAGATGGCCGTCTTGATGAAGCGAGAACCTTTATGGAACGTGCCCTGCAAGCTCCAGACCGTCCCGACAGACCGCTGGCTGACGCCGGGCGCAGGCAGGAAATCAAAGCAAGACTTGCACGGATTGATCAAAAGATGAAGGATGAAAAGAAATCTCGTTATAATTAGAGGGCTTTCTTTTGCGTATCCTGCTCGTTGAAGATGACAAGAATTTAGGCAAGGCTACGGCAGAGGGCCTGAAGGATATTTATGCCGTAGATTGGGTGATGTCGGCGGAAGAAGCGGAAGAGGCGCTGCTGACCACTTCCTATGCGCTTGTCGTTTTGGATATCAATTTGCCCGGCGCATCGGGATTGGAATTATTAGAAGGGCAACGGCGGAATAAAAACCAGATTCCTGTTCTTTTGCTGACAGCACGCGATGCTGTGCGTCACAGGATCGAAGGATTGAATGCGGGCGCGGATGATTATCTCGTAAAACCCTTTGATCTGGACGAATTGCTGGCGCGCTGTGCTGCGCTCATTCGCCGTAGCGGCGGACAGGTCACCCCTGTTATAACGCATAAAGGTTTATCTTATGAGCCGGCGAGCGGTTATTTGGAAAAAGCGGGTAAAGTGGTTTCACTATCAAGACGTGAGCGCGCGGTTTTTGATTGTTTGATCCGCAATATCGGGCGCAGCGTTTCCAAGGAAAAAATCACTGAGAGCATTTACGATTGGTCATCCGAAGAAATTGAAAGCAATACGGTGGAGGTCTATATCTCTTCCCTGCGCCGGAAATTAGGACATGATCTGATCAAGACAAATCGCGGTGTGGGATATATGATCGAACCATGACAGCCCCTTCCTCCCATTATTCTCTGCGCGGTCGTTTGATTGCCTGGATTGGCATTCCGATTGTCGTGGCCACGCTTTTGGCGATAACTTCCAGCTATCATTTCGCGCGCTACGAAATTGAGGAAGTCTATGATGCACAATTGGTGCATTCGGCAAAGGTTCTGTTACAGCTAACGGAACATGAAATTATGGAAGATGAAGGTTTTCATCTGGGGCTTGAAAACCCGGATCTTCAACATCGCTATGAACGCAATCTGGGGTTCCGGGTTTGGGTGGAGGATGAGTTGATTACGCAATCCCCCAGCACGGAAGGGTTCAAAGATTTCGAAGCCGGGCCGGGTTTTTCAAACCAGATTATTGATGGTCATGAATGGCGGTTTTTTGTTTTTCTAAACCCTGCCAACAAAATCAAAATCGAAATCTCTGAGCGCTATGACATTCGTTATGAACTGATTATTCAGTTAATGATATCGTTAATCATTCCGGCATTATTGTTTCTGCCGATTATTTTGCTGATTATTTGGGGTGGTGTGCGTAAAGTTCTGCGCCCTGTTATTGAGATCTCAGCCGATGTTGATCGCAGGAGTAGTGATGATCTTTCTCCGATACATAAAAAAATTATGCCTCGTGAAATTGCCCCCTTGGTCCAGGCACTGAATAATTTGTTCAATCGGTTGGAAGAAAGTTTTCGTCGTGAACGTGAATTTACCGATCACGCAGCGCACGAACTGCGCACGCCATTGGCGGCGATGAAAACGCAAACCCAAGTTTTAATGAAAAAAGCGAAGAATATTCCCGAATGCTGCGAAGGACTTGAGAATTTGCAAGCCTCAATCAACCGCGCAACGCATTTGGTTGAACAACTCTTATCGCTAGCACGGTTGCAGCATGAAAACCTGCCGCAGAAAAAAATCGATTTGGGTGCGTTATTAGAAGAATGTCAAAATGATATTTCGGTGCGCGCTGCCCAGAAAAAAATCACCTTACACAAAGAAATTGCAAGACATTTTTTTGTGAAGGCTCATGCGGATTCTGTGCGAATATTGCTTGGAAATTTGCTTGATAATGCTGTCAAATACACGCCGGAAGGGGGCAATATTTCACTTTCCTTAAGTCAGAATGGTACGCTCGTTATTGCCGATACGGGACCGGGCCTTAGCAATAAAGATAAAAACCGTGTTTTTGAACGCTTTGTTCGCGTGGACAAATCCAGCCAAACGGGAAGCGGCCTAGGCCTTTCCATCGCGCAATGGATTGCCGAAGCACATCATGTAAATATTAAACTTGCCGATAATAAGCCAAATGGACTGAAAGTCGAAATACAATGGAAGGCTCACTCATGAACAAACTTCTACTTTGCGGCGCAGTGCTTGGTCTGACTTCCGTGATTATGGGTGCGCTAGGCGATCACGGCTTTGATCTCTCTTCTGCTAAAGCAGAAAGTTTTGATACGGCCATTCGATATAATATGCTCTACGCGGTTTTGATCGTGGCCTTGGCATTGGCGCCGCCTGAAAAAAACGGCAAAAAGCCGGGGGTGATCTTTGCCCTTGGTGTCATACTGTTTTCGTTCAGCATCTACGCTTCCCTCATAACTAGTATAGAGGAACTCACCTATATCACGCCTTTGGGCGGTATTACGATTATGGCCGGATGGGTAATACTAATAATCAAAGCTGTAAAAGTTCAAATTTTCTCTACATAAAAGAATGACTTCAGAGAGAGGTTATACCTAGCCACTCAAGCTTACGCGTAAAACGTGAATTTCCACTCTCCCCAGTTCCCCCGAAGCGGAGCAAGCGAAGACGGGCCCAAGAGGACAAAATTACTAAAACCGTTACTGAGCGGCAGCTTTAAATGGAGCAGTGAAGGGATTCCAGCCCCACCCAACCTTGGCAAAAGAGATTGGTACGGTTTCTGTAAGTTCCATCACGTTTTTTGACGCAATAACAACATACTGCGATTATTGAATTTTTTCGTTTCTGTTCGTTCGCACAAGTTTCAACAAGAAAATAGGATTTCCGCTCTCCGCCTCGCTCTCCTACACTTTGTCTTTTTGACAGCTTGATATTTGCTTCGACCTTCACGCACTCGCTGACATCGATCAAACGTGTCTTTTGAAATAAGCGCTTCGTATTTGTGCGCGTAGATTTGCCGTCGAATATGCACCAGTAGCGTATTCGATGAAGAATTTTCTAATCAGATGCGCATTGCTTGGATCAAGAGTGACGTTGTTTTGCCAGTGTTCGGATCAACCCGGAAGTATCGTTAAAAGGAATGCTCGTTTCATGGACCTTACGCCCTGCCTTGTTCGTGTCGCATGACAACCATACTGTTTAAATTGACGCTTAGAAATTGTAGTTTCATTATTTACATGTCCTTTCTCTTATAATGTAAAAAAGGAAAGCCTGCGAGAGAGGCTCACAGGCTTTCTGGGGTTTGAAGTTAAGCGGCCTTGTGAGTTTTCTTAGTATTGATGACGGGAAAATCGATTTCTGTCTGGAACGCTTCGTTGAAATAATTTGTAAAGCTATTCAACGCGACATGCGCCAGAATTTCAATGATTTCCTCATCGCTGAAACCTGCACTGCGAACGGCTTTGACCTCTGCTTCGCTCACACGGCCCCGCTTTTCGATCAAGCTTGTAGCAAAGGTCAAGGCGGCCTGCGTTTTACCGTCAGAAGATCTACCTTCCAGATTAGACGTTAACTCAGCCTCATCAATTCCGGCTTTGCCGCCCAGATAAGTGTGTGCCGAGGCACAATAATTGCAGCCGTTATATCCGGCTGTTACCAGCGCAAGTTGCTCACGGAGTTTGGGGGAGAGAACGCCTTTGCCCAATGCACCATTAAGGTTCAGGTAGCCTTCCAAAGCTGCCGGTGCATTTGCAAATGCACCAAAGATGTTAATTTCGGCGCCCATGGCCTTCTTTACACCTTCCAGCAGTTCTTTGGCTTTACCACTGGCCGTGTCGATTTTCAGTGTTTTGATCCGTTGCATGATATGTATCCTTTCATTAACGGGGTTAATTTTAAGTAAACAAATATGTTTACTTTTGTAATTCATCAATTAAGCCGCGTTGGTTACATTGTCAAGTTTGTCGATGAAAAATTTATAAGGGAACTTGCTGTTTACTTGTTGTTTATATAGGATATATATGCAATAAGTAAACATAATAAAATTAGCTGACGCATAATTTTATAAGAAACAGAATTGTATATATAAGGAGAATTTATGCCCAGACCCAGTCGGCGCGACCATCTTTTAAACACTGCCATAGATTTGTTTTGCAAGCATGGTTTTCATGCAACGGGTATTGACAAAATCATGGAAGTTTCAGGCGTCTCGAAGAAAACTATGTATTCGCATTTTCGCACGAAAGAGGAACTGATCATGGCCGCACTGCGCCAGTATGACAGCCGTTTTCGCAACTTTTTTATGCGTGAAGTGGAAAAAACCGGTTCAACACCGGAAGAAAAGCTTCTTGGCGTGTTTGATGTTGCGCATGCCTGGTTTTCGCAAAACAATTTTTTCGGGTGTGTCTTTATTAATGCCGTCGGTGAATATTCGGAAGACAGCTCCCCCATTCGTGCGATTAGCAAAGATTTTAAAATGATGATGCGCAACTATATTGAAAAATTATGTGTGGAGGCGGCCACTAAAAGTCCTGGTGAATTAGCTGGAGAGCTTGGGATATTGCTAGAAGGTGCGATTGTGACGGCACAAGTCAGCAAAGATCCTACAGCCGCTATTACAGCAAAAAAAATAGCAACCCTGCTCATTCAACAACATTTTCGCAAAGCGTGATTTACATGCCTGACATTGAATTTGTTCGTCTTAATACAATTCCAAAAGAGTGTTTTTTAAATCTTATGAATAACGAAAAGGTGCGACGTTATCTGCCACTGCTCGAGGGCACTTTCTCTCAGCAAGATTACAATAAATTTCTGAAATCAAAACAAAAGTTATGGGATGAATTTGGGTTTGGACCCTGGGCTATTAAAATTCACGGAAAGTTTGCTGGTTGGGGTGGTTTGCAGCCAGAAGGCGGAAATGCTGATTTTGCTCTTGTTCTAGATCCAAAATTTTGGGGTTGGGGTTTTAAAATATTCAGCGCAGTCAAGAAACATGCATATAGTAACTTGCCTTTAAAAACTATTACAGTTTTATTACCGCCGAGCAGAGTTAGGTTAAAATTTTTGTTTCGCCTCAATTTTATAGAAGATGGAGAAGTTGTAATTAATGGTAAAGTTTTTAGCAGATTTCGCCTTGCAGAAACTGATCAATAATTCACTTTTCCCGCGAACGTCTAAAAGTTTGGCTCAAATACCTGGCGTACAACCAATAAACCGCAGAAAGCGGAGTTTTTTCCAACATTGTTATTCCCTGAAATGGTTTGTGCTCTCCTTGTGCTTTCCAAGCTTTCTTGATTTGAGGGTCTTATACCATCTATGTCCAGAAAATGAGTACCCATTCAAATCAATTATCTAACCAGCTAGTTGGTAGTCTACACGATCATATCTTATCGACAGGAATTTTTACGTACTGAACACCTTCAGTTTTCTGTCCGAAGGTCCCGCCACGCAAATTAACCTGAATAGAAGGAAACAATAACTTGGGAACGTCTTTACCTTCATCGTCGCTATTTCGTTTTGTTACGTATTGTTTCTTACTAATGCCCTCGCGCACACGGACATTGTGCTCTTTTTGCTCTGCGATTGTAGCCATACATTGGGGTTCGCGTTTCTCACCAGGAGGATAATCGTGACCAACATACATCCGATAGCTATCAGGTAAATTTAGCAATTTACGAGAGGATTCATATGAATCCTCTGCACTGCCACCAGGAAAATCACACCGTCCTGTTCCTACATCGGGAAGGAACATAGAGTCTCCAACAAATACGGCATCGCTGATAATGTAGGACGTATCCGCAGGTGTATGGCCTGGCGTATAAATAATGCGCGCGGCAAATGGACCAATGGAAAACTCCTCATCATCCTCAAACAGATGGTCAAATTGATAACCGTTTTTTTGGGTGTCGGCTTCGTTATGAAAGATTGGCTCCCATGTTTCCAAAACTTTGAGGATGTGCTTGCTGATTGCTGTCTGTCCACCAAGCTTTTCTTTGATATAATTAGAGCCAGTCAAATGGTCTGCATGGATATGCGTCTCCAAAATCCATTCCACTTCCAGACCGTTCGCTTTAATGAAGTCGATCACGCGATCGGCAGAGTCTGTTTTTGTTCGTCCAGAATGAATATCGTAGTCTAGAACACTGTCGATAACAGCGCATCGTTTATCCTCATCGCCTTCTGCGTACACTACGTAGGTCCATGTTGCAGTAATCGGATCAAAAAATCCGCGAACGTCTGGCTTTCTTATATCGTTTTGGGTCATGAGATACCTCCTTATTGTAAGATAAATTTGTCGTAAAGCATAAATACGGCAAGTGCTGATGTAACTAGTGCAAAAATACCCTTTGCGGCTATTTCCGGGATAATATTGACCATCATCGTTCCAATCAGTAAGCCTATAACTCCTCCACCTGAAAAACCGACAAGAAGGAAAGTATCAAAAGAAGCGCCTTCCATAAAAAAGCCGACCAATGCAGACATTGATATAAGTGCTATACTTGCCAGTGACGTACCCACTGCCCGTTTATACGGCATTGCAAAAAGCAGAATTAAAAACGGCACAATAATAAACCCGCCGCCAACACCAAAAAAACCGGCCATGGCTCCTGCGAATGAGCCTCCTAGAGCAATCAGTCCTATGTTTTGTTTTGGGCTTTTCTTGGTGTCCGCAATGGGAGTTTCAGGCTTTTTTCGCTGAAATGCCATACGGGTGGAGACTATAAACATGAGTAAAGCGAATAAGCCGATCCTTATTCGTTCATCAACATCATGCGTTATGCTGACGACTAACGGCGATACTAAAATGCCTGTCAATGAAAATAAAAGTGCAGCTCGCCAGTCTACCTGTCTGTTTAGTGATTGCCGGAGCGCTCCGATAGCTGCAATCGCAGCCACCATTAACAAGGAGACCGGCAAGGCCTGTTGTGCGGTTAACCCCACACCATAAATCAGCAGAGGGATTGCCAAAATGGATCCACCACTTCCGGTGAGCCCCAAAGAGAGGCCTACCAGAGATCCGAAAGCTATAGTGGCGAGGTCAATTTGCATTGCAACTTTGTCCTGCTTCTCTTGTCTTTGCAGGAGCCGTGTTGCGTGAAACGTCTGAAACTTGTTTGTTCCAAGGGGCTTTGGTTAAAGCCAACGCCATTCCGCAGCGATCGGTGATGCCAGCAAAAATAAGACCGCAGCCAACCAACAAAGGGATGATGGCCAGAACCGGATTCACAATTAACGCAAGCGCGGCACCTACAGATGCAAATAAGCCGGCGGCGATTCGAACCTGTCGCTCCAGAGAAATGGGTCCGGTCGTTTTTCCGACCGCGGAAGATGCATTAGCGCCGTGGCCTTTTATTTCATGCCCATAGTCTTCACAGGCAATTATGCCGCCTTCTATAACATGCACATTTTTATATCCTTCTGAGACAAAGCGCTCAGCTGCTTGCGCTGCTCTTTTGCCGCTTCGGCATAAAATGTATACGGCTGAATGTTTGTCGAGACCGTGGCGTATCATAAAGTCCCTTGGACTTAATTGATCCAGCGGCACCAGCGCGTGACCGAAGCTCAGCCGCTTTTCAGCGTGCTCCATCGCCGTGCGGACATCCAGAATAATGCCCTTGTTTGGGTCTAAATTATCCAATTCGTTGGCAGAAATCCTTAAAAACTCTGGCATTTCAAACTCCTGTTTTTTATATGTACATTTTAAAACTTGCATCAATATATTAATTGTTTATAATAATATAAATTATACTTTTATAATATATTTGTCAAGTCACTTAACGGAAATAATAAGCGCTATGGATGAAAAACACGCAAAGCTTAATAATGCTGTCGGGCTATTAAAATTGCTTGCCCACCCTGTACGGCTTTCAATTTTGTGTACTCTCTTACATGAAGGCGAGATGAGTGTTGGAGAAATCGTGAACGCCGAAAAGGGAGCTGCCAGCCAGTCTCAGATTTCACAATTTCTAGGAAAAATGCGTAGCGAAGGACTGGTAGAGTATCGAAAAAAAGGGCAAACCGTGATATACAGGATTGCCTCGCAGCAAGCCGAAAAAGTTGTGCAGGCTCTCTATAACATATACTGCAGTGCATAAAATTTAGGGCCGTAGCTTTCCTTTCAGTTTATCTAGGTCGATGCCTTTGAAACTGTCGATGTTGTGGAGCTTCTTGGCATTGGAAGGGATTTTCATGAGCAGGGACTTAAAATGTTTGGCCTCGTTCGTGCCTATATCCTTGAAAATAAAATCACCCATAACTGTACGGATTGCACCCTTGCTATGCTCAAATCCTGCGTATTTAAACCTATCCATATCTCTTTGTAGGGCAGGAGGAAGTGAAGATTGCGGGGAAAAGATTTACGAAAATAATAATAGCCGCCCCTGCTATACAAATGACGTTCAATAGTCTTCATGCTGTAGCACTCGCTGTAGCAATTAACAAAACGGCTTATGCGTCAAAATTCAGGAAAGCGTTGACAACCTTGGTTCATCGGAACGTAGAGGAGATGAATGGAGCGAGTGAAGGGATTCGAACCCTCGACCCCAACCTTGGCAAAAGAGATTGGTACGGTTTCTGTAAGTTCCAGTACGTTTTTTGATGGAATAACAACATACTGCAATTACTGAATTTTTTCGTTTCTGTTCGTTCGCACAAATTTCAGCAAGAAAACGGTGTTTCTGCTCTCCCCACGCTCTCCCAGAGGGGTGGTTGAGGCTGGGGGAGCAACTTACACATGTCCTGTGTTGAATACTGGTGCGTCAACAACACATCCGCAGTTTTTAGGCCGAAGCCTTCAAAATTTTTCATGTGTTTTCTTTCTGTATGTAAGCTTTAGTGGCTGTATGTAAACTTTAGTGGTTCCAAAGAGCGAGGGTCTTGCGACCGTCAGTATCGGAGCCTTCCGCGTTGTCGTTATTCTTCGGCGCTTGAGGGATAATCTTCCCGTAGTCACCGGCCTGAATGGGCTTAGGTGATGAAACTGTTTTATTCATTCTATTTTCTTTCTTTATGTTTTTGATTTCTCCTGCTGATCAACGGCGTAATCGCCGCCTAACATGCGCAGGATTTGTCTTTGTTTTTCGTTATGGACAGCGTTTTTTTCCTGACTCTCCGTCAGGCTTTTATCTGTGGTTTTCCGTGCGTCCGTTTTGAGTTTCTGGCGGATAAGCGCAAATTCAATGGCATCCACCAGCCTTGAAAACTGGCCGCGAATAACAATATCCGCAGCGCCCTGTTCCATGACATAGGTGGACATTCCATGTTCATCGCTTTCGCTTGTGAGAACAAGAATCGGTACCTCGAAAACCATATTTCCAATATTTTCAAAAACCTCTTTGGGGGTAAGTATGCCCTCCATTTCCGGTTTCAAAATGACAAGATCGACTTTATTGATACGCGATCTGGCTTCTTCAATATTGACGCAATGGCTCATGCCCCACGGAACCCGCATATCTTTTTCAAGCCACGATTTTATCGTGCTTGTTTCTACAAAATCGTTATTCACGATAAGAATGCTTATTTTGACGGGGTCTGTGGTCATGAGGGGCTTGCCTTAGGCAGCTTCTTTTAGATTCGCTGCGCTGTCTTTCCCTTTTTTAGGGTCGCGTTGCAAATCAAAAGAGAGTTTCTGACCTTCATTCAGTGAACGCCAGCCCGCTTTTTCAACGGCGCTGATGTGCACGAATACGTCACTGCCACCATTATTGGGCTGAATAAAGCCGAAGCCTTTTTGATCGTTGAACCATTTTACGGTTCCTGTTGTCGTCGTCATATTTTTTCCTTTTGTTCAAATATGTGAGTGTATACGCGCCCGGCACAATGCGCAGGCGCTGCAATAGCCTGAAAAAGGCGCTAAGCTATAAATTTTTTGAACTTTGCGGAAAAAGGGTGAGGTTTTGACGTTCACGCATCCGGTTAATCGCGGATACTTAATTTTCTGTAAGCTCGTATCTCATAGAGAGCATCTGTCAAACTTGAGCCCACCATGACAGGTTTTCGATAACCCGTCAATGTTTATATTATTTTAGCTTATCCCGATCAGCAGGATGGTTAAGAAAACACCATCGTAGAAAGAGTAAAAAGTCTTTGAGGAAGGGCATCATTAATCCTGTGTCCTTTCCTCGATAAAGGCGCGCACGTCTTTTTTAGTGTGATGGCTAAAGGCTTGATAGTGGATTTTTGCTTCTTCCAAATAAGACGAATAACAACCCTTGTTCATGTGTTCATAGTCTAGTTTATATTGAAGGTTATAACGGCGTTCCAGAATTTTGTTTTTTATATATTCGGGCGCCATATTCGGATCGTCTTTTTTTGCCTGCGCGAATAATTCATTGGCAACGAGTTCAAGGTTTTCGAGAAAAACGGGATTGATGCTTTCCGATTGGCTCAGGCAATGACGGTGATAAGCAAAAGCCTTCTCATTTAAGTCAAAGAAGTGCAGCAAAAAATCAAATTTTCTGTTGGGGACAGCAATGGCGACCGGGCAAAAAACCACGATCAGGAGAAGCGTCAATACGATACGGATGAGAACTCTTTTCTGTGTTGATTATGACTTTACGCTATCTTTATTAGAATAGCCAGAGATTTAAAACGTTAATGCACTTGAAAGCGGTTTTCTACGAGAGTATCGGTGATGCGCAGTGACTGAGGGTTAGGTGGAAAACACAAATTCTCGCTCTCCCCACGCTCCCCCGAAGTGCGCAAGCGAAGTCAGGCCCAAGTGGGCGAAACTGCTATAATCGTTACTGAGCGGAAGTTTTAAATGGAGCGAGTGAAGGGATTCGAACCCTCGACCCCAACCTTGGCAAGGTTGTGCTCTACCCCTGAGCTACACTCGCGCCTTGTGCTTAAACAAACACATAAATGGGAATAGATTTGGCGAATATAGCCAAATTGCCGCACTAATCAAGATTAAATTTCAGAAGAAGTCCTAAAAACTCTCGCCGACCTTTACGAGGGGAGTCTTATAGTTCATGACGCGCTGTTCCTCCGGGAACATCATACAGATAATAACCTCGGGCACGCGCTCTACCGCCAAAGCCAGATCGATAGGAATTTCACTGTGAAGAAGCATTTCTTCCATATCCTCATCGTGCCATACAAGGTTGAACAGGCGTTGCTCACGGTAATATTCAATGCGCTGGACAATATGCGGCATCGGCTGGTTGGTCACCAACATCACACGACCGTCATTCAAAACGGAGAGTTCTACTTTCATTAGTTTGGCCTCGGTAAATCAGAATCATTTTTGAAATTGGCAGCTAAAGAAATTCCTTCATCAATAGAGGGTCTCGCAGCTTCTTTAAATGCCAGTGGCGCCGGCTTTTTCACCAGCTCTGCCTCTCTTTCGAGACCTTTGATAGCCTGCTCAGTACAAGAACCGTAAACGCCGTTATATTTGATAAGCGCAGGGTGCACCTCTGCCAAAGTTGGGGGAGGACACCCGTCCAGAATATTATGCGGATTTCCCTCTTCTTTGCCAAAACGTTGTCTAAGTTCCTGCATTTCGGCAAATGTCAGCTTTTTGACACTATCCTCAGCCTTCGGAGCAAGCGACGTTTCTGCGCTCGCGGCAGACGGCTCCTGAGCCCCATCCATAGGAGGATTGTCGTAATCTATTGGTGTTAAACTCATTATTATTTTTGCCCCATTATTCTTGTTAAAAGTATAGGGCAAAATCGTTAACAAAGCCTGAACGCAACAAGCCGCTCTATCCGCTTGCAAAAGGCTGGGGCCCTTGATTTTTGGGGCTGCCTGCCCCATAACAACAGGAAGAGAAAAAGGAAAAACCCATGAACGCACCGCAAGCCGCCGCTTCCCCGCAAAGCACAGCCCAAGAGCCCCTGCCCACCAGCCCTGAAAAGCTGCTGAAAATCATGCAATCCATTGATATTTCTTATGAATTATTCCATCACGACCCGATTTTCACCGTGGCCGAAGGCGAGCATCTCAAGGCCGAGATTCCCGGCACGCATTGCCGCAATCTCTTTCTGCGCGACAAGAAAAAGACGATGTTCCTTGTGGTCGCTGCAAACGAAACCGCTATCGATTTGAAAAAGCTGGAAAAAGTTCTGGAATGCGGTCGCCTGTCCTTTGGTTCCGCCGACCGGCTCTGGGAAAATCTCGGGATTCGTCAGGGCTCGGTTAACCCGTTCTGCGCGATCAATGATACCGGCCATAACGTGGAAATAATCCTTGATGCCGCAATGATGCAGGCCGAAATCGCGAACTACCACCCTATGGATAACGCGCAGACTGTAGGCCTGTCGCCTGCGGATCTCTTGAAATTTTTCGCCCATACCGGCCATAAGCCGCGCATACTCGATTTAAGTGGAGCCGCCCCCGATGGAGAATAATATCGTAAATATGCCCCCGCAAAAGCCCGGCGCCATTTTCGACGCCTCGATTGAGGATTTCGAGGACAAGGTCATGCGCGCCTCGATGGAACGCCCGGTGATCGTTGATTTCTGGGCGCCGTGGTGCGGGCCTTGTAAACAACTCACCCCGGTGTTGGAAAAGCTGGTGGGCGATACAAAGGGCGAAATCCTGCTGGCCAAGGTCAATATGGATGAAAACCAGCAACTCGCCGCCGCCTTCCAGATTCAATCAATCCCGGCTGTTTTCGCCTTTTATGGCGGGCGGCCCATTGATGCCTTTCAGGGCGCGCAGCCCGAAAGCGCGGTTAAGGCCTTTATCGACAAGCTGGTGAAAATCCACCGCCAGAACCAGCCCGAAGCGGTTAATATCCCCGAAGCGCTTCAGGAAGCCGCGCAGGCACTGGCCGCCAGGGATATGGCCCGTGCGCAAGAACTTTACATGCAAATCCTTGCGCAGGATGAAAACAACGCCCCCGCCTATGTCGGGCTGATCCGCCTGTTTCTGGCCGCCGGAGCGGTAGAGCAGGCGCAAGGCTGGGTCGAAAACGCCCCGCCGGAAATCGCCAAAAACCCGTCTTTTGCCGAGGCCCGCACGGCGCTGGAGCTCGCCCTTTCCGCCCCTGATGCGGATTTTGCGGCGCTCGAGGCCAAACTCGCCAAAAACCCTGCCGATCATCAAGCGCGTTACGACCTCGCGTTGGGCCAGTTCAGCACCGGAGCGCGGGAAGAAGCCATCGACAATCTTATTGCGATTATCGAGGCTAAACGCGACTGGAACAAGGATGCGGCGCGTCTCCAGCTCCTGAAATTCTTCGAGGCAATGGGCCATAGCGACCCGCTTACCGTGGCGGGAAGGAAGAAGCTCTCGCGGCTTTTATTTTCTTAAAACATGTGCACTCCGCCCGATTTTGTCATCCTGAAGCGCTTCGCGCTGAAGGATCTCCTCTTAGCTGTCATCCCAGCGAAAGCTGGGATCTGGTTGCTAGTGGCACGAGATCCCGGATCAAGTCCGGGATGACACCTTTTTCTTATTTAGATTCTTCAGGGCTAAAGCCCTTCAGAATGACAGAGAATAAGGCAGGAAGAGGCTGGTTTTTATTCGCAACCACGCTATATTTTGACAAATGAGTGAGAAAAACCCCTTCGCCCCCGATTTTAACGACCTGCCGGAAATCCTGCCTGTTTTTCCGCTGCGGGGGGCGCTGCTCCTTCCCTCCGGCCGCCTGCCGCTCAATATTTTCGAACCGCGTTATCTCGCGATGGTGGAACGCGCCATGGCCACCAACCGCCTGATCGGCATGGTCCAGCCGCGCGATGACGGCGATCCGCCCGCCCTGTATGAAACGGGCTGCGCCGGGAAAATCATCGAGTTTTCGGAAACGCCAGACGGGCGTTACCTCATTACCCTTGCCGGCATAGCCCGCTTTAGAATTAGCAAGGAACTGGGTCAGGATAACGGCTATCGCCGCGTTTCGGCAATCTGGAATGGGTTTGAGGAAGACCTCACCCAAAGCGGCTGCCTCGGCCTCGACCGCAAGGCGCTGAACGGCCTGCTAGGGCAATATTTTGAAATGCAGGGCATGTCCTGCGACTGGGATGCTGTGGAAACCGCCACTGACGGACGCCTGATTACCTGCCTTTCCATGGTCTGCCCCTTCGATCCGGCGGAAAAACAGGCGCTGCTCGAGGCCGATTGCTGCAAAACCCGCGCCGGTATGTTCATGACCATGCTGGAAATGGCGCTAAAAAGCGGCGAGGTTGATACCGGGGCGCTGTGCAGCAAAAACAAGCATTAAAGATTTCAAAAAGTTTTACAATCGGCTTTCCGGGTTCAGTTCACCCAGAATTTCGCAATTAACAGTCACCACTCCATACTGGTTACCCGAAGAATGATCAATAACAGGTACACGACCGGAAATAACCGCATTCCACTCATCGCTTGAATGGGCTCGCGTAAGAGTTTCTGGAAGCGTTAAATGCGCTCTGAGTTTTTCCGCGACCCGATCAATATCAACGGCTTCAGGCGTTTCAAGTTTCAACTCTATAAACCCGAAATGACCGTTTTTATAGGCGCCACTTCTAAGACCGTGATAGTCCAGGCCCAAAGCAGATCTTACAAATCCGGCATATCTGGCGGTATCTTTCCATTCAGCCGCTGTGGCAAAATGTATTTTGATTAGCTTTGTTATCAATGACTGCTGCCCTGACTGTCCCATTGGTATTTCTCTTTAGCTTGTTATTTTGGGGATGTTATAAAAAAAAATAATAAATATGTCAATTATTTTTTGGTGGCATACGGCCTTCCTGTAACACTGATAATCCTTGATATTATGTTCTCCGGCCTGATAAATAAGCGATATGAGCGCAACCATAGACCCCAAATTGTTGGAAATTCTCGTCTGCCCGCTGACCAAGGGGCCGCTGGAATATGACGCGAAGAAGCAAGAGCTTGTCTCGCGCGGCGCAAAACTCGCCTACCCCATCCGCGATGGCATTCCGATCATGCTGGTGGATGAGGCGCGCCAGCTCAAATAAGTGGCCCATAAGGGTTGCTATTTATTCCGGCAATTAAACTGGTACATATCGGAAAACAGCATCGGGTTTTCCTGCTCCAGAATATGCCAGTTATCAAGATCAATCCCTTGCGGATCGTCCGGAAAACGGCGGCGGTAATTCAAAAAACGCGTATTGGTATTCATCACAAAACCGCAAAACTCCATCCCCAGCTCCTCCAAAATCTCTTTGATCTGGGGCAGGGTAAACTGGTGCTCCTGCACATGGAATAAATGGTCGCGGCATTCGGACATATTGAAAAAATCGCGCCAGTCCATACATTTTTTGAGCGGTACGCCTTCCGGCAAGGCCACAATTTCGTTACGCACTTTACGGATGTTTTCCGGCGTCGGCTCATATCCTTTTTGCGCAATATATTCCCGCCCCAGCGTAATGGGCCCGCGCGCCGCCTTGCTATATAGCCCCAGTCGCAACATAGCGCCGGGTTTGAGCAGGCTTTGCAGCATCTTCCACCCCGTCAGCGGGTCCTGCATATGATGGATCACGCCGCTGGATACTACAAAATCGAATTTCCGCCCCAAACTATCCAGCTCCAGAATATCCCCCTGCAACAATTCATAGCCATCCTTAAGCCCCACCTTGCCGAGTTGGCGCTGGGCGTAAGACAAGCTCGACAAGCTCAAATCCGCTGCCGTAATCCTAGCGCCCGGCCATTCCATCAGCTGAAACGCGACTTCTCTTCCCGTACCGCACCCCGCGATCAGGATTTCCTTGCCCGCATGCTGTTCCTCGCACTCGTAAATATCGACCGCCTTCCAACGAGGATAGGGATTATGCTCATACTGGTCGCGCACTTTCTGCGATACTTCGTTGCTGATGCTGCCGAATGTTTTGATATTTTTTCGTATCGCCTGCTCTTCCAGCGGTTCGTCGATCTGAAGGCCCGCTATATGCTGCACTCCTTCATCCCTGTTTTCATGAATTGCCGCGCTTAAACGCGCCGCCGCAGGGTGCGTATAAAGGGGCCGGTAACTCGCACAAATCAGCAAACGCGCCAGATGCTCCTTATTCCGCGCATCGAAATCCTTCTCCAGCCCGGTCCAGAGTTCCTCCAGCCCTTCTTCCTCTTCCTGCCCGATATTAAAGATATATTCGTTATACCAGCACTGCTCCGCCAGCGATTGCAGGAACGGCAATACCTTCGCAAGCATCTCCTGCGTAAGGCCCCCACGCACCGCGCGCAGCAAAATCCCGCGCAGCGCCGTCACCCCGTTTTCCAGTCCGATATAGGTAATAACGCACCGCTTCAAACCCAAAAGGAAAAAGCGGTCCTGCATACAGGGAAGCAATTCCTCCAGCGAAATATTGAGGCTGGAAATGTCCCGCCCCCGAAAATTAGCCAGCCTGCGTAACGGCTCGAATGCCGGATCGTAGTGCAGCAAGGATTGCCAGGGCCGCATCAACGCCTGATGGAAAATATGTTCGTCCTCCAGGCACGCGGTAATCGCAAACTTTCCGGCTTCACTAAAGCGACCGTAAGCCGTATCGGCCAGCGCCTTTACAAAGCCCAGCTTGAACTGTTTGTTGTCCGGTTCGTAAAACACGGCCTTTTGCAGCGATTCCACAGCATTCGGCAGATCGCCAAGCTCATAACTGATATAGCCGTGATTATTAAACAACATGGCGTTACCGGGCTGGAGCATCAGGGCCTGCGCATAATATTCCCGCGCCCCGGTCAGGTTTTTCTGCATATACAGCATGGCCGCCATATTCGTGTAATGGGTAACGTTGTAAGGATCGTTCTTGATCGCCTGAGTGTAAAACTCAACTGACTGCGTCAGTTTCTCCGGTTCCTGTGATGCTTTTGCCTGTCCCATAAAGCGGTTTTAGCCAATAGAACCCTAAAAACAAAGAAAAACTTGCGCTTTTCGGGGTTTTCCGGTTTATATAGCCCTATGAGCACAGCAAAAAACCAAAACCTGCTGCTAAACCTACTCCTCCTTATTCGCCTCTGAGCGGTTATGGGATGCCTTCATGCATCCGCGCTTCAGAGGATAAAACTTCCAAACAAAACTAGAAAAACAATACAAAGCGCTTTAATAAGGAGCGAGACATGACAAGTGAACGCGTAATAATATTCGATACCACCTTAAGAGACGGCGAACAGTCGCCGGGCTGTTCCATGAATCTGGAAGAAAAGCTGCGTATGGCGGTACTTCTGGATGATATGGGCGTGGACGTCATTGAGGCCGGTTTCCCCGTGGCCTCAGACGGTGATTTTAAA
The DNA here is from genome assembly GCA_964467925.1 of uncultured Pseudobdellovibrionaceae bacterium. GTDB lineage: Bacteria > Pseudomonadota > Alphaproteobacteria > Micavibrionales > Micavibrionaceae > CAYXSX01. The sequence continues at coordinate 156,035 of CAYXSX010000002.1, read as the reverse complement.
TCCGTGAACGAGATTGCAAAGACGGTGAAGAATGCTGTTGTGTGCGGCCTGTCCCGTGCGAAAAAAGCGGATATCGAAGCCTCTGGCGAAGCGATCAAGCCCGCAAAGCGTAAACGCATTCATACATTTATCTCTACCTCGCCGCTGCACATGCAATACAAGCTGCAAATGCCGCCGGAAGAGGTGCTGAACTCCGTCACCGAAAGCGTCAGTTTCGCGCGTAAATTCACTGACGATGTGGAATGGAGCGCTGAAGACGGTTCCCGCACGGAGCACGATTTCCTGTGCCAATGTGTAGAGGCCGCAATCAAGGCAGGTGCCACCACCATCAATATCCCCGATACGGTCGGCTATGCCACACCGCAGGAATACCGCGCGCTATTTGAAATGCTGATTAACCGCGTACCCAATATCGACAAGGCGATTTTGTCCACGCACTGCCATAACGATCTGGGTCTGGCTGTGGCAAACTCGCTGGCAGGGGTTCAGGGCGGCGCGCGCCAGATCGAATGCACGATCAACGGTATCGGTGAGCGCGCGGGCAACGCGGCGCTGGAGGAAATCGTGATGGCTCTGCGCACCCGCGCCGATCAGATGCCGTTTACGAACAATATCGACACGACGAAAATCACCAAAACCTCCCGCACGCTTTCGGCGATTACGGGTTTTGCGGTGCAGCCCAACAAGGCGATTGTCGGGGCGAATGCGTTTTCTCACGCTAGCGGCATCCATCAGGACGGGATGCTGAAACACGCACAGACCTACGAGATCATGACGCCTGAATCTGTCGGCCTGACGCATAGCAGTCTGACGCTGCAAAAACACTCAGGCCGCGCAGCCTTTAAATCCAAATTGAAAGAGCTCGGTTTTGAACTCGGCGATAATGCGCTGCAGGAAGCTTTCACCCGTTTCAAAACACTGGCGGACAAGAAGAAAGAAATCTTCGACGAAGACTTGTATGCGCTGGTCGAGGATGAAGTCGTGCGCGAAAACGAAGTGGTGCGTTTTGTCTCGCTTCAGGTGGTCGCGGGTTCAAAGGGCCCGCAGACCGCCGAACTGGTGCTGCGTGTTGACGGCAAAGAATGCGAAACCAAAGCCGAGGGCAACGGCCCTGTTGACGCCATCTTTAAGGCCATCCGCGAGATTTATCCGCACCCCGATGCAAGGCTTCAGCTTTATAACGTACATGCCGTCACCGGCGGCACAGACGCGCAAGCGGAAGTAACAGTAAGGCTGGAAGAAAACGGCAAGACCGTAAACGGCCAGGGCGCGGACTCAGACACCCTCGTCGCCTCCGCCCGCGCCTACGTGAACGCACTCAACAAGCTGTTGGTCAAACGCCACAGCCAGAATCCGCAGGCGATCGGCGTGAATCCTTAAAGTTTAGCAATCGTCCTAAAAACATCCTCAAACATCTCGCTCGTCAGACGTCCGGTGTTGGTGTTGTAGCGGGAGCAGTGATAGGAATCGATTAATACGACATTCTCCCCCCCTGCCTTCGTCTGCGCCGAAGACTTCCCCCCCGCCGGCGGGGGGGTGAGGGGGAGAGTAAGCTCATGCACCGCCCCATGCGCAAATTTATGCGCCGAAATTTTCGCGCCGAAGGTTTTGAGCACCGCGTTGTGCGAAATCAGCCCCAGGCTCAAAATCACCCGTAAATTTGGCAGCGCCGCGATTTCATGCGCCAAAAACGGGCGGCAAGCATTCATTTCCGCGCCCTCCGGCTTGTTTTCCGGCGGAACGCAACGCACGGCATTGGTAATCCGCGCGCCCTTGAGCCGTAATCCGTCATCCGCCCGCGCTTCAAACACCCCTTCCGCCCAGCCGAATTTCACCAGCGTGGGATAGAGCAAATCCCCCGCGTAATCCCCCGTAAACGGCCTTCCCGTAAAATTCGCGCCCCGCAGCCCCGGCGCTAGTCCTACGATCAAAAGCTGCGCATCCTCCCCGCCAAAGGGAGGCACGGGCGCGTTGAATTTATCGGGAAATTTCGCGCAGTTTTCCTCGCGAAAGGCCACAAGGCGCGGGCATAAGGGGCAATCTTTGGGGGGCGGGGTGAAGGTCATGGTCAAAACTAACCACAAAGGTTATTGCCGCGCAAGCCACCTTCCCCAACCGTCACCCCGGAGGCGCGCCGTAAGGCGCGCTTAAACATCCGGGGTCCACAAAGACGACCGGCTCTGCCGGTCGACATATGGATCCCGGCAGCCTGCCCCGGCGAAGGCCGGGGTGCGAATTCGGGCCTGTTGGCCCTCATGCCAACGGGATGACGAAGAAAGAGAGTAACGCTTGCTTTTCCCGATCAAACTTTGTATAAAGCGCTTGCAAAATCAAGCATTGTAAAGATTTAAAGGAATAAATATGGCCCGCGTTACCGTAGAAGATTGTGTTGAAAAACTCCCCAACCGTTTCGAGCTTGTCATGCTCGCCGCCCAGCGCGCGCGCAAAATCGGCTCCGGCGCGGGTCTTACCGTTGACCGCGACAACGACAAAAATCCCGTTGTGGCGCTGCGCGAAATCGCCGAGAACACCGTTGTTCTTGACGACCTGAAGGAAGAGCTTACCCGTTCCCACCAGCGCGTTATGGCCTATGAGGAAGACGATGATTCCATCGACTTCATGGACGGTGAAGAAGAATGGGGCACCATGGCCGCCGCCGGCGCCGCCGAGGGCATGTACGCCGACGACGACATGGACGATGAGGATGACGAAGAAGATGAGGGCGAGCCCTCTCTGGCCGACCTCGCCGGAAACGCCGACTAACAACAAACAAGGGCGCATATAAAAGCGCCCTTTTTTATTCCCCTGACCTGCTCATCATGAACGATATCCTGACCCAGCTATATGACGTGATCGCGGCCCGCAAGAGCGCGGACCCCAAGGAATCATACGTGGCCAGCCTGTATGCGAAGGGCACGGAGAAGATCGCCGCCAAAGTCACCGAAGAGGCGGGGGAAGCGATCATAGAGGCCATCAAGGGGGACCGGGAAAAACTGCGCGAAGAATCGGCCGATTTGCTCTTCCACCTTATGGTGCTCTGGGCCGATCAGGGTATAACGCCGAACGAAGTGCTCAAGGTGCTCGAGGGGCGCATGGGCATCTCCGGCCACCTGGAAAAGGCCGCGCGGAAGAGCCGAGACTAGCCTAAAGCTGGCCCCGCAGCCTGCCATTCATTAAACTCCGCCACAGACTCAAGGTGCCTTTGCATTTCCGGAGACATCATACTAGTTTTAGGCGCAGAACTCTTTGCTTCACCCGGCTTAACGCACCACAAAACACCGCCCCGGTTCTCCGCAACCCGACCGTATTTTTCCAAAGGCGATATGCCCGCCAAAATTTCTTCCATAGTGACATAGAATGCCCCAACGTCGGGCACTCCGTCTTTAACACCTGTAAAACAGCTAAATACAGGCTCGGCAGCCAGAGCTGCAATTATTTGCGGCTGAATCTTCTCTCGCGGAAAGCCCCAATCTATCCTTCCGTTTTCCCACAAATCTTGCCATTCCAACCGTGCAATTTCATTATAAATTCCATCTTTAGAATTAATTGTGCGACCGGCCAGCGAAGCAAGGTAGTCCTGTAAAAATGGAAGATTAAAATGCTCCCATTTAAGACCGTTAGCCTCAACTTGTTCTTTGATCCTTTTTAATCCCAAATCACCCGCAGCATATGCGTCTCTCATAACAGCCTGAATTTCACGCATTGCTCGTGGCTCAAGTGCAGGATTGTTAATTTCTTCCTTTAAGCGCGGTGTTAGTAATTCAAAACTTTTTGTAATCATTAGCTGCTTTTCTTGGGAGTCACCGCAACTTTTACCAGCATATTGACGCTTATAACCGGCTGCTTGCACACCGTTCACCTTCAAGGTGTAGGGAATATTAGAAAAACACGGATTATTCGGATCCGCTTGAGGTTCTCCAACCTTTAACGGCTCGTCACTTGCACAAGCAGCAACAGAGAGCGCTCCTATAAGGGCGGCTACAGTAGAAAAACCTTGATTTATTTTTTTCATAATAAAAAATCCTTTTTATAAAAAATCCTGAATTTCGAAAAGCGTAAGCCCAGTAATTCAGGATTTTTAAGAGTCTCTAGTTCAATAAAACGCTACTTAGCTACCCGGAGCAAGAGGTGCGGCTGGACGGGGGCCCCAATATGATTTTCTGGCGGCCTTTACCGTATCCATAGCATCTTCAATAGGTTTGTGACAGAATTTGTCGTGTTCATCTGCTTGAATAATTCCTTTAATTTTCTTTTCGGAAGGGCAGTACTCAGTCATGCCTCGGAAAATGATTTTATAGTCATTTTTCAAGATCGTTATTCTTATTTCATGATCATTACCTTCCACAAAAAGCTTATAATCATGCTCACGACCCTTTTCCAATTCTTCAGACACACCAAGCAAGCAATCAAGCGTTCTCATGTCGTCATCACTGATACCTGCATATTCGGCTTTTTTGGTCTTGCCATCCTCTTCATATAGTTCTGCAACCGCAGCAGAACGACTTTTTCCGCCCAAACGCAGGTAAGGAGTACCAGCAGGATCGGCGCTCGCCCATGAAATGCCGGCCGACGCCGCTATAACCCCCAGTGTCACACCAAAGCTACTGGAAGCATTACATTTTCCTGCCTGCGCTAGTGCAGCCAAACTTAAGCTTGTATTGGCACTATAAGATTCATCTTTAATGTCTACTTTCTGTGTTGCCTGTTGAGTATTAGGACCAGTCGTTGTCGTTACCGGCACAGTTACCGGTGTTGTTACCGTAACAGGTACATTGGTATCACCCGTAGTCACAGTAACAGGCGCACAATTATCGCCCTGCTCCCCACCGGCTTGTACGTTACACTGATCGGCTAATGCCCTGCTTCCAAAAGATAGGGAAATATTAGAGACACTACCGGGGGCGGTTAGAACATATTCTCCTTGATCAGGCGTATTACCAGCGCCGCCATCCAGAGCCGTCAAAAAGGGTGCTTGCTGTTGGCCTTTTACATTCGTTTCAACAGCCACACGATTAGCATCATAAGAGTTATTTGCTACGCCATCGCGTCCAATATCAAGCTGGGGCATAGCAAAATAGGCACCCGCTAAGGCGGCAAAACCAACGCCTGCACGCCTTGCCCATACACCTGAGACAGATTTGGGAGTAATGGCTTGCTCAGAGTCATAATAGTCATGGGCTTCCACAACAAGCTGCTCTAAAGCTCTTTTGTTCGCAATATGCGGTAAATTAGTTAAAGACATTTTACTCTCTCTTTCGTTTTCCGTTCTTCAACATAAGAGAAGGGCGGTTGATCCCCCACGGTTATGTCGTTTACTGATAATTATTCTTCGGATGTCTCCCATATTTTTAAATTTATGTCAAGGAAAATTTACATAGTGAATTTTGTTGCATTTTTTTACCGCTTTATGCTAAACCACCGCCATCTAACACTAGAGACGGATTATAAATAATGACTGCCGCAACCATGGCAAATTTGGGCTATTCGAGCGCGTTTTTCGATCAGTTCGAGCAGAACTACGGCAAAAAAGCGAAGAGCCCCTTCAAAAAAGCTTTCTCCGAAGCGCTCGGTGAAGGAGGCTCTCCCCTAGAGAGCGTGGGCAAAGCGCTGGCCAAACCCCTGAATTGGTTTAAGGGTCTGTGGAACCGCAAGCAAGAACTCCTCCCGCAATTTGGCGCTGCCACTGCTAGCAGCGTGGCTGTAGCGGGCGGATTGGGTTTAGCCGCTGGAAATTTTGATACAGGGCTCCAAGCGAATTCTCCGGCAGGCATAAATGATCCTTACCGGCTGGCAAAAGAGAGTTCCGCCCCTACTGCGCAGCCTGACATCCTTGCCCCTCTCATAGTACGGACGGCGCAAAAAATAGCTCCTCCAGCACCAATCCTGGCAGAGCTTAGAGTTTCTCCTAACGAAAAACCCTTACGCCATGTGAGATCTTTCCCCACGACTCTGCCTAAATTCCCGGAAAATTCAGGGAACGCACAGTATAAAAGGAAAGAGAGTATAGAGCTTGCCGTTTATCATGGGGCCGCGCAACCACCACCATCAGAGCTTCGCTCAAGTAAAAACGTTCAGCGCGCTTCTGCTCCACAATCCTTTTTTGGCGAGCAGCAAGACGGACCCGCGAGAGAGGAAATCACGTTGGTTCCTCCACCCGCACCTGTTGCGCCTCCTGTTCCGCCTGCACCGACTAGTTCGACAAGGCCCGCAAATCCTGTAGTGGCCGCTGCTGCGGTTTTGCCGCCGCCCGAGGCCCCTTTACAAGCAGCGCCCGCGATCACTGCACCTCCGGCGACGGCCCCCCACGCCCGGCTTGTAACGCCCCCACCTGTTTCTGCGGCCCCGCAAGCCCCTGCATCGCAAAACATCACTGCGGCCCCGCACCCCGCGCCCACAGCAGCGGCATCGCCGGAAATAACAACCGTACCCGCTTTTGATATGACCGCTTTACCGCTGGGTGAGCGTATCACCAAACTGATGGAGGGTGTTAACCGTTCTACACTCTCCAAAAAGGCCCAGAACGAATTAAACATTGCCGAAAAATACGCCGCGCGCGGCAACGCCCCATGGGCGGCGCTAAACATTGCCTATTACTATGCTAATGCGAAAGAAGGAGTAACAGAACCGGATTACGCACGCGCGTGGGAGCTTGCCCTTCTTGCCAAGGAAATCGCCATGAAAGGCGGAAGCCAAACCAATTTACAGACCGCAAATAAATTTCTTAATGACCTGCAAATGCTGTGGAATGAAGCTCCCGACGCTCTCGTCTCCGCTTACAGCACAGCAGCCGTAGAACCTTTACCGCCCCGACCCGTAGCGCGGCCCTTTCCGCCCAAAGCTCCGGCCCAAGCAGAAACCAAAATCGCTAACGCTGCCGGCTTACCTCCTATTCCTGCCCCAAGACCAGTGCGCACAGCAGATAAAAGTGTAAAGGCAAAACCCGCTCTGGCAACAGCGGCGGCACCGTCCATTATTCACCAAGCGCCTTTGGCGCCGCCAAACGGCGCAACCGCAGCCCCGGCTCCGGCGTCTCATTCCATGGCGCCAAGCAGCATGACCGTTACTGTCGGCGGAAAAAAAGTCAGATTTACAAACCCGGAGGGCAAACCTTTGACACAGGCCGAAGTAGAATTGAACACCAAGTTTGTAAGAGACAGCGATCCTGCTGTAGCCCTTGCATTCGCAAATGCCGCAATGCCTACTGCACCCATAGCCACTGCCCCTGCCAATGACGATAAACCCGGTTTCTTTGAGCGACTGTTGAGCGCCGCCCCCCTTGATGAAAATAACATTCAATCTGGCGCCCTTTCTCCCGAGCATGGTTAGGTCGCTCAACACCTTTTTTCCCCGCGCCGCATATGCTAAAAATGCCCTTTACAAGAAGTGAAGGAGCGCCAAACCATGCCACCCGCCACAGCCTATGACGACCAGAATATTTTCGCCCGCATTCTGCGCGGGGAAATTCCTTGCAATAAGGTCTATGAGGATGATCACGTTCTTGCCTTCCGCGACATCGCGCCCAAGGCACCCGTACATGTTCTGATCATCCCCAAGGGTGCCTATATAGACATCGTCGATTTCGGCGCAAGAGCCAGCGCTCAGGAAGTCACCGCCTTCTATGCCGCGCTTTCAAAAATCGCCGCCCAAGAGGGCCTCACTGAGAACGGCTTCCGCTCCATCGCCAATACCGGCGACCACGGCGGACAAGAGGTTCCCCATTTTCATGTGCATCTGCTGGGGGGTGAGAAACTGGGCGCTATGATTGGGGATTAAGGGTTATCTAATAACACATCTGGACTAAGACCTTCTCTTACTGCCTCTCCTGTTGCTTGATTAACGACTTCGGTAGTAGCATTCCCGTAAACATATGAATATGTATACTCTCCAAGGCCGAATGCCGTTGCAAAGAAATCAAAAATACTCATCAATGTGTCTTCAAACACTTTAATAATAGCCTGTCCTAACGGATGGTTGTGAAAAAAGGTGTAATCTACAACCCCCCCCACGAAAAAACCGACCACTATCCAGAATACAGCTTTCGAAAACTTCCAGATTGCCTCATCGTTGAAAGTATTGGTTAAACCATCGGCGGTTGTTGCAGACATGTTGTTCTTAAAAAAATGTAAAATTGGGGGTTGATATTGCGAGTGATTATCATTTACAAAAAATATCAAGTCAAATATTTTTTGAGAATAATTCTCATTTACATTTGACGCCCAAAAATATATGAAGGCCTCAGGCTACATCTAACAATCGAGGAATCGTTATGCGTTCGTTGAGATCATTATCCGCAATTACTGTTGTGGCTGCGGGAGCGGCTTTGTCAGGCACGGCATCAGCAGCCGACAAAATCGCATGCAATCCAGATGTCATTGATTGCAATAAGACATTTAATATGCAGATACAAAGGTTCCCGATAGATGACCCCACCAACCCTACTCACATGACAAGACAGATAGATTGCGGCCTTGTCTTTGCAAATGCGGCGGGACAGGCAAGACCGTCTTATGAATTTATTGGGCAAGTCGATCCCAACAAAGACTATCCGCCGCGCAATGTTTCCGCTCTAGGGCTAGACCCCAATTATAGTGCGGGAATCGGTCACGTTGGCGGCATGAGCCCGCGCGACCATCAACTCGATCGTGCATGGGCGGAAATATATAGCGGCGAATTTAAACGCAGAAAGAGTGGATATCCTGTCGAATCAAAGGGACAAATACTTGGATACACCACAGTACCTATATCTGATTTCCGCTACTCCCCTATTTGGGCGGCCGTGGCGCATTGCACATGGTCTAAAAAAGACAATGACAGAGTACCGGATATTTATGATATCGCGCCTAACGGTGATCTGATTTTAAATACAGAAAAACTCAAAACCGTAGGAAATCCGCCAAGACCATAGGGGGGTTAAAGTGCCAAAAGATGGAAACATAAGCCATGGCGCCGTTCCTGATTGGCCCATGCGAGAAGCTGCCAGACTGACAGCAAATGCAATAGGCAGTCAGCGTTTTGCTAAGGACTGGTCTAACTATCACAAAAGCCGTACGCGCCGAAATCGCAATCCGATCCCGCAAACGACTGCACATCTGAAATCTTTTGCCGAAGGTACGGATTTGACGGCTGAAGAAAGAGCCACATTATTATTTTTTGCTTCTGAATTTTTAAAAGCATATGGCAAAGCTCTCGGTGAGCCCAAAAAATCTGAAGACACAAAGATATCCAATTTACGTCAGTTGCTGAAAAATGCTGCTTACGCCGCCCGTCAGGGCGCGGTTGCAGCAGCAGCCGAACAATGGGGTCATTCTTCTACAGGAGAAAAAGCAGGTATGGCTATGTCTGCCTATCTCGATAAAGGGATCGATAACGGTCATTACAGGAAGATACTCTCTGTAGCGCAGAAAAGTACTTTTACAAAACCTGTAGAGCCTGTACGCGCGACCGTCGATTTTGGTGCCCATATTGTAGAAGAAGCGTGGGACGCACTCAAACATCCTTGGAAACGCTTGGTGCTTTTGACCACAACAGCCTCTACGGCTTGGTTAGGTTACAGATTTCATCAAGCCATAGGCAACACAGACCAACGTGTAGACCCCACAACAAAAGATTGGGGCCCTGAAAACATAGGGGCAGCAGCCGATCCTAATGCGATATTAGGAGACTTGGCGTGCCATAATCATATAGCCCAACTTTTGGAGATTCTCCCTGGCGTTGATAAAGCAACGGCACAGAGCATCGTAATGAACGATATTCCGCAAGGTTTATCAGATTCAATCGCAAAACATTGTCCGCAATGGGCAAATGTAGAATCTTCCGGCTTAAGTCTAATCAGAGCAGCTTACAGGATGTACAAGGATACGGTTTTTGACACGGCCGTTACAGATCAAGGGCGGTCTCTGGGAAGTTTAATGACCGATTCACCCTTCGCAAGAACCTACGCAGAGTATCTCGAAAAATTTTCCTATTATATTTATGACATCAACATGATCGAAAACGCTACTCTGCATCCAATCTTTTATACAATTGGTTTTGTAGCGACGATGGCAGCAGCGAGCGCCAATAACACCCAACGTCAAGCTGTAAAAGACTACGTAACTGATTTCTTTCACCGTGCGATCCGGTCTCGTCCCCTGCAATATGCTTTCGGTGTTGCGGCCGGTACGGCAACCTGGGCGATTGCTGGAGAATTCAATTCCGCTGTTATCCTGTCGGGCGCCGGAGGCTTTATAGCAGGTAATGTGCTGCAGAATCTCTGGACAAAGCTGGCTAAAAACAAAGACCGCGTTCTTGATATCATGAAAAACGCAACCGCGGATCACAGGTCGTTCGCGCAAAACGATGTAGTGAAGGCCACAATACCTGAAAGCTGGGCCAAACTATCTAAAACCTTTAATATAGCGAAAGGCCTGGGGAAAATAGGGGCAGGCGTCTCTCTGGCGGCTTATGCAGGGCTGGCGTTTGCCAATATGCATGGCCTGATTGACGATACTTCACATCAACTTCTTGTTGATTTAAGCAAATTTTCCGGAGGTGCCACAGCCTTGGGAGTTCTGACATTTTTCTTTGCGCCTTATAATATTTTTGAAGATTCGACGCAGCACCTTGTTTTCACCTCAGCAGGTATCGGAACAGCAGCACCACTTACGCCTTTTGCCGCACTTTGGAAAAAATATTATAACAAAGATAAGAATAAAACCGGTTTATCTGATGCCGAACAGCCTATGCACTTCCATATCACAGGAGAAGCTAGCGGACATTGTGATTTTGAAGGTTGTAAACATGACGATACCACAAGACGCTCGCTCTCTTCTTATGGCTTGCCAAAGACATTACAAAGACCAGATGACGGCTTTATAACGCCCAACTTCTAAAAAAAATCCCCCACCTTTGGGGCGGGGGCGCTAGTTTTAATTGGAGAAACGAAAAACTTCAAACTCAGCTACTGCACTTAAAATCAAACACCCTTAAAATTCACTACTTCTAAATACTCGCTATCCGTCCCGCCGCTTAATCGCCGCGCCGTCCGGGGAAGGTAATCACGTTATCGGCGTTCGCCGGGGCCAGCGCCGCAATCTCGCTCTCAAGAGAGGCTTTCGCCGCCACATTGGCCTTTGCTAAATCTTGGATCGCACGACGGCTTTGCGCCGCAACCGCGCGGGAGAATTCCTCAACAATCACGGCATGGGCGCGCGCCTGAATTTGCAAAATCGTGCAAAGCTCGGAAACCGTCTTGTGTTCGAAAAACACGAAATCGCTGCAAAATTCCAGAAGCTCGGTAAGCCCCTCAAGGTCCTCGGCGATCATGTCCAGAGAATCCAGCGTTTCTTCCTCACGCTTTTCACTGTTTTCATTGGCATGGGCCAGCCATAGGGGACCGTAATCCTCGATAATCCGGTCGCATTCAAGGCGCATAATCGGCAATGTCTGCGTATCGGTATCGCTTAAGGTTGAAATCTTTTTCGCCGCCAGCGCGATGCATAAAAGCGCCTCGTCGGGGCTTAAATCGCTGATCACATCGTGCAGCGCATAATGCACGTCGTCGGTCAGCGCCTCATCGCCGTCCAGAATGCCGGAAATGACGGATGGTACCTGTAATTTATTGGCCAGTTTCGCCAGTTGCTGATCGTTTAACATATTGTTTTGCCTTTTGTTTCAATGCCTCTTACCACCTGTTTTAATCCTTAAAAATGAATGAATAGTTAACGGGTAAAAGATTTTTGAATTTGGCTTTCACGCGGTGGCGTGTCATATATTTATAGTCGCATAAAAAGAGGGAGCCTTACCTATGGTCGCGCGCGTGGGAACGGTTGCATTCCAAGGCATAGACGTCCAGCCCGTGGACGTGCAGGTGCAGATTGCCTCCGGCATGCCCGCCTTTACCATTGTCGGCCTGCCCGACAAGGCGGTGGCGGAAAGCAAGGAGCGCGTGCGCAGCGCCCTGCATGCTCTGGGTCTCTCGCTTCCTCCCAAACGCCTGACCATCAATCTCGCCCCCGCCGACGTGATGAAGGAGGGCAGCCATTACGACCTTCCCATCGCCTTGGGCCTGCTCGCCGCGATGGATGTGATTCCGAAAGAGGAACTGGCGGAATATATCGTGCTGGGAGAGCTATCCCTTGATGCCTCCATCCGCGGTGTGGCCGGGGTTTTGCCCGCGGCGATGTACGCGGCCTCGAATGATAACCGCCTGATCTGCCCCGATGTGTGTGGCGGTGAAGCCGCCTGGGCGGGCGAGCTTGATATCCTCGCCCCGCGCGATCTGCTTCAGCTTATCAACCATATCAAGGGAACGCAGGTTCTGCGCCGTCCCGAGGCCGCCTTGCGCGGCAGTGAATCCGGTCAGGCCCGCGTGCCCGACCTTAGCGCGGTGAAGGGGCAGGAAACCGCCAAACGCGCGCTGGAGATCGCGGCCGCTGGCGGGCATAACCTCCTGATGATCGGCCCGCCGGGTTCGGGCAAATCCATGCTTTCCTCCTGCCTGCCCGGCATTTTGCCGCCGCTTTCCCCGCGCGAGGCGCTGGACGTTTCCATGATCCACTCTCTGGCCGGAACCCTGCCCGAGGGCGGCTTGCTCCGCACGCGGCCCTTTCGCGACCCGCATCATTCGGCCTCGCTCCCTGCGCTGGTGGGCGGCGGGCACCGTATCAAGCCGGGGGAGATTTCACTGGCCCATAACGGCGTGCTGTTTTTGGATGAACTTCCTGAATTTTCCCGCGCCACGCTGGAATCCCTGCGCCAGCCTTTGGAAACCGGGGAAACCCTGATCGCCCGCGCCAACCAGCATTTGCGTTTCCCGGCGCGTTTTCAATTAATCGCCGCCATGAACCCCTGCCGCTGCGGCCATCTGGGCGATGAAGACCTCGAATGCACCAAGGCGCCAAGATGCGGCGGCGATTATCAGGCGAAAATCTCCGGCCCGCTTCTGGACCGGATAGACATGCAGGTCGATGTTCCGGCGGTCAGCGTCAGCGACCTGAACGCGCAAAACGGCGAAAGCTCGGCGGCCGTGGCCGCACGCGTTGCGGCGGCGCGAACATTACAGGAAAAGCGCATGAGTACCCTTCACCCCGGCAAAACCGCCACCATCAACGCCTATGCCGATGGCGAGTTGCTCGAAACCCTCGCTCCGCTGGAGGCGGATGCCAAATCCCTCCTCGATAAAACCATGGAAAACGCCCGTCTTTCGGCCCGCGGCTATTTCCGCCTGCTGCGCGTGGCCCGCACTATCGCCGATCTGGCCGGAAATGAAGGAAATATCGGCAAAATCCACATGGCCGAGGCCCTTTCCTACCGCCGTTCAAATTTTAGCTAAAACATTGATTTTAATTAATTTATCGTCATTACCCGGCTTGTCCGGGTAATCTACGGGGCCATGCCCGCCCTTCGTAAACATTTCCTTAACATATTACCTATACACTTAAAGGCATAACGTAATAGGGGCGATCAACGGGGTAATGGTTACAGGTTATACAAGAAGTTTCAATGCCTTAAGCGGTTTCGACAAGGAATCGGCCCCTCGTGTATCCGACGCTCTTGGCGTCTTCGACCAACCCCGCGCCACAGCATCTGCCACCCCTCAACGCAGTATTCTTGCCACCCTTATGCCCAACACATCCTTCAAGCCCGATACCCAAAACGTACAGGCCGCCACTCAGCGTGGGGACAATGCGGCGCTATGCTCCGCAAAAACGGATATCGGCATGATCAAAAAAGATTTGGGGGACTCTATACGCAAAATACAAAACGAAGTTACGGCTAGCGCCAAAGTCTCTGGACACGAGATCGCGCAAGTCTGTCCCGATAAGCGTATGGCAGCCGGCGGGGAAAGCGGCATGATCGTAAATCTCGCCATGGACGCCGCGGCAACAAGCATGATGGGCAAGGGTACTTTGGTCACTTCCCAGATGAAAAGCAGCATCGGGGCTACAGAAGATGCTCTTGCCGATCTGAAAGACGGTAAAATCGATGCCCAAGCGGCCAGTGCTCAAATCGCTCAAACCCTGTGTGCTGCATCGTCTCCTGCCAATCCCGATACCGGCGTAAGCCGTATGCCCACTATGACCGCAAATCCGCAAATGCCGGCTTCCCAACTAAACTGGGCCGGATATTTTAAAGATCGCGACGCGTTCGAAGCCATCGAAGCCATCATGGCTATTGACCCCGACAATCCTCAGCCTGGATTGGTTCCGGAAATAAAAGATATCCTTGCCGCCGAAGCCGCAATCGATAACGGCATCGAGGAAATCGAATTTCATAAGGCACAAGAGGAAAAAATAGACCCCGAACAATTAAAAACAGGGGTCGCCTGCATGAATCAAGGTTGTTTGCCTTTTGGGGGGCTAGACACCATACTTGGCGGCCACGCTTGCTATCTGGATGCCAATATCTGTCACAAGATCAAGCAATCCATCCCGGAAACTAAAGTGGCTGCGGCTGCTCCTGCAAAACCGGATAATGACCTGATGACAGCTCCTAACCCCTTCGCGAACACCACACCGATAGACCGGGGCGATAACCAGAGCGCCTAACCCCGCTATTGCCCGCTTGCATTGACCGCCGCGCGCGCTATCATCGCTGCCATGAAACGAAGCATCGCCGTATACTGCGCCTCTTCCTCTCTTGTTGAAGATATTTATAAAAACGCCGCGAAAGAAACCGGTGCGTTTCTTGCCGAAAAAGGGCATGACATCGTCTATGGCGGCGGGCATGTGGGGCTGATGGGCATCATGGCCGACACCGCGCTCGCGGGCGGCGCTAAGGTTACGGGCGTCATTACCGAACAATTGATGGACCTTGAGGTCGCCCATCACGGCCTGACCAAGCTTCACGTTACCAAAACAATGCAGCAGCGCCAAAACATGATGGCCGAGCTTGCGGACGGTTTTGTTATCCTGCCCGGCGGGCTCGGCACGCTGGCGGAATTTTTTGAAGTGTTGACATGGAAACAGCTCGGCCTTCACGCTAAACCCATCGTCATTCTGAACGTAAACGGTTACTGGGAAGGGCTTCACAGTATGATCGGCCAAGCCTTCGAAACAAAATTCCTGCGTCAGGATCCTCAAAGCCTCTACCAAATCACGCAAGACTACGCAGAAATGAACGATTTTTTAGTAAAATCCTGTAACTAAATAAATATTTTTTATATAATTTGGTAAAGCCCGCTTGTCATTTTTCCGGCGGGGCTTTAGATTTTGCGCAAAGTTAATGGGTAGAGGGCAGGAGTAAATCAAACTTGAACACTTCTGAAGATTTAGACAAGGCAAGAACCTTTTCCGAGGAAGCGATGGAACGCATCCGTAAGGAAGGGCTTGCGCCCACGCCCGAAATTTACGATTTGTGGTATGTGGTTTATGCGGGCACGAACCCGGAGCTCAACCGCGCCGTGGAAATTTTTGAGCAAAGCGGCAAGAAAATCTCGCAGGAAAACTGCCAGGAACTGCATGACCGCTATTTAAGCAACGACCGCGAGGCTGACCGCGTCCGTAAAACCAGCGACCAGATCCAGAATACGATTAAAACCGTAACCAGCGTGGTCAGCACGGTGAAGGCCTCCACGGCCGAATACAATACGGCGCTGGAAACTGCCACAGGCTCACTAGGGGAAAATGCCAGCCCTGCCGAGTTGAAAAAAGCGCTCGGCGCGGTGAAAGACAGCACAAAGAATATGATGGCGCAAAACCAGCGGCTGGAACAGGAGCTGGCGAAATCCTCGACCGCCATGGCGGAGCTGCAAAAAGACCTTGAAATCGTGCGCAAGGAAGCCCTTACCGACAGCCTGACCGGGCTTTCCAACCGCAAGGCCTTCGATAACGAAATCAAACGCATTACCAAGGAGGCAAAGGAAGAAAAAACGACCTATTGCCTGCTGCTGCTCGACATCGACCATTTCAAAAGCTTCAATGACGGCCACGGCCACCAGATCGGCGACCTTGTCCTGCGCCTTGTCGGCAAGACCCTGACCGACGGGGTGAAGGGCCGCGACCTTGCCGCGCGCTACGGCGGCGAAGAATTTGCCATTATCCTGCCCGAAACGGGCCTCTCCGGCGGCTTCAAGGTTGCTGATTCATTGCGCATGTCTGTGGCAGGCAAGGAACTGGTCAACCGCTCCACCGGACAAAATCTTGGCAAAATAACGCTATCGGCTGGCGTGGCGGAATTCGACCCTGAAGAATCCATCGAGGAACTGATCAAACGCGCCGATTCCGCGCTTTATAACGCCAAAGAAAACGGCCGTAATCAGGTCGTGGCTTCCCACACTCACGAGCACAAAAAATCCGCACAAGACGGTGCGGCGGAATAAACCGCCCATAAAAGCATTGCCGCCCTTGCTTTTGCGCCGTGCATAACCCTATTTTGTAACCATGAACGAACAATCCATTTCACAAATGGCCATAGCAGGGATGCGTGCCGACGCCCCTTATTTTCAGGGTCTTAATCCCGAGCAGCGCGAAGCAGTAGAGACGCTGGACGGGCCTTTGCTGGTGCTGGCGGGCGCGGGTACGGGCAAGACCCGCGTGCTGACAACGCGCCTTGCGCATTTGCTGCAAACGGGTAAGGCATATCCCTCACAAATTCTGGCGGTGACTTTTACCAATAAGGCCGCGCAGGAAATGAAAGAGCGTGTCAGCAAGCTTCTGAACGGTGCCCCTGTGGAAGGGTGGTGGCTGGGTACGTTCCATGCGCTGGCTGTGCGTATGCTGCGCAAACATGCCGACCTTGTGGGACTGTCTTCCAATTTCACAATCCTTGATCCGGATGATCAAGTGCGTCTTCTGAAACAGATCATGGAAGCGCGGAATATCGATACCAAGAAATGGGCGCCCAAGGCGATGATCCATTATATCGACCGCTGGAAAGATCGTGGGCTTGTGCCATCGCGGGTCAATCTGGACGAGGTGGGCGATGTTGCAGGCGGCGCGCTGGGAGAGCTTTATAAGGAATACCAGACAAGATTAAAGGCCGTGAATGCGTGTGACTTTGGTGATCTGCTCCTTCATATGATAACCATCCTGAAAAACCCGGAAAACAAGGCGGTGCTGGAGGATTATCAGCGCAAATTCCGCTATATCATGGTGGACGAGTATCAGGACACTAACGTTGCGCAGTATATGTGGCTAAGGCTTCTGGCGCAGGGGCAGGACGGGCAAGGCAACAAGGTTTGCAACATTTGCTGTGTCGGTGACGATGACCAGTCGATCTATGGCTGGCGCGGCGCAGAAGTCGGGAATATTTTAAAATTCGAACATGATTTTCCGGGCGCGAAGATTATCCGGCTGGAGCAGAACTACCGTTCAACCAATAACATTCTGAAAGCCGCCGGTGCAGTGATCGGCAATAATGAAAGCCGTTTGGGCAAAGAGCTTTGGAGCGAAGCCGGAGAAGGCGAGAAAGTCTCTGTGCGAGGTCTCTGGGACGGAGAAGCTGAAGCACGCTGGGTTGGCGAAGAGATTGAGCAGCTTCAGCGCAAGCACGAACTCTATCTAAAATCATGTCATTCTGAGCGAAGCGAGCCCCGGATTGAATCCGGGGCGAGCGTAGTCGAAGAATCTCATGCAACCCAAGGAGATCCTCCGACTTCGGCACTTCGTGCCTCCGCTCAGGATGACAATTATTATAAAGGCTGCTCCCTCAACCAGATTGCCGTGCTGGTGCGCACGGGCTTCCAGACCCGCGAGTTTGAAGAGCGGTTTATTCAGCTGGGCGTGCCGTATAAGGTGATTGGCGGGCCGCGTTTCTATGAGCGTCAAGAAATTCGCGATGCCCTGGCTTATTTACGCATTATCGCGCAGCCTGCCGACGATCTGGCGCTGGAGCGTATTATCAATGTGCCCAAGCGGTCTATCGGCGATGCGACGGTGAAAAAACTTTATGCCTATGGGCGTACGCACGGTATTTGTCTGAATGACGCCATCATGGATATGACGCAAACCGATGAATTTACGGGCAAGACTAAAGCCGCGCTGATGAAATTTATTGATGATTTGCAGCGTTGGAGATCTTTGGCGGGGAATATGCACCATGCGGAGCTGGCAAGCGCAGTTCTGGAAGAATCCGGTTACCTGCAAATGTGGAAGACGGATAACACACCGCAAGCACCGGGGCGGATTGAGAACTTAAACGAACTTGTTTCCGGCATGCAGGATTATGAGAGCTTGCAAGAGTTTTTGGAGCATGTCGCCCTTGTGCTCGAAAATCAGGACAATGCCGATGGAGAATTTGTGACGATTATGACGCTCCACGGCGCGAAGGGGTTGGAATTCGATACAGTCTTCCTACCGGGGTGGGAGGAAGGGTTGTTCCCCTCCCAGCGCTCTATGGATGAAAAAGGACTTAAGGGGCTGGAGGAAGAGCGCCGCCTTGCCTATGTCGGGATCACCCGCGCGCGTAAGAAAGCTTATATCTCCTTTGCCGGAAACCGCCGTATCTACGGTAACTATGTGAATGCCCTGCCCTCGCGCTTTGTTGATGAGTTGCCGCCCGCACAAGTCGATGTAACATCCGATATGGGTGGCTATGGCGGCGGAAGGTCCCAGCATTGGGATTCAAGTGGTTTTTCTCCCCGCGCCCTCTCCCTTAATCCCTCTCCCTTAAGGGAGAGGGAAGGGCGAGCAAGGCAAGCCCAGAGAGAGGGTCTCTTTAAAAGAGGTGATCGCGTGTTCCACGATAAATTTGGCTACGGAAAAATCACCAATATTGATGGCCATAAACTCGACATCAATTTCGAACATTCCGGCCATAAACGCGTGATGGATAGTTTTGTGAAGAAGGCTTAAATTTTATATTGATTTTGAGTATTTTTTTTCATAAAACGCTCTCATGTTTGACGATTTTTGGAAAAAAATATCTGGTCGCTTACCTGCCCTCTTTAAAACTAAGGCCACAGAAGACGCACAGCTCCCGGGTATCCCCTTTTCTGTTACCGGCCATGACGCCTATAATCTAAAAAAGGCTTTAAAGATAATAAACTCTGGGGAAAAAGATCCCTTAACCCCTACGGGGTTTATGCATGATGCGGTTAAGCTTTTTGAACACTATACAAAAACAACGGAAGCTGGCGGCGAATATTTTAGAGTTTTTCAAGCCAGTAAGAAATTTCCCGTTTTGAATTTTCCGATTGATAGACAATTAGAAGTAAACTTGAGACTTGTTGTAGACGAAAACGGCTTGGGCAGAATTGAAAAAATTCGGCAATCTTTGGGCTTCAAAACACAAGGGGCTGTTCTTACAGCTGCGTTGAATTTTTATGTAGAGGCCTTTTTACTTAACTATTACGGTTGGAAAATATTCTCTCGTCAACCGGATGGTCCGGACGAAGGCGAGCCCATCTTTGATGATGCAGTTGAAGAGTTCAATCGTTATCACAATCTTCCGAAACTAGCCGCAAACGCAGCCTGAAAAATCCTCTTAGAAATCGGCTTTCCCCGCTGCAACGATGGGTTCATAACGGTCTGGTTGGGCGATAATGGCGATACCTGTAAGATCGTCCAGAATTTCGTATTCACGAGTTTGGGCAGAGCCGTCCCAGTCCTTGAGGTTATCAAGCGTACTGACAGGATTGGTATAGTGCAGTGATTTGCCGCGATTTTCACCTGACGGCACATCCTGCGTCAGAGATTCACCAATCCCCATGACCCAAAGCGTATAGGTGCCTTTTTCAATTTCGGGGAGAGAAATTTGCATTACATTTCCCGATTTTGAAATCTCTATGGCTTTAATCTTACCCGCGGCCTTATTGACCGCCGCCTGCGCCTTGCCACGGGCGGAACCTATAAACTCCACACCCCCGTTCACCACCATTTGCGGCGTATACACACGGCGGGAATTCATGGCGGAGGCGTACCCCCGCTGGCGGTCCGTGCAGAACTGGCGGGATAGCGTGTCTTTCCAGCTTAAATGGTTCCAATAGGTCACGTTACAAGACAGGGCAATCACATTTTCATGCTGTGCTAAAGCAGTTAGAACCTTGTCTGCGGGCGGGCAGGAAGAGCAGCTTTGCGAAGTGAAAAGCTCGACAACTATAGGAGCTTGAGAAGAATGAATGTCTGTCTTTTCAGAGGAGGAAACATGCTGGCTCCAAAAAGCCAAAGCAAAGATTACAATCAGAGCCAAAATAATATTTTTTATCATATTGTTATATTCGTACGCTTTGCCTTAAAAGTTTCATCTGGACTTGAGTAAATACGAAAGCCATATTGATGAAAAAAAGGAGCCCTCATGACGCGTAATTACAAAACAGCCACCGTATTCGGCGGTACCGGCTTTGTCGGCTCGCTTGTCGTGCGCGAGCTTGCCAAACGCAGCATCCGTATCAAGGTCGCCACCCGCGTGCCGGAAAGCGCCTATTTCCTCAAACCCGCGGGCTCCGTGGGTCAGGTCGTTCCGTTTGCTTGTAACTACCGCGATCCAGCCAGTATCGCGCTCGCCGTTTCGGGTTCCGATTACGTGGTGAATTGCGTTGGCATTCTGGCCGAAAAAAAGAAGGGTGATTTTACGCGTATCCATACCGACCTTCCAGCCGAAATCGCCAAGGCGTGCAAAAACGAGGGTGTTAAACGCCTCGTCCATATTTCCGCGCTGGGCATCGAGGATTCCACCTCCCGCTACGCCCAGACCAAGCTGGAGGGGGAAAAACTCCTGCACAAAAACTTTAAAACCGCTACTATCCTGCGCCCTTCCGTAATTTTCGGAGAAGGGGATTCCTTCTTCAACATGTTCGCCGAAATGGCGCGCTACCTGCCCGCACTTCCGCTTATCGGCGGCGGCTGGACGCGGTTCCAACCCGTTTTTGCCGGCGATGTGGCCGATGCGGCTATGGCCGCACTTGAGCGCGAAGATACTCCCGGCAATATCTACGAGCTTGGCGGGCCGGAGATTTTGAACTTCCGCGAAATCTACCAGCGCCTGTTTAAATTTACAGGCCGCCAGCGCAAACTGGTGAAAATCCCGTTCTGCATGGCGAAAATTCAGGCATTTTTCATGGGCGTTATCCCCAATCCGCCGCTCACCCGCGATCAGGTCGAAAGCCTGAAAACCGATAACGTGGTATCGCAAAAAGCGCTGAACCTCGAGGATCTGGACATCCACCCCACCGCGCTTGATCTGATCCTGCCGCTATACCTTGAAACCTACCGCGCCGGCGGGCGTTTTGCCGCATGATCGCAAGCTTATTTGCCAAGCCGGGTTTATCGTATTATAAACGCATCATGCGTATAATTTTTCCGTTCATCGTGCTTTTCCTTCTGGCGCTGCCATTTGCTGCAAACGCCCAGACAGAAAGCATTGCTGCCGTGGTCAACGAAGACGCCATCAGCTATTCCGACCTGAACGAACGTATCTACATGGTCGCCGTTTCCTCCGGCCTCAAACTCAACCCCGATACGGTCAAGCACCTGACGCCGCAGGTATTAAGCTCCCTGATCGAGGAACAGATCAAGCTTCAGGAAGCCGAGCGGCTGGAGATGGAGATTACGGACGAAAATATCGCCACAGGCTTCGCCCAGCTGGCGGAGCGCAACAATATGACGCCCGAGCAATTCCAGAAAGCGCTTGAGACCAGCGGTATCTCCCTCGCCACCATGGAGCGCCAGATCAAGGCGCAGATCGCCTGGAACAGCGTGATCCAGCACGTCCTGCGCCCGCAGATTTCCATCAGCGAGACCGATGTTGACGCCGTGCTCGAACGCATCCGCCGCAATATCGGGCTGGAGGAATATCTGGCCGCGGAAATTTTCCTGCCCGTAAACTCGCCTCAGGAAGAGCAGGAAGTGCGCGAGCTTGCCTATCATCTGACGACGCAGATTCGCGAAGGAAAAGCGCCGTTCTTCCGCGTGGCACAACAATTTTCCAAGGCCGCAGGCGCGCCGCAGGGCGGTGATCTGGGCTGGATCAGTCAGGGGCAAGTTTCCGAGCAAACCAGCGCGGCCCTTAGCCAGATGGAAAAAAATCAGATCAGCGATCCCATCCGCGCGCTTGAGGGCTACCGCATTCTGATGCTGCGCGACAAACGCCGGATTACCGAAGACACGCTACCCTCCCGCGCCCAGATCACACAGGATCTGGAGCTTGAGCGCCTCGATAGGATGCAGCGCAGCCGTTTTCTGGACCTGAAGGGCCGCGCCTTCGTGGAATACCGTGTCCAGTAACGCCGCTGCCATCGAATCCCTTCCCCCTTTGCGGGAAATCATCGCCGCTCATAATTTACGGGCCGAAAAAAAACTGGGCCAGAACTTCCTGCTCGACCTCAACCTCACCGATAAAATCGTGCGCGGCGCGGGCGATCTGTCGGGCGTCCACGTGATCGAAATCGGCCCCGGCCCCGGCGGGCTCACCCGCTCTCTGTTAAAGACGGACGCCGCCAGCGTCACCGCGCTGGAATTCGACCCCCGCGCCATAGAGGCCCTGCAAAGCCTGCAGGCCGCGGCAAACGGGCGGCTGCGGCTGTTACAGCAGGACGCCCTCACCGCCGATCTTACCGCGCTTGTTCCCGCGCCTCGCGCCATTGTCGCCAATCTGCCCTATAACATCGCCACGCCGCTTTTGACCGGCTGGCTCGCGCAGATAAGACAGGATGCGGGCGCGTATAATTCCATGACCCTGATGTTCCAAAAGGAAGTGGCCGAGCGCATCACCGCGCGGCCCGGCACCAAAGCCTACGGGAGGCTTTCCATCCTCGCGGGCTGGCTGTGTGAAACCAAAAAAGTGATGGATTTGCCCGCCGGCGCGTTCACCCCGCCGCCCAAAATCTCCTCTTCCGTGGTGCGTTTCACTCCCCGCCCGCCAGAGACCGATGCCCCGCCCTTTAAGGCAATAGAAACCCTCACCGCCGCCGCTTTCGGCCAGCGCCGCAAAATGCTCCGCTCCAGCCTAAAGGATTACACCACTGCCATGGAAGAATGTAACATCGACCCCACCATGCGCGCCGAAGAACTATCCGTCGCCGATTTCATCCGCCTCGCCAAAGCAATTTCCATTAAACCTTGACATGACGTCACAATATGTTAATTGTTGGGCGTTTTTTTAAGTAACTATTTAGAGTAAAAATTATGGCACGTGCAAAATCTGCTTTCAAAAATGGCCTTCCTGTCCTTGCCTCCAATCGTTTAACGCTTCCACCCCCCGATGCGGTCGTCTGGACAATTGATGCTCTCGGAAATGCTACGGGCATTCCCGAAATTTTAGAAACAGCTGAAAAGCACGAAACAGCAAAAGGAAAACCACTCGTGCTGGCGGTAAAACTCGATAATCACGGTAGCATGGCCTACCTGCTACCCCCGGAAAAATCACCGGCGTTCGTTATAGAGGTCTCTGTAAAGACAAAAAAACCGCCGACAAAAATCAGCGACCTTCCCAATCCTCAACTTTTACGTTCCAATCTTATCCGACTAATCACCGATGGCGGACCCCTTCCGACTGAAAAAGACCCTCATATCGAACCGGTCATAGGCGACAAAATCGACCCCATCACATTAAAACCCGAAGTTTTGTTCCGCGTGGCAAGGCCAAGCTGGGTTGAGAAAAATCTCACAGATTTCCGTTTTGTTTCTCCCGACGGTGCACTGGCTGAACCTGAACCACAGCTAACTGGCCCTGACACACCTCCGGACAACGGCAAAAACGGTACGCCAGATTTAAAGGATATTTCTGTTCCAGACGGTTTCGGTATACCCAGAGCAGATATAGAGGATTATAAAAGCCTAACGGCAGTAATAGCCGCGCAAGAATACACGAATATCCCACCCATTTCGCACATCCCGCCCGAAAACGCTCGTAATATCTGGGATACCGTTCAAAGCACACTAACAGAACGCATGGTAGGTGAAATCACGGGCACAATGGTTTCAAATACGAAAATTCACGCCATGAAAAAGGCTTTCACCGAGGCCGGAGAAGGTCAATTTCCAGACATATACCTTTTAACGCAAGCAAATTCTCCCCGGGGGTATTTAATACCTTTCGAAGCTATAGAAAGTTTTTTCGATCCTGGCACGCTTCCTGAAATTGCCTCCTATGATCGTTTCAGAACAATGCACAGCTATGGTCGAAGAAATCCGCACTTTACAATTTTTCGTTTTAAGGCTCACACTGATGAGGACGAAGGTGTGCTTGTAGCGTTTTTACCGCGGCCTTGGCTAGCCCGTCTCAAGGCCACGATGGAACTTGCGCCCGCGCCCGCCGCCACGGTGGACGCCCCCACCGCCGAACGCACCTAAAGCCCTTCCTTCAGGCCGCGTACGAAATCCGAAAGCCCCACAAGGCGGCGGCGTTTCAGGCGTTCGACATCCAGAATCATCTGCGCCTGCACGATGGCAAGCTCGACATCCTCGTTGATCATCACGTAATCATATTCGGAATAATGCGACATTTCATCCGCCGCTTTGGACATGCGCAAACGTATGTCCTTCTCGCTTTCATGCGTGTCGATCGAACGGGTGCGCAGGCGTTTTTCCAGCGCGCTGCGGCTCGGTGGCAGGATGAAAACCGTCACAAGGTCCTCGCGCGCCTGTTCCACCAGTTGCTGCGTGCCCTGCCAGTCAATGTCGAATAGAACGTCTTTGCCCTCTTTCAACGCTTCTTCCACGGGCTGGCGCGGGGTGCCGTAATAATGCTCAAACACCTTGGCATGTTCCAGCATCTCGCCCGCCTCTACCATGTCGCGGAACTCGTCAGGCGAAACGAAATAATAATCCTGTCCGTGCACTTCCCCGGCGCGGCGCGTTCTCGTTGTGGCCGAAACCGACACCGCCACATCCGGATTGTTCTGAAGCAAGGCCCGCGTGATCGTCGTCTTACCCGCACCCGAGGGCGAAGACATCACATACATAAGGCCGCGGCGTTTCAATTCACTCAATTCACTATCCTTCTATCGTCATTCCGGCATATAGAATTTAAACCATTATACAAATCATACCGTCCTCTGCTAACCTTTTCTCCACAATAAATCATACGTCATTCCGGCGGCCTGCAGAGCCAAAGGCGAAGCAGCTTAAACTGCCGGAATCCATATGCTTGCAGCTTTGCTGCACTCCTTTATGGATGATGACGCCTGGAGAAGGAAGAGAATATGACCTTCAAAACTATCGTCATTACCGGTGCATCAAGCGGCATCGGTGCGGCGTTGGCCGCGCATTATGCAGCCCCCGGCATATCCCTTTACCTGACCGGACGGGATAAGGACCGCCTTGATAAAATCGTAAACTCCTGCCGGAAAAAAGGCGCAACCACAGAAGGAAAAATCCTTGATGTCTGTGACGAGGCCGCGATGAACCGTTTCCTCAAATCTATAGATGACACCGCCCCCGTCGATCTGGTCATTGCCAATGCGGGCATTTCCGGCGGAACCGGGGAGGGTGAGCCTGAAAGCGCCGGACAGGTGCGCCAAATTTTCAATGTGAACGTAAACGGCGTTTTAAACACCATCCAGCCGCTAATCCCCGCCATGATCAGACGCGGGCGCGGGCATATCGCCATTATCGCCTCGCTGGCTGGATATCGCGGTTTTCCGGGCGCTCCCGCCTATTGCGCATCCAAGGCCGCCGTAAAAGTCTACGGCGAAGCCCTGCGCGGCTCGCTTGCGACTACCGGAGTGGGGGTGAGCGTTGTCTGCCCCGGCTTTGTGAAATCGCGCATGACGGCCGTGAACGAATATTCCATGCCGCTATTGATGGATACGGACAAGGCGGCGAAAATTATCGCTGACGGTCTAGCAAAGAATAAGGGGCGTATCGCCTTCCCCCTCCCCACCGCGTTTTTCGTCTGGCTGTTCATGACGCTGCCCGACGGTTTGACCCAGATGATACTGCGCCGCCTTCCCGGCAAAAGCGCGCTGGAAGATTTGGGAAGGCCGGAAGAATAGAATTGGCTAATGCAAAACAGCGGGTTTTGCGTCTTGACCCGTTTCCTGCGGTGAAAGGGCATCCAGAACATCCTGCACATCAATATCGCGCATATCGCTCCGGCGAACGATTTTCACATCTTTGCCCAGCGGTTTGTGCTTGACCGGATCGCTATGGCCGGAAAAAAGCGCAACACTGTGACACCCGCTCGCCGCGATCAGATGCAAGGGCCCGGTATCGTTGCCGATTGCGCCTGCCGCACCGCGCGCCAGCGTGGCGATATGTTTTAAATTCGTTTTTGCGGTTAAATCCAGCGCCGCTGGGCATTCCTTATGAATCTGCGCCGCTATTTCCTTTTCGCTGTCCGTGCCCAAAATGACGGGTTGATATCCCATCGCCGCCAGTGCCTTAGCGAGCCGCGCATAATTTTCCGCCGGCCAGCGCTTTTCGGGCCGCGAGGGCGCGCATCCCGGCACCAGAAGCACGTAAGGCGGCTGCAGCGCGAAGTATGAAATATTGTCCTTCATCCAGTTCAGCGTATCGACCTGCACGTTTTTAATCCCCGCCAGCGCCAGCGTTTCCTTATGCCCGTCGAACGCATGGCCCGCCGTGCGCGATTTCGAGGCATTGCGATGCGATGCCCCCTTCGCCGCGCCCACCCATTCGGGCCGCGGGCTGAGAATTTTCAGGTAAAACGACGTGCGGTCGTTGTTTTGTAAATCGTAAACGCGCTCGAACTTCCCGCCGCTGAGCGTATTGCAAAGGCTCATCCATCCCTTCAGGTCGTAAAATTTCGGCTTTTTGTCGATAATGATCTTGTCGAAATATCCGCAATCGCGGGCAAGGCTTTCGAACGGCGCGGTAGTGAGAATCGTGATCTGTGCGCCCTTGTGATGGCTGCGTATCGCCTTCATCGCCCCCAGCGCCTGTATGAAATCGCCCAGCGCCCCTAACTTGATGACAAGGATATTGCGGTATGTCGGCGTGGGGGCGGCGATCATGATCTTTAAAAACCTACCCCGCTGCTTTCATACCGCGCACACGGTCCGGCGATTTTTTGCTGGTAAAGGGCTGCGCAGCGCCATGCATGCTTGCAAACCGTCCCTTCAAAAGCTCGGCGTAAACGTCCAGCGTTTTATCCATCATCTGCTCGCGGGTAAAATTCGCTGCGATATGCGCCATAGCGCGCGTGGCCAGCATCGCCCGCTGCGATGGCTCCAGCGATAATGCCTGCTCGATCGCAGTGGCCATCTCTGCCGCATCGCCCGGCGTCACCAGCCATCCGGTCTCTCCGCGCACAATTGTTTCCTTCGCCCCGCCGTGATCGCTCGCCACAATCGGGCGGCCCATGGCCTGCGCCTCCACCGGCACGCGCCCGAACCCTTCCGGATCGGTAGACGGGCAAACCACCACCGTGGCCATCATATAGGCGGCGGGCATGTCATCGCAGTGATCGACAATACGCACCTGCCCCGAGAGTCCGTTCGCGGCGATAGAATCCTCCAGCTCTTTACGGTATCCGTCGCGCCCCTGATCCGACCCGATCATCACGCAAAAAAGATCCTTGCGCTGCAAGATCGTCATCGCCTCGATCAGCACGTGATGCCCCTTCCAGCGCGTAATACGGCCCGGCAACATAACGATATTCGCTCCGTCCGGTATGCGCCATTTCTTGGCAAGCTGGATCAGGCGCTCCGCCGTCACAGCAGTGGGATGGAATTTATCCAGCGCAATGCCGCGGTGGATCAGGCGGATGCGGTTTGCGTTAATCTTGTAATTATCCTGAAGATAGTCCGAGACATATTGCGAAATCGCGATCACGCGCTCCCCGTATGTCATCACCGCGTTATAGGCACGCTTCATCCGGCCGGAAATATTATACGGCGCATGACATGTGGTCACGAAATGCGCCCCCGTTTTCTTGCACGCCCGCCATGCGCTCCACGCCGGGGCGCGGCTTCGCGCATGTACGATATTAACGTTGTAACGCTCGATTATCCGCGCCAGCCGCGCCGCATTCATCACAATGATCAGCGGGTTTTTGGAATCCACGGGCAAATTGATATGTGTTACGCCGTGGCGCGCCAGCTCATGCACGCGGTGACCGCCATTGGAAACCACAATCGCCTGCGCTCCGGCGCGCACCAGTTCCGCGGCCACGTCGATGCAGCCCTGCTCCGCCCCACCGGGGCCGAGAACAGGAACGATTTGCAGAATAACGGGCTGTTGCGAATACTTGCTCATGGCTTTAATGTATATAGCTCTGGCAGCGGATTAGCAAGAAAAGAGGATAGCCCGAAATGACACAATTCCTGCGCCGCAGCGGCCAACCCGATCTCGCTTACATTTACACTCCAGCCTCCGGCGATGGCGAAAACTTCCCCCTTCTGATGTTTTGCGGCGGTTACCGCTCGGATATGACAGGAACGAAAGCCCAGTTCCTCGAAAGTAAATGCAGAGAAAGGGGGCAGGCCTATTTGCGCTTCGATTATTCCGGCCACGGGCAATCGGGCGGCGCGTTCGAAGACGGCACAATCTCGCTCTGGCGCGACGACGCGCTCGCCGTGCTGGATCATGTTAATCCAAACCACAAACCCGTTATTTTGATCGGCTCCTCCATGGGCGGGTGGATCGCGCTTTTGATCGCCGCCGCGCGGGCCCGGCAGATCTCCGCCCTGATCGGCATTGCCGCCGCGCCCGATTTTTCCAAAAATTTCGACGCTCCGCACATCACACCGGCGCAGCAAGCCTCCCTCGAGGAAAAGGGCTATTACGAACTTCCCAATGATTATAGTGACGAGCCCTATATCGTGACCAAAGCCCTGCTCGAGGACGGGGCGAAAAATTTCCTGCTGGGTAAAAAACACTCTTTGCCCTTCCCTATTCACCTCCTGCAGGGACGGCAAGATGCCAGCGTGCCGGAACAAACCGCGCTGGATATTCAGGCCGCTTTCGGCTCTGAGAATGTGGGCATTACCTTTATCGATGACGGCGACCACAGCCTTTCAAGGCCACAAGACCTCGAAATTCTTGACACCTGCGTCAAAAACTTTATTTCCGGCGGTGGTCTCTAACCCCTGTGCGGGCGCGGTGGCCGGGGGAAACATATACCCCGCGGTCCGGATCGAACGGCCACAAGCGGAAAACATATAAAATCAGCAAAAGCGGGCAGAATACGGCCGGCAGCACACTGGTGATATACACTGCCTTTTGCGGCAACAGCCAGTTCAGAACGTCCCAGACTCCCTGCCCCAGATTTTCCGCCGCCCATTTAAACGAGTCCGGATGATAATGCGTCCAGAGGAACCCGGCGGAGGTCAGCTTGAAAGCCTCCATTCCGCCCTCGTAATAAAGCCACGCATCGTGCCCCAGCGCGGCCAGAAACGGTAAAAGAATGATAATGATGAAAACCTGTATGCCGAGCATGGAAAACTCCCCTTTGAATCACATAAACCGCGCCGTTTACGCCGCCGTTAACCCCCATACTATACCAATATTTACAAAAAACGGCAAAGGCTTGAATTTTTAAAAGTTAGGCGCTAGTGTGCCCCAGCGATTTCGCAAAGGAGAGGTGGCCGAGTGGCTGAAGGCGCACGCTTGGAAAGCGTGTTAGGGGTTAAACCCTACGCGGGTTCGAATCCCGCTCTCTCCGCCATTAAAATGGGGCCCCCTTGAAGGGCCCTTTTTTAATGGCGGATACGGGCAAGGTGAACGAACCCATGGTTCGACAATAAGCTTAATGAGGCGTCAGCCGAATTTAGCGTTTGCCACTTTGGAAGTCACGCCGAAAGCGCCAGCGAAGGCGGACGCCCCAAAGTAATCCCGCCCACAAACTAGACATTATCAAATGATATTGGCACAGTAATCTGGTGAAAAAATACACTACACAAATCATACGCTACGGATTAATCGGCGCTGCCTTTCTAACCTCCGTGTTGTTTGGGTATTACTGTGTGCTTTGGGCGTCCCAGACCATGATTTCACAGATGCCCAAGGATGGCTCCGGATTCTTATACCACTACCAAACATTGTGTTCGACTTTACTTCTAGTGCTAGTCGGGGGGACGGCTTTATTAGTTCCCCATATCGAGCATTTAATTTCCCGACGCAGAGCAGAACAACTTATAAGATTTAAATCTGCATTAATTGCAGCAAATCTTCTTGCAGTATTAAACCATAGTTGGTTTTCCCCAGAAACCACATACTGGTTTGGCGCCATAAAAATCAAGGAAACCTGGCTACTATCCAAGGAACTCAGAGGACACTACACATTAACTATAGAAGACGCCAACGCCTTATCCCGCATGGAAATGGAACTTGTAGAAAAAATTGTCAAGGGAATTAACAATATAGATAGTGGTGTTAGAAAATTAAGTGAAAACCCTGTTATTGATCATTATAACGGATTTACTTGTTTCTTACTCAACTATAGAACAACACTTCATTGTGCTGCGAAATTAAGCGGCGAAAAAAAGTATCTAATCGCATACCATCAAATCTTTGATCTCATTGATAAAGCTAATGAAGAATACATTCGTATAGAGACAGAAAAAAGACGAACCCAAAAACCCACACCAAAGTAATCCCGCCCTAAACCCCGCCCAAATGCTCCCGCATCAACGCCACATTGCGGTTATTTGACTTCCACCCTATGTCGAAAATATCGCCGATCAGAAAATCGATGAACCGCTTCCGGTACTTCCTTAAAAAACCAAACTAAAAAATCCGCTAAGCGCCTATGGCTATGAGATTATCTGGCCCGCAAACTTCCCGTTGCTTGGCACGCCAATGGGCTATATTCTCATCTCCGAAAGCGAAAATTACCGCGCTCTCCACCTCGGACCTCATACAGGCTCCGGGCATTTTCCGGTTTTTATCAAGCCGGAAGCGTCGCCGGAGAAGCGGGAAAAGCGCGAAAATAGAACTTAAAACGTCCGAAGCCGTTGGCTAGGCCGCAACAACAACACGAAGGAGTTGAAATTATGAAGGTTTTTAAATTGTTTTTACTGGCGCTGGTACTTACATCCACACCGATGCTGATCAGTGCCTGCGATAATAAAAGTTCGTTGGAAAAAGCTGCGGAAGAAGTTTCCGACGCAGTCGATGACGCCACAACCGAATAATAGCATCCTTTAAAAAAGGAATATCAAAATGCCCTTAGGCAGAACACAAGATAGCGTCATAGGTGACCTGTTCGGTTTTCTGCCTGGCATTATTCACGCGGTCTATGTGATTGCGACCCGTTAAGCTACTGCGATACCGATCTCAACAGACCGGTATCCAGAAGCCCTAAACTGGCGGCAAGCGCAAACATGGCAACAGTCTCGTTTCGCCTTGCCCGTGACAAAGATACCTTGGCGTCGATCACTTCCTGATCGGCGTCAAGTATATCCAGCACCGTGCGCTGACCTATCCGCGCTTCTTCCCTTACACCCTTTAACGCCTTTTCCGCCGCTTCGATTTCCTCTTTCCGCGTTTCGGTCTGCGCCTTCGCCGCCTCATAGCTCCGCCAGTTACTGATCACTTCCTGTTTTACGCGGCGGCGCGTTTCCTGAATCTCATAAGCCCTGCGCTTGGCGGTATGGCGCGCCTCGCGATGACGCGATCTGGTCGCCCCGCCCTGATACAGCGCAATGCTCGCCCGCAAACCCACAGTTTGATTCCGGCTGTCATCAACAATGCCCGGCTGCGGGTCGTATTGCTGGTTGAAGGATGCAAAGGCTGAGACTTGTGGCAAAAGCTCCCGAAATACCGCGTCCACATTATGCTCCGATGCGCTTTGCTCGAATTTGGCAATGCTCAGCGCCGCATTCCGGTTTTCCGCCATACTAAACATCTCGCCCAGCGTCGGCGGTATGCCCAGCTTCATATAAGGCACCATCAGCTTGTCAGGCGGCTTTATCCCCGTCACCTGTTCGAATTCCGCATGGCTTATTTCCGATTCTTTTTTCGCCTCGATATGTTCCGACTTCGCCCTTGAAAGACGCGCTTTTGCCTGCTGCACGTCCGTATCGGTAATATCGCCGATATCCATACGCTCCCATGCCGCGCGAAGCTCACGCATCAATATCCCCTCGTTCTGACGGCGCAGCTCCTGTAATTCCTTATCGCGCAAAACGTTCATATAAACCGTAACGGTTTCAAGGAAAATATCCTGCTCCGCCTCTCTCAAAACCGCTTCCCCGGCATGGATCAGTTCTTTGGCCCGTTTGGTTTCGGCGAAGGTCCGCCCTCCCCGCCAGATCGGCTGGTCAACGCTCAAAGTTACATCTTTGGTAGTGGAACCATCCGCGCCACCGAAATTGCTGTTATCTATATCGCTGGCATATACGCTCGTCTCGCCTGTGACCGAGGGCAACCACCCCGCACGTGCCTGCGGATAAAGCTCTTTGGTTTCTTCCAATTCTTCGCGCGCCGCCATTAATGTGGGGTTGCTCTCGTAAACCTTAACAAGAATATCGCCAAGGTCTTGATACCCGTTATGATTTTCCGCGGCGACCGGATAAGTGAATAGAACAAAACCCAGCACGGCATAAAGACATGTTAATCGCATAAGCAATTCCAATCGTAAGAAAAGGGGTTTAATAGAAGCGGGAGAACTCCCACCCTTAAAAATACACGCCTGTGCGAAATTGATCAAAAAACATGTGTGTGAAGTACTATCGTAGGTTGCGGCCTTATAAATGGGAAACTATTTCCGTTTCCACCATATAACCGACCCCGCGCACCGTCTTTATAATTTGCGGATCGTGCGGGTTATCGCCGATTTTTTTACGGATGCGCGTAATCTTAACATCAATCGCCCGCGGGGTCGGAACATATCGTTCTTCACGCACGGCCTCGCAAAGCTCTTCCCGCTTTAAGGCCCTTCCCGCTCCGGTAATCAGCGTGTCGAGAAGCTGAAATTCACACACCGTCAAATCACCGGGCTGCCCTTTAGCATTGAAAATCTGGAACCGGGCACGGTCGAAAATCCATTGATCGAATTTTATTTTTTCATTCTTTTCGCTCTGGCCGTTATGCTCGTTCTGGTTGGCCTCACTGCCCTTATAGCGCCGCAAGGTCGCTCTCACCCTCGCCACAAGAATTTCGGGATCAAACGGCTTATCAATATAATCATCCGCGCCCGCCTTAAAGCCGTTCAACGTTTCCACTTTTCCCCGGTCGCCGCTGACAATGATCACAGGCGCATTGGTGCATTTGCGGATGCGCGGCATAAAATCGATGCCGCTACCATCGGGCAAACCCATATCCATCAAAATCAGATCGACGTTATGTTCGGAAATTATTTCCATCAACCGCTTGCCATGCGCGGCCTCAAGGATCAGGAAATCATGCTGCTCCAGCGTTTCTCTGAGCATCTGGCGCATGATCTTGTCATCTTCAACAACGAGGAGGGTATCCATAGGTTACATACTTTAGGCTGTAATGAAATTGAAACATCCTGTGCTTGAATTGAAACACAAAATTTACACCTCTACAACTTTCGATTGATATTCTGAATACATCGGTAAGGGTCCTTGCCGTTATATCTTTAGGGAGAATTTAAAATGGCGGGCGAAAATCAGAGCATAGCTCAACCTTTTTTCGAAGGGTCGAATACCCCGATTGTCATACCGGCAAGCAAGCTGGATGCGGACCAGTATTCCGCCGACGATCTTGATGGTGTGACCGAAAGTCTGTTCGGCTCCGGTAACATGGCCTATGCCAGCCTGCAAGCCTCCCAGACCGACGCGGCGCTCAGCGCCAATAACGCATTTAACATCACAGGAACCGAAAACTTTGCCTTCAGCAGCAGCAATAACGCGCCAACCGGTTTCGCCTTTTCTATAACAGCGGATGATCAGAGCAGCCAGAATTCCGGCGCAAACGCCGCGGGCCAGTTTAATATTCCCGGGACATCCGGTTCCAATTCCGATGCAAGCGCCTCGGACAACAGCGGCGGGGGGAATTTTGCGTCCTCTACGGTAGGTTCCCTAAGTGCCTCCCAGCTCTCCTCCGATGCGGGCTCTTTTGCCCCCGCCGGTTCCGGCCTTAACATCTCCGATACCTTGCGCGGTTCAAGCGGACAAAACGGTGCAAGCGGGAGAAACGGAAGCAGCGGTCGGACGCCGGATATTCCCGAAATCCCTACTCCGACCGACGGCAAGGACGGAACGAACGGGCAGGATGGAAATTCCGGCGATGGCCATACTCTCATAGAAATAAATCTCGGTGATACGGTTCAGCTGGTGGACAATCTTTTCACCGATCTGGGCGATACCATCATCACCCTGACCTCTTCGATCACCGAAATAACAAACTCACTTGATAATATTTTAAACACTCTGGACATTCATAATCTGATTGACCTGACGCAAGTCACCAATCTGGCCACAAATCTTACCGAAAACCTTACTGAAAATCTCTCTACCACACTAACTGAAATCACCAACATCACCGAGAACGTTACCAACCTTCTGGGAAACGTTCTGGGCAGCGGCGGACTGGACGGCCTTAATCTCAAGCTCGATTTGAACGCGCTGGATACGGTGAAAACGGGCCTAAACGTTCCGCTCGACGACACCCTTGCGACCGACCTTAATTTAAGCGCCGATCTTTCTCCCGCCGTAACGCTGGCGAATAACATCGCTGACCTTACGGGGCTGGATGTCCTGAGCGATTCGCTGGCCGAACTGGGCGGCGTAGCCGAAAGTCTGCAAGGCACGCTTGATCAGATTACTTCACTGGTAGACGATCTCGATCTTCAGGACCCCGGCGCAACAATATCCCAGCTCACCGATACGATCACAAATCTCGATGATACGCTTCTGGGCCTGACCGCTTCCGTTGATGACGCGCTGGGCGGGGTTCTCGAAAGCGTTGGCATCGGCGATGGCGGCGGCATCATCACCGACACGCTGGACGGCCTCGGACTGGACGACCTTGATGATCTGCCCGGAAGCGGCGAAGAAATCATTTCCTCCACCCTTGAACAAATTTCCGACCTTGGTGGAATTCTCGGCGGCGGTGAAGAAGGCGATGACGGCCTGACCGACACGCTTGATGCCCTCACCAACCCCCTGACGGACGGCATTTTAGAGCAAAACAACGATAATGATGGCGGACTTGATTCCAATGTTACCGCCGATATCCCGCTTGATCCGATAGAGGAAATTACAGGCGACATCAATCTTGATATAGACGCCGATGCCGATCTGCTTGGCAACCTTGCAGACCCACTTGTGAATGACGGCGAAGGCGGAACGGGCGAAGACACGCTCCTTAACGATATCGGCGGAGAAACCGAAGATCTTGTTAGCGCGCTCGGCCTTCTGGGTGAAGGCAGCGAAGAACCTGTATCGGATCCTTCCGGCGAAGAAGAAAGCACCTGGACCGAAAGCATCATTACCAGTGACGGCCTGTTCGACGATGTCGTCAGCGGCCTTGACAGCGGCGGCGGAGACGCTCTGCCCGATCCCGTAGGCACGGTGTCTGAAGGTCTGGGCGCGCTGGATGTAGAACCTGAAGCAGTTGTAAGCGGATTGGGAGGCCTCTTCGGATAAAGCGAAGTTGATATAGATATGATTTCCATCGGGTTGGGAAATAAGAAAATTCAAAAGGATCTTTTGAAACCGGAAGGCCACAGGCAGGCGCTCTACTCGCTCTTGCTCTGCACGCTGGCGATCAACATCCTTTCGCTCGCTTTACCGGTCATGACGCTACAGGTCTATGACCGCATTCTTCCCAACCCGGGAACAGGCACACTCCCCGTGCTCGTCACGGGGGTGTGTCTGGCTGTGTTGCTGGAAACGCTTCTGCGTCTCTGCCGCGCTTATGTGATCGGGCGCGCGGGCGCGTCTTACGAACACCGCCTCGCCTGCGGCGCCATGAAAAAGATGCTGAGCGCCGACCTTTCGCAAATCGGTCATTACGGTATTGGCGAACATATTCACCGCATGGGTGCGGTCGGGAAGCTCCGCGATTTTTACAATGGTTATGCGCTGACCACATTGGCCGAGCTTTCCTTCGTTCCCCTGTTCTTTTTTCTGATCCTTTATATCGGCGGCATGCTGGCCGTTGTGCCCGCCGCTATTCTAGCCGCCTTCGTCATCGTTTCGCTCTGGCGCGGTCACCGTTTGCGGCGCGCTCTGAACAGCCGTGAAAAAGCCGACGACCGCCGCTTCAATTTCCTGATTGAATCGCTCGAGGGCGTGCATACCCTCAAAGCCTTCGCTCTGGAAAAATTTTTCGAACGCCGTTACGAGGCGCTTGAAGAAACCTCCACGCATGAGAATTATAAGGTAACGCAGGAAACCGCCCGCACCTTTAATATCGGCGCAATCTTTTCCCATCTGATGGTCGCCGCCGTCATCAGCGCAGGCGCATGGTTTGTCCTAAGCGGCATGCTCTCTACCGGCGGCTTGATCGCCACGCTTCTGCTTTCTGGCCGTATCATGCAACCCGTCCAGAAAGCTCTTTCGCTTTGGACCCGTTATCAGGACTACGCGCTGGCCCGTAAAAATCTCG
Source organism: uncultured Pseudobdellovibrionaceae bacterium (assembly GCA_964467925.1). Lineage (GTDB taxonomy): Bacteria > Pseudomonadota > Alphaproteobacteria > Micavibrionales > Micavibrionaceae > CAYXSX01. The sequence goes on along the minus strand of CAYXSX010000002.1, from coordinate 119,694 downwards.
AGGGGCTTTTCAAAACCCCGCAACAAAAAATCATGCCCCGCCCAAGCGGCGCACCCGATATCTCCCCCGACGGCAGGCTCGATCTTAACAACGTGTCCTTCCGTCATCATAGCGAGGAAGAGCCCTGCCTGAAAAATATCGAACTTCATTTGCACCGCGGTGAAACCGTGCTGATCTCCGGCGGTCACGGTGCGGGTAAATCCACCCTGCTTAATCTGATCGCCGGAATTTATCCGGCCAATGAGGGCGAAGTTCACATCGACGGTGAAAACATCAATACCTACCTTTCCGAAGATCTCGTACACCATATCGGTTACATCCGCACCCGCGCGATGATTTTCCGCGGCACGATCCGCGACAATATCACCTGTTTCGGCCAGACAGATGAGGCACAAGCCCGCGAAGTTGCTGCCCTGTTAGACGTCGATAAAGACGTGGCAAAACTCCCCGGCGGTTTCGATACTTTCCTAAGTGGCAACAATACCGACAACATTCCCCCCGGCCTAAAACAACGCATCGCCATGGTGCGTGTGCTGGCCACCAAGCCCCGCCTTATTCTTTTCGACAATGCCGACCGGGCGCTCGATAAGGAAGGTTATGCCATGATCTACAGCCTTCTCGCCCGCCTTAAAGGAAAAGCTACGCTCCTTCTGGTTTCGGACGATAAAAATATCCGCTCTCTGGCGGAGCGTCACTACACATTGGAAGGCGGCACATTGTTCAAAAGCCGCGAAGAACAAAGCAAGGGCAATGTCCGCCCGTATAAGGAGCTCAGATTATGACCGCCCGTCATGAAAAGGAAATCTCGTTAAGTGCAAATATAGATAACGCCGGAGCACTTGCCCGTTTCGTCGATAGCCAGCCGATTTTAAACATGATCGGCTTGCTCGCTAAAACCGGGCGCAAGAACTTCCACGAAAACGGCGCGTGGGAGGTCTGCCTCTGTGCCCTCATTTTAAAACTCGAACCCAATTGCCGGGTCCAGCGGATCATGGAATCCCTTCCCTACGATACCCGCGACATGGACGAGGCCGATTTCCTCAACACTCTGGCGCATATGGGTTACGTTTGCCGCAAGGCCGAAACCGATCTGGAGGATATCGACGAACGCCTTCTTCCCGGAGTGTTCATTCCCCCCTCCGGCATTCCCTCGATCATTTTAAACCGCGATGAAAACGGCTCGCTTTTATTTTACGATCCGGTTTCAAAACTGGTCAGTACCGTGCCCCCTTCCTTTGATAAGGACGGCACGCTCTGGTTCTTCCAGAAATATGATGAAAACCGCACCGCCACATCCAAATTCATGCGAAAGGGCAGCGGCAATACATGGTTCGGCGCATTGCTGGGCCGTTTCTCCGGCACGTTTGCGCAAGTCATGACCGCCGGGCTTATTCTTAATTTTATCGCTCTGGCCACGCCGCTTTTTATTATGCTGGTTTATGACCGCGTAATTGCTGCCGGATCAATCGGCACGTTGCCCATGCTAGCCCTCGGCGCAGCGATCGCCATCTTCTTTGAATGGAAATTGCGCAATATCCGCTCCACCGGATTATCATGGCTTGCGGGGCGGCTGGATAACGTTGTCGGCAATAAAATTTTCGCTCACCTGATCGGCCTTTCCCCCGACCTGATCGAAAAAGCCTCCGTCGCGGCGCAGATCGCGCGCATCAAAACCTTTGAATCGGTGCGCGATTTTTTCAGCGGCTCAGTCTTCCTTTCCCTGCTCGAAGCGCCCTTCGTTTTCCTCTCCGTTCTCACCATCGCCCTCATTGCCGGAAAGCTTGTTCTCGTTCCTCTCTTTATGGTGGCGGCTTACGCGGCTCTGTTTTTCTTTATCCGCGCGCGCATCAAAATATCCATCCGCCTTGCCGCGAAGGCCACATCGGCCCGCCAGCAATTCACCATCGAAACCTTTGAAAAACTCGAAGGTATCCGCGCCCACGGCCTTGTCAAAAAATGGCAGGAAAAATTCCGCCACCTCTCGGGCCGCGAAATGATGGCGCATTTCGAACTGGGCTGGCTCGGTATGCTCGCCGAGAGCTTCGCCCATGCTTTGACCGTTCTTTCCGCCATCGCGACCGTGGGTTTCGGCGTGCATATGATCTGGGCGGGAGACATGAATACCGGCGCTCTCGTCGCTGCCATGATACTGGTCTGGCGCGTGCTGACGCCTTTCTATTCCCTCTGCACCATGATCCCGCGTCTTGAGCAACTCCGCAACAGCGTGATGCAGGTCAACAACCTGATGGACATCGAAACAGAAAACGAAAAAGCGCAAAGCTTCTCCCGCCTGCCGAAATTAAAAGGCGCGGTATCGTTTCACAATGTTTCCTTCAGCTATACCGAGGAAGGAGACGAAACCTTCACCGGGCTTTCCTTTGAGGCCCGCCCCGGCGATCTTGTCATGCTGACGGGCGGCAACGGCACGGGCAAGGCGACGGTGCTTAAGCTCATCAAATCGCTTCACCGCGCCAAAAGCGGAACCGTGCGCATCGACGGTTTCGACATCCGCCAGCTTGATGCCCCCGACCTGCGCCGCCAGATCGCCTACGTGCCCAAAGTGCCCGATTTCTTCCACGGCAGCGTGATCGAAAATATGCGCCTCGCCAACCCGCTTGCGGGCGAAGAGGAAATTATCAAGGCGCTGGAAATGGCCGATGCCTGGCAGGATATTCAAAAACTCTCCGAAGGGCTCTATACCGTTATTGGTGCGCATGAGGGCGAAAAAATCACCTCCAGCCTCGCCACCCGGCTTTCATTGGCCCGCGCCTATCTCCACCCCGCCTCGCTTCTTCTGATCGACGAACTTCCCAATACTTTGCTCTCCGGCGTGACGGGTGAAAACCTGAAAGATTACCTCGTGCGCGCACGGGGCAAGCGCACCATCATCCTGTGCGGCTACCGCGAAGACTACATGAAACTCGCCGATACGATCGTATGGATGCGCGGCAACTCATCGCCGATCACCGGCACTCGCGATATAATGCTCGGGATGATCAACGGCGCCCCTCAAAGCGCGGGAGGAAAATCATGATCCGTAATAAAGACACGCGCGGCGTCACCCCCAAACGCGAAAAACAAACACGTTATCTCTCTCAGGCCATCCAGCTCGAGGAAGCGGTGAACCCGCATATCATCCGCGCCACAATGGGCATGGTTTCCCTCGCGCTTCTGCTTTTTATCGGCTGGGCGGGCTTTACGAATATCAACGAGGTCGCCCGTACCCCCGGCGAGGTCGTCCCGCAAGGTTACCAGCAAACCGTGCAGCATCTGGAAGGCGGCATCGTTAAATCCATTCATGTGCGCGAGGGTGACGTGGTCGAAGAAGGCGATGTCCTCATCACGCTTGATGGCGCGAGCGTACAGGAAGATCTGGAACGCGCGCAAGCAAAACAGCTCAGCCTTGATATGCAGGCCGAACGTCTGCGCGCCTTTATCGATGGACGCGATCCCGACTTCACCGTTTTCGCCGATGCCTCCGAAGACATGATCGAAGACCAGAAAGCGTTTTTCGAAGGTATGCGCCATGCCCGTGAAAAAGAAAAAAGCATTATCGAAGATCAGATAGAGGAGAAGAAACAAAGCATCCTGTCCCACGAAGCCGATTTAAAAACCGCGCGCGATAACCTCAAAATCACGCAAGACATGTATAACCGCCGCCAGCGTTTGAACAGCAAGGGCTACGCCACGGACATGCAGCTTCTGGATGACAAGCGCCGCCTGAACGAGAGCCGCGGCGAGATCGAACGCCTTGAAAACCAGCAAATCATCGCCCGCGCCGAGGTGACGGAATACGAGAACCGTTTGAAATCTCTCGCCGCCCGTCATCATGACGAAGCGCTGGAACGGCTTTCCACTACCGCTACGGAAAAAGCGCAAAACATCAAAATTATCGAAAAAATGAACGAGCGTATCGGGCGTCTCGAAATCCGCGCCCCCGCGCGCGGCCTGATTACCGGCCTTAGCGTTAACACTATCGGCGCGGTGATCCAGCCCGGCCAAAAAGTGATGGAGATCGTCCCGCTCGATAAAAATCTCGAGATCGCGGTCAAAATTTCACCGCAAGATATCGGCCACCTCAAGATCGGCCAGAAGGTACAGGTCAAATTCAGCACCTTCGATTTTTCCCGCTACGGCTCGGTCGAGGGCAAGCTGGAACAAATCTCGGCCACCACTTTTTCCGGCGAAGGCGGGGAGCGTTATTATCAGGGCCGCGTTCTTCTATCACAAAACCATGTCGGCAAAAATCCCGACAACATCATCATGCCCGGCATGACCGTTATGGCCGATGTGATTACGGGTGAAAAAACCATCCTGCAATATATGCTCAAACCCATCCACGTTTCCCTGAAAACAGCGTTCACAGAAAGGTAAATTATGGCGGCTGATTACAATATCGATTATTCCCTGCTGGAGAAAGAAGAGCCGATCAGCGTCCTTGCGGTGGAGGACGATCCCCTCGCCATGGACTTCCTGAAAGACCAGATTGAAGAGCTCGGGCACAATACGTTGCAGGCAGTGGACGGCCAGAAAGCCCTGAAAATTCTGGAGGCCAACCGTCTTAAAATCGATGTCGTGGTCATGGACCGCGAAATGCCCGTCATGGACGGCATTACCGCCGTGCGCCGGATCAAGGATAATCCCGATCTGCGTTCCATTCCCGTCATCATGGTCACCGGCGCTGATTCCACGCCGGAAATGAAAGAGGGGCTGGATGCGGGCGTATTTTACTATCTGACCAAGCCTGTAAATCCCGACCTGCTGCGCTCCGTTCTTTCGGCGGCAGTGCGCGAAGCCCGCCAGACGAGAGCGCTCGCGCGCGAGCTTGGCAAACATAAAATGAGCTTTAACCTCATCGATACGGCCAAGTTCAAATTCCGTACCTTAAGCGAAGCGGAAAGCCTCGCCGCGTTTCTCGCCAATTGCTTCCCCGATCCCCGCCGCGTCCTTCCCGGTCTGGGAGAGCTTCTCATCAACGCCATCGAGCACGGCAATTTGAACATCGGTTACGACGGCAAAACGACATTACTGGATTCCGGCACATGGCGCAGCGAGGTCGAACGCCTACAGAGACTTCCCGAACATGAAAACAAAACCGCGCTCGCCACCATCGCCCATAAACCCGACGGCACCTATGTGGTGATAGAAGACGAAGGGCCCGGATTCGAGTGGCGCAAATACTTGAAAATCGACCCCTCACGCGCCGGCGATAATCACGGGCGCGGCATCGCGCAGGCCAATACGATGAGCTTTGACAAACTGACTTATAACCAGCCCGGCAATCAGGCCGTCGCCTTCGTCGGCAAGGCGCAATCACTGGAATGGTAAAACGGGCGGAATTCACTCTCGGCAATAAAGCAAAAGAAATAGAAAGGAACGCACGATGATCGTCAACATCAATAAATCCGAAATGCGGTTTTTACAGGACCTGCGCCGTGCGGCAAAAGACGCACCGAACCAGAAATTTTTCTACCTCAAATTTTCGGCAAGCGATCTGCCGCGGCAAAAGATGTTCGAAACTTTCCTCGGCCTGCTGGAACAGGTTCCCAATTCCTATCTCGCCCATATTTATATCTGTGAAGATAACGACATCCTCTTCTCCATGCCGGGCCTCACCCAGCGCGATTTCGTCGACTTCGTCCAGCGCCTTGCCGATACGCTCAAGGCCTCTCATCTCACCGAGCTGATGCATATATTCGAGGCCGGGCTTCACAAAACCAAACTCGAGGAAATATGCGGCAAAAAAGTCGAGATTATCGAACGCCGCGCTGAGCGGGAAAAGGAAGAGCTCCGTAAGATGAAGGCCGATAAGGCAACGCTGGAAATTCTCTCCCGGCTCGATGCGGATATGGTTCTCTCGATCCCTGCGCGCCGCCAAAAAAGAAAAAAGCCCCTCATCATGGTGGTGGATGACGACCAGCTTTCCCGCACACTGGTTTATAATGTTCTGGACCGTGAATACCGCACCGTGCTCGCCAGAAACGGCAAGGAAGCGCTGCAGGAATATATCGCCGAAGCGCCCGACATTCTTTTCCTCGATATCGGACTTCCCGATATTACCGGTCACGATTTGCTCGAAGCTTTCGCCCAGATCGATCCGGATAATTACATCATCATGTTCAGCGGTCGCAAGGACAAGGAAAACATGTTAAAGGCCCTGCGTCTGGGTGCACAGGGCTTTGTCGGCAAGCCCTTTTCGCGTGACAAACTCATGCATTTTATCGCCAAGTCCCCTTTCGTTCAGGCCAAGAGCGGCGAAAAATTCGACACCAAGGGAATGGCGGTGTAACATGATAGAGGGCACGTTCTGGCTCGGCTTCATCTGCGCGCTTTGCCTCTTTCTGGCTTTCGAGGCCGCCGCATCTCTCTGGCGTTCCCACAGCTTGGCGCGCGCACAAAAATTCCTCCTGCGCGCAAAGCAGGAGGTTCAGGAAATCGCCCAGCTCCCCCTGAATAATCCCTACCCCGTCATCCAGATAACAAAGGAAGGTACCATTCTTTTCGCCAACCCCGCCGCGCTCGAAACTTTTCCTTCCCTGAAATCGCAAGGATCAGCTCATCCGGCCCTCCAAGGCGCGCTGGAAGAAAAGAGCCGCGAGGTTATATGCGGCGATAAAATCTTTCACCAAAGCGTGAGCGAAACCCGCGTGAACGGCGAAGAAGCCTATATCATTTATTGCTACGACATCACCGAGCGCAAACATTACGAGGACGAGCTGCGCGATGCCAAACGCCACGCCGAAACCGCCCGCAGCGCCGCCGAACAGGCGAAGGAAGCGCGCGGCGAATTTCTCGCTAATATGAGCCACGAACTGCGCACACCGATGAACGGCATTATCGGCCTTTCCGGTCTTCTTGCCGAAAGCGGGTTGGAGGAAGACAAACAAAACCTGGTAGAGGCCGTTCACAACTCGGCAAAAAATCTTCTGATCCTGCTCAACGATATTCTCGATTTTTCCAAGATCGAGGCGGGCGAACTTACGATAGAAAACATTCCTTTCGACATCCGCGCGGCTGTTAATCAGGTCATTTCCCTCCAGCAATCCGTGGCGGCTGAAAAGGGGCTTTCCTTACGTGCCAGCATCGCGCAAAACGTTCCGCCTTCGCTGCTCGGCGATCCCTCCCGCCTTCAGCAAATCATGAATAACCTGATTAATAATGCGCTTAAATTCACCGAAAAAGGGGGCGTCACCCTCACTGTCAACGGCAAGGAAGAAAACAAAGACCACTTCACCACCGAAATCGCCATCAGTGATACCGGCATCGGCATCCCCAAGGATAAACAGGCCGCGATCTTTGAAAAATTTCAACAAGCCGATGCCTCCACCGCACGCAAATACGGCGGCACCGGCTTGGGCCTTGCCATCACCAAAGACCTCGCCCGGCTGATGGGCGGCGCAATCTCCATCGACAGCACGCCGGGCCGCGGCACGACCTTCACCGTAACCGTGCGCACCCCGATAGCCCGGCAACAGGCGCAAGAAAAAACAGCCGCTATAAAAGCCGCGGGCGGTATCGATAAAAACGCGCGGCTTTTAATCGTCGACGATCATCCGGTCAATCTTCTCTTCCTGCGCCAGACGCTAAAGAAAATGGACATCGTTAATTTCGCCGAGGCTGGCGGCGGCAAGCAAGCTCTGGAGATGATCGCCGCCCATTCTTACGATCTTATCCTGATGGATTGCCAGATGCCGGAAATAGACGGCTATGAAGCCAGCCGCCGGATTCGCGCCACGCAAAACCCCGATAACGCGCCCGTCATTATCGCCGCCACGGCGGACGCCATGAAGGGCGCGGCGGAAAAATGCCGAAGCGCCGGAATGGATGATTACATCAGCAAGCCTATAGACCCCCCGCGGCTTTATGCCATGTTACAAAAGTGGATTCCCGCCCAGAACGAAGAACGTGCCGGGGACAAGAAGCCAATCGCCACAGCGCCGAAAAAACCGCAACCATCCCAAAAAGCAAAAGCGGTTATCGACTGGAATTTCTTTCACGGCATTACCGACGGCGATCCCGCTTTCGAAAAGGAACTGATCGGCATATTTATCGAGAATTTGAACTCCGACATCGCCGCCCTTCAGACCAGTTTTGAAAATCGCGATTTTGAAGCATGGGATTCATGGGTGCATAAACTTTACGGTGCCTGCGTTCATATCGGCGCTTATGCCATGGCTCATATCTGTGAAAGGGGTCAGGAGATCAGCCGCGCCGACAACAAAAAAATTCCCAAAATCCATCAGGCGGTATTGGAGGAATATAAACGCGTGCAAAATGTGCTGGAAACACGTAAGGCCGCCGCGTGAAATAATTTAAACGTCTCTCTGTCCCTCTCCCTTCAGGGAGGGGAAATATATTTTCAGGGGATATATACAAAGATTTTTTAGTCTGGATTAGGAACGAGGAGCGACGCGTAGAAGACTACGCGAGCGACGTAAGTGACGCAAGCCCAGACTAAAAAATCTTTGCTCTAGTGCTTTATCTTCATCTCGGTCTTGTTGATCATCTCGAGCAAGCCCGACGCCCCGTCCCGTCTTTCACTTGCCGACTCCATGTGCTCGTAAATCGTATCGCTTTGTGCAGGCATTTAATTTTCTCCTTTTATATTTAGCCAACGGGCAAAGCCGTAAAAGTTCCATCCCGATAGAACTTTCACACATAAAAAAGACCCCCGCCTTGTTTAAGGGCGGGGGCGAGTATCAAAAATATTATTCGCTTACTTGCTCTGCTTGGCTCTGAATGTTGTGGCCGCGGGGCTTGTGACCGCACGGGTTTCTTTCACAACGGGTTTGGCCTCAGGCATGGTTTTGCATTCGTCACCCCAGATCGCGTGACCTTGGCCTGCCGTACGCTCTACGTATGGCTCTCCGCCGTAAGGTTCTTTCACGACACATGTGGAACAGGCGCCAAGACCTACGGCAACACCGGTCAGAATGATTGTTTTTAATGTATGTTGCATTTTTGAATCTCCTTGTTCAACTTCTACCTGTAAACTCAGCCTGCGCAGTTTTTAGTGAATATCTACATAGACTTGCAAAAGTTATCCACAGCTTACGCTTTTCTGACAAAAAATCAATGGGCATGCTCATGTGCCCATGCGCGGGCTGACTCCCGCCTCCTTTCTTTTGATCTTGAAAACCCTGTCCTTTTCCGGTTACCTAACCCCCATGCTGATCAGTTTTTTCGTCTTTTTTACGCTTTTTACGCTGCTGGGAATTGCGGCGGCGTTCTGGCGCAAGGAAAATGTCGACGATTACCTGCTCGCCAGCCGCTCTATCCCCGCATGGATGGTCGGCCTGTCTTTCGGCGCGACGATCTCCAGCGGCGCGACGTTTATCGGCTTTGCGGGGCTGGCCTATCACTCCGGCATCACGGCGATTTACACCGTGGCGGGGCTGATGATCGGCGATTACATCGGCTGGCGCATCGCCGGAAACAAGGTGCGTCAAATTTCCTGTAAAAAGGGGCTGCATACCTATCCCTCGCTTGTCGGCAAGCTGGGCGAAAAGGAAATGCCGAAAATCAGTTTTCTTACCGCCGTCCTGACCGTCATTTTCA
>CAYXSX010000002.1:0-110126 GCA_964467925.1 uncultured Pseudobdellovibrionaceae bacterium | reverse complement strand
TTCATGGGCACCTATTGCGCGGCACAATTGGTGGCGGGCGCAAAAGTCGGCGCAGCTTTGTTCGACTGGAATTTCACCGCCTTCGTGCTGATCGGCGCGGGCGTTCTTCTGGCCTATTGCTGGGCGGGCGGCATCCGCGCCTCGATCTGGACGGACGCGGCGCAAGCTCTCATCATCATGCTTTCCCTGCTGATCCTGATCGTCGCCGGACTTGATAAAATCGGGGGCTTTGGCGAAATGTGGAGCCAGCTCACCGCCATCGACCCCGATCTCACCAACCCCTTCCGCATCACGCTTTTATCCGCTGCCGTGGGCTGGTTTTTCTTCGGTATCGGTATATTGGGACAGCCGCAATTAATGGTCCGGCACATGGTCGCCAAATGCGATGCCGACATTGCGACCGCGCGCCGCATCTATGTCGGCTGGCGCATCGTCGTGCTGGTACTGGCGGTGATGAGCGGACTTATCGGCCGCATCCTGATCCCGCATGCCGAAACCTTCGATCCCGAATTATCTATCCCGCTATTGTGGCAGGACCTCCTGCCGCCCGTGCTTGTGGGCCTTTTAATCGCCGGGCTGTTTTCCGCCACCATGTCGACGGCGGATTCGCTTCTGCTCTCCGCCTCTTCGGCACTGACGCAGCAAATCATTCCCGAATTCGCACCGCAGTGGAAAAACTCTTACTTTTTCGCCCGTCTCGGCACGATCCTGATCGTCATTCTGATCACTGCCATCGCACTTGTGGCCACCAAGGGCGTACTCGCGCTCGTCATCCTTGCGTGGGGCGGTATGGGCAGCGCTATCGTGCCCTTTATCATTCTCCAGCTTCTGGGCTTTACCGTGACCCAGCGTCAGACGCTCATCATGATGGTCACGGGTTTTGCCGTCATGGCGCTCTGGCGCTACGTTCTTGGCTGGCACACGGTTCTGCTCGACCTCGTGCCGGGCATGATGGCGGGGTTTGTGACTTACGGGATTTTGTCTCTCGCTAGGGGCTCAAAGTCTGCGGATCAGCCCATTTAAAGTCATAATCGGGTTCCTCCGGTTTAGGAGCGGGGCTAAAATCACGGGACTGATCAAGAACAGCTTTCAGTTTTGCGGCGTTTTCCGGTATTTCTTCAAAATTTTTGCTCTCTCTAACAAAACTTTGCGGCATATGATCTAGTAAAGGAATGGAATCAATTATCTCTTCCCACCACGTTTCATTTTCATCCAGAACAAGCGTTCTATTTGAATTGATAGTGCCCAGAGTCGATTCAAAAGGTATGTCTTCATCGGTCAGTTTTATGGCGATGATATTCTGGTGAACACGCCCGACAGCCTTAGGATCGTAACCTACATCAGGCAGCGGAACGTCGCCGAAGACCTGCCCTTGCGCACCATGCCGGATAGCAAGATCCTTGGCCAGTTGCCCACCAAGAGAATAACCAACGACCTCCCTTGACGAAATTCCGTATTCTTCTCGCGCTACCTGGAAAAAAGTATCCTGTGCCGGTTTAATCTGCTCACTCAAAGTACCAAACCAGTTACCTGCTACAGAGGAATAAAGGTCCTTCCATGCATTGGAATCCGTTCCCATTCGAACGTCTATAACCGGCAAATCCATGCCTTTAAATAAAATGACGGCATGCCCATCCGCGGGGTTTTTATATACAATTCCAAAAAAGCCGCTCTCCTGATCATCAACCTGAAACACTTTTTCAAAGCTTTGCTCGCTGCCGTCCGTATATCGAACTTTTACAGGAGATTTATCAAAATCAACGGTGTCCATATAAAATCTTGGAACATCCAACGGATTGATTTTAATAGTATCTTGCGGCTGACTAAGCGCCGCGTCTGCTGAAGGCGCAGGAAACGCAATTTTTTTGACGCTACTCTCAAACCCTGCTGATAGTTTTTGTTCTGTCATAATAAAATCCCTCGTTAAAAACCTACATCCATCATGACGCGTTTGGTTTAATTTATGGTTAATCGCGCGGCTTTATCTATCATGTTGATATTAAATGATTTAATTTCAAAAACTTGACAAATTTCTCAGCAATTTTATATCATAGAAAGTGATCGGGACGCCTATTAAGGGTCCTTCAGATCGTAACCAAGCCAAACAAATTTGGCTTTAACCTTGCTATATGTAGGAGGTCAAAATGAACCAACTAGCAACTTTTACACCCTTAATGCGTCAAAGTGTCGGCTTCGACAGATTCAACGATCTGTTCGAATCCCTGCTCAGCGACAGCGCTGATAAACATTTCGAGGCATATCCCCCTTATAACATCGAAAAGCTCGGCGAAGATGAATACCGCATCACGCTGGCCGTGGCCGGATTTTCCGGCGCGGATCTCGACATTATGGTCGAGAATGACCGTCTGAAAATCAGCGGCTCGCAAACGGCAAGTGAGGAAGAAAAGGGCAAGACCTATCTTCATCGTGGTATCGCCGCACGCAGTTTCGAGCGCGTATTCCGCCTTGCCGACCACATCCGTGTGGAGGGCGCGGACCTCAGCGACGGTCTTTTGACTATCGAGTTGGTGCGCGAAGTGCCGGAGGAGAAAAAGCCCCGCATGATCCAGATCAGCAGCGGCGGCGGAAAATCACTCCTCGGCAAAACCGCCAAGGCCAAGAAATAAGACAATTTTTCATCCCGAGGCGCTCCGCGCCGAAGGAAATCTTTAACCACCGTCAAAAGCGCCTTCCCCGCTTTTGACATCTGGGCCTGCCTTTCGCCGTCCTTACCTCTCTCCCCGAGCCGGCGAAGGGCGGGCCTTCTTTTTTGCGGCAAAATCCGTTACAAAGAGTCGTATCGAAGATTCAAAAAAGGGGAGCACTGTCATGACCGAGCCGACATCAACCGATTCCAAATCACCTTTGCCAAAGGCCATATTGGGCGCGGTCGCTCTTATCCTGCTACTCATCCTTGGCGCGGGTCTTTACTTCTACATGAACCTAAGCAACATCGCCAAAAATATGACAGAGGATATTGCCAGCGAAACCCTCGGCGTTCCGGTCAGTATCGGCAGTATGACCGTAGACGTGCCCTCACGAACTGTAAAAGTAGAAAATCTTGAAATCGACAACCCTGATGGCTTCAAAAAACCCCACGCTCTTAAGGTAAAATCTATCAGCATCACGGCCAGCAAGCTTTCACGCGAGCTTCTGGTGTTTGAAAACATCAATGTCAGCGGTACCGAGGCTTATGCAGCCGTCACAAGTTCCGGTACGAATTTCAGCAAGATCCGCGAAAACGTCACCGCCAACAGCAAGAAAAAACCGCGAAGCGCCGCCGAGCCGGAAGAAAAAGTTAAAGTCATCATCAAGAAACTGACCATCGCCGAATCCACCCTGAAACCTGCTCTGCTGCTGGAAGACGTCGATGTCGGCAGTATCAAGGTCTCCACCATTGAAATGAGCGCTATCGGCGAAAAAGAAAACGGCGTGCTGGCAAAAGAAGCCATCGCACAGATATGGGCGGAGGTTTCCGATAAATTCAACACCAGCGCCGCGAAGGCCGGAATGCTCAGAGGTTTGTCCAGCGCAGTCTTAACCACGCTTGGAGTGCCGGTTATTCTCGAAGTTCCCTTGGTCGGTGACGCCATCAAGGGCGGAGCAAAAGACGTAGGCAGCTTTTTTAAGAGAAATTTGTTCGGCGCTGACGAAGAAACTGAAGAAACCGAAAGCGCACCCGAAGAAGAGGAAAGCACCGGCAGCGAGGCCAATGAGGAGCAGAAAAAACTCTTCGATTACTAGGAGCCCTGCCCCTGCTCATACGCCCGGCAGCTACGCCAGCTCAGCCAGTGAAACAATATGCCTGAAACCACGTTCGAGGCCGCGAGCGCGACGAATAGCCCCTCTACACCGTAAAACACCTCGCCCAGATACACGGTCGGAATAGTAATCGCGAATGCCTTGGCCACGATCATGACAAACGCCTTTTGCGGCATGCCCATGGCGTTGAACGACGACGCCCACCCCATCACCAGATTCCCGAACGCGTAGGAAAACGGCACGATCCAGAAAAACAGCGCAGCGTATTTAATTACGGTCGGATCGTCCGAAAACGCGCCCGCGATGCTGCGCGCAAACAACCCCAGCACAACGGCCACCCCCGCCGACCAGATAAAATTGAATAGAATCGCCTGATTGATCGCCTCATGCACGCGCCCGAAATTCCGCGCGCCCCAGTTCTGCCCGACAATCGGCGCCAGCCCCAGCGCCAGCGAAATCACCAGCAGCATAGCCAGCGCCTCCACACGACTTGCCACACCGAACGCTGCCACCACTTCCGCCCCGCTGGTCGCCAGAAGCGCAACAATCACCGCATTGGTAAAGGGCATGATGATATTGGTAATACCCGCCGGAATGGCGATCACGATCAGCCGCTTGAATGAATCCCCGAACTGCGCCAGTTTCAAGCCCTTCAAACAAACCAGGTCTTTTTTCGCCACTAGGAAATATAGCGCCAGCCCCAGCGCGCAAATATTGGCGATCACGGTTGCCAACGCCGCGCCCTTTACTCCCATTTCCGGTGCGCCAAAAAGGCCGAAAATAAAAACCGGGTCCAGCGCCACGTTCACAACCGCCACCGTGGTCATGACCAGCGCAGGGATCAGCGTATCGCCCGCCGCCCGTATCGCGGAATTGGCGTTCACCGGAACGGCAAGAATAATAGAGGCCAAAAGCCAGAGCGGCATATACTGCCAGATAATTTCGCGCGAAATTTCATCCGCGCCCATTGCGGAAAATAACGGGTCCATAAACGCAAGCGTTCCGGCGGCGATGAGCGCCGTTAACGCCACAGCGAAAATCAAACCGTGCAAAACAATGCGTTTTACATCCTCCATCTGCTTGCCGCCAATCAGCCGCGAAACGACGGAAGACAGCGCGATATTAATCCCGAACACAAAATGGCTCAGGATCATCGTGACCGGAAAAGTAAAACTCACCGCCGCCAGCTCTGTGGTCCCCAGCATGGATATAAAATAGGTATCGGCAAGCTGCATCGAAATCACCGCCAGCAAGCCCCAGATCATAGGCAGGGTCAGGCGCGCCAGATGCCCTCTTACCGACCCCGTCGTCAAATCGCCCTTGTTTTTATAAGGCAGGTCGGCAGGGGAAACAGGCTTGGTGTGTGCAGTCATGGGTTATAACGCCTTGGTTGTATTGAAAAAATTTATAAACATACGGTTGTATTTCCGGTGCGAAACACTTAGTCTTGAAGAAACACTTCGTACAGACCCTTATCATTAAATAGCGGCAAAAGCCACGCGGCTGGTGCCCAAAATATGGAACGGATTCATGCACGCCCAAGGCAACCTGCAAGGTGTTTTAGCGGCCCCGCTTTTCGATGACAAGCCCTTTACTCTATGTATAGGACCCCAGCGCACGGGCACGAGCTGGCTCGACCGTTATATGCGCTTTCGCGGCGATGTCTGCCTTCCCACGGGCGTAAAAGAAGTTTTTTTCTTCGACCGCCACTATGCCAAGGGCGCGGGTTTTTACACCGCAAAATTCCGTCCTAAACCTCAACATAGAATTGTGATGGAGGCCGCCACCACCGCCTTCGATCATGCTCACGCCCCTTCTCGCGTTTTCGAATTATGCGGCCCTGCGGTTACGCTGCTTTGCCCGCTGCGCCACCCGGTCACGCGCTCTTATTCGCTTTACCGCCATTTCCGCCGTTACGGTCTGGTCAGCGGCAGTTTAAGAGAGGCCGCCGCTGATCTCCCCCGCATCCTGACCACCAGCCATTACGCCGGGCATTTAACGCGCTGGGGAAACCTTTTCGGTCTGGAAAATATCAATTTCGTGTTTCAGGAAGACCTTGAAAACGATTCTGATACCTTTCTGCGCCGCATCTGCCGCATCTTGCATCTGAACTATATCGCGCCCTGCCACGATACCGCCCGGCCCGTAAATGTCAGCACACATCCAAGACCCCCCTTTATCGCCGGGCCCGCCCAAAGTGCGGCGGAATGGGCGCGCGACCGCGAGCTTCATTCGGTCATCAATATCGCCAAGCAACTCGGCCTCAAGCATCTTCTTTTCGGGCGTGAAAACCTTCCGGGACTGACTACTCCCATCCCCGCTGATGACCTTGAATGGCTGTCTGAGCGCCTCCTGCCCGAAATCGAGAAACTCGAAACTCTTCTCGGCGCCCCCATCCCCCAATGGCGGAAGGGGTAAACCAGACTTTTTAGCCTCCCCCACTCCCATTCGTCATCACCCGCTTTATGCGGGTGATCCACCTGTCCGATGGATTACCCGGACGAGGCCGGGTAATGACGGTTCAAAGTACCAACCTGAAAACACAGTATGCCCATTTAAAACTAGGCGCATGGCCAAATAGATATTAAAAACAATCATGGACCCTGCGCTGGAAACGCTTTTCTATCCTTTCGATACTGCCGCGCTTGATTTTGGCGGGCCGGATAACGGTGTGCTGTTCCTCAATGCCCGGCCCCATCCGGCGCTGCGCAAAATCGCCTCTCGCCACATAACGCTCCAGCAATATTTCAAACCAGATGCCTCCGCGCTGCAGGATGACGGCCACGGCGTTACCTCCCTGCCGGAAAATATCACCCCGCCTTATGACCTCGCTCTCATACGCGCACCCAAAAGCAAACCGGAGACGCAATATTTACTCGCCCTTGCCTGCAACGCCTTAAGCGAGGGCGGCACGCTGGTGATTGCCGCGGCGAATGATGCGGGCGGCAAGACGCTTGCCAAGCTGGCGGCGGAGATCGGCCTTGAAAACATCAATCAGGATGTCAAAAACAAATGCCGCGTGGTCTGGGGCTCGAAACCCGCCGCGAAAAGCCCTGCCCTTGATGTATGGCTTGTGGCCGGAAAGCTGCAGCCCGTTTTAGACGGCCGTTTTCACTCCCAACCCGGCATGTTCGGCTGGGATAAAATCGACCGCGGTTCGGAAATTCTCACCCGCCATCTGCCCAATAACCTGAGCGGAGACGGTGCGGATTTCGGTTGTGGCTACGGCTATCTTTCCCGCCATATTCTCGAAAGCTCCGCTCCCGCCTCTCTTCTTTGCCTCGATGCCGATTTTCGCGCGCTCAAGGCGGCGCAGGAAAATCTTGGAAACTTTAAAACACCCGTGCGGTATTTGTGGGAAGATCTGGGAATGCCGTCCGGCGCGGCAAGCGGGCTGGACTGGGTCATAATGAACCCGCCCTTCCATGAGGGCAAAAGCACAGATGCCGATATCGGCCTTGCCTTTATCAAGAACGCCGCCGCCGCACTAAAGCCCGGCGGGGCGCTTTACATGGTCGCCAATATCCAGCTTCCTTACGAAACCGCGCTTTCGCAATATTTCACCAGCGCCCAAAAATTACACGAGGGCGAGGGCTTTAAAATTTTCAAAGCTCTGAAATGACCCTGTCCCTCTACTATGTCGTCATCCCGGCGAAAGCCGGGATCCATAGATTGCTTCTTGTATAGTGTATAGATTCCGGCTTACACCGGAATGACGTTTAAAGGAAAAAATGCACGCTCTATTTCCCGCCGAACCAGTAACCCAGCCCGGAAACGACGAACAAAAGCGCCAGCGTGTAAATCAGAACCGCCAGCATAATGGAAAACGGCGTGGAATTTCCCGCATCGATTCCGGCGCGCGCGACCGTGCCCGCACGGGTCAAAACATCGCTCATCGTATAGGCCACGAAATCGCCCTGCGAAAGCATACCCTGAAGATTGCCCTCATCGTCCACCACCGGAAGGTGACGGAACCGCCCCTGGCTCATCCGGCGCAGACAATCGGCGATCTGGTCGGACGTCTTGGCAGTTTTCAAATTTGTGCTCATTACGTCTTTGAGCGTCTTTTTTTTCGTGTCCATATTCTCGGCCACAACCCGGCGCAGCAAGTCGCGCTCGGTGAAAATTCCGGCCAGCTTGCCTTGTTTGGTCACCAGAACGGCGCCGTAATTTTTCTTCGCCATTTCGCAAACCGCCTTATATACGGTGGTGGTTTCCTCGAATGTCATGACATGGGATTTATCAATAAATTCAGGCATATCGCTGATACATTTCATGGCTTTCGCTCTCCTTTTTAAACTTCCCGCGCGCCTTTTCCCATGTTCGCGAAAAGGCGCGCGTTTGGCAAGGGTACGCAGCAGGATTTTCTGCTCTCTCAAATTCTCTTCAAATTCTCGAAAAATAAGACGCAAACACACCGCTAAATCGAAACGATAATATTTGTCATAATAATTAATGTGTGCTGTAATGGTAAATGGAGGGGTTGCGTTTGATATGGGTTTAAAACCCTTAAAAACTTTGGCTGGATCGGAAAAGAAGCTTCCTTCGCGCCGCGTGGTTGAAAGAACAACAATAAGATTTGAATTTATCCCGCCGCGGCTGCTGTCTCAAACGCACCCATAAATATTAAAAGTCGAAATACGGTTTGAGAAAATGAATCTTCACAAAATTCACGCTCCGCGCACATCCGGACGTCGTGGTAGAGGTAATCATGTCCACTATTTCTGTATGGCTCTGGCGGGACTTATCATGGTACTTGCCCTTTCCGCAGGTTCCGCGTGGTCGTTCGAGGTGCAGGAAGCTCCTGCGCCGGGAGACGCTTCCCCGCAAGACCCTGCGGAAAACGGCTTCAGCCGGAACAGTACAACGATTCCACAGGCGGGATCATGTCTGACTTTGCTCAAGTCACTGCGCGAAACCGCACAGCTCTCGCCCGCGGAAAACTACCGGCATACCGCCGGCAGTACAGCGGCTTTCGGTCTTATTATCGGATTGCGTTTTGCCCTTGCGCAACCCGGCAATACGCGGAAAAAACCCGCAAAAGACCGCAAGCCCCAAATCGGTATCTGGCAAATGCAAAACCCCGATATGGATCCGCGCCATGCCCTGGCTCTCCAATCCTATCGGCAATGCCAGAACCGGCAGGTCGTAAAGGCCCTGTCCGAATTCGGAACGGCGCCCTGATGCCTGCTTAAACACGATGTCCCTCACGTCGCTGGTCGTCTCCGAAAAACATGTGCGCCCCCATATGTCAGGAGACGACCAAACGTGACCTGTTCTTCCCTTTCACTTTGCTGTATAAATTTTCCGGACAATCCGTTTTTATAAAAAGGAGATCCGGCTCATGAAACTGAAATTCGATATTGAATGCTCCCCCGAAGAAGCACGAAAATTCCTCGGCCTGCCTGATGTGGTGCCGATGCAAGAAACCCTGATGAAGGAACTGGAAGACCGCCTGCAGGAAAATATCCGCTCTCTTTCCCCCGAAGAGATGGTCAAAACATGGTTCCCCGCCGCCATGAATAATATGCAGGATATGCAAAAAATGTTCTGGGGCCAGATGGGCAATATGGCACAATCCGCCGCTCAGGGCGCGAAAAAATCCGGCAAATAGGCTGCGGTGAATTCTCCTATGAGCGCCGACACCATCTATGCTCTTTCCAGCGCGCCGGGCCGCGGCGGTGTTGCGGTGTTGCGCGTGTCCGGCCCTGACGCTGCGGGCGGACTTTTGACCCTGACCGGGCGTAAATCCTTGCCCGCCTCTCACAAGGCGACCTTGCTGAAACTCACGGATAATGTTTCACGTGAAACATTGGATCATGCGCTGGTAATTTATTTCGCCGCCCCCGCCAGTTTTACCGGCGAGGACGTGGTCGAATATCACGTTCATGGCGGCCCCGCCGTGATCGCTTCCGTGCTCGAAGTCTTGGGAAAACAGAAGGGCCACCGCATGGCCGCGCCCGGCGAGTTCACCCGCCGCGCCTTCGAAAACGGGCGCATGGATTTAACGGCTGCCGAGGCGGTGGCCGACCTCATTCACGCCGAAACGCAAGCTCAAAAACTTCAGGCGCTTTCGCAAATGGAAGGCAGCCTGTCTATACTTTACGAAGGCTGGACGGAGCGGCTGAAAAACACCCTCGCCCATCTTGAGGCCGATATCGAGTTTCCCGATGAGGATTTACCGGATGGCATCACCCCCGAAATCACAACCGCCATTGAAAAATTGTCCGCAGAAATCACCGCCCATTTAACTGATAACCGCCGCGGTGAAAGATTGCGTGACGGGCTGCGCCTTGCCATCATCGGCGCGCCGAACGCGGGAAAATCGACCCTGATCAACGCGCTCACCCGCCGCGATATCGCCATCGTTTCCGATATTGCCGGCACCACCCGCGACGTCATTGAGGCACATCTCGATCTTGGCGGCTATCCCGTTATCCTTGCCGATACCGCCGGACTGCGCCCGGAGCAGCTCCCCCCCTCTACCCCCCCCGTTAACGGGGGGGAAGTAAGGGGGGGACAAAATAAAATCGAATCCGAAGGGATCCGCCGCGCCTTGGAGCGCGCCAAAAACGCCGATCTGAAAATCCTGCTCTTTGACGGAACGCAGGATAAACCCGACGCCCATACCCTGGACCTTGCCGATGAAAATTCCCTAATCGTAATCAATAAATCCGATATGGGCGCGAATGCTTCAAAACTCGCAGAAAAACTCCCGACTCCCGACTCCCGGCTCATCACTATTTCCGCCAAAACCGGGACTGGCCTCGGCACCCTTGAAAACGCTCTAATCGCCAAAATCGAAGCCCTTTTGGGGAGCCGCGAAACGCCGTCCCTTACCCGCCGCCGTCACCGCGAAGCGCTGGAAGAAGCACGCGAATCCCTCGCCCGCGCGCAAGACGCCCCCCTGCCCGAGCTGGTCGCAGAAGACCTCCGCCTCGCCGTTCGCGCCATCGGTCGTATCACCGGGCGCATCGATGTCGAAGATTTGCTCGACGTCATTTTCAAGGATTTTTGTATAGGAAAGTGACAGAAGTCTTGGCGTTCGTTTGCGAACGCCTTAGACGATGTCATCCCCGCGCATGCGGGGATCTGGTTCAACAAACGCCTAGCCAAACTGTCATCCCGGCGACTTGTCCGCCGTAGCCTTGGCGAAGGCGGAAAGCCGGGATCTCGTGCTACCAACCCACTTCCGCCTCACAGTTCCGGCTTGCTTGGTTCGCCGCGTTCGCCCGCAAACAAGGAAGGAAGGTTTTGGAACCAACCAAAGCGAGGCTTAAGCACCAACAGTTTTTGCGCCTTCGCAACGGCGCTTTCTATATCCCGATCCTGCACATCCGCACTTTGCTGCCTTAAGGCTTCTTTGAATTCTTCAAGATGACGCACTGCATTTTCATCCTTGGCGGCGCGGGCAAAAAGATAGCTCATGAGATGCCCATGCGCAGGAAGAGCAAACTTTCCTACTAACGGCCCATCTATAAAGAGAGCATAAGCAGCCTGACTTTTTGATTCTTCTGTATATCGTTCGCGGATAGGTTGGTCAGGCCATATAAGGCTGAGGAAAGCGCAACTTTCGGCACAAAGTTTTTCTATTGAAGACATGAACATTTCAGAAATTCCTTTCTTCCGAAATACTCAGAAAAACAGTCTCTATAACTCAGGCACAGCCAGCCTTTAAGGCTTCCGCATAATTTATGCAGCCCTACTTAATACTTTCACGGAAAATTTTGCAAGAAAAACCGGAAATCCCCTGTAAAACCAATGGCTATCAAGGACTTTCGTAAACCATACCTTCACGGGCATAAGCACGAGATTGAAGAAATTTTTGCACATCCTCGTCTTTCGGGTTCCAATGGGAAATGACCAGCGCTTCCTGTTCCGGCGTGATGGCGTCATCAATCACAAGCTCGAGTTTATGTGGACGCGCCAGATGCGAAAACGTTTCGCTTAAGGCCTCAAGATTAATCTGCGTCCGCTCCAGCCAGAACAGCGCCGGGTTCCAGAAATTCCGGGCATTTGCAACATGGCGCGCCATAACGTCGCCAATATCGCCGGAGGAAAACCCGCCGCGTGCACGCTCGTAAATTTTGCCCTTATGCTTGATTTTCTCAGCGCCAAGTCCTTCGGGTTCAAGGCGCAAACTTGCCAGAACCTCTTGCGCCTCATCTACGTCGCTGGAAAACGCCAGCGGGCCGTCTAAAGCGCCGGTTTTCGAAACCCAGCGGGCGAAATTAATCACGGGCCGGTTGAGCCTGAAAATCACCTCTTCCCCGCGCCGGGCGCTGGTGACTGCCGTGCCCATGATATCGATGAACACACCGCGCCGAATATTCACACCCGCCTGACGGGCGGCGGCAACGCGCGCGAAATGTTCCTGCAGTAAATCCATAACCCAACTATATGAAAAGCTTTGTGGATATTTCAACGAAATTCAGGTATAACCAGCGCCCATGGAAAACGATTTCGAAGTCATCGTTATAGGCGGGGGACACGCGGGCTGCGAAGCGGCGGCGGCGGCAGCGCGCATGGGCGCGAAGACCGCGCTGCTGACGCATAAGCTGGAAACTTTGGGCGTCATGTCCTGCAATCCGGCTATTGGCGGGCTGGGCAAGGGGCACCTTGTGCGCGAAATTGATGCGCTTGACGGTCTGATGGGCCGGATTATCGATCAGGCGGGAATCCAGTTCCGCATGCTGAACGCTTCCAAAGGCCCCGCCGTGCGCGGGCCGCGGGCGCAGGCCGACCGGAAATTATACCGCGAAGCCATGCAACGCGAGCTTGCCGGTTACCCCAACCTCACCTTATTAGAGGGCGGCGCGGAGGATATCATTCTGACTGATGAGAATGAAATCGCAGGCGTGGTGACGGGAACGCGCGAAAAAATCTCCTGCCGCGCGGTTGTCATTACCACGGGGACTTTCCTGCGCGGTGTTATTCACCGCGGCGATGTTCAGATCCCCGCTGGAAGAGTGAAAGAAATCATAGGGCCGGACGGCGAAAAGCATGAAAAACCCGCAATCGGTCTTGCGGAAACGCTGGAGCGGCTGGAATTTCCGCTGGGCCGCCTGAAAACCGGAACGCCCGCACGCCTTGCCGCCGATACGATTAACTGGGATGTTTGCGAGGAGCAGGACGGCGACGAAACTCCCGTGCCCTTTTCCTATATGAACACCAAAATCACGGTGCCGCAAATCAAGTGTCACATTACCTATACCAATGAGGGCACGCATAAAATCATCGCAGACAACATCAAACGCTCCGCAATGTATTCCGGTAATATCAAGGGCACGGGTCCGCGCTATTGCCCGTCCATCGAGGATAAAATCACCCGCTTTGCCGATAAATCCCGGCACCAGGTTTTTCTGGAGCCCGAGGGGCTGGATTCCAATGTCGTCTATCCCAACGGCATTTCCACCTCCCTGCCTGCGGAAATTCAGGATCAATATATCCGCTCTATTAAAGGGCTGGAGAATGTAGAAATTCTCGAATACGGCTATGCCATCGAATATGATTACGTCGATCCGCGCGATTTGAAACAAACACTGGAAACCCGCCGCGTTCCTGGGCTTTTCCTTGCAGGGCAAATCAACGGCACCACCGGATATGAAGAAGCCGGCGCGCAAGGGTTGATGGCCGGTATCAATGCCGCCTTACAGGTGAAATCCTTCAATAACAATAATTTAGACAATGTTTCACGTGAAACATCGGAGGGTTTTATTCTCGACCGCGCCGAAGCCTATATCGGCGTATTGATCGACGATTTAATTTCCCGCGGCGCGCCCGAGCCCTACCGCATGTTCACCAGCCGCGCCGAATACCGCTTAAGACTCCGCGCCGATAATGCCGACCAGCGCCTGACCGCGCGCGGTATCGAAATCGGTTGTGTGGGCGAAGAACGCCAAAAGCTATGGGAAGAAAAATCGGCAGAGCTAACGCAGGCCCGTATATTAATGGATTCCCTGAAGGCCACGCCGAACGAGCTGGAAACTTTCGGCATCGGCGTGAATAAAGACGGTATCCGCCGCACCGCCGCCAGCCTGCTCGCCTATCCCGATATTGACTGGGAACAACTGGAAAGCGTATGGCCGGAACTTTCCGCCATTCCGCCCGCCATCCGCGAGCAAATCGAAATCGACGCGCTTTATTCCGGCTATTTGGCGCGGCATGAGGCAGATATCGCCGCCTTCCGTAAAGATGAAGCGCTGAAGCTGCCCGAAGATCTCGATTATTCCAAAGTGGGGAGTTTATCCAACGAAGTGCGCCAAAAACTGGAAACCGCCCGCCCCGCCACACTGGGAGCGGCGAGCCGGATTCCGGGCGTTACCCCCGCCGCCGTTATTGCGTTGTTAAGACACGTCAAAAAAGGACCGCAAAAAGATGCCGCTTGAAAATGTTTCACGTGAAACATTGGCGAAACTGGAAATCTATCTTGCCCTGCTGGGGAAATGGCAAAAAGCTGTTAATCTGGTCGGGCCCAATACCATGGCCGATGCGTGGCACCGCCATTTCATGGATTCAGCACAAATCGCGAATTACATTCCACAAGATGCGCAAACCCTGCTCGATTTCGGCAGTGGGGCCGGATTTCCGGGGATTGTGCTTGCCATGCTGCGCCCCGATCTGGAGGTCAATCTGGTGGAATCGGATGAAAAAAAATGCCAGTTCCTGCGCAATGTTTCACGTGAAACATCTACCCCCGTTACAATCCATAACACGCGAATCGAGTATTTGAAGGCCAGCGGGCAGGAAATTATGCCCGATATCATTACCGCCCGGGCGCTGGGCGATTTGAAAATGCTGCTCGATTTCGCCCTGCCCTACGCGCAGGAAAATCCCGATCTTGTACTCCTCCTGCCCAAGGGAGAAAAAGCACCGGAGGAAATAACGGCGGCAAAAACCCAGTTTTCCTTTGAACTACACATGCATAAAAGCATCACCAACAACCGCGCGCAGATCCTTGAAATCCGGCGGCTGAAAAGGCTTTAGCCTGTGAATAATGTTTTGCGGCAAGACTCGTTTTTCTTGACGAAACGCCCGAAAACCCGTCAATGTAAAAATTATCCGATTTATACGATTCTTATCACTCCGAAAGGCCCGAAATGCAATCAGTGACCTATGCACCGCCAACCGCCAACGCTTCACCGGAATTGCGCCGCCCGCGCCTGCTGGCGATCGCCAATCAAAAGGGCGGTGTGGGCAAGACCACCACCGCGATCAATCTTGCCACCGCGCTGGCGGCCAACCGCCAGCGCGTGCTGCTGATCGATCTGGACCCGCAAGGCAATGCCTCCACCGGACTTGGCGTCAAGCGTTCCGGCCTGACATGGAGCGCGTATGACGTGCTGTTCG
This sequence comes from uncultured Pseudobdellovibrionaceae bacterium, assembly GCA_964467925.1. GTDB lineage: Bacteria > Pseudomonadota > Alphaproteobacteria > Micavibrionales > Micavibrionaceae > CAYXSX01. The sequence goes on along the minus strand of CAYXSX010000002.1, from coordinate 95,015 downwards.
ACGATGCCGACCTACAGGAATGCGCGAAACCGACCCGCGTACCGGGCCTAAGCGTCGTGCCGTCCTCCGTCCATCTATCAGGCGCGGAGATCGAGCTTGTCACGGCGGAATCGCGCGAATTCCGCTTGAAAAACGCCCTGCAAAAGCCACTGCCGTATGATTATGTGATCGTAGACTGTCCGCCCGCTCTGGGACTTTTGACCCTGAATGCCTTGGTGGCGGTGGATTCCATCGTTGTACCGCTGCAATGCGAGTTTTACGCGCTGGAAGGGCTCAGCCATCTGACAAAAACCGTCGAGCGGGTGAAAAAACACTTTAATCCCGGCCTTGATATTCACGGCGTGGTTTTAACGATGTTCGACCCGCGCAACCGCCTTTCCGGCATGGTGGCCGACGACGTGCGCAAATATTTCGGCGAGAAGGTCTATAAAACCATTATTCCGCGCAATGTCAGGCTTTCCGAGGCCCCGTCCTACGGCCTGCCCGCCATTGTCTATGATATGCGCTGCCCCGGAGCGCAGGCCTATATCAAACTGGCGCGGGAGGTAATCCGGCGCGAACGTGACCTCTTGCAAGCGGCGGCATAAAGACCTAAAACATCATGATGAGCGAGCAAAACTACGATACAAGCGCCGCAGCGGCGCAAGACGAAGATTTCAAACCAAAAAAACGCGGTCTGGGACGCGGGCTTAACGCCCTGTTCGAGGACGAGGAAGAGGGCCATTCCCCCGCCTCTCCCACACAGGAAGCCGGAGAGAAAAGCACCGGACGCGGTCGCCAGATGCTGGGCATCGACCAGATCGAGCCCATGTTAGGCCAGCCGCGGCGTTATTTCGCGGAAGAACCGCTGGAAGAGCTTGCCGTTTCCATCCGCAAATACGGCGTTTTGCAACCTTTGTTGGTGCGTCCGCCGAAAGACGGATCAAATATACATTTCATTATCGCCGGAGAGCGCCGTTGGCGCGCCGCGCAAAAGGCGCAGCTGCACGAGCTCCCGGTTATTATTCTGGACGTTGCAGATGAGGAAGCGTTCAAAATCGCGATGATCGAAAACCTCCAGCGCGAAGATTTAAACGCGGTGGACGAGGCCGACGGTTACCAGACGCTGATCGATAATTTTGGCCTGACGCAGGAACAACTGGCTGAAAGCATGGGCAAATCCCGCTCGCATATCACCAATATGCTGCGCCTGAAGAAGCTGCCGGAAAGCGTGGCGGGGCATTTGCGCGTCAACGCCATCAGCGCCGGACACGCCCGCGCCCTTTTAAGCGCGAAAGACCCCGGCGCGCTGGTAGAGAAGGTGATCAAAGACGGTTTGAGCGTACGCCAGACCGAAAAACTGGCGGGTGAGGATTCCGCCAATTTGCAAAAACCGCGCAAGGATATGGCAGCCAAGCAAAAACCAGCCGCCGGCAATGATCAGCGCGACATAAATGTTATCCATTTGGAACAATCACTTATGGCGGAAACGGGCCTGCATGTTTTTATCAATGCCAGGGAAAGCGGTAAATCCGGCAAGGTGGAAATCGCGTTCCAGTCGCTCGACCAGCTAGATGAAATCCTGAAATATTTGCGCCGCGGCGCCAGCGTGGCCGGCGCTCCGGCGGCAAGGGACGAAGACGCCCAGCCCCAGAGACTTTCCGCAAGGTTGATGGATTAAGTCTCACTGCTGTCATCCTGAAGCGCTTGCACTGTAGGATCTAAAAAGAATGAGGCGTCATCCCGGCCTCTCGCCTGGGCGAAGCTGAAGCTTCGCTTCGGCGTAGCCTGGTGATCCGGGATCTCGTGCCCAAAATAACCAGATTCCGGCTTTCGTCGGAATGACAAATAGAACATCAAAGAATTCAAAATCAACGCAGAGGCGCGAAGACGCCAAGAGCCCGGAATGCTTTGCGCCTTTGCGGCTTCGCGATGCATATCGGGATTTTATTTTTTAACCGAAACGAGGCTCGGCAGGAACAGAACCTCTTTTTCCCTTACGGGCCCATACCGCTTCAGCAAAAGAACTATCCATGAAATCATCTGTGATGCGCGTTTCCGGAACCCCAGCCATTTGAGCTAACCCGTATCTAAATGCACCCATAACGGACTCGTGAAGAATACCGTCCTTCATTTCATCCCGTTCAGCTTTTGACATTGATACCCCCCTCTAACAATAATAATTGAAAGCTAATCACGTATTATGAGAAAAAGCAATAAACTTACCGACTTTTGCTGATGCCTAAAATCGCTTGAGAACACAGGGTTTTAAGGAAGCTATGTGCGCATCTCCGGGCTGCTTTATTAAAGAGTGCTGTCCGGGTCTGGATGTAAAAGCACCAGGCTAGGGGGATTTTTGCGCCTCTGGGCAGGACCCGTCATCACCAACGCCGCCAACTCTTCCCCAGAACACCATTCCAAGACGGAAAGTATAAGCTCACGCAGAAAATAACTTCTTTGGACATCCAGTTTTGCAAGATTTATCTTTGTTGGATCTTCTTGTTCTCCAATCGGATTGACGCTTTCCAGTATCAGAATGTCTCTCAGCATATTCAATTGCTCTGCTCCCTTAGGAAAAGGCCGCATACCTATCGTAAAAACACCTTTGATTATAGACGTGCTATAATTCTCAAGGCCAGAAAGCCTGAAAAAAGCAAGGAACACTTCCCTCTGATAGCGAGTAGAGACAGACGACTCCTCTTCATCCAGCATGGCGGCCAGGTCCATAAGTATTTGAAAACGATCTGTTATTTCTCGTTCGCTAAGAACATCTTTTCCGCCGACAACCGATAACCTCCCTTGATCTGCACTTGAAGTGCCTAAATTTAAATGCGTACGTATTGCCTGATCTATGGTATGAACTATTTTTCCAGGCTCCGTCAGCGACAGACCGTTAAATAGCGTCAGCAGGGTTCCCGACGTTCTAATAATGCCTTTATTTGTGACTCTAATGGTGCAGTTTTCGGTCATTTTTCACACTCTTTCAAGTAAGAGTGATAAGAAAATTCAAATCATATGTCAATTAAATATGGCAGGAGAGACTTACCGGCTTTTGCTGATGCCGAGGATGGCTTGAGAACATAGAGTCTCGACAGGCATGCCGGTGGTTTTGCATTGCGCCTCCAGCGCGTTGAGGCGGGAAAGAATCTGGGAAAGCGCGGGCAGGGACCAACTGCCGAGCTGTGCCTTGAACGCGGGCTCCTGTTTGAAGAAGATCGGTGGGGCGAGTTTTTTGACAGCCTCTTCCTGACTTAACCCCTCCTCGATCCGTGCGCGGGTGAGATGCAGTTTACGGAAATGGTTTTGCAGTGCCCGCAAGATCGCCACAAACGCCACGCCCTCACCCAGAAGCTGGTCATAGGCGCGTAAAGCAACATCGGCGCGGCGGCCTGCGACCGCATAAACTAGATCGTCGAAATTTTTCGCCCCTGCCTCGCCGCAGGCCGCCATAGCGTCTTCTAGGGTGACTTGCGAGGCCTCTTGCCCCATATAGGTAATAAGCTTTTCGATCTCGGCCCGCGCCCGCTGCCGGTTTCCGGCGATGTTAGATGCCAACCAGTTGGTAGCGTCCGGCTGGACGGTCAGGTTATGTTCGGCCAGCATATCGCGGATCAGGCGGGTTAAATCGCGCTCATCCTCCACATAACAGGGCAGGGCGGCGGCGTTCTTGGCTTTTTCGCAGAGCAGGCGTAAGGAAGAGCGCGGCCCGAGCTCCCCGGCCTCCAATATCACCAGCGTATGCGGACTGGGGTTTTCGAGATAGGTTTTGATTTGGGGCGTAAGTTTATCGCCCGCATCCTCCACCCGGATCAAACGGTCGCCGCCCATCATGGAAACGGCATTGGCCTCATCACTCAGAAGGGCGGTATCTTCTACCAACCGGTCGGACGAAAACACCGCCACGTTAAAGGGGTCGTGAATATCCGCAACAACGCTCTGGCCCATGGTTTTAGCGCGCTCGCGCATCAAGCCGTTATCGGGCCCGTAAACCAAGATCACGCGCGCGGCCCTGTCCGGGGATTTGACAAATCCTTCAATCTGACGAAATTGGAGCTTCATATTTTTTTGCCTGCTGGATAGCGATTTGATCCATCTCTTCTAATAAGTTCTCTAGCTCCGCTGATGAGCAGTCAAACACAGCAGAAATGTATGTTTCGTCAAATTCATCTATAACCCGTGATATTGCAAGACACGAGATAAAAAGTTGCTTGTCAGTAATCTCCACCATACTCTTTTCTCCTGCATGAAAATTTATCGTGGCGATATGCGGCGATTCGGTCAAGAAAAAGTAAACTACAGAGGGCGCGAGAGGGCGCAGAGATGTATGTTCTAAGCCGTCATTACCCGGCTTGTCCGGGTAATCCATTCATCCACTTGGCGAGGTTTGAGGAATGGATTCCGGCATGCGCCGGAATGACATGTAAATAGAAGACATCTCTGCGCGTTCTGGCGGGCTCTGTAGTTAAAATTGGGCGCTTTGGTGGCAGTCGGCGCCAGTGGATTTGAGCTCTTTTTCGAAGAGCAGCTTGGCGCAGATATTGGGGTTTTCGAGGATGGCGGGATCGTAGGAACGCTGGAAATCTAAAGCTTCATCGAGCGTGGGGAAGAGGCGGGCATTGACTTTGGCATCCGTACAGCCCGTGCGGCAGATGGTGAGCAGGGGGAGGAGTTCATCGTCGAAACCTTGCCCTACATAAGCCTTTTCGATTAGGTCGGCGAATTCACGCGCGAAATCCGCCATCACGCCGGCACCGTAGGTCACGTTCAGATATTTGCCGCCGTGATTGCGGGCGGCATTATAAGATTCCTCCAATACATGCGCAGTACAGGCGGAATCGCTTAAATCCAGCCCGTATTCGGCGAGCAGGCGGTCCACGCCGGCGGCAAATTCAGGGTTAAAGGCCAGCGCGCCTACGATGAGTTGCGATGTTTGATGCTGATGCGCGCCGACGCCGAGCATGCGGGCCTCGTAACGATGGCCGAAAATATTGTCGTTGGCATCGCGCAGGGCCGCGACTTTCACATCCGGCCAGAGCACGGTTTGGGCGAAATAGTAATTCGTGGCCGTGTTAAGGCCGCGCTCCCGCAATTCATTAAAACTCGTCCACTGGCCCGCGGGCACACGCTGCATGTCGCCGTTTTCGTCGTAATACACGTAAAGCGGATTGTTCATCACGTGGTTGATATGCGCGCGAATAAACGCCTCACCGTTTTGCGCGGTGAAGATGTAGGGCGGCACGCCGCCGCGCCCCTCCAAAAGGCCGATATGGCGGTAATACATGCCGCTATGGCCCTTGAACCGCTTGCCTTCAGCAAAGCCGGAGGAATTATCGGTAATCAGGAACAGGAACGGGGCGAGCAGGTATAAGCGGCGGATATGACCCAGAAGCTGATCGGGGTTTTCGTAGCTGACCGAGACCTGCGTCGATTTACAGACGGTGAAATAGGCGGCAAAGCCCTGCATATCGGCTCTAGGCGGGCCGAAAAATGCCTGATAGCGCGGTACGTCCATCAGGTTTTCGAGCAGGTATGTGTAGGGCTTTTCGGGCAGTTCCTGAAAATACGAACGCTTCAGACCAACACCCGCCGCCTTTTCGGTAAGAATGCGGATTTTTTTATTGGTATCGTCCATCACGGCGCGAAGATCATCCGGCCCGCCCGCGATCGAGCTAACCTCCAACGTTTCCGAAGAGGGCTCGTTATTCACCCAGTTCCCCGGATGCGCGGCAGCGGCGGCGTTTTTGACCACTTTGTTTTGCGCCACGCTCATGGTTTTAAGGGTCGGGCTGGCGGGGTCGAAAAACCCCATCTCGACTTCGATGCCCGTCTTGGCATTGCCCGCACCGACGCCCTGATACAGGTGCCAGACGTCATCCTCGCCGTTAATGCGGGTGGTGTCTTTCGCGTTTACATCGGACATGGCCGCTTCCCTTTCTTGCCCATCACATTACAGGGAAATAGCGCGCCGTGCAAAAAAGGCGAGGGGAGAAAATTTTTCAAGAAAAGGGTTTGACAAAAATAGGCATAATATTATACGAAATAAGTATTGCTTAACGGCAATCGCGGCATTTGATGGTCTAGCTTGCACCGCGTCACCAAAGCTAAAGCGCCACAGCCCTAAGGAAATTCAAACATTTCCGCCGCTGTGGTCTCCATAACTGGACACCCGGCGGGCGAGGCTCTTCCTGATCTCAGGAATTTCTTTCCCAAAGGATTTTGTAAAAACTTTATGCCCTGAAAAGGGGCGCTATTAACTTTGGAGAACAGAAATGACACAGGAAAAACAACCTGAACAACCAAACCCGCATCGCGATTTATTGGACCAAGCCAGTTTCGTGGGCACAGAGTATATTGAAGAGCTCAAGGCGGCTTATGCAGCCAAGGGAGGCCTTCTGGCTCATGTATTTAATGAAAAATCCGGCATCATTCCCGGTAACGCCTTTACCATCACCTATATCAGCGATAACGGCGGACAGGATGATGATCTCGCCAAAGGAGAGATTGAAAAAAGCCTGAAGGATTTCCGCGCCATCGTTTCCGCGCTGGCCGAAGAATCCCCGCCAGAGCTGATTTACCTCGATACACCAGCACAGGACAGCATAGCTGGTGCACTCGATATCGCCCAGTTGTCACGCCATACCGCCCGTGGTCCCGGTAATATCTTGGTCCTAAATTGCGCCCCGCGTAAAAAGCAGCGCGGGGTGAATGACAATAATAAGGGAGAGGATGTCTATACCGGCATGTTGCCCAATGGCACGCTGGTCGCCGCCGTAGGCGAAGAAAGCTTTACGTTTTTCCGCGATTTGATCGAGCGTGGTGAGCTTGAATTGTACAAGGCAAACGTACAGACCCACGGCAGCCAGTTCCGCTCCCGCGACTTCTTCCCGCCATATGCTGTTGTTCTAACCCATCAGATACGTGCTAAAGCCAATGAAAGGAAATGGAAGGCGGGCCTTTCCGTAGAAGAACGTAAAGCGTTGCTCAGTGAACTGGGTGTAGTCGATACCGAGAAAAAACTTTCTCTCGAGCATGTGTCAGATATTTCAAAAACCCCACGCGTTGTTCGTGTGGACACGCACGGTAACCTCAAGTTGAACATACGGCCTGGTGACCTGGCGCCGGAACTGCGCAACCAGCAACTGGTCGTGACCATTAACGATACGAGCATCGTGTTGGGACTTGGTAAAAGCATGTTCGATAAAGGGGAGGGACAAATTAACCTCTCCAGAGGCTCGACGGGAATCTGGCCGGACTACCAAAGAGCCGTAAAGGGCGACGAAGATGACACCCTGCGTTTTGAACCGGACGGGGAAGGCTTGCTGCAAATCGCCGTAATTAACGGTTCTGCCGCAGAACGTTTCGGGATTAGTAAAGAAGCATTAAGAAGTGCGGAAAGCGTAGCCGTGGAGTTCAGACCCGAGCATGCCGCCATTGGATATATTCCCAAAGCAGAGGCGACCGCCAGCGAGCTGGGAAGACATCTTACCTAAAAAGAAGCAATAAACTCCGCGTTCGAACAGAGCGCGGGGTTTATTAAGCTGTATCGGATTAATCGGTTCTCTAATTTAGGGCATTGCCAAGCTGGCTTTTAAGCCGCTAAGCCTAAAACAGGCTCCGCTTCATGGGGGGTGAAACGCATAATATTATTTTGTAAAGATGCGCGCGCCCGAGCAACGGCGGCAAGGAATCTGTCAGAACCGGGCTCGGCATAGGCCAAAGGTGCCGCTTCCTGATTTGTAGGGCGTGCATCGGGATGTGTCACCACAACGCCCCAAAGACGTCTTAAAGGGAATCCTGTATCATTCACTGGCGAGCGATGAACAGCTTCAGCGCCAAAGCGGGCCAGACTGCCGGGCGCAGCAGCTTTCACCGTACCGTCTTTCGCCAGAAATTCGGTAGACATCGCGGTTGTAAAACAATAAATCAGATCGACGTCGGGTTTATGGCGTTCTCCATCTTCCCGGTGGTCGTGCCAACCTCCAGCTTCCGGTCTCTGGGCCATGGCGGGTGCCACAATCTGATGACGGGCAGCAAGAGTAATAGAAGAACGTGTAAAGCGCGCCCTCCCATACAGATTTAGCGCATCACGGCAGGCAGCATCTACAACAGGCAACAAAAACGCCAGCGATGAAGGCAAGGCTGCATGATTTTTACCGATTGCTTTAATAATATACTGTCCAAATTTCACGCCCTCTAGTCCATCTGCCATAGAAAAAGAGCCGATCGAGACAGGGGCAGAAAATCTATCCCTGGGGGAAGGTTTTTCCCAAGCTCTTGAGTTTCCCGCCAAACTTGGTGGCACGGGCGGTACGTAATCCGCGCCATGATTGGGTGAAAGCCCTTGCATTTCCGGGCCAAAATCCAGCACAAACCCGTTCTTAGTATCCGAAAGTAAAGATTTATCAGAAATTACGATATTCACGAATGCCTCAAAAAAGTTGATAGTCCAGTTATATAGATATTAATTTATTATGTCAATTATATTCCGCCAAAAGCTGGATAAGGCCGCTTGTAATGATTGAAGATCATGCATGAGCAGGGTGGAGTGGCTGCGCGTTATAAGCCTTTTGAACGAAATCCAACGCCACATGGTCAAGATATGTGTCGGGCGTGAATTCTGCCCCGCCGCCTTGAACAAAATCGACAGCCTTTTGAAAAAGGGGCTTAACCACTGCGTCCCCGCCAAGGAAGTCAAAATAGCGTTTACCCAAAGTGACCAGAAGCGTATCGGCAGATTCTTCCCCGACAGGGGCTGAGGTTTCTACGGCACGGATTTCAACGACACTTATGCGCCCATTCTCGCCGTTATCAACCACACATTCTTTAAAAGCTACAGCAACGCGCATTTCAATTTCTCCTTTAAGCAACAGGTTCAGGCCGCGAAAGGCGGTCTGGACAATTAAAAATTTCCGTCGGGAGAAATGTGTCGCCACAAGCCTTTTGCCCGCCGGGTTTCCAAATTGTGGAGACCACAGCGGTGAAAACATGAGGTTTTCGGACTGTGGCGCTTTAGCTTTGGTAACGCGGTGCAAGCTTGACCATCAAATGCCGCGAACGCCCGAAAACCGAGAGATAGCTCTTTATAAAGTTATTACGGAATTACTGTCAAGGTGTTTTCTATAGAAAAACTTGGACAATTTTATGGCCGACCCATACGGTAAAGAAATGCCATATAAAAAGGGAGAGACAACCATGTCCAAAGTTGAAGAATTCCAGAGTGAGCGCAGCGCGTACAACGAAATTCTGGCGAAGTATGCCAACCGGGCGCAGAAAACGTTTTACGGGCTTGATGCCGCCACGTACCAACCCGGCGCGCTGGACATGAAGACCAAGGAGCTGTTGGGGTTTTCGACCTCGCTGGTGCTGCGTTGTGACGATTGCATCCTTTACCACCTGATCGAATGCCACAAGGCGGGGGTGACGTCCGAGGAACTGGCCGAGACTGTCTCCGTCGCCATGCTGGTGGGCGGGTCGATCACGATTCCGCACGTACGACGGGCGATGAAAGTCTGGGACGAGGAATTGGCGGCAACAGCCGGAAAGGCGCAGGCAGCTTAGTCAGTGAAATGACGGGCCTTGATCATTTCCATGATCTGTTCGCAATAATCGCGGTCGGTCTCATCGAACGTACTTAGGGACGTACTGTCGATATCGAGCACCATTTTTGTCTGCCCAGCCGCCACAAGCGGTACGACGATTTCCGATTTCGACAGGCTGGAGCAAGCGATGTGGCCGGGGAAAGCCTCGACATCAGGCACAACGAGGGTTTTCATTTGCGAAGCGGACGCGCCGCATACGCCCCTTGGGGTGGGCTCGACCGGTATACGCGTACAGGCGAGCGGCCCCTGAAACGGCCCGAGTACAAGGTCATTACCGCGGCGAATATAAAACCCGATCCATAGATGCCCGAAGGCCGCATTAAGTACAGCCGCGATATTGGCAAGATTGGCGGTCATGTCCTCTTCCGCGGCCACCAGCGCAGAGATTTGCGGCAGGATTTCCTCGTAAATTTCCGCCTTGGACGCGCCTTTTGTAATGGTAAGGGTTTCGGCCATGATTACTGCCTTTTCAGGTAAAGTACGATCTGAAGCTCGATCTGCGCGGCAAGGTCGTCGAGCGCATTCTGGCGCGCATTTTCCTCGGCCACGCGGTTGGTGAACTCACTGCCCAGAATGTTATAGCTGGTGATCGCGCGCAAATTCCGGTCGAGCAATATCTCTCCGCTCGTCGCCTTGCGGAGTTTCATGCGGGTGGAAAGGCGGAGCTGACCGCGGGTGGAATCAGAATCTTTGGTGATATCGAGATCTTCGCGCACTTCGCGGATATCCTCAACATTTAGAATATAAGCGACCTTATCCGGGCGGCCGTCGCGGTAAAAACGGTCGATCAGGGCATTGCGCAAATACTGACCCTCGCGGTCGGGAATGCCCTCGATATGCACCAGCGCCAGATGTTCTTCCGCGCCGTGAGAGGTGTACTTATTCACGCCATATTGCGGATGAAAACCGCAGGCGGCCAAGAGCAAAAGCGATAAAAGAAGTACGTTAAATTTCATACGCCCTTTTAAGCAGGAAAAGAGCCGTTTGTCCATGGACTAGCCTTCGTGTACCAAATCGTCACGGATTACGAGTGTTTCGGAATTTCTGGGAAAAAGAACAGAGCGTACTGCTTGTTTAATTTCGATATTCCCTGCATCTTTAGCGATCTGTAACAGTTTTTCTCTGATTTTTTGAGCAGATGCTCCCTCTTCCATCAAATCTGCCAAAAAAGCCACGATATCAGTGCGCATTTCAACGGGATTCTCTGAAGTAATCGCCATCAAATACAGGTCATGCAAGAGGCGCCCCTCAAATTCTGCATTAATAGGCACGTGCTTCAAAACAATCCCACGCGCTAAATCTTTAGTCTCTCTGTTCTGCGAGAAAAGTAGCGTCTTAAAATGATCTTGCTGTTCCCAATCTGGCATACCGCCCTGTTCTAACACTCTTCCGAAGTTAAAAACAAATTCTTCATCGGCATCGTGTCGACGAACAAAATCAATGGCTTCAGCCGGTGTAAAAATAACAGTCCCCGTAGCTCTGATTGCGCTATCACAAACATGCCATGCCTGTTTAAGTGCGTGAGGTATTTGTACTCCCATAATAATCTCCTTAACGTTCAAACCCGAGCTAATACACTATGGAAAACAAAACTGCAAGAAATTAATTACGCCGGAGCCTTTAATTCGGTAAGCAACGAGACTTTACGCCTACATCACCGCGCGAAGGACGATGCGGTTACTGGTGATCTCGATGGATTTTTTCGCCGCCTTGGGCACAGGTACGCCGACGCCGCGGCAATACATGATGAGAGCCGCAGCGACAAAGGCTTCACCGTATTTTAAGTCCACGCTTGTACGCTCGTTCTTGTCCACGAGCTTGATATTTACAATATCGGTGCTATCCGCAGCCTTATCCTTGAAGCTTACGCTTTCAATCTCGCCCGATGGCGGCGTTTTCTGGTTGGCGCGTTTGCAATGCGCGTAAATCGCGTGATAGAGCTCGGTCGGCTCGAACGTAATGCGTCTGTCTTCTAACACCTGAAACCTCTAATTACAGTACACTGAAACACACTATACTAAATTTTATCGCGGCTCAGAACCAGAAATCTGCTCTTGCTCTGGCCTTCTTCTCAATGCCAGATATCCCGCCGCCGAAATAGTATAGGCCAATTGGTCTCTCCAATCGTGTTCTCTTTTTTCCGTCGCAGTCTGGAATACTTCATAAGCCGTAAAGACACTATAGGCAATCGCTAAAGACATTAAAGGTCGAGACACGACCTTATAATTAAAGCGCTGGCAAAGGCTGGCTTGCGCCCAGTCAAACATGGAAGCGCCCATCATAACATCGCCTAAATTAGATAAGTGGTTATTAAGAATTTCGGGGAAACCTGGAAACAATCTGCCAAATTGACCCCATACTATACAATCCCAGCCCAAGGCTAATGCAAAACGATTTTGCTGCTTTACTTTTTCTGCCTCACTAATTGGTTGCACATTAGATTTAGCAAATTTCTTACGTAACTCAATCCATGTTAATAACATAAACCTACCTTTCCAGTAATTCTGGAAACACTGTCTATGCTATGACAAAAAAAAGTGCAACAAAATTATCCTACAACAACGTTGACAATACGGCCCGGCACGACGATGACTTTTCGCACCGCTTTGCCCTCGATGGCTTTCTGCACGTTGTCCTGCGCCAACGCGGCTTCTTCGAAGAGTTTCTTGTCGGCATCGACCGGAAGGGTGATGGAGGCACGCAATTTGCCGTTAACCTGTACGCCTATGGTGACGCTTTCGGTCGCCATCAGGGATTCATCGGCCTCGGGCCAGCTTTCATCAGCGAGCAGCGTTTTGTGACCCAGTATGCTCCAGAGCTCTTCGGCCAAATGCGGAATCATGGGGTTGAACAGCTTGATCAGCGTTTCGAGAGCTTCGCGCAAGACCGCCCTCTCATTGTCATCCTGAGCGTAGGCACGAAGTGCCGAAGCCGAAGGATCTCCTTTTGTTGCATGAGATCCTTCCACTCCGCCCGACTGCGTCTCGCTGCGGTCAGGATGACGTTTATTATATTGCTCAATCGCATTCGAGAGACTGCGGATACGTGCCACCGCCTTATTCATGTGGAAGTTTTCAATGTCTTCCGCCACGCCCTTGATAGCCTTATGCGTTTCCGCGCGAAGTTTTTGCGCTTCATCAGACAGATTGGAGGCAACAGGCGTACCAGCAGGAGGCAAGCTCGGCGCAAGCTCGCTCACGGTCGCGTACATCTTGTTGATGTAACGCCAAGCGCCCTCGATACCGCTTTCCGTCCATTCCAGATCACGCTCCGGCGGGGAATCGGACAGGATGAACAAACGCGCAGCGTCCGCACCATACGTATCAATGATATCCTGTGGGTCGATCACATTACGCTTGGATTTTGACATTTTCTCAACGCGGCCCATCGTTACGGGTTTGCCGCCATCAATCGTCACCCATTTGCCGTCCTTGCTTTCGACTTCAGACGGGAAGAGATATTTGCCGTCAGGCCCCTTGAATGTCGCATGCGTTACCATGCCCTGCGTAAAGAGGCCGGTGAAGGGCTCGTCAAAATTAAGATATCCGCAATCGCGCAGGGCTTTGGTGAAGAAGCGCGCGTATAAAAGGTGAAGCACAGCATGCTCTACGCCGCCGATATACTGATCGACAGGCGCCCAGTAATTAACCTTATCCGCATCGAAGCCTTTTTTATCGTTCTGCGCATCGCAATAACGGAACTGATACCAACTGCTTTCAAAGAACGTATCGAACGTGTCTGTCTCGCGCTCTGCCTTGCCGCCGCATTCGGGGCAGGTTGTGTGTTTCCATGTCGGATGATGATCCAGCGGATTACCCGGCTTATCGAAGGTCACATCCTCGGGCAGCTTTACCGGAAGCTGATCCTCTGGCACGGGAACCATGCCGCAGTCATCGCAATAGACCATCGGCACCGGGCAGCCCCAGTAACGCTGGCGGGATACACCCCAGTCACGAAGACGGAATTGTGTCGTACCGAAACCGTTGCCGATTTCCTCGCATTTCGCGATCATGGCATCAATCGCTTCGTCCTTGCGCAAGCCATCTAAGAATTCAGAATTTACGGCCGTGCCGTCATCAATATAGGGACCGTCTTCGGGCATATCGCCTTCCAACGGCTCTACCACCTGAATAATAGGAAGATCGTATTTCGTCGCAAAATCATAGTCACGCTGGTCATGGGCCGGCACACCGAAAATCGCGCCTGTGCCGTAATCCATCAGGATGAAATTCGCCACGTAAATAGGGACTTCACGGTCAAGCAGCGGGTGTTTGGCCTTATAACCTGTATCAAAACCGAGCTTTTCGGCCTGCGCCAGAGCTTCTTCGGATGTACCGACGCTTTGGCATTTTTTCAGGAATTCGGCAAAACCCGGCTTATCGCCCGCCAGTTCCTGCGCCAGTGGATGGTCAGGCGCTAAACCCATAAAGGACGCGCCAAATAACGTATCGGGGCGGGTTGTGAAGGCTTCGATCTGTTTATCCGTACCGACAATATCCCATTTGAACTGAAGACCGCGGGATTTCCCGATCCAGTTTTCCTGCATCAGGCGGACTTTATCCGGCCAGCGATCCAGTTTCTGCAGGCATTCCAACAATTCGTCACCGTAATCGGTAATCTTCAGGAACCACTGGTTTAGCTTGCGGCGCTCCACAGGTGCGCCTGTACGCCAGCCCTTACCATCCACAACCTGTTCATTCGCCAGAACAGTGTTATCGACCGGATCCCAGTTCACCACGGATTCCTTGCGATACGCGATACCCTTCTTATAGAAGTCGAGGAACATCTTCTGTTCATGCATGTAATATTCGGGATCACATGTAGCAACCTCGCGGCTCCAGTCAATCGCCAGACCCATGGAGAGAAGCTGCGCTTTCATCTCGGCAATATTGCCGTATGTCCATTTGGCAGGATGCGTATTGCGTTCCATCGCGGCATTTTCAGCCGGCAAGCCCAAAGCATCCCAACCCATGGGATTAAGAACGTTAAACCCCTGCGCCTTGCGGTAACGCGCCACCACGTCGGACAGCGTATAATTGCGCACGTGACCAACATGGATGCGGCCCGAGGGATAGGGCAGCATCGCCAAGACGTAATATTTCTCTTTCGAAGGATCTTCAGAAACTTCAAAAGACTTTTTGTCCTGCCAGACCTTACGCCAACGGGCTTCGGATTCTTTTATATTGTAACGTTCACTCATCAGGTTTCACCAACCTAATTCAGCTGCGCGACGCGGAGCTGGCGGGCGCGGGTAAGGATTGTGTCTTCCAGCTTGGTTTCTGTGCCTTCGCCGGGAGCTTCATCCCGCCAGTTTCCACCCTTTTTCACCTGACGGAACACGCGTACACGGACCGCATCGGAGCGAAGCTGTTTGCCCAGAATAAAGACGTTGAGCTTGAAACGCTCAGTCTCGTTTTCCGGCGGCGCGTACCAGTCGGTAAGAATCACCCCGCCGAACGGATCGGCGCTGGCCAGCGGCATAAAGGAAACCGTATCAAGCGCAGCGCGCCACAGGAAAGCGTTTACGCCAATGCCGGAAGTTTCATCGGCATCGCCCCTTTTACTTTTCGAGCCAAGCAACCCGCCATCGCCGAATATGCTCTTCGGCTCGGCATAAATGTCGCCTTCGGTTGCCGCACGGTCCATCCCGGTGGGATATTTAGCCTCGCCCTCGACACCACCGATACGGCTGCAGGCCGCAAGGCCCAAAACACCCGAAACGAGCAAAAGCAATAATGGGAATACCACAGGATTTTTACGCATGTTTTCCGGTCCTTTTACGTCACATGAATTAAGAGAGAAATTGGTAGCATTTCCCTTGGAGGCGCTCAAGCCCAAACTGGCTTCGCCGCATTATTCATACCCGCTCAGGGCTGTCGGCGGAGCAGCGAAAGGAGATTTTTTCGCTGCGCAGCGTGTTGCAAAAATGCAACGAACGCAAAAATCTGTGACAAAATTGCACAAAATCGCATTGACGATGCGTCCGAACACTGGCTTACTACGAGAGCCTCCCTATTCTAGGGGAGGTATCAATCGGGTTGTAGCGTTTTTGTTACAACCTTTGTTTAACCAAAAAATTCGTCAAAACTTTTAGAGTTTAGGGTTTTGATTGGAGGAATAAAAATGAAAAAACTACTCGCAACTGCTGCAGTATGTGGTCTTGTTATGGCCGCTGCTCCTGCAAACGCTGAAGTCGACCTCGGCATCGGCGGTTTCTTCAAAGGCTATGGCGTCTTTGTTGACCAAGATGAAGATGCTGGTTCTACAGCAGCTACAACTGGCGATGCTCGTGACTTCGACATGATCCGCCACACAGAAGTGCACTTCTCCGGTGAAACAACACTGGACAACGGTCTGACTGTTGGTATGCACATCGAAACAGAAGCTGACGGCGACGATGCTTTCGACGTTGAAGAAAGCTATGCTTACTTCTCCGGCGGCTGGGGCCGTGTTAACGCTGGTGCCGAAGACGGCGCTCAGTACCTTCTGCAGGTTGAAGCTCCTTCAGCTGACAGCAACGTTGACGGTCTTCGTCAGTACGTTCAGCCTGTTAACTACAACGTAGCTACAAACACAGCCGCTGCCGGTTCTCTGACAGCTGGTGTGACTGCAAGCGGCATTGACTACGAAGCCAACGCAACAGGCTACGCTGACAAGCTGACATATCTGTCACCTGTTTTCAGCGGCTTCCAGCTTGGTCTGTCATACACACCTGACACAGCCAACAACGGCGGCGATGCAAACGACCTTGAAGGCGTTCGCAACAACGACGTAAACAACGCTTTCGGCGCTGCTTATGAAGGCGGCGTTCGCTACGAAGGTCAAATGGACAACGTAGGCATCACACTTGGTGCCGGTTACACCCATATCGACCTTGAGCAAAACACAAACACAGCCAGCAACCCGTCTGACGACCGTACTGTATGGAACGTCGGTGCGGACCTGAACATCGGTCCTGTTGGTATCGGTGCTTCTTACTCTGAAGACGACTACGGTGATGTCCGCAATGCCGGCAACACTGCAGACAAAGACTCAGAAGACACATTGGTTGTCGGTGTTGACTACACTGTCGGCGCGTTCAAACTTGGCGCATCCTACATGAACCAGGATGGCACGCTGAACGTAACCGGTAACACAGGTAACGATGGTGTTGAAACAGACCGCTACACAGGCGGTGTGGTTTACACTTACGGTCCTGGCATGACATTCCGCGGCTCAGTATCTTACATTGAGCACGACAATGTCTCCGGTCTGACTTCAGGTGATAGCATTGATGCAACAAGCGTACTGCTTGGTACTCAAATCAACTTCTAATACCTGAGAAGTTTAGTCATATAGAGATTTACTTTCGGGCGTTCCTTCGGGAGCGCCCTCTTTTTTTCTTCACGCTGGGCTGGTAGAACGAAAGCATGAACAACGTAGCGCAAAACCTTATCGACATTCAAAACTGTATCGCCGAACTGACGACCGAATCGGGACGAAAACCCGAAGACGTCACACTGGTCGCGGTCAGTAAAAAACAACCCGCCGAGAAGCTTGAGGCGGCTCTTAACGCCGGGCAGCGCGTTTTCGGTGAAAACCGGGTGCAGGAAGCTTACGAGCATTGGGAAGAAACACGCCGGAGCGGCAAGTACCCAGATCTCCGGCTCCATCTGATCGGACCCTTGCAGACAAATAAAGTTAAAGACGCGGTTGCGCTGTTTGATGTGATCGAAAGCGTGGACCGCCCGAAACTGGCCCGCGCGCTGGCGGGCGAAATGGAAAAACAAGGCCGCAACCTTCCCTGCTTCATTCAGGTCAATACGGGAGAGGAAGAACAGAAAGCGGGCGTCATTCCAAGTGATCTGGCGGAATTTTACAGGCTTTGCCGCGATGAATGCGGTCTGAATATCGTCGGTTTGATGTGCATCCCCCCGGCGGACGAACCGCCCGCCATGCATTTCGCCCTGCTGCATAAAATGGCCGGCGAGCTAGGCCTCACCCAGCTTTCCATGGGCATGAGCGGCGACTACGAGCGCGCCATCACCCTCAGCGCCACCCATATCCGCATCGGCACCGGCGTGTTTGGCGAGCGGGTAGGGTAACGCTTGAAAAAATATTGACATAATTATATTTGTGCTTTAAAGTCCCTCAGATATATTTATTCCTTACTAAAAGTGTAAAATGATGACAACCGCGCTAAAGTCTGAACAAGTTAATGCAATCGCTACCCTTACCGCAGCTATTACACGTAGAATCTGTATGCCGGAAAAGCCTCGTATTACAATCGCTGGAACCACTACCCTTAACCTACGCGATGTTGATGTTCCTGCGTTAATGCGGGCTGTTGGGGCAACGGGGGACACAATATGGGCAGGCGCGACGCTTCAAGCCGATTTAACGGGCGCAGATTTATCCGGCTTGAAATTACCCAGCATGGATTTCACGGGATCTCAAGCCGACAAAGCAAATTTCTCAGGAGCCGAACTCGGCTATGCGAAGCTTCCATGGGTATCCTTGGTGGCTGCCAATTTATCCGATGCTAATCTTACGGGCGCAGATTTGCAAAATGCTAATCTATTAAATGCCAATCTAACCAGAACAACAATGCAGGGTGCACAGCTGGAAGGAGCTAAATTTAGCTGGAGTGAAATCCCTATGAGAGCGTTGGAATATTCAATCAGAGATGATCGACCCGATGAAAGAGACAGAATCCTGCGTAGCGTCATTGTGCTTGATCAAAACCGTGCCAGAATAGCAGTAAATGAAGTAATAGAGACAATTGAAGAGCTGTACAGTGAAAGTCAGCGCGCCTTTACTCAAGGCGCTGATTTAAACGCGCGGGGCGGGCCCGCCTAATCATTATATCTTCCAAGCCGGGCATGGAGAGGTTTGACGGGAGCGGCGTCGAGGGACGGTCTGGGGGCAGATTCCGCACTAAAATAGGAATGAGCGGGCGCAGAAGAAGGGGCCGCGTGACCGGAATAGGCCATGGCCGCACCTGAAGATCCGCTGTAGAAACTGCCACTGCCTTGTTCCAATAACGCCACGACCTCGGTCAAACGCTCCTCCGGATTATTACGAGAGGCAGCGCTCCGGGCGTCAGCCAGCGCCGGAACAGATGTACCGGAGCCGTAGGTGCCATGACCGGAGAAGGCGGCAAAGACGTTATCGGCCATATCTTTGCCGGTTTCATTTTCCACGATCATATTAACCAGCGCGCCGCTGGCCCCGATCGGCCCGCCGAATAGTGTGCCGCCGATCAGTTTGGAGATCGGCTTGATCTCATCGCCCGTCATTTCCCGGTAAAGATGCCCGGCAAAGGGAATGTGCTGGATCGGGTTAATCATATCAAGCACGTCGGCAAAGCCGAATTCCTGATCCTGAGAAGCGGGGGGCGGCGCCTCTGGCGGTTCCTGCAGGGTTAAAACATTGTCCAGAATGCTGTCATAGCCGGGGGAGTTTTTGCCGGTTGCGGCCACGCCAAGGCGCTGTTCAACCTTTTGCGCGGCGCTTTGCGGGGGCTCCCAGACGGGAATAGAGCCGCCCATGCGTTCGGATTTTACCATGCGCAGCACTTTTTTCGGCGGGGCAGCCTGCCCCTGAAGAGCATAATTATAATTTTGCGCTGAAACCTTACTTTCTATCATTACTTACCCATTATTCCTGTTCCTTTTTCATAGTTTGCAAGGCTTATGCCAAAAAGCGGCGTAGTAAAATCAAACACTTAAGAAAAAATATCAAAGACTTAGAGCGTTTCAGGGCGCATTTTGCCCGCCCTTGCACTGATCGGGGCAGGCAAATATGATCGGTTTATGACCGGAAAGCTGATTATTCGTGAAGAGAACTCCAAAACCCGCGAAATCTTGAGCGCGGCGCTGGATACGCAAGGCTTGAGCGGATTTTGCAGCTTTGGCCAAGAGGGGGAGGCCCTGCCCAAACCCTTACGCCTTGGCGCGTTTTTGGATCGCGTGCGGCGTTTTTCACAAAATAGCGGCAAGGCCTTGCGCTTCGGGCCCTATACGCTTCAGGCCGGATCGCTTGATTTGATGGAAAAGAGCCGCAAAGACCCCGTACGACTGACCGATAAGGAACGGGAAATTCTAGAGGCCCTGTACGAAGCCGAAAACGAGGCCTTACCGCGCGCGGAATTGCTTGAAAAAGTCTGGGGGTACGGGGCGGATATCGAGACCCATACGCTGGAGACGCATATTTACCGCTTGCGCCAGAAAATCGAAAAAGACGCCGCCAATCCGCAATATCTTGTCACCGATGAGGCCGGATACAGGTTAGGGCGATAAATTTTAACTACAGAGCGCGCAGAGAGCACAAGAGCTTTATTTTACGCAAAGAAGCGAAGCGTCAAAAACAAAAAACTATAAAATAAATTTTTTCTGCTCGCTATCGCTCGCAAAAATTCTTCAAACCTTCGCATAAAAGGTCTCTGCGCGCTCTGTCTGGCTCTGTAGTTAAAAATCAGATCACCTTGGCCACGGCATCGACGATGCTTTGCAGAAAATCGTCACCGCGCTCGATATGCAGGTAATGTATGTCTCGGCCTTCGAGTTTTTTCAAATCTTTCAACAGGTTGTAAATAATACGTACATCCGACGGGGAAAGGGAGATTTCCGGCCCGTCCTCCAGCGAAGCATTGGCGAGAATATGCGTACGGGATTTTTCCTCCATATTCTGCGACATGGTCTGGTATGTATGTGCCGCGTACGCCGCCGCGCCGTCACGCCGCGCAGGCGGCTCTTTCGGGGCTTGGGCGGCAGAGGAAATATCCAGCGTATCGGAAGCGGGCGCGGAAGGCGGCATCGCCGAAGCGGCGGCAAAAGCATCGTCGGCATTTACATTTTGCGATTCAAGAAAGTTTTCAAGAAACACGTGCAGCGCGTCTACGGAGACAGTCGCCCCGTCCTCGCCGAAAATTTCCTGCGCGGTTTTCTTACGCTTGCCGCCCTTGCGCTTCTCGTATTCAGGCTCCGGACGCTTGATTTCCAGACGCGCATCGGTCTTCTCCGTTTTGAGCGGCCCCGGTTTGAAGATATTGGTAATCCCGTTAAACATGCCCTTGGCATCCATACTTGCTTTATCAGCCTACCCCTTTCATAAAGGGGAACAAGGCAATATATGCAAGGTTTTTGCCAATTGGCGCGGATTTTCGCCAAGCTATTGAAAATAAATGATTAAAGGCCGAGAACATGGGAAGCCGCAAACCGCCGGAAGACGAAAATGACACAGATTTGAGCGAGGATGAGCGCCTTTGGCGCGCCGTTACCCATGATGTGACCCCGATTGCGCGCGAAAACGTCCCGAAAATGAAAAAAGAGGCGAAAAACTCCATAAAATCCGTAAAAATTCGCCCGAAAAAACCCGAATTTAGCCTTGAAGAGGAAAAAACAGCCGCAAAGAACCTTGAAAGCGCAGGAAAAGATGTCGATTCGCGCAATCTGGAGCGGTTCCGTAAGGGCAAAATGCCGATCGAAGGCCGGATCGATTTACACGGGATGAATCAGGACACTGCTCACCGTACGTTAGAGCGCTTTATTTTGAGCGCGTACGGGGAGGGCAAACGCTGCGTCCTCGTCATTACGGGCAAGGGCGACCGCGAGCGGGCAAGCGCGGAACATGCTTCGGACTGGATGGCACCGCGCCCCGGCATATTGCGCGAGCGTGTGCCAGAATGGCTGCGCGATGCCCCGCTCGGCCCCCTCGTCCTGCAAACCTCGCAGGCGCAAGCCAAAGACGGCGGCAGCGGAGCCCTGTACGTTCTTTTGAGACGGCGGCGTATCTGAAATTTCCCCCCCCCTAAGGGAGGGGATTAAGGGGAGGGAAGTTACACATAAAAGCGGTCTGCCATCACCCGAAACATACACCTGTATTTTCCGGTTTGCGGCACGCATCTAATAATTGCCCGACAACCCGGGAAAATCTGAGTGGGTCCGGCGCTGGATGGTGAGCAAGACTTTTGCCATAGGGCGTCAGGAAATAGGCATTCGCAGGATCTTCGTGCCCGGCGACTTTGCCCCGGACGTCAACCTGAAAAGAGGCACCAACAGAGCGCGCCGCCGCCAGAACATCCGGCAACTGTCCTGTTAGAATGCGTATATTATAGTCTTGCGCCTTCGCCAGATTTTGGCGATCCGAAGGGTCAAGCTGATCGGCTAGGCGGGGCATTACCAATACCGGATCGATTTCCCCATACCGCGCTTGTTCCTTAATAATTTGGTTGATCCCGATAAAGCTATCCCCGCAGCTGGCGTAATATTTCTGAGCCGTCATAAACACGGCCAGTGTGAATTTCTGCGCATGGGGCTGATAATTTCTCTCCGTTCCGAGGTCTATGAGGTTTGCGAACGGGTGGCGCGGCACGGCTATAGCCTTGCCCGGCGAAACCAGCGACCATGAAGCGGCCAGAATTATTAATTCACGTCTATTCATGATTTTTCTATCTTTCCAGGCCTAGAATTTGTTTTGCGGAATCGGAGAGTACGGGTGCGGAAGAAGGTGCCGTGTTATGGCTCGCGTGCTCGCTCATATCCATCGAGCCCCATTCGTAGCTGCCCCATAGATCGCCCGAGACGGTGTTATTGAATAAATCGACAATCCCGCCTTCGAAGAAAAAGCCCCAGAAACTCTTGGTCAACATCTCGAAGGCGCCGGCAAGCGCGCCCAAGGGGGCAGGCGTTGCCATCATCATAACCGCCATCGGTATCATCCAGAGCGTATGAATTGCCCAATGTTTGGCAACATGCCCGAATATATTGCTAAGAGTACCGGAGCCCGCTGTTGCTGCTTCCGCCATATTTACGTCCTTGTTTGTTGGAATCTTAAAACGTCATTGCGAGGAGCCTTGGCGACGCGGCAATCCAGAAATTGGCCCTATGGCTTCAAGATTGCTTCAGCCCTTACAGGGCTTCGCAATGACGGGTGAAAAATTAAACAAACAGGGAAGGGGGGCCGCGCGGGGCATAAATCTCGCGGCGGGATTTTTGGATGATCTGGTCGGATAAGGCCTGAAGGCGGGCATCGGCAAAACGCTCGAAGCCTTCAAGGGTAACGGATTGAACGCTAGCCTGTTTCACATGATCCTGCGCAAAACAAAAGGCGCAGGGCGGCTGTTTCATGGCGGGATCGTGATCCTGCCCGCCTGCGGGCTGCGGCAGCTCATCTGCTTCGGCCAGTGAAAAAGCGATAGGCGGAAGGGGGATTTGTGCGACCGTTTCCTTGTCCTGCCACAAACTCGCGGGCATACAGATTTCAAACAGCCCCTTGCCGCTTTGACCGGAAATGAACTGACAGGCGGGCGAAACTCCCGCCAGCACAAGCACCACAACCAGAAAAGCATTCATATAAAAACGCATAAGGCTTCTTCTAAACCCTGAATAAGGAAAGTCAAGCGGTTCGCCCGTAGAATTTATAGACGTCATAGCCCGGATAAGCCGGGCCATCCATTATTCTGGATCACCCGCACTTGTACCCGGAGGGTATAAAGCGGGTGATGACGTAAAGGTATAAAACCCCTTTAAAGAATAGAGTTATTAACACCAAAAAGTTGCACCATTTGCTGCTGCGCAATATGCGAGCAAAGCCTCTATGGCTAATCGATACGCCATGTATCGTTATAAACCTCGCTGCGCTGCAGCATGTTAAGCGGTTGATAAATAACGTTTTTCGCTGAAACGCCCTGCAGCCGTATGCTAGAATAGCCTCTAATCCGATCGGGAATCCCTCCCGGTCTTCACTGCCTGAAAGGGGGTAAGAGCCCTTAAATATACGCCAAGAAATATATCACAGGGCTTACCCTCCACTTTCCTTGAAATTTAATCATGTAAGGAGGTTAAAAATGCATAAGGAAATCACTGAACTTCTCGGAACTTTTATATTCGTCCTTCTCGGGGTTGGCGCTGCTGTCATGGCGGCCGGTTCCGTGGGAGCGCTTGGTATCGCGCTTGCCATGGGTCTGGCCTGGATGGCCGCAAGCTACATCACGGGCGGACACCTTAACCCGGCGATCACTTTCGGTCACCTTTTGGCGGGCGCTACGGATGTTGCATCCTGCCTTCGCCTGATCGTGGCCCAGCTTGTGGGCGCCACCGCCGCCGTCTATGTGATCACCCTGCTCGCGGGTGACACGGCAACAGGCGCAAACGGCTTTGCCGCCGACTCCCAGACAATGGCGTTTAGCGTACAGGCGATTGCTACATGCCTGTTCGTGCTGATGTCCATGCGCGTTGCGGCGAACAAGTCGCTGGCCGGGCTTGGCGGTCTGGTTATGGGTCTGATGCTGTCACTGGTCGTTATCGTGGCCGGTACAGCCGTTAACCCCGCGCAATCCGTTGGTTCTGCTGTATTCGCAGGCGGCGCAGCACTTGACCAGCTCTGGCTGTTTGTCGTGGCTCCGGCCGTAGGCGCAGCTGTCGCGGCAATGATTGTTAAAAACGGCCTTTTGGACGCTGCTCCGGCAAAAGGCAAAAAGAAATAAGGCTTTCCTAGGCTTTAAACTTCCTTTTAAGCATTAAAGGAGGGCGCATCGTTTAACCACGGTGCGCCTTTTTGTTTGGTAAGGATTTTATTTTCGTCATTGCGAGGAGGGTAAAGCCCAACGCGGCAATCCAGTACGACATTCCTGGCTCTAGATTGCTTCCTCCCGCCTGCGCGGGAGTCGCAATGACGATTGATTTTTAAAGTGCGCCTTTGGTACTCGGAAGCTGGTCCGCGGCTCTGGAGTCGATTTCCACCGCCATGCGTAAGCTTTTGGCGCAAGCCTTGAACGTCGCCTCGATCATGTGGTGGTTATTGGTGCCGTGCAGGTTTTGCGCGTGCAGCGTTAAACCGCTCGCTCCGACCAGTCCTTGAAAGAATTCCTGAAAAAGCTCGGTATCCATTTCGCCGAGGCGCTCATTGGTAAAGTTCACATCGAACACCAGATGCGCACGGCCGGAAAAATCCAGCGCGACGCGGCTCAAAGCCTCGTCCATCGGCACATAGGCATGTCCGTAACGGCGAATGCCCTTTTTATCTCCGATCGCCTCTTTCAAAGCCTGACCCAGTGTAATCCCGGTATCTTCCACCGTGTGGTGGGCATCGATATGAAGGTCGCCTTCGGCCCGGATCGTAATATCAATAAGCGAGTGCTTGGCGAGTTGATCCAGCATATGGTCGAAAAAGCCGATTCCCGTCTTGATGTCGGCCTTGCCCGCCCCGTCCAGATTGACGGAAACAGAGATTTTCGTTTCCTTTGTTTCACGTGAAACATTGGCCGTGCGATTCGCGCCTGTTTTTATCGCCTGCACTTTCGTCATGCTTTCCTCATACCATCGAATTCGTTACACTTCTTTAAAGAAGCAGAGGGCACTATACATGAATTTCCGCCGTTTTCGTAGCTTTTTATGTCTTATGGCGGCGCTGGTGCTGGCAGCCTCCTGTACCAACGTCAAAAAGGCAGATTACCACACGCCCCTGATCCCGCCGGAAGATGCGCATCCCGCGCCCATTCATTTCAGCGGCGTGAAGTTCGATATTCCCACAGGGCAGGATTTGGGCGAGATACAGGCGGGCGGGCTCGGCTGCGGCCTGAATTTCATTCCCGTCCAGCGCCATATTATTACGGGTGCCGCCGATAGTTCCGATATGCGCGACGCGTTCAAGGATACGCTGAACGGGCAAGGATACGATATTACCGGCTCGCTGGATTTTAATTTCCCCGAAGACATAGAAATGGAATTGCTGCGCGCCGAATACCGCGTGGGCGCGACGATCAGGAATGTGCAGGTCAGCGGGTGCATGGACACGCCCAACGAGCTTTTCCTGGGCCTGGGCAGCGATCTTGCCACCCGCATCGATGGCGAGCTGTATATGGAGGTGGACTGGACGATCTATGACGCCCTGCACCGTCGCACCGCCTATAAAACCACGCAAGAGGGGTATACCGATCTGATCTACGGCAATGCGGAAGGGCTGACGCTAATGATCACGCAGGCCTTTGAAATGGCGGCGCATAATCTGGGCGCCGATCCGGCCTTTCACCGCCTGATGTTTTACGGTGAAAAACCGCCCGAAGGATGGCGCAAAAAGCCCCGCGAGAAATGGCGCGACCGCCCGCGGCAGTTTGATGCGGATGAAAAAGTGGTGATCGAGCACCGCCCGCTCAGCACCGTACCGCTCCCGCGACATGCCGATAAAACCCGCAAGGCCGCCGTTCTGGTGGAGGCGGGCGCGGGGCACGGATCAGGGTTTTTTATCACCAAACAGGGCCATATCATTACCAATACGCATGTGGTGGGCGATGCCCTGCGCGTGCGAATCGTAACGGCAGATAAGGAGCACGCGCTGGTGGCCGAAGTGCTGCGCAAGGAGCCGGTGCGCGATGTGGCGCTGCTCAAGCTTGAGGAAATCCCGGAAGGGCTGGAGATCGTCACCCCGCCCATCCGCACGGATTGGCCCGCCGTGGGGGAGACGGTCTACGCGCTGGGCGCGCCGCTTTATACGCGGCTGCAGGATACGCTCACCAAGGGAATCGTCAGCGCACACCGGAAAGATTTCAAGGCGCGGGGCATCAAGCAGGATTTCATACAGGCCGATGTCGCCGTTCACGGCGGAAATTCCGGCGGCGTATTGATGGATGAATACGGCAATATCATCGGCCAGACAGTTATGGGTTTTGGTGACGATGCGGGTTATGACGTCAGCCTGAATTTGTTCAACCCGGTGGGCGATATGTTGCGGCGGCTGGATGTGGAGATGAGCGAATAAGGGGTTTTAACACGGAGCGCACGGAGAACACCGAGCGGCCATTATTTGACTGCGCCAAAGGCGCACAATAAAAACCTTTTCAAAGGCAGTTTATAGCCTGCGGCGCTAAACTCTTACGGGATATCTCCGTGACCTCTGTGTTCTCCGTGTTAAAAAATCCGGATGCCCGCACAAGGCGGGCATGACAAAGGTAGAGTGGCCCCCTTGACTTGGGGCGGGGAAGACGCCCATATATTTGGCTATGACCTATAATCACCATATGCATTACGCCGATGCGCAAAAATGGCGCGGCACCACCATTATTTCTGTTCGCAAGGGCAAGGACGTCGTCATCGCCGGAGACGGACAGGTCTCCATGGGCGATACGGTTTTGAAAAACAACGCCCGCAAGGTGCGCCGCCTTGGCAAGGATAATAATATCATCGCCGGATTTGCGGGCTCAACCGCCGATGCTTTCACATTGTTTGAGCGGCTGGAGGCCAAGCTGGAAGCTCATCCGGGGCAACTAACCCGCGCGTGTGTCGAGCTCGCCAAAGACTGGCGCACCGATAAATATCTCCGCAAATTAGAGGCGCTGATGGCGGTCGCCGATAAGGAAACCTCCCTGATCTTAACGGGTAACGGCGATGTGGTGGAGCCTGTGGGCGGCATTATCGGTATCGGTTCGGGCGGAAATTACGCGCTGGCTGCGGCACGGGCGCTTGTAGATCAAAAAGGAATGAGCGCCGAAGATATCGCACGCAAATCGCTGGAGATTGCAGCGGATATCTGCGTTTACACGAATAATAATATTACGGTCGAAACCCTTTAAGCCTTCCCGTTCTTTACAGCATTGTGGATAACGCATAGTATCTATGCGCCACAGTCTTGTCATTTTCCGCAAAGTAATAATAAAATGTCCTTGAATAATAAAAACAGGGAATAAAATTATGAGTGTTGCGGAAGATCTTTCTGTTCTATCTTCACATGCCCCGGTGGAACCTTATCAAGTAGGGCGAAGAAGGCGGCGCGCTCTCAGAGCAGCTTTTCCGTCTGCTGTATCCGTAGTTGAAAACAAGGTCGCCGACCCCTCCAATAAACCACCCACCCAAGCGCAGTTGGATGCGGCACGCACGGCTTTGGAAAAGGCGTTCAAGAGCAAGGGCTTTGCGCTAGAAACGGGGAGAAGTTTTAATGTTTCAGGCTCTAAAAATAGCCCAAACGTGCATGGGTGGTTTGCAAATTTTCAAACTTGCGCCGTACCTGTTGATGCAGAAAAGCACGTGCTTAACGTTCTGATAGAAACACTGAACAACGAGAGCCGGAATCATAGAACGCTACCTGTCGCAGAACATGCCAGAAGTGATGCCTCGACCGGGGCAATAGATTACCGCATAGTCTAAGTTCAACATTGAGTTTGTAATGCCGGATAAAACATAACCCCCTCCTTGAAATTTGCGCGTATTCGGTTATATCTTCCCCTCATGACAGCAAAGAAAAAAACCCAGGACGCCGCCAACATCCCTTCCTTTTCCCCGCGCGAGATCGTTTCCGAACTGGACCGTTTTATCATCGGCCAGAAGGACGCGAAAAAGGCGGTGGCCATCGCGTTGCGTAACCGCTGGCGGCGGATGCAGCTTGATCCCGAGCTGCAGGAAGAGGTTTACCCGAAAAATATCCTGATGATCGGGCCGACCGGCGTGGGTAAGACCGAGATCGCGCGGCGTCTTGCGAAACTGGCGAATGCGCCGTTCATCAAGGTGGAAGCCACCAAATTCACCGAGGTGGGTTATGTCGGCAAGGACGTGGAATCCATCGTGCGCGACATTACCGAGGCCGCCATTCATATGACGCGCGAGAGTTTACGCAAAACCGTGATGGCGCAGGCCGAAGTGTACGCC
Organism: uncultured Pseudobdellovibrionaceae bacterium; assembly: GCA_964467925.1. Lineage (GTDB taxonomy): Bacteria > Pseudomonadota > Alphaproteobacteria > Micavibrionales > Micavibrionaceae > CAYXSX01. The sequence goes on along the minus strand of CAYXSX010000002.1, from coordinate 66,820 downwards.
GAAGAACGGGTGCTGGACGCGCTGGTGGGCGATCAGGCGGGGGAGAAAACCCGCGCCTCTTTCCGTGAAAAACTCCGCAGCGGGGAGCTGAACGAGCGTGAGATCGAGATCGAAGTGAACGATAATTCCAACCCGCTGGGGTCAATGATGGATATTCCCGGTATGCCGGGGGCATCGATGGGGATGATCAATGTCGGCGATATGTTCGGCAAAGCCTTTGGTGAGCGGAAGAAAAAGAAGAAGGTCAGCATCGAGGAAAGCTACGAGATTTTAATGGCCGAGGAATCGGACAAGCTTCTGGACGAGGACCGGATTATTGCCGAGGCGCTGGAGCTGGTGCAGCAAAACGGCATCGTCTTTATTGATGAAATCGATAAGATCGCCGCGCGGCAGGATTTGCGCGGAGGCGATGTTTCACGCGAAGGGGTGCAGCGCGACCTGCTGCCCCTGATCGAGGGGACAACCGTTTCGACCAAATACGGCACGGTGAAAACCGATCACATGCTGTTTATCGCCAGCGGCGCATTCCATTACGCCAAGCCGTCGGATTTGCTGGCCGAACTTCAGGGCCGCCTGCCCATTCGCGTCGAGTTGCGCGCGCTGACGGTCGAGGATTTCAAGGCAATCTTGAAAGACACCGAGGCCAGCCTGATCAAACAATATATCGCGCTGATCGGTACGGAAGACGTCATGCTGAAATTCGAGGAAGAAGCGATTGACGAGATTGCGCGCCTGGCCTTCGAGGTGAATGAGAACGTGGAGAATATCGGGGCGCGACGTCTTCTTACGGTCATGGAAAAACTGCTGGAGGAGCTATCCTTTACCGCCAGCGACCGCAGCGGAGAGACCGTAACGATCACCGCCGATATGGTGCGGGAAAATGTTGAAGAACTGGTGAAATCCTCGGATCTGTCGAAATTTATTTTGTAAGTTTATTCGGCGGCTATCCCGGGAAGAGGCGGCTGCTCCGGCTTGAATGTAGGTTTCGCATCGGGGGCAGGAGTGAATTGCTGAGCCGATGCTACGCGCCAATTCATGGAAATAAATGCTGTTTCCCCGGCTCTGAATTTTCTGTGCCCCGCCTCAATTTCACCGCGTTTTAACGAGGGTGTGGCTATCACCTCATTCGGCGCAAAACTCATGAATTGCTGACGCAAAGCGGTGTCTGGAAAATTAATTCGGTTCAGAAGAATTAGCGAAGCGCCCCCTGCGGTTTCCAGCGTAATTGGATTGCCGGAAACGGACGTACCTCCCATTTGGGCTCTTTGCAATTCACGTTGTGTGGGATGAAGCTTGATCAAGCGGGGAAAACCGATAACCACGCCGTTATTTTCAATTGAGGCGCGTGGATCTTTAACAAGGGAACCAAACAGGCTTTGTAATATCTCTTGGTTATCGCCGATTGTAAAGCGTTCCAACGGTCGTAAATCCTGACAATGTGCCACGAAAATATTGGCCAGACTTTCAGGATATTTTTGCCTTATTTTTGCAATAAACTGTTGAAACTCCCGCAAGGATTTAATGCTTTGCGAGGCATGTGCATGGCGGTGCCGGAAGTCGTTATAACGGCTGTTTATTTCTTCTGTTCTTGCTGCTCTCCCGAATTCCAGAAACAGAGGGTGCCCCAGAAAAAAATTCATATTCAGGATAATGGGGTGCCCTTTTAAAACGGCATCACTCAAAGTCACACTGTTATGATCGCTTTCGTAATCCCATTCGATAGAGGGACACCCCTCACGGTGATCGCTGCGTTTTAAACTGGCAAAATGGGGATCCCGACTATGGCTGCCGCCATGGGACATTTCACAGCGACGGAAAACTACCGGCGCATCGCATAATGGATCCGAGCAACACAAATCCGTCCCATGTATATCAGGATCATAATTTGCGGCGGAAACCATTTCTCTTACGCCGACTGAATTATAATAACGTGCACTTCGCATTACTTTTACCCAGTTAAAAACTACACGCTTATAACGGATTTTGTAACATTATGTCAAAAAATATTCGCCTTTGGTTTCACCGGGTAATTTGTTTTAATACCCTCATGAATTTGCGATTTCTGACATTTCTTCCATTTATACTATTCTGTGCGGGCTTATGCAAAGCCTCCGACGCAAGAGCTGCAGACGAACCGTTATTCGCCTTTCCAGCCGCGTGCACGCTCGGGCAAAATTGCTGGACCGTCAATTACGTCGATGTGGACGCGCAAAAGGGGGCGCATAGCGATTTTACCTGCGGCGTAAAAACCGAGGACGAGCACAAGGGCGTTGATTATGGCTTACGCAGCCGCGCGGAAATGGAGACGGGCGTAGACGTTCTGGCCGCCGCGGACGGCAAAGTGATGCGCCTTCGCAACGGGGAAAGCGACAGCGTCAAAACAAACGAAGAGTTTGAGGCCATCAAGGAAGCACGTAAGGAATGCGGTAACGCGGTTCTGATCGATCATGGCGGGGGCTTAAGCACGCTTTACTGTCACCTGAAGAACGGCTCGCTCAGCGTGGCGATCGATGACGAGGTAAAAGCGGGGCAGAAAATAGCGCAAATCGGGCAATCGGGCTTAAGCCGCTTCCCGCATCTTCACTTCGGCGCAGTCAAAGGCGGGGCGGTGCTCGACCCCTATACCGGAGAAACCACAAGCGCCGGTTGCGGGCGGTTCAAGCGCAGCTATTGGAAGGGCAACATGCCCTATGAGCCGATCACGGTGTTCGATGCGGGCTTTAGTGCGGGCACGCCGGATTTCGCGGCGATACGTAGCGGGGCGGGAGCGCCGGAAAGCCTATCTTCGGGCGGAGGGGGGTTGGCGCTATGGGCCGGGTTTTACCAGCTTCGTACGGGCGATGAAATTACGCTAAAAATCACGGACACAAACGGCCAGATCTTTGCCGAGCGGCATATCACGGCAGAAGAAAACCGTCTCGGGCCAGTTTATTACTATACCGGCCGCACCTCCAGCGGTGCGGGAACCCTGCCCGCCGGAACCTATAACGGGGAAATCACCTATACCCGCAAAGGGTTAGAGCCGCGGAAAATATCAAGGAATGTAAGGGTGGAGTAAAGCCATTCGTCATTGCGAGGAGCGTTAGCGACGAAGCAATCCAGAAATGGTGCTTGTAGTACTGGATTGCTTCGCTGCGCTCGCAATGACGATGTGATCAAGGCCTAACCGCAATCCCCGCCGCGTCCATCGCCGCTTTGGCCTCGCCAATCGTATAATCGCCGAAATGGAAGATAGAGGCGGCGAGCACGGCGGAGGCATGGCCGTCCCGCACCCCCTCCACCAGATGGTCAAGATTGCCCACACCGCCAGAGGCGATCACGGGCACGGAAACGGCGTCCGCCACCGCGCGGGTTAGCGGGATGTTAAATCCGGCCCGCGTGCCGTCGCGGTCCATGGAGGTCAGGAGGAGCTCTCCCGCCCCGTAATCGGCCATTTTTTGCGCCCATTCAACGGCGTCGATGCCCGTTTCCTTACGCCCGCCATGGGTGAAAATTTCAAACCCGCTTTTGCAAGCCGGATTATCGCTGGATTTCGCATCGATCGCCACGACGATACATTGCGAGCCGCATCTATTGGCCGCCTCCTTAACAAATTCGGGGTTGGTTACAGCCGCCGAATTAATGGATACCTTGTCCGCCCCGGCGTTAAGCAAATTCCGAATATCCTTCATTTCCCGCACGCCGCCGCCCACGGTGAGCGGCATGAATACCTCTTCCGCCGTGCGGCGCACGACATCCAGAATGGTGCCGCGGTTATCGGATGTAGCGGTAATATCAAGAAAACAAAGCTCATCCGCACCCTGATCGTTGTAAAGCTTGGCCTGTTCCACCGGGTCGCCGGCATCAATCAGATCGACAAAATTCACGCCCTTGACCACGCGGCCATTATTCACGTCCAGACAGGGGATGATGCGGGTTTTGAGCATGGCCTAAGCCTCATTCGCCGCCGCGGAAACACTGTCGTCCGCCGCGACGGCCAGTGCTTCTTCGGGAGTAATGCGTTCGTCATACAGCGCCTTGCCGATGATCACGCCCTGAACACCGTACCCAGCGGCTTCTTTGACAAGACGTAAATCCTCAAGACTGCCCACGCCGCCCGAGGCGATGACGGGAATTTCGGTCGATTGCGCCAGCGCGATAGTGGCAACGATATTAACGCCGCGCCCTGTGCCGTCGCGGTCGATATCAGTGTAGATAATCGCGGCCACGCCTGCATCTTCAAAATGCGCGGCCAATTCGCTCGCCTGAATGTTCGAGCCGTCCACCCAGCCATCAACCATGACCTCGCCGCCCAGCGCATCAATGCCCACGGCGATTTGACCGGGGAATTCGTGGCAGGCCTTGCGCACAAGGTCGGGATCGCGCACGGCGGCTGTGCCCAATATTACGCGGCTGACGCCTTCACCTATCCAATGCTCGATCTGGGCCATATTGCGAATGCCGCCGCCGAGCTGCACCGGGATGTCGGTTTCTTTCAAAATAGCCCGCACGGCGGTGTGGTTTTTGGGCGATCCCTCCACCGCGCCATCGAGGTCGACAATATGCAGCCAGCTAAAACCGGCGCGCGCCCATTCATGCGCCTGCGCCGACGGGTTTTCGTTATAGATGGTGTCGCGCGTCATATCGCCCTGCACCAGGCGCACGCATTTGCCGTCTTTTAAATCTATCGCGGGGTAGAGGATCATGGAAAGAAACTATTGTTTAAAAAACTTTCTTGACTCATACTAAAAGTATGATTCGTTTTCGCACCATGAATGTTTTTCTGCCGTGAATCAACTTAAAAATCTTACAAAACCTCCGGTAAAAGAAGCTATTATCGACCTCTCTTTCCGTACAGAAGGAGAAATCAATCTTCCGTCACTTAGAGTCCTTGCAAAAAAGCTGGAGGAATTATCTTATCGGGACCCCATAAAATATTATGCTCGCTATCTTAATGAAGATCAGAACGATGAGCATATTGGCTATGTTGTTCATCACAAAGATGGGGCGCAAACAATAAAAGTCAGCTTCCAAGGGATTACATATGATTACCTGATAGAAAAAGGAAAAAAATACCCCGGCGGTGATAAAGTTTTTTCATATTTTGAAAAGATCTGGCTGGTGTGTGAAGATACTTTTTATAAATACCCTTTGGATACACTTGTCTTGCGAAATATTAACCAAATAGTTTCAGAAACAAAAAAAATGGCTAAGCATTTTAAGGTTTTGCCCGCCTTTCCCGAAATTGAAAACCGAGATATTCTTGCGGGGGAAGCATTTCAAAGATTATCGATTGCTGACAGAGATTTGGTAAACCGAGCGAATGTATCTTATCTTTGGCGCCCCAAGGATAGTTCTTTTATGCGCACTATTTTGGACACTGAGATCTATCAGCATGTAAACGAACCTGTTGACTGGCCCATTATTCATAAAAAATTAATTTCTATGCGCGATTTTAAGAATGATGTATTTGAATCAAGCTTAACCAAAAACGGCATAAGGGAACTATGCTCATGAGCCTAGCCTGCGAACTTCTATACTCTGACCCCCCCAAATCACGAAAAAACACACGTTCTTTTCCGACTGTTTTTGATAGCAAAATCAGAGATATAGAGAACACACGTGCTAAATTTCAAGATATTCAGAATATTGAGCAAATTGTCAAACAAAGCCGGGATGCAACCCAAAGCCTGAAAACTCGCGGTGGCCGTATTGAAAACATGCTGCAGGAATTCCGAAACCCGATATACAGAAAAAGAAATTGGGGCGGAGAAAATGAAAAGCCTGTAAATGGCATTATACTTCGAATAGCTCGTGATTTCATGCACAGGCTTCCTAAAAATATAGACTTGCCTGTGTTAGACCTCGATCCAGAAGGCCACGTCGATCTCTTTTGGACAAAGGGTAATTATGACCTGATTATAAATTTTGATGAGAACGGGCGTATAAATTTTGCCTTCCTCGCTTTAAATAATCGTAAATTCTCAGGCCAATCAATGAATTATAAAGTCATACCTGAGGAGCTGGAAATTGTTATGGAGCGTTATTTTGGAATATTCTGATGCCGGAAATTGAATTAAAAGGAAACCAAACGGTAACAAGGGTTATCACAAGCCGAAAAACCTTTTCAGCTACGAACCCTCCTGGCGAACAAATCAAGCCCAATGCTTTTATGCCTCCTTCAGAGATGGAGGATTTGTCTGTGCTCGACATAACGGACAAACAAGATGCCGAGATATGGGCCTTATGCGGCCATGTAAAACCGGATTCCACAATTTACGGACGCGGCGACCTAAGCGTATCCGCAATCCGTGAAATTGACAATGAAAACGGTCAAAAGCTACGCGTATGGAAAGATGGCAACCCTGTTCCCGAACATTGCAATATCCGGCCGATACCTGCAGCAAAGGATAAAGCAAAACTTGTAGCTCTTCAGTTACGCAGAATGGCGGTTTTCGAAAAAGCGGATTACCCCGCCAACTTCGTATCCAGCAGCTTGGTGTAATAATACCCCTCGAGCATCTCTCCATCCACCACGGCGTAATGGGGGTGGGTGCCGAAGCGTTCGTAGCCGAGCGATTCATAAAGCGCGATCGCGCTGGTCATGGTTTCGCGCACATCGAGATTGATCACGTTAAAACCCTCCTCCCGCGCAGTGCGCTCGGCCTCTTCGACCAACAAGCGCGCCAGACCGTGGCCACGCGCCCAAGGGGCGACAAAATGGGTGGTGAGCTGGAGGTTCAGGCGCTGCGCCTCGTTATTCGCAGGCGGCTTGATAAGCTGGCACGTGCCGCAGATCACGCCATCCAGCCGTGCCACAAACAGAAAACGCGCGGGCATGGCCATCACGCCGCTCCAGTGACGCTCGAGAATATCGCGCGCCGGAAGGGTGAGCCAGCCGAAACCGCCGCCGCCCTCAATGGCCGCATCGGTCGCATCGCACAGATCGTTCATATCGGGCGCGCTTAAGGATGTAACCTGTTCCACAATCAATTGCGGATCGGCAGGTTTTTTGATGATCTGATCGCTCATTGCCGCTTTCCTCCTTATAAATCCCGTTTATAAATCTGGTGCCTACCGCTTACGGTTTCCAGTGCAAAAAGTTCGAAATTAATGCAAGGCCCGCTTGCTGGCTTTTTTCGGGGTGGAATTGCACGCCCACCATATTATCACGCCCTACGACAGCGGGAATTAATCCTCCGTAATCCGTCATCCCTAAAATATGATGGCTATTACTACATTCAAACACAAAAGAATGAACAAAGTAGTAATGAACGGGATTTTCCGGCGAAGAATTTATACTGCGCAGCACAAAATGCGCATTATCCTGCGCTCCGGCAAAGGGCATGACAAGCTCGTTCCAGCCCATATGCGGGATTTTGAGAGATGGGTCATTCGGCTGCAAGGGGCGCACCTCCCCCTCGATCCAGCCCAGACCCGCATGCACGCCATGTTCCAGCCCGCGCGAGGCCATAAGCTGCATCCCCACACAAATGCCAAGGAAGGGCGCGCCGCGGCGCAGCACGGATTCCTCCAGCGCCTCCACCATGCCGGATATGCTTGAGAGCCCCGCCATACAGGTGCCGAATGCCCCCTGACCGGGCAATACGATACGGGTAGCCTTTGCAATATCATCGGGCTTGTCGGTGACTTTAACGTTGAAATCCAGCCCCTCGTCAGCTATGACGCGCTCGAACGCCTTTTCCGCACTGCGCAAATTGCCGGAGCCGTAATCGATAATGGCGATGGTTTGGTTGGACATGGATGCTCTTATACCTGTCATCCTGAACGAAGTGAAGGATCTCCTTGTAATTTATGAGATTCTTCGCTAACGCTCAGAATGACAAAAAATCAGGCATGTAATGAGCATTAATTTTTACAAATGGAACGAAACGGATGCGGCCACGAAGGCGCGGATTATGCGACGCGCGCAGGCCGATATCGATTCCGTTATCGAAGTGGTTAAGCCGATTATTGCCGATGTGAAGGCAAGGGGTGATGAAGCCTTACGCGATTTCGCCCGTAAATTCGAAAAGGCGGAAATCACGAATATTAAAGCGAGCGCGGAAGAATTCGAGGCGGCGGAAAAAGCGCTGGATGAGGATTTAAAAGCCGCCATTCGTCATTGCGCCGGTAATGTGAAGAAATTCCACCAAGAACAAATGAACCGCGTGGAAAAGCCGTGGATGGTGGAGATTGAACCCGGGGTATTCGCAGGCGAGCAGGTGAGCGCGATTGATTCCGTCGGCCTGTACGTGCCGCGCGGCAAGGGTGCTTTCCCTTCCGCGCTTTATATGCTCGCCATTCCCGCCGTAATTGCGGGGGTGAAAGAAATCGCCGTTGTTACTCCCCCCACCCCCGAGGGCAAAGTGGATGACGCCACGCTGTTTACCGCACGGCTTTGCGGCGTGGAGAATGTCTATAAATGCGGCGGGGCGCAGGCTATTGCCGCCTTGGCTTACGGGACAGAAAGCGTTCCCAAAGTGCGCAAAGTTTTGGGGCCCGGCAGCCCGTACGTAGCCGCCGCCAAGCGTGTGCTTTCCGATGTGCTCGACCCCGGCATGCCCGCAGGCCCGTCTGAATCCATTATTCTGGCCGATGAAAGCGCCAACCCGCACAACACGATTTACGACATATTAAATGAAGGCGAGCACGGCGAGGACAGTGCGGCTTTGCTCGTTACGCATAGTGAAGAGCTCGCCAATTACGTGCGCGATAATATGGGCGGCGTTATTGATACATTGCCCGAGCCTCACAAAACCATTTGTACGAAGGTGATGGGCGAAGGCGGATATGGCGGGATTATCCTGACCGGATCGCTCGAGGAATCCATTGCCGTTTCCAATGAATATGCGCCGGAACATTTGCATTTGAAGGTCGCGAACCCGGATAAGATCACGTCGCAGCTTAAACATGCCGGCGAGATTTTGATCGGGGAATATACACCTTCATCGCTGGGTAATTACGGCATTGGCGTGAACCACGTGCTACCCACCGGCGGCTGGGCGCATTCTTATTCCTGCACATCTGTATGGGATTTCCTGAAACGTACCTCGATTTCCCGCTGCACGAAAGAGGGGTTCGAAGCCTTAAAAGATTCCGTCATCACCATGACCGATTACGAAGGCTTCCCCGCGCATGGCGATGTCTTGCGGAAGCGAAAATAATTGACATAAAATTATAATTGTGGGAAAAAGTCTGCTTTTATTAACCAAAGAAGCAGGCAGCACCTTAGCTATGAGCGCTGAAACGTCAAACTCACCCGTTCAAGACGCCTTTAAGAGCATTAGCGCCATACTGGCCATACGGCCCCTGGATCACAAATTTCAGGACGAAGAAGCGGAAAAACTACGCCAGAGCGTGAAAATTCTGGGCGAGTTTCTGGAGTCTAAACCCAATCACGAGTTGGTGGGGGGTATATTATCGCGCGCGCTTTTATACAACCTTGAAGGCGTTAATGATGTTCGGCGCGCCAAAACCCTGGCCGGAAAGGTAGCGGATAAAGGCAATCTCAACGCCCTGCACACTCTAGGCATGATTTGCTTGCTGGGTCTTGGTGGGGGAAAAAAGGATCTTCGAGCTGCTGCGAACTGGCTAAATTCTGGCGCCAAAAAGAGCTTTCCGCCCTCTTTAACCGCCATGAGCTATATTCTGGCAGAGAGCGGCGCTCATTCAGATGCTTTCGATTATCTAAAGCAAGCGGCGGACCAAGGATACGCCCCTGCGCAAGCAGAGCTTGCTTATCGGCATATTATAGGCCAAGGCGTCACTAAAAACTACAGTACAGCCCTTCACTATTGCTTACCTGCGGCGGAAAAAGGGCATATCCTCGCCCAGTATCTGGCAGGGTATTTGAATGAAGAGGGCTACGGAAAACCGCGGAATTATAGGCAAGCTCTGAAATGGTACACGGCGGCGGCAGAACAGGGCCTTGCCGAGGCTCAATATAGACTCGGTAATCTTTACCGCTCGGGTGGAGAGGTAAAAGTAAATCTTGAAGCAGCCAGAACGTGGCTTCAAGCTGCCGCAAATCAGGGCCATGAAGAAGCGGTCAAGACCTTGGCGAAAATGAATGAAATCGACCAGATTTTTAGCCCTGTCTTGGGCGGACCGTCAGCGGGCGGCAGATAAGTTGACATAACAAAAGGGCTGCGTTAAATAAAACACTAGATTGGTACAAAGCAGCGATAGAAAGCACTAAAATAAAGTGCCCGAAACTCACAAAAGCAATTATATTTCAAAAAATCAAATTCAGTTGACATATAAAAACCACCGTGCAAAGGTTCTCTCTTTAAACAAGGAGTAGCCGCTATGAGTACACAAACCGAAGAATTTCAACCTGTAACCGGACCAATACCGATTAATACCTCGGTGGTCAGCGTACTCGGATACAATCCTTCAAACATCCCCGCCGAATTCAAAAAAATAGCCGTTCTCGATCCTCACGCCCTTGCCGGCCAATCTCTGGCAGAACGAGAAATTTTAAACTCTACCGATGAGGTTGATGAGGCTAGAGAAAAAAGAATAGAAGATTTGTTAAAAATGGCAGCCGTAAGCGGTCTTCCTGCCTCTCTGTATTGGCTAGCAATAACATTAAACTATACAGAGGGCGGTGATCCAGAAAAAGCGCAGAAATTATTGAAACAGGCGGCTATCGCGGGATATGGGCCGGCAGAATTTCAGCTTTTCGCGGTTTTTGATCGACAAGCCCGTATTGATGAAACAAATCCGAGAATACCGTACTGGAGCGAATCCAAAGCACGGGCGCAGTATTGGCTTAAACGTGCCGCTGAAAGCAGATATCCAAATGCATTGCTGGTGCGCGGCCTACACGTCGACAAATATGACAGACAAAAAGCCACTGCGTTATTTCTTGATGCCGCGCTGCAGGGTTACGCCCCCGCACAAATGCGGCTTAGCCGCAGATTCGAATATGGACATGGCACAGAAAAAGATCTAAGGGCCGCAGCATATTGGCGCCTGCAGGCCGCGTTGCAAGAGAATGACGAAGCAATTTCCTTTCTCTTAGAGATGGGAGATTTGTTCCCTGAGAACGGGGTCACAGATCCGAAAGCATTGGAGCTTATAGAAGATATAGTCGCGTTTCTGGAACTGCCTGAAATCACAGAATATGTCGCAGATCTTGAAACAGCGCGGAGAGAAGCGGCTTACAGGCTCGCTAATAATGGGTCTGGCGAAATAGCAGAGCGTGCTTTGGAAAACACATAACCAATTGTCCGCCTATCCCCGTGATTCACAGGGGCGGCGGTATTTAAACTGGCGCTTGGCGCGCGGGTTCTGATAGATTGGGCGTCATGGTTGCCGAATTAGCATACAAGAAAAACGCCGGGGGCGAAGACGAAGCATCGCCGAAATACCGCTTGCTGCCGCATAACATCGAGGCGGAGCAGGGGCTGCTCGGCGCGCTTCTGGTCAATAACCGCGCGATGGAGAAGATTGGCGATTTCCTGAAACCTGCGCATTTCTTTTTGCCTGCGCACCAGAGAATTTTCGAAACCGTTATCACGATGGTCGACCGCGGCCAGACGGCCTCGCCCGTCACGCTGAAAAATTATTTCGAAAAAGACGAAGACCTGAGCGATGTCGGCGGGGCAGAATACCTTGCTGACCTTGCAGCCGGAGCGATGGGCGTGATCAACGCCTATGATTATGGCCAGACGATTTACGAACTGCATTTGCGCCGCGAGTTGGTGGGGCTTGGCGAGGATGTGGTCAACGAGGCCTATGAGCACAAGCTGGAGACCGATGCCATGGGCACGATCGAGCGGGCGGAAAGCCGGCTGTTCGCGCTGGCCGAAAGCGGCGAGGTCAAGGGCGGTTTCCAGACCTTGCGCGATTCCGTCGTTACCGCGATCGAGATTGCGGAAAAGGCCTATAAAACCGATGGCCATGTCACGGGGATTTCCGTCGGCCTGACCGATATGGATAAAAAACTGGGCGGGCTCCAACCCTCCGACCTTCTGATTCTCGCGGGCCGTCCATCAATGGGGAAAACGGCGCTGGCAACCAATATGGCGTTTAACGCGGCCAAGAAATACGCCGAGAGCGGCGGAACGCAAGGCGGCATTGTCGGGTTTTTCAGCCTCGAGATGTCGGCAGATCAGCTCGCCACGCGTATTCTGGCCGACCAGTCGGGAATTTCGGGTGACGCGATCCGTAAGGGGAATATCAAACAGGACGATTTCCGCCGCTTCGTAGAAGCATCGCAAACGCTTTCCCAAGTGCCGCTTTATATTGATGACACGCCCGCGCTTTCGATTGGCGCGGTACGCACGCGGGCACGGCGTTTGAAGCGCCAGCACGGGCTTGATTTGCTGGTGATCGACTATCTCCAGCTTTTGCGTGGTAACGGTTCGAAGCAGGGGCTGGATAACCGCGTGCAGGAAGTATCCGAGATTACCCGCGGGCTGAAAGCCATTGCCAAAGAACTGGAAATTCCGGTGCTGGCGCTATCGCAGCTTTCGCGTCAGGTGGAAAACCGCGAGGATAAACGCCCGCAGCTTTCCGACCTTCGTGAATCCGGTTCTATCGAACAGGATGCGGATATCGTGATGTTCGTTTACCGCGAGGAATATTACCTTTCCCGTGCCGAACCCGAACCCGGTACGGAAAAACATCTGCAATGGCAAGAACGCATGGACAAGGCGCATAATATCGGCGAATGTATCGTCGCCAAGGCGCGTCACGGCCCCATCGGCACGGTGCAAATGCATTTCAACCCCGATCTTACGCGCTTTAGCGATCTGGACCCCTATCATGGGGGCGATTAAGCTCATCAGGCGGGGCGCATGACCTTTTATCCCGGCAAATTAACGATAGATCTGGCGGCCTTGCGCGATAACTACGCCTTGTTGCGCGAAAAAGCGGGTGCGGGTTGCACTGTGGCTGGCGTCGTCAAGGCGAACGGTTACGGGCTGGGGCTTGCGCCTGTTGTGAGAATCTTAGCCAAGGCGGGATGTGAAACGTTTTTCGTGGCCACGCCGGAAGAGGGCGCGCGCGTTCGTGAAATTTTGCCAAATGCGCAAATCGCCGTTCTGGGCGGGCTTTACAAGGGGGCGGAGAATTTTTATGCCGCGCATAATCTTATTCCCGTTATCGGCTCGCTGGAGGAATGCGCGCGCTATAAAAACCGGGCGGGCGATTCCAAGCCGGTAGTTTTGCATTTCGATACCGGCATGAACCGTCTGGGCTTCGGGCAAGATGAAACGCCGGTCTTGCTCGCGGAACCGGAACGTCTGGAAGGGCTGGATGTTAAAATGATCATGAGCCATTTTGCCTGCGCCGATGAAAAGGGTCATGAGATGAACGAGGCGCAGTATGAACGCTTTAAGGCCGTGGCCGCACATTTCCCGGAGGCGCAAAAATCGCTGGCGAATTCTTCGGGCGTGTTTCGTGATCCGCGTTATCACTTCGACGTGGCCCGGCCCGGCATGGCGCTTTACGGCCTTAACCCCACGCCCGAAGCGCCGAACCCGATGCGCCGGGTTATATCGCTGGACGTGCGGGTATTGCAAATCCGGGAAGTCAAAACCGGGGAAACCACCGGCTACGGCGCATCCTACCGCCATGAAAAGGATACGGTTACGGCCACGGTGGCGCTTGGTTATGCCGACGGGATTTTGCGCGCCCTGAGCAATAAGGGGCATCTTTACTGGCAGGGCCGCGCTTTGCGGATCCTCGGGCGCGTTTCGATGGATACGATCACGCTCGATCTGGGGGCCTTAGCGGAAAACGCGCGCCCGCAAATTGGCGATTATCTGGAAGTCATCGGCCCGCATCAAAGCGCCGACGATCTGGCCACCCAAGCCGGAACCATAGGCTACGAGATTTTAACCTCTCTGGGTGATCGGTACGAGCGGGTTTACCTTGATGATCAGGCCGAGACAATTTCCTCATAAAGGCGGGCCTTAAGCTCTTCAAAATGCTCCGGTGGGAAATCGGGAAGGCCGGAGTTTGCCGGAGCATCTGTCATACGCATGGCGGGGGGGAGAGCAGCATCGGAAAGCGGTTCGTATTCATTATAAATATCGGCGGGAAAGCGGAAATCCCACCACTCGGCGGGAAGGCCGATCAGGGGAATGCCAAGATTGGCGGCAGCACCCAGCATGGCGTTATCCAACAAACGGCGGCTTTCCATCACTTGCCTGCTATGGCCCTTAAATTCGCGGTGGGCCGGGTTATGCGCCGCATCGCCGTTTTCCGCCAGATAATCGAAGGGCGTGCCCATATCAAGCAGCGCGCCGCTTGCGTCCTTTAGCGCCACATCGACCGCCATGGCGCGCGGATGCCCGCCCGCGCCGGGCGGGGAAAGCAGGCGGTTGGGCTCCCGCAGCCAATGGGGGTTATCCTTCACACGCTGCGTTTCGAGCATGCGCCCTTGCGCCTCGAGCGTGCGAAGGCCGTCATAAACGACCAGCGTCAGATTTTGATCCCGCAGCCGCCGCGCGGCCAGAAGGACAACCCGCGCCAGATCAAGGTGCAGCCAGAGCCTTGCGCCGCTGCGGCAGATCGCTTCGCCGAACAGCAGATTGCCGGAATGCGCATAGGCCAGATCGATTTCCAAACCTTCGAAAATATCCATCGGAACAAGCTGGGAGGGGTTTATTATCTTCATAAGACCTACTATAGACGTCACGGGATAATTCCTCTAATCTTTTGTCGCGGGCGGTTATGGCCCGCGCGTTACACGAAGAACCGGCAGAATTGGTTAGATGAGCAAAAACAAGGAAGTCATACTGGAAGAATGTATGGGGCACACTAAATCCGCCCTGCATTACCTGCAGCATATTTCGCAGGCGATCGGCAAAACGATCCTGGGCTTTTTTTCCATGGTCGGGCGGCTTTCGATTTTTATCGGCAAAGCGGTCGTACATTGCTTTATGCCGCCGTTTTTCCCCAAACAGATCATCCGCCAGTTGATTGATATCGGTTATTATTCCCTGCCTGTTGTCGGCATGACGGCGCTGTTTACCGGGATGGTGCTGGCGCTGCAAAGCTATACCGGATTTACAAGATTCAATGCCGAAAGCGCGGTGGCCAGCGTAGTGGTTCTTTCGATTACGCGCGAACTTGCGCCCGTTCTGGCGGGCCTGATGGTGGCGGGGCGTATCGGCGCGTCCATCGCCGCGGAAATCGGTACAATGCGGGTGACCGAGCAGATTGACGCGCTTTCGACACTCTCCGTTAATCCGTTCAAATATCTGATTGCGCCGCGTATTCTGGCCGGAACGCTGATGCTGCCTGCGCTTGTTTTTGTCGGTGATATTATCGGCGTGTTCGGCGGTTATGTAGTTTCGATCTATTCGCTGGATTTTTCGCCCGGCGGGTACCTGTCCCAAACATGGGAAACGATGGAGGCGATCGACGTTATTTCCGGCCTTGTAAAGGCGGGCGTGTTCGGATTTATCGTCGCGATGATGGGATGCTATCACGGGTTTAATTCCGGTCGCGGCGCGCAAGGTGTGGGAGCGGCCACGACAAACGCTGTGGTGTCGTCCTCTATCCTTATCCTGATATTCAACTACATCCTGACGCAGGTATTCTTCTCATGAGCCCGCGAAGCCAGACAAAAACGCAAGCCGCCAAAAAGCCCGCCGCGCCGAAAAAAGCTGCGCCAAAACCCTTGGCAAGCCCCGCAGAAGCCAAGATCAGCTTGCATGGTGTGCATAAGGCATTCGGTCGCAACAAGGTGCTGAACGGCGTCGAGCTTTCGGTTCCGGCTGGAAAATCGCTGGTGGTGATCGGCGGATCGGGAACGGGCAAGTCGGTCATGCTGAAATGTATTCTCGGCCTTCTGCATCCCGATAGCGGTTCAATCATGGTGGACGGCGCCGAAACGGTAGGCATGGATTCCGGCCAGCGCAACAAGATGATGCATAAATTCGGCATGTTGTTTCAGGGCGCGGCCCTGTTCGATTCCGTCAGCGTGTGGGAAAACGTGGCCTTCGGCCTGATACAGGGGCGCGGTATGCACCGCGACGAAGCAAGAGGTATCGCGATCGAGAAAATCCGCGCTGTGGGCCTGAAACCCGAAGTGGGTGATCTTTTCCCAGCAGAATTATCGGGCGGGATGCAAAAACGCGTGGGCCTTGCGCGCGCCATTGCCGCCAGCCCCGAGATTATCTTTTTCGACGAGCCCACAACCGGCCTCGACCCCATTATGGCCGATGTGATCAACCATTTGATCGTGGACTGCGTGGAGGATCTGGGCGCGACAGCCCTGTCCATCACTCACGATATGGGCAGCGTGCGCAAAATCGCCGATTACGTGGCGATGATCCATCAGGGGAAGATTCTTTGGACCGGCCCCGTCGAGGCACTGGACGATTCCGGCAACGAATATGTCGAGCAGTTCATCCATGGCCGCGCCGAAGGACCCATTCAGGTCGAGCATTAAGCCCTTACTCTAAATCTAAGCTTTGTCCCAGGTTTGTCACAGGGGGTTTACGACGGTAAACTTCTTCCCATTGAGAAACAACTTCGTTCAAGGCACGGGCGCGCTCTAGCTCGGCAGCAAAAAAACCGTTCGCGCCTCTTGCCCGGTCGATCTCTTTCGCTACGACTTTATTGGTTTCATAATCAAAATCGTCATGCCCGACAATTTCCAGTATCAGTTCCAGTAAGCCCGTTTCGAAAAGGGCAGCCCGAAAACGTGAGCTTGTCTGGGTAATCTGTCGGTCATGAAGGAGAATAGCGTATAAAACCGGGGTAAGGCCTACCGCCTCTTCACTAACATGCGTTTCCGGTACGGCCCTGACATTAATCCCCGGTATCGGAAGCCCTCTTTTCCCGGCTTCGGCTTTCAGATTGTCATCATCTATTCTTTTCAGGCGCCCAAGAAAACCATCGATGGGCCCGTTTTCAATGCTTCTAAACAACCCATGAGTCGCCCTCAGGATCTTTGCCCTAACCTCTTCTTCGGCAATTTCCTCATCCGTCAGAGTTTCCTCTTCCTCGATTTCCCTAAGAGCTTCAGAAATGCTTCCAAGTCTTCTTCTTGCTTCTGATTCATCCACGCTTCACCTCTTCCACCATAAATTTAAAGCAGGAAGACTATAAAACAAATTCATATATTATGTCAATATTTATACTCGCCGCATGCAGCAATCGGAAAATTCTTTCGGACAAATGATTTTACCACCCTCGGCGACGATCTGGCGTTTTTTGATGTGGCTTTTTACAAGCTTGGCGAGACCTTCGATAAAATCAGGATGGACGCCCACAGCCGCCGAGCGGTAATAGCCGGGAACGCCTTTTTTCTGCGCCTCGTGGCGGTATTCGATATCCAGCTCGACCAGCGTTTCCACATGTTCCTGCGTAAAGGCATGGGGGAAAACGATCACGGCCTTGCCGTCATCGGCAGCTTTATCCAGCGCCTCATCCAGAGAGGGGCCGATCCATTTTTGCGCGCCCACACGGCTCTGGTAACAGATTTGCCAGTCTAGATCCTTGATGCCCAGCGCCTTAACGATTTTTTCAGCCGTTTTTTCGCATTGCCACTGATACGGATCGCCCGCGCGGATAATGCTTTCGGGCAGGCCATGAGCGGAAAAGAGCACGCGGATGTTTTTAAACTTGTCTTCCTTCGCCTTGTCGTACTGTACGGAGATATTATCCGCCGCCGCCTTGATAAACCCCGCATTTTCGGGATAGCAGCAAACCATAGAAGAGGGGCATTCATAATCGGCCTCAAAAGCCGCCTTGTTCCATGCCTGCAGAGAAGAGCCGGTCGTGGTGGTAGAGAATTGCGGGTAAAGCGGCAGGATCATAATCTCGTCCGCGTCCCAGTCGCGCACCTCGCGCACAGTTTGTGCGGATAAGGGGTGCCAGTAACGCATGGCGATGAAGGTTTTGAATTTGGTGTTTTTGAGCGTATTGAGCGATTTCTCCAGCGCAAGGGCCTGTTCCTTCGTATTGTCCAGCAGAGGGGATTTGTTGCCCAACTCCCCGTAGCTTTCACCTGCCTCGCGTTTCGAGCGGCGTGTGCTGATAAACCATGCCAGAAGGCAGCGAAACGGGACAGGCAGCCGGACAATGTTTTTATCCATGAAGAAATTCATCAGGAACGGGCGGATCGCGTTTTTGGAATCTGGCCCGCCAAGGTTAAATAGCACCACGGCTATTTTTTTGGTTTTGGCTGATTTAGCTTTTGCTGCGATTTTTACTTTTCCGGCCATTTTTATCTGTAACCTTCAATAATTTTCACAAGGGTTTCAACATGCCCTATCGGCGTGTCTTTGTGAATACCGTGACCGAGATTAAATACGAATGGCCCGGCGGATAGATCATCCAGAATTTTACGCGCTGTGCCCTCCAGCGCTTCACCCCCGGCGAGTAATAGGGCTGGCTCCAGATTACCCTGCACGGGGCAAAGGGTTTGCAGGTTTTTATCGGCCCATACGCTATCGATGGAAGGATCGAGCCCCAGCGCGGTAACGCACGTTTCCTGCGCATAAGCTTGGTAATGAATTCCGGCCCCTCTGGGGAAACCGATGATCGGGATTTCGGGATAGGCTGCCCTGATTTTCTGCACGATTTTGGCCGTGGGTTCTATGCACCAGCGTCTGAAACCTTCGGCATCCAGCGCGCCCGACCAGCTATCGAAAAGCTGCAACGCTTCGGCTCCGGCTTCGATCTGTTTGAGGAGATAATGCACGGTGGCCTCCACAATCAAATCAATCAGCGCAGCAAAGAATTCGGGGTTCGAATAGGACAGCGCCTTAACGGTCAGATAATCTTTCGAGCCCTGCCCTTCCACCATGTAACACGCCACCGTCCACGGGGAGCCGGCAAAGCCAATCAGCGCGGTATCGGTGAAACCCTCAGCCACCAAACCCTCTCGCACATTGCGCAAGGTTTGATAAATAGGGGAAAGGGTTTCATCAACCCCCGCCAGCGAGAGTTTTTTCAGGCCCGCCAAGCTTGTCACAGGATCGAGCTTCGGCCCCTCGCCTGCCGTAAATTCCAGATGCTGGCCCAAAGCATGAGGAATGACAAGAATGTCGGAAAACAATATCGCCGCGCTCATACCGAAACGGCGTATGGGTTGGAGCGTAATCTCGGCGGCGGCCTGCGGGTCATAGACCATCTCCAGAAACCCGCCCTTTTTTGCTCTGAGCTCCCGATACTCTGGAAGATAACGCCCGGCTTGGCGCATAAACCAGAACGGCACTTTTTCCGTCTTCTCCCCGTGCAAAACCCGTATGAATGTTTTTTCGCTCAAAACGAATCTCCCTTCCCGAATGATCGCTTACCTAAGCACGATCTGAGGCCCTCATACTATTAAAAATATATATTTAAAAAAGGTTTTAGTTGTTTGTAGGGCATGGGGATAACGGGTATAGATTTTGCCCCCAGATCCACCCACAACTACTCCTAACTCAAGATAAAAGCGTTTCCGGCGATTCGATATGATTCGCTCCGATAAAGGATTTCCGGTGATTTTCACTTTTACACATGGGGAAGACTCCTCTCCTCAAACTGTCATGATTTGGGGGTAATTTACTCCCCGATTTATCTCATGATTCTTTCACGAGTTAACCACAGAGCTATACAAGAAAGCCGAGGGCGTCTAGAATAACCGGGCCATGTATAAAGAAGCCTTTGAAAAACTGGAACTTGAAGATATTGCCACCATTTTGGAGGAGGTAAACCCGCATTTTGACGGGCTGGTCTTCGACCCCGTCCAGACGACCATTTTATCGTGGGATATGCCGTTTTACGAGGGCTATCGCTTTCTTGATATCGCCGATCATACGGCGATGCCGCCGCTTCAACGGTTTGTGATCTACAAGCCCGGCGAAGTGATCGTGCTGGATTTCACCAACGAGCCGATTTACGCCCTGAACCAGAAGGCACCAATCCATCTTACGGAAAGCAATATTGAGGATTATATCAGGTTCTTTTTTACCTATGTGCGCGGACGTCACGGTCGGTTTCTGATTGTTGAAAACGTCGATGACATTGCCTGGAAGGAAGAGCCGCCTCCGGCAGCGCGCAAGGCCATTGCCGCGATGATGTGTTCCATCACGCTGAAAGAGATCGGGGAGGACGGCGTTTTCGATCTTGAAGTGTGCATGATCTTCAAGGACTCACTGTTTAAAAGCAAAGTCTCGGTCGATCCCAAAGGATTTGTAAAGCTATCCAACGAGGAACTTCTGATCGAAGATATGCCCGTGCTGGACGATACGCTGGGACAATAATACGCTATTATGCTATTATATTAGTGAGATGAAAAGTTGGAGCTCTATTCGAGATAACGACGGTTTTACCCTTCTTGATCTAGCCATTGCACTTGTCGTGTTTGGCTTGCTGGCAGCTGCGTTTTTTTCCGGCGCGTCCATATATATTAAGCAACAGCGGATAGACCAGACTAACGAGCGCTTGCATAATGCCAGCATTGCGCTGGCCCGGTTTATTAAAGACGACCTTATACGTTTTCCCTGTCCTGCTTCTCTTACTACGCCGCCCGGTGCACCCGGATTCGGGGAACAAGTTTGTCCAGCTAATTATGATTCCGTTTCAGTGGGTGACGATCTTGGCGGGGTATTTGCCCTGAGGGGGGCTGACGGCGCAATAGTTTTACTGGGCGCTTTACCGACGACAACCATGAAGACCGACAACAATTTAATGCTCGACGAGTACGACAACCGTTTTACCTATGCCGTGACGATGGATTTAACCGAAGAGAACGCTCTGGAGGACAAGTCAGCAATACCGCCCGCTATTACACGTCTGTACAAAGTGGAACTGCCTGATCACACTATCGAGGACAGAACTGCGAATGTGGATTTTATACTCATTTCACACGGGCCGGACGGAGCGGGAAGTTATACGCAGGAAGGCAAACCCCACGGAAAAGCATGCCGCATAACGCAAACAACTCCCGGACTTGGGGATTCCCGCAACTGTCTATGGCAAACGACCTTTGAGGCAACATTTCGAGACGAGGCCTATACTTATGCAACGGCGGAAACCGATTCCTATTACGACGATATGGTCCTTCATATGCTTGGCGAAGATACAAAAGGCTGGTGGCAATCCTCGGATGGGACGGGGGGCAATATTGGTACCAAAAATCCTTTCAATGTCGGGATAGGGCCGGGGGTCCTTAATCCCGTACAGCGCGTTGATGTAGACGGGGCCATCAAGATTGCCAATACGTCCAACCCGTGTGATGCGTCCTCGGTGGGGTCAATCCGGTATAATGACGGGTCGAAAAGCGTTGTCGAGTGTTGTAACGACAATGACGGTGCCGGTTACAGCTGGGGCAATATTTCCTATGGTTGCGCCGCGGGGACTTGCACAATGTCTACCAAAGGGCAGTTTCGTTTTAATGGCGCCACAGGTACCCGCGAATTTTGTAACGGCGTGAAATTCATATCCGTTTTTGGCGCGAATTGCAGCGGTGGATACTATCACGGCCAAATTTTCGGCAGTTCTTCTGACACAGAAACCGCGCCTTGCGACGGCGGGCTTAACGGAACGATGACGCGCTCCCGTCCGGGTGAGTCGTTTTGCAATAACGGTATAATTGAGCCTTATTCTATTGGAGAATACGGCGAATGGGACCGTTCGGCCTGCATTAATGGGAATCCGGCAGGTTATGAGGTCAGACGTTTCGGTGTTGCCAGCGGTTGTAATAACGACTGGAGCAGTTGCTATAGAACCTTTTCCTATCCTGCGCCTACTTGTGCTTCAGGAACCGCGCGCGGTTATGCCTGTGAGACGCATCCCGGAGGATGTGACAACACAGACGGTACGTGCTGTGTTGTTTGCAATTAACTTAGCTTGAAATCACTGATTCATTGCGTTGAAGAACTCGTCATTGTTCTTCGTTTGCTTCATTTTGCCCAGCAGGAACTCAACGGCGTCCACCGTTCCCATGGGGTTAAGAATACGGCGTAGCACCCACATTTTCTGCAAGGTTGCTTTATCAACCAGAAGCTCTTCCTTACGCGTACCGGATTTCTGAATATCGATGGCCGGGAAGACGCGCTTGTCGGAGATTTTGCGGTCAAGCACGATCTCTGAGTTACCGGTTCCTTTGAATTCTTCGAAGATCACCTCGTCCATGCGCGAGCCTGTATCGATAAGCGCCGTGGCGATAATGGTCAACGAGCCGCCCTGTTCGATATTACGCGCAGCGCCAAAGAAACGTTTCGGACGTTGGAGCGCATTGGCATCCACACCGCCGGTCAGAACTTTACCGGATGACGGAACGACCGTGTTATAGGCGCGGGCCAGACGGGTAATGGAGTCAAGCAGGATAATAACGTCGCGTTTGTGCTCGGTCAGGCGCTTGGCCTTTTCCATGACCATCTCGGCCACTTGTACGTGACGGGAAGCGGGTTCGTCGAATGTGGAGGAAACAACTTCGCCGCGTACGGAGCGGGCCATGTCGGTCACCTCTTCAGGGCGTTCATCGATCAGAAGAACGATCAGATAAGCATCGGGGTGATTGGCGGAAATGGATTTGGCGATTTCCTGCATCATCACGGTTTTACCGGTACGCGGCGGCGCCACGATCAGGGCGCGCTGGCCGAAACCGATAGGAGATGTAAGCTCGATCACGCGCTGGACGTTGTCTTTTTTTGTGGGGTCGTCCAGTTCCAGCTTGATCTTGCGCTCGGGGTAAAGCGGCGTCAGGTTATCGAAGTTGATGCGGTGACGCGTTTTTTCCGGCAGCTCGCCGTTAATCGTGCTGGTTTTTAACAGCGCGAAATAACGCTCGGAATCTTTCGGGGCGCGAATTTCGCCCTCTACGATGTCGCCTGTGCGCAGGCCGAAACGGCGCACCTGCGAGGGGGAGACGTAAATATCGTCGGGGCCCGGTAGGTAGTTTTCCTCCGGAGAGCGCAGGAAACCGAAACCGTCCTGAAGAACTTCGAGCACGCCGGAGCCGGAGATTGGTGCGCCCTGATCCGCCAGCTGTTTGAGGATGGCGAACATCATGTCTTGTTTGCGCATAGCGGCGCAGTTTTCAATTTCCAGCTCTTCGGCAAAGGCTAGCAATTCGGCCGGTGATCTTGTTTTCAGGTCTTGTAAATTCATTACTTTATATCTCTAAAATGGATTTTTTGATGGGAGGATCGGGTGATTTAAACGCTTTTTCGCGTGTTTAAATGCGGGTTTGAAAAAGTCTCTTCTTAAGTTTTCTGGAATAACGTTAATTGCCTTACAAGACGCAGTTTGCGGGATATTCAGATCCTACCTAACCCGTGCGGGGCCACAGCTCCAAACGCAAAACCATAATTTAATGTCATGGATTCTTTATAAGACACCTTCTTTATAGAAAGCCCGAAGCCCCAAGTCAAGCATTTATATTTACTATATAATTATAATTCATCAGGCCTTAAAAAGGCTCCACCACCGCCATGATCACGATCAGGATCATCAGGACGGTGGGAACTTCGTTCCAGATGCGGAAATATTTTGCCGATCTGGTATTGGCATCATTTGCGAATTTGCGGGTATGGCGGGCGAAAACCCCGTGAGCGGCGCTCATCAGCACCACGAAAAGCAGCTTGGCGTGCATCCAGCCTTCTGATAACAGCGCCGGATTGGCGTAAAGCAGGGACAGCCCCGCCAGCCAAGTCACGATCATTGCCGGATTTATGATGAATTTAAGCAGACGGCGCTCCATCACCTTAAATGTTTCCGATTGTGTGGAGCCCTTTTTCACATCGACGTGATAGACGAAAAGCCGCGGCAAATAAAGCATGCCCGCCATCCATGACATTACGGCGATCAGGTGGATCGCGCGTAGCCAGTCATAATGGGAAAGAAGCTCGTGTTGCATATGTATTTTCTAGCCTAAAACGGGAATTAAGTCACCTGCTTGTCCTTTTCCCTTGAATTTATCTGCAAAAATTCCAGATTTTTTATCATGCGCTTTAAAAAAACCGAAAAATTTTTATTTAGTTATGTAAATTAATACTCTATCACTTTGTTTTTATTATTAAAACAGGCGTTAAAAAACTTCATATTTTCTATATTCGAGTAGGAAATCCTTAACGTCTAACCGTCATAATAAATATGTACCGTCCTTCTGGCGGCTTTAGGGACGAGTTAGGGACAATAATAAAAAACAGATTGGTTCGGGGTTATGAGCAACACATTTGAAAACATGTTCGGGAACGTTTCAGGCGCGGCGCGCGTATGCCGTGTCGCCTATACGATTAACAACACGCAGCCCGTGGCATGCACCATTATCGGCGAAGAGCCCTTGTTTTACATGGATTTCGAAGGCGCACTGGAAGAAGAAGAGGGTTGTTTCGACCCGCTGGACATGCAAGCACTGGAGAGCGAACTTTTGACACTCGCGCAAAGCATACAGGCCTATGACAGATATTCCTCCGGCGAAGCGGTAAGCAGCGCCGACAAGATTACGGCATTTCAGGAAAATGCAGGATTTATCGCATCCGAAGCCGCAAAAACGGAAATTTCCGAGAGGGCTCTGAAAGACCTTATCAAGACATTGCGCATAAGCCGCCTTGCCGGCGCCTATATGGACCTTGCGGAAGAGCATAATATCGAGCTTGCCTATAGCGGACAGGTGGGCACGGCGTCTTACGAACGTTCCAGCGGCAAGATTTTGATTAACCCGCAGCTTGAGACGATCGATCAGATTTTGCTGACCGCGCGCGAGTTGCGCCGTCACCAGCAGCACCGCTCCGGCGCGCTGATCAATCCGATGATGTTCCACCCGGACAGTGCGGTTCTTGTTAACCGCGCGCAGTGTGCCGACCTTGCCGCATCCATGGTGCGGATTGCATGGGAGCTTCAGCTTGCCGGACAAAAAGACGTTTGGGAACGGGTAGAGAATTCCACCATGGGCGATCTGGCGAGAGCCTTTGCGCGCGAGGCGTTTCTTGATTTCCGTACGATCAATAACGGTCAGGCTTCTACGGCCGTATTCGAAGGCTGGTTCCTGTCCGAACGCTGCCGCGCCGAAGACCGCAAGCTGATCCAGCATATGCTGGCCGATTATCAGGGTTATGTATTTGACAAGGAAGAGGCTGCCAAATCGGTCGCTCCGACACTTATTGCCGCATTGGGCGAGATGCCGTTCGGCAAAAATTACCTGTCCGGTCATGCCGCGGCCATTATGGACGATCCCGTTTTTACCGATGTAAGGGACCGCTCTAACGCGAATTTCCTGTGGTTTATCAAATTCGAACGCACGTTTCGTGAAACGGAACATGAATTGCAAGCCGGTGAGTTCTCTCCTGCCTCTGACATTCGTCAGGGCAAAAACCCCACAGATAAGGCCTTGCACCATGACGCAAAAAACACCGACCACGACGGCAACGTCATCACGCTTTTCCAACAACAACCAATCACCCGCCTTGCGCGAAAAGGGCGCAAAAACCCCGGGGGTGACTCCAGTACCCAAAATGTCGTATATTTACGCCGCGGACCTGGAGATTGATCTAGATCAGAAAGGGGATACTGCGTTGAAAATCGATTACACCGAGGGCAAGAACAAGGCGCGCCTATCCACGGAGCGTCCGGTGTCCCAGAAAGAATATGATTTAACGGCAACCAGCGGCGGGAATGATTACCCGGCCCGCTATGGTTTGCTTTTGCTCGATTCCATCGAAGTGGAGGGTAACGCCCTTCGCACCGACCGCGACATTCTGGGCCTGACGCTCCAGCTTGTTTGCGCCAGCCCCACCGCGCGCGCCATGATCATGGAGGCTGCAGATTACGAATGGCATCTGGGCCTTGTCGATTTGCAAGAAAGCAGCGATAACGGCGAGGATTTCTTTATCGACATGCCGCGTCGCACGATTTACCTGCATAATTACAGCATGAGCGCCGAAGGCATCGGCCGTTCGGGATATTTCCAGCATCAGCTTATGGTCGCCCTTTCCCGCGCTTTGCGCGATATCTGGCAGGACCGCCGTTATGGCTCCTTCCCCGGTTTTGATGCCGAAAGCCTTTTGATGCTTGAGCGCGTACGCGCCGCCGATATTGATGTGATGTCGGTTCTGGTGGCGTGGGAGCTGCGGAGCGAAGGGTATAACGATGTCTGGCGCCATGTGATCGGCACGGAAAACGGCGATATCGCCATGGCGTTTTCGAATTATCTCGACCGCGACCCCTCCGCCGGGTTCAGCGGCATGGCCATGCGCCACGCTTTTGTGCAGTGGTTCGCCAGCGAAGACCGCGTCAATCTTTGCGATCACCGCAGCCTCGAGTTCATGGACGAGGTTCTGGAAGCGGGCGAGGAAATCGGCGAGCGTAAAATCCGCGCCCGCGATATCGAGGTTTTATCCTGCCAGCCGGACCGGCGTGCCTATCTGCAGGGTATGGGCGATGAAATCCTGCACGGGCCGCTTTACGCCGGGCTGTGCGATCCCATCAATCAGGCGCATTTCATGCAAATTCTGCAGGACAAAGACCTGACCTATCGCGGCGGCGTTTCCTTCCGCAATGCGTCTTTGGCGGCGAAAATTTTCCCGGAGGAGATGGGGGAGTAATCAATCACGTCATTGCGAGGAGGGCAAAGTCCGACGCGGCAATCTAGTAATGGCGCTCTAGCCCCCGAGATTGCTTCGCCTTTGGCTCGCAATGACGTTTACACTTCTTCGTGAATTGGTCTAGGATAGCGCCATGACAGACCACGAGGATCATCATAAATTCCACCTGCACCTTGTTTCCGACGCGACTGGAACGACGTTGCTGGGTCTTGCCCGCGCCTGTCTGGCGCAGTTCGAGGATATCGAGCCGGTGCAAAAATTCTGGCCGCTTATCCGCACGGAGCGCCAGCTGGCCCGCGTAATCGAGCGGATCGAGCAAAATCCGGGTCCGGTGATTTTCACCATGGTGGACCGGAAAATGCGTAAAGCGTTGCAGGATAAATGCGAGGCGCTGGGCGTGCCGTGCGTGCCCGTGCTGGACCCGATTATCCGCAGCCTTTCCTCCTATCTCGGCCTGCGGGCGCAGAGGGTTCCGGGCCTTCAACACGCGCTGGACGACGCTTATTTCCGGCGCGTGGCGGCTATCGACTTCGCCATGCATTACGACGACGGCAAGCGCCATGCGGGGATCGAAAAGGCCGATGTCATTCTGGTGGGCGTATCGCGCACATCCAAGACACCGACATCGGTCTATCTGGCGCGCCGGGGGATCAAGGCGGCAAATATCCCCCTCGTGCCCGGGGTGAAAATTCCCGAAGAGGTGTTCAAGCACGAGCACCCGCTTTATGTGGGTTTGACGGAATCGCCCAAACGTCTGGCGCAGGTGCGGCGCACGCGCCTTAAGGCCGATGAAAACGGCGAGGGCGACGGGCTGGCTGAAAACGAATATCTGGATGAGGAACGTATCGAGGAGGAAGTGCGCAAGGCGCGGAAATTATTCTCCAAGCATAACTGGCCGGTGATCGACGTGACCAAGCGATCGGTAGAGGAAACGGCGGCGGAGATTATGGCGATATTGCAGAGTCATAGAGAGGACTTTGAACTGATGGGGGATGAATGATCCGCCTGATACTGGCATCGGGGAGTAAGGCGCGCGCGGGTATGCTGCGCGGGGCGGGGCTGGTGTTCGATGTTATTCCGGCAGATATCGATGAAAGTATCATTCAGAACGACCCGGCCAAATCACCGCAACAAAAAGCATTCGAACTGGCGCGGGCAAAGGCGCTCGCGGTATCGGCGCAAAATGCTGACGCGCTGGTGATCGGCGGGGATCAGGTGCTGGAGATGGAGGGTGAGATATTTTCCAAGGCGGGCGATAAAAACGAGGCGCTGGAGAAACTGCGCCGCCTTTCCGGCAAAACGCACCGCCTCATTTCCGCCGTGGCGCTGGCGAAAGGAAGCGAGATTATCTGGTCGCATAGTGATGAGGTAAAATTGCATATGAGGGGGCTCGATGAAAATTTTTTGCAGGATTATGCAGCAAAAGCAGGCGAAGCGCTGACCCGTGCTGTGGGCGGTTATGAACTGGAATCTCATGGATCATGGCTGTTTGAACGCATAGAGGGCGATTATTTTACCGTGCTGGGAATGCCGTTATTGCCGCTTTTGGGGCGGTTGAAAGAGGAAGGGGTTACCTATGATTAAGGCCGGGGTTATCGGGCATCCTATATCGCACAGCAAATCGCCGCTGATCCATAATTACTGGATTGCGCAGCATGGATTGGAGGGGTCGTATGAGGCCGTCGATATCCCTTGCGAGACTTTGGAAGAAGATGTGGCAAGGCTGGTTAATGATGGTTTTGCCGGTTTTAATGTGACCATTCCGCATAAGGAAGCGATTTATGAGCTTTGCGATGAACTGGGTGAAACGGCGCATCAGATCGGTGCGGTGAACACGGTTCAAATCAAAGGTGGCAAGCTGATCGGCACCAATACCGATGTGTTCGGGTTCATTCATAATATCAAAAGTGAGGAGCCGGAATTCCGCTTTGATAGCGGCGCGGCGGTGGTGCTGGGCGCGGGTGGTGCAAGCCGCGCCGTGATCCACGGGTTGCTACAAGAGGACGCGCCGGAAGTAATCATTTGTAACCGCACGGCCTCAAAGGCGGAAGTCATCAAGGGGTCATGCATAGCGCCGGATCGCGTTACTATTGCGCCGTGGGACAGCCGCGATGAGGTGCTGAAAAATGCTGCACTTCTTGTGAATACGACGGCGCTGGGTATGAAGGGGCGGGCACCGCTGGAGATTGATTTATCGCTTTTGCCGCAGCATGGATTGGTGACGGATATTATTTACACGCCGCTGGAAACGGATTTGCTGGTACAGGCTAAATCTCGCGGTAATAAGACAGTGACAGGGATCGGGATGCTGCTTCATCAGGCGCGTCCGGCTTTTCAGGCGTGGTTTGGTATTATGCCGGACGTAACGCCGGAATTGCGGGAGAAAATTTTATGAACCACGAAAGACACGAAGAGCGCGAAATTTTTTATATAAAAAGGTGTTTCGTGTATTTTCGTGCATTTCGTGGTTAATTTTAAACAGGGCTTAAATCATGATCGTATTGGGCTTAACGGGCTCTATAGGAATGGGAAAATCCACGCTGGCGGCTATGCTGGTGGATATGGGCATTCCGGTTCACGATTCCGATGCCTGCGTGCATGAATTGCTATCCCGTGGCGGCGCGGGGGAGAGGGGCGTGGTGGAAGCATTTCCCTATTTCAAATACCCGCAAATCTATGACCGTAAAACCAAAACTATTATTCGCAGC
Organism: uncultured Pseudobdellovibrionaceae bacterium; assembly: GCA_964467925.1. Classification (GTDB taxonomy): domain Bacteria; phylum Pseudomonadota; class Alphaproteobacteria; order Micavibrionales; family Micavibrionaceae; genus CAYXSX01. The sequence continues at coordinate 37,626 of CAYXSX010000002.1, read as the reverse complement.
GAATTGGGCAAGGTCGTTTTTAACGATGAAAATAAGCGTGAACTTTTGGAGTCTATCATCCATCCACTGGTCAGAGAGTCTCAGCAGGAATTTTTAAAATTTCAGCGCGGGGCAAAGAAGGATCTGGCCGTTCTGGATATTCCGCTTTTATTCGAAACAGGGGCGGAAAACCGCATGGATTATACGATTGTGGTAAGCGCGCCCGCCCATGTGCAGCGCGCCCGCGTTCTGGAGCGCCCCGGTATGACGGAAGAAAAATTTCATGCTATCCTGTCACGGCAAATGCCGAATGCTGAAAAATGTGCAAAGGCCGATTACGTGATCCCGACAGGGCTTAATCTGGCCGAAACGCGGAAAAGCCTTGTAGCGGCACTGCAAGAAATAAGAGCCAAAAAAGCCATGAATAAGAAAAAAGCCATCGTATTTCGCCATATGCATCAGGAGTCCTTTGGCTCTCTGGAAGAAGTGCTGTGGGGGCGTGATTTTGAATTTCAGTACTTTAACACCGCGCGCGGGAATTTTGACGATATCGACCCGCTGGAACCTGATTTGCTGGCCATCATGGGCGGGCCCTGCGGCGTTTACCAGACAGAAGATTTTCCTTTCCTGCAAAAGGTGATAGATGCCACAAAAGCGCGTGTGGAAAAAGATTTGCCCACGTTCGGGATTTGTCTGGGCGGCCAGATTATCGCCAAAGCGCTGGGTGTGGACGTGTATAAAGGTGCGAATGGCAAGGAGCGCGGCTGGCACCCGCTGACCATTTTAGATGCGGCCAAGGGCACGGCGCTGGAGCATTTAGCCCCTCAAAAAACCAATATGTTCCACTGGCATGGCGATACGTTTGATTTGCCGGATGGCGCGACGTTGCTGGCCTCCTCCGCGCAATACAAGCATCAGGCATTTTCATGGGGCAAAAATGTGCTGGCGCTGCAATGCCATCCGGAAGTTACCGAGGGCTTGTTGCAGGAATGGTTTGTCGGGCTGGTCGATGAGGTGACAGGGCCGAACGCGGAAGTGCCGCTGGGGCCGCTTCGCGAGGAAACATCTAAAAACTCCGAGATACTTAAGAAACAGGCGCGGGCGTTTTTTAACGAGTGGTTGGAGAGTATCGGGCTTTAGCTCTAGAACAGGACAGCGGCCAATTGGGGGCGCGTATCTGTAGTGCTTTCCGGCCTTCCGTGCACAATGTGCAACCTGTCGTTTGGATGCAGGACGACAGCGTACTCACCGGCCTGCCAGTAATGGGCGTATTTTTTCCCGGGGGGAATAGCGTCAAAGACTGAGCGGGTAAATTCAGGATAATGCTCATGGACAACTCTTCGCGGCACTTGCTCGCTTTCTGCAAGGCTAAAACAGTAGCCCGGAGCGGCCATGATAGCCAGCGCTTCGGCAACATTGGAGGCGTGGTTAAGAGCAGGATTGCAGGATAGCCCGATAATGGCGTCCTTAACATCGCACGCCCGCGCATAAAAGGTCGGCACGGCGCGCTCTGTAAAATTTTCGCCGTAAAGGGCAGTAACTTTGGGCTCTGCATCGGGATCAAGTTTTTTATCGTCAATATGAAACGGATCTTGTGCCAGCTTGCCGCGCTCATTAACCCCGATACTGGCGTGGTGGGTGGCAAGCATTCCAACATAGGCTCTCCGGATAACCAGAACGCCGCACTCTCTCACGATTGCTTTTAAATTCGCGGCTGCAGCGCTTCTAAAGGCGGGAGAGATGCTTACGGTTCCCCGGCCCTGCAAAGTAATCTCGAAGCCGAAACCCTCATCGGTAAGGGGTCGGTCGTTTACGACGCGCGTTTCAAAAATTTTTTTCAACGCTTTTTTGATTTCATGCGACATGGGGCGCACTGTATCCACAGTTTTAAAATATGTAAATAATAAAATAATAGTCCGGGATGCTAAAATCGCTATGATGGCGGGGAAAGTGAAAAAATTATGAGAGAAATCGTACTCGATACCGAAACGACCGGAATGAACCCGGAGATGGGCGATAAGATCGTCGAGATCGGCGCGGTGGAGCTGTTTAATCACTTGCCCACAGGGCGCACGTTACAGCTTTATATCAATCCGGAGCGCGAAGTTCCCGCCGAGGCGGTGGCCGTTCACGGCATTACCAACGAATTTCTGGCTGATAAACCTGTATTTTCTGAAGTGTATAGCGAGTTTCTGGAATTTATCGGCGCCGATTCCAAACTTGTCATCCATAACGCAGAGTTCGATATGAAATTCCTGAACTGGGAGCTCAAACTGGTCGGGCATAAGGCCCTTCCGTGGGGGAGCGTAGTCGATACACTGGGCATGGCGCGGCGCAAATTCCCCGGCTCTCCGGCCTCGCTGGATGCGCTTTGCCGCCGGTTCGAGATTGATAATTCCAGCCGCACCTATCACGGCGCTTTGCTGGACTGTGAATTGCTGGCCGAAGTGTATCTTGAGCTTCTGGGCGGGCGGCAGCATGGGCTAGGGCTGGCGGCCAACGCCAAGGCCGATGAGGAAGCGCAAAGCGCGGCGCGGCGCGCCAGCCGTAAATTCCGCGAACCGCGCATTTTCGCCGTAAGCGCGGAAGAGCTTGAAGCGCACAGCGCTCTCCTTGAAAAACTCAAAGACCCGCTGTGGAAACAGAGTGCTTGATGAGCGTAAAACTTGACAATATAGCTTAATTTATGTAAATTTAAGGACTGAATGGAGATATACGATGTCTAAAAAAGCACAGATTTCTTCTGCCCCCAGAACCTCCTTTGGGGAGGCTGTAAAGGATTGGGATTTAAGAGGTCCTGCTGCCATGGAGGGCCCTTTGCAGCCTTTGTCAACTACGCCGGAAGAAGAAGCGTCACGGCTCAATGAACTAGGTGTCGAATCGGCTGGGATAGCGAGGGATACCCTGCGTCCGGAGCACCAAGGTTAAGCCTCGCCCGCCGTTTCCGGCTTTTGTTTCAGCTCTTCCTTAAACCGCTCCATATACAGCGCGTGGAAATCCACCGGGCTGAGAAGCAGCGGCGGAAAGCCGCCCTGCACCGTCATGTCGCTGACGATCTGGCGCACGAAGGGGAAGGCAAGGCGCGGAATCTCGATGAACAATACAGGGTGGTGCTGGTCTTCCGGCACGCCGGTCAGTTGCACCGTTACGCCGTATTGCAGTTCGGCGATAAACATCGGCTCTTCCCCGCGCGTGGCTTCGGCCCGGACATTCACGACAACTTCGTAAAGGTTTTGCAGCTCTTTATCCTCGAGCTTGCGGGCGTCCATGCCGATATTAATGTCCATTTCCGGCTGGCCCTTGCCGGCGCGCAAAGATTCCGGCGCGCCAGGATTTTCGAAAGAAAGATCGCGGATGTATTGCGCGTGAATAACCAGCGGCATTTCATTCGCTTGTATGGAGCCTTCCGGAGTTGCGTTTTCGTCGGACATAGTTTTTACCCTTTTATTTTTAAATTAATGATTAGGCCTGAGTGTGCAATATCACGCGCGGCGCTTCAAGGCTTATCGTCTTCGCGCTCTTCGACTGTAATGTCGATGTAATCGGCCTCGATGATATTGGGATCGCGCGGGCGAGCGGGATGAATATTGGTTTTGATATGCTTTCCAAGGAAGCCACGCAAAATTTCACGCATTTGCGGGACTAGCAGCAAAAACCCCAGCGTGTCGGTAACAAAACCGGGGGTGATGAGCAGGGCTCCGGCAGCGACAAGGCAGAATCCGTCGAAAATTTCCTTGAGCGGCATGGCGCCGCGATCCATTTGGCTGCGCATCACGGCAAAGGTTTCAAGCCCCTGATAACGGATGATAATCCCGCCTAATATAGCGGTGAGAAAGGCCAGGGCGAGAGTGGTGAACAGGCCGATCTGTTCGCCCACAGCGATGAATACGCCGATCTCGACGAGCGGTATGGCTAAAAAAATCAGTAAAAGAGGCATTGGGTCTCCTTTTGGGTTGCTTGAATTTTGCGCTTTTTTGGCGGAAAAGCTTTTCATTTGCTTAAGAATTCTATGTTAGAGTATATAGTACGACAAACAAGGGTAATAAATGCCGGCTGATATTATTGTATATGGTTTAATCGCGGCGGGACTTGTGTTCTGGCTGCGCAGCATATTGGGCACGCGCCACGGTGAGGAGCGCGAGCGTCCCAACCCTTACGTGGCGAAACCGGTCGCAGTGGAAAAAACCGGCGATTCCTCTTCCCCTATTTCCGAATTTGGCGATACGCCGCAAGATCGTATTACAGACCTTGCGCTCCATCCCACGGCGGTAACCTCGATCGATAATAAAACGGCGGAGCTTGGCCTTCTGGAGATTGCCAAGGTCGATAAGAATTTCGACATTACACGCTTTCTGGACGCGGCGCAGGACGCGTTTGTGTACGTTGTAGAGGCGTTTGCCCAAGGCGACCGCGAGACGCTGGAGGCGCTTTTGGCTCCTTCCGTTTACGCGGCTTTTGAGGGCGCGATCAAGGAGCGCGAAGAGCGCGGCGAGACCATGGAGACCGAGATCCAGTCTATCCGCAAAGTTCAGGTGCTGTCCGCCCGTATGGAAAAGCGCGAGGCGTTTGTAACGATAAGGTTTGTGGCCGACGAGATTGGCGCGGTGCGCGATAAGGAAGGCCAAGTGCTGTCCGGTCATGCCGAACGCCCCAGCGAGATGATCGATATCTGGACGTTTACCCGCGATGTGAAATCACGCGATCCACGCTGGCTGGTGGCTGAAACCCGCAGCGATGATCCGGACGATAACGAGATGATTCCCGATACGCATTAATCGGCGCATCAATATTACGATTTTCCTGCCTGTTTTAAAATTCTTGCGCATTCCCGTGTTCGTTGCTAGATTTTTACCATAACGAAAAAGAGGTATTGCTATGTTTAATGGGGTTGGGCGTTTAAGTCGGGACTGGGTGGTCAGAACGGGACACCAGCTTTTCCCATCGCAAAAAATCGATGAATTGCGCCAAAGGGCCTGGCATAAAGTATTTCGCGAGGCATATGCGCAGAGCCTTTCCCACTTGCCATCCGACAACCCGCATCGCGCGGCTTTTGAAAAAACTTTCCATATTGTTGATGGGCGTTTTGAAGAGGACTATCTTAAGGCCCGCACTTTCCTCTGTCAGGTTCTTACTCTTCCGGATATAGCCGACCCTGAGCGCCCTTCGTCTGAGGAAGCGGATAAGCTGCTCCACTATAATAAACGTCTTGCGAGTTTACTGGATGAATTACAGGACAACGCGGATGGTGCGTTTTCTTTGCCTGCTCTGCGCGCCGCTTATTATGATTTAAAAGGCCTTAATCCACTTACATGCAGCAATGTTATTAGAGCGACGTTCGTAAGTGCGTTACTTGGCAATATCAAAAACGATAATCCGTTTCATGGTGCGCCCGTTCATCCGCGTGAAGTAGGTATTAGCGCCATCGTTTTGATGGAGGCGGAGAAAAAATACGCGCATAACAAAATTGATGTCGAAGAACGGGCAATTATTTTGATAAGTTTGGATATTCATGACCTGCTTCATGACGGTACGACCAATAAAGACAAGAATGGAAGGCATGTTCCCTGTCGTTTGGAAACTATCGCTTATGAAGGGGCTGAGCCTTTCCTTGCGCCTTTTGAGCTAAAATCTTTCATGATTTCGCAAATCAGGACCACGGTCATGAGTACCGAGGCGTCGGTGGATCCTGCTCTTCCCCTTCAGCTAGATGGCAGCCCGTCTCCTTCGCGGGCAAGATTGGCGGGACGCATGTACAGATTTTACAACAATGAGCTTCAGGAACAGCCCGTGCTGCCGGAAGACATGCATCCATTATATGATACCAAAAGGGGCCAAAGCGCAGCGTTTACATCTACGCTGGTAGATTGCGCAGATGTGATGGTTTCTTTCCTGGGTTTCGAGTCGTTTCGTATGCGCTGCATGCAGTTAAATCAAGAAATTAAAAACGCGAAAGCTACGGGTATTCTGGCTCCCGATTTTAAGAATCCCTATCCGGCCGATCCTACACTTAAAGATTATAAAGGCTTTTTAAATTACATCATGGCCGGCACGTATCAGGCCGGTGAGGGGGTTTTGCCTCGTCCGAGCTTGGCCGGAGCGAGAATATTATTAGGCTCTTCGATTAAAAATACGTTCGCTCCCGCCCCTGCCGCAGAAGCGTCACCCGTTAGGGTGCCCTAGCGGATTTCAGTGGCGGAAATTTCGCCGTTATGGTTTAAATAATCATGGTTCGCATTCTATTTATCCTTTGTATTTTCGTGCTTGTTTCCTGCGGCAAAAAGACGCCGGAAGAAGCGCCGTTAACGCTTTCCCCCGCTTCTTACCGCGATTTGCCGGGCTGGGCGGCGGACGATATGGCGGGGTTTCGCGAAGCGTTTTCCCGTTCCTGCCAGCGTATATTAAAACGCTCCCCCGAAAGTGCGATGGGGGCTTTGCCGCAAAGCGGAAATGCGGGTGATTGGCACGGTCCGTGCCGCGAGTTTCTTTCGCTTTCTTCCTCATCGGCAGAAACCGTTCGCAAGTTTTTCGAGGTGCGCTTTACCCCCTATAGCGTGCGGGCAGGCGGCGAGCCGAAGGGCCTGTTTACCGGCTATTACGAGGCGAGCTTGCATGGCAGCCGTGTAAAATCCGGACCGTATCGTATCCCGCTTCATGAACGCCCCGGTGACCTTGTGATGGTCAATCTGGGCGAGTTTCGTGACGAGCTTAAGGGCCAGCGCATCGCGGGCCGCGTTCTGGAGGGCAATCTGAAACCGTATGAAACGCGTGAGGAAATCGTGAACGGTGTCTGGCCGCATAATGACAAGGTGCTGGTATGGGTGGACGATCCGGTGGATGCATTTTTCGTGCAGGTGCAGGGATCGGGGCTGGTGGAGTTGAGCGACGGCAGAGAAATGCGCATCGGTTATGCGGGTCAGAACGGGCATATTTATTACGCCATCGGACGGGAGCTGATTGCGCGCGGCGAGTTGGGCAAGGACGAGGTTTCCCTGCAATCCATACGTCGCTGGCTGGAGACGCATCCGCAGCAGGCGGACGAGATCATGAACACCAACCGTTCCTATGTGTTTTTCCGTGAGCTTACGGAAGAGGGGCCGATCGGCGGAGAGGGCATTGCGCTGACCTCCGGAAGATCGTTGGCCGTGGACCGCTCGTTGCTATCTTACGGCCTGCCGCTCTGGGTGGATATCGAGCCGCCGCTGGAGGGCGAAGGGCGCCTGCAACGCCTTATGGTGGCGCAGGATACGGGAGGGGCCATCACCGGCCCCGTGCGCGGGGACGTGTTCTGGGGCCACGGCGAGCGGGCCGAGCATCTGGCCGGGCATATGAAGAGCGAAGGGCGGTATTGGGTTTTGTTGCCGCGATAGTGGTTGTGAATTTATTATTGGAGCGCCGCTATAGGGCATAAAGCTTGGGCTTTATTTTTACCAAGCCCTATATAAACTTCATCGGGTAAATGTGGATCAACAATTGGCACATTAAGCTTGTGGACGTTTCTCAATCTAGTTGTGTAAGCATCTGCCTGTTTGATGCCAGACTCTACAAGGGCAAAGGCGTACATGAGATCAGGGCTGTGGTAACACCCCTCAACAATATCCGCACCGGCAGGGGCAAGCTTGGCGGTGAGTTTGGAAAATAAGACCTTATCAGACCGGGAAGGTCTGCCACCGTTTTGTCCTATCCCATATTGGCGCGCATGAGAAATTTGTTCGGAAAAACCAGATTGATCGCCTACGACCGATTTGGCGGGCTTATCTTGGGCTGTCGCCTCACTGGCCAAAGTTGTTGCCACTAGCAAGGCGGCTGCTAAACGTTTAATCATAGTGTGTCTCCTTTATGGCAGGAAAGAATAACAGAAATTAATATTATGTCAATAATAATATTTTTAAGAACTACGGTGCCCCTGCCAAAATAGTTGACATAATTATAATCTTGCTGTACTTTAAAGGCCTGATTTGAAAGGTTTTTGAAATGGCAAGTAATGAAAGCTTTGATTTTGAAGGATTGTGTGTCTGGGTTCGGCAGGAGCGAAACAGACAGCTTGTTGTCGAGCTTGAAGGATACTTAAAAAAGGCTCTTAAAAATGTAACTACCCGTCTGCAAGGGCTTACCGAGCATCAAACACAAATGGTTTATAGGGGCCGTCTAGCGGTTAGCATGCTTAGAAGCTACGCCGCTTCAACCACTACTGCCTTGGATGTGACAGCTGTGGAAAGATTCCAAGAGGCCTTATTAAGCTTGCCGAGCTTACGTGAGTATCTATCTGATAATGGGCATGCAGAAGCAGTGCAAGCATTGGATATTATTATACCCCGTGTAGGAGCCTTTTTTCCTGCTATATTGGTTTCCCCTCCCCCTGCATCACCACCGCCGGATCTTGATGGCGGCCCCTAATAAACCATCGGGTAATCGCGCCGTACCGTTTCGATGTCGGACAGCACATCGGGCGATAGTTCCAGATCAATCGAAGCGATATTCGATTTAAGCTGATCCATATTGGTTGCGCCGATAATATTGGCGGTCACGAAGGGGCGGGAATTTACAAAGGCTAGCGCCATCTGGGTGACGTCCAGCCCGTGTTTTTCAGCGACATCGATATAGGCGCGCACGGCGTCTTGGGCGTGCGGGGTATCACGCGGAGGTTTATCAAGCAACGTCCAGCGCGTGCCCGCAGGCCGCGCGCCGTCCAGATATTTTCCGCTGATCATTCCTGTGGCGAGCGGCGACCACGCCAGAAGACCGCAATCTTCGGCCATAGCGACCTCGGTAAAGTCGGGCTCGAAGACGCGGCAGAGCAGCGAGTATTCGTTCTGGATGGATTGCATGCGGGGAAGGTTGTGCTTCTTGCTAAGTTCCAGATACTTCATCGTGCCCCATGCGGTTTCATCCGACAGGCCGATATGGCGGATCTTGCCCGCCTTGATAAGTTCGTCCAGCGTCTCCAGCACTTCGATGAAATTTTCCTCCACTGCCGCTGCGTCGAATTGCGGATTAAACTTCCATTGCTGGGAAAAGTGATAAGAGCCGCGGTTGGGCCAGTGCAACTGGTAAAGATCAATATAATCGGTTTGCAGGCGTTTGAGAGAGCCCTCTACGGCCTCCAGAATATTGGCGCGGTCGATCTTATAATTGCCGCCGCGCACCCATCCCAGACCGGGGCCGGCGATTTTGCTGGCCAGAATGATGTCCTCGCGCTTGCCGGGATTTTTTGCCAGCCACGTGCCGATGATGGTTTCCGTCTTGCCATAGCTGTCGGGGGTGGGCGGCACAGCATACATTTCCGCCGTATCCCAGAAATTAACGCCCTGTGTTAAGGCGTAATCCATCTGTTCGTGGCCGTCGGCCTCCGTGTTCTGACGACCCCATGTCATAGTGCCCAGGCAAATGACACTGACATCCAGACCCGTGCGGCCAAGTTTGCGGTATTGCATGTGGTTATTCTCCCCTTAAGCATTAACGGGAAGAAAAATAGAGGGAATAGAGAAAAAAGAAACCCTTATTTCACGGTGTCCAGCGCGGGAGTATCTTCAGAAACATGCTCTAATGTGGGCGCCTGTGGTCTTTCAGCTGATGCCTCATGCACAAAGGAGATAATTTTTCTTGCCTCACTAGGAGAAATTACAAAGCCCTCCTTAGGGGCTAAAAACGCCATAAGCGCTTTAAAGTGTTGATTGTCCGATATTGGATCAAGGTCAACGGATATTTTTAAAACAAGCGGATAATCGTTTCTAAGCTTTTCAGCTTCTTCTTGACTAATAACAGATGCGCGTGGGGTATTATCTATAAAATCAGCTTCATGATTCCCAAGAATGTGATCATTTTCACGGAAAGCTTCAATTTCCTCAGCGTCAGGTTCTAAAAAGCCTACTTTCCAATGCTCTTTATTGGGGAGAGAGCACCTTCTTATTCCCTCTTCAATGCCTGTTAACCGGTCCTTGTAAGAGCGGCCAGAAGATCCGGCACCGCCTGGAACAGTGAAAAACAAATTGGCCTTTAAATTGCCGCTCTCATCAGGGGTAACAGTGACATCAAGCCTTCTTTGCCAAAGAAGGGATATGTGCTCTCTCATAGCTTGGCCGGGCAATTTCTTAAGCACTTTATCGGCGACACTTCCTTCAACTATCTTCATTTTTGTTCCTCCTTTTAACTAAGAATGGCGGGTAAAGAATAAGTCTTGTTATATTATGTGAATAATAAAGTCAAGAGTTTGAGAGCGTGGGAAAAAGAGCACTTGCGGAACGCGTTCCAGCGGAGCAGGGGCTCGGGATGACAAGGGAGAGGAAGGCGAGGACGATCAGAATAACCGCTTGCGGTAAAGATTGGGATCAAGGCGTAAGGATTCAAGATCGTCACCCAGAGCGCGCGGATAGGTCAGGTCTGGCGGATAGGCGAGAATGGCGGGAATGGAGGGGTTGAAACGGTCCACGATTTCCTGATCCACATCGCGGCGGTTGACCATGACCTTTTCCAGCGCAAAACCGGTTTTTTCATCGGCGCGGAAGAAACATTGCATGTAATCGAGATTATATTCGCCGTAAGGATCGAGACTGGTGTACCAGATGCGCAGCTCGGCGCCGAAATCCTCCACTTTGCTGAGCATCAGTTCCTGTGGGTATTCCACGTAAAGTTCGAGGAAGGTTTTGCATACGCCGAAAGTCGGCCCGCCCTTGAACGGCTTGGTGACTAGCCAGATTAGAAAGAAAAAGGCGAACACACCGACGATGATCGAATAGCGTTTGAAACGCTTTTGCCGGGCCAGCGCCTTTTTTTCCTCGATGGTCAGGGGTTTTTTGGGTGCATCTTCTAACGCGTCACCGCCGCTTTTTTCCGGTTTGGCACGCACGGTTTTGGCGGGTTTTTTCGCCTTTTTATTGGACTTGGCGGGATTTTCTTTCTTTGGCGGCGTCATGGCTTTATCTTGATCCGGTCAGGAATTTCCTCACGCTGGGCGGCCTTGCTGGCCTCGACGATTTCCTCGGCGATTTCATTGATAATGGTACTGATCATGGCGGCGCGCGCTTCCCCGCCCTCGCTGCGCGCCAGTACGCGGCGGCGGATCTCGGTTCTGGCCGAACCGCCGGGATATTCGCGCGCCAGCATCTGGCGGGCGCGGCCCGCGCCAAGCTGGGCGTAGACACGGTTGCGGATGGCCACGTCCTCGGAAGATGTGGATAGCGCCCAGATTTCGATGGGGCCCAGCGTGTTATACAAATGCTGTTCATAGCGGCCTTCGGTGGTGCCCAGAACGAACAGGGCGGGCGCGCCGATCGCTTTGGGTCCGGTCAGTTTGTGACGGATCACGCGCCGCGCAGTTTCAGAAAGGCCGAAACGGTCCTGCACGTCGTCCACGGCCTTATCAGATACGGCAGTTCCCAATACCCATACACCCGTGGCAAGGTCCACCATATCCTTGTCGAAGTCGTCCAATAGCTGTGAGGTCAGCACGATCTGCACGCCGCGTTTACGGCCCTCGCGCACGTCGCGCACCACCTGAGAGCGGACGGAGCGCGAGCTGCTGGTGCGGTGGAATTCGTCGTAGCAAAGGCGCTTGGGCGTTTCGGCCAGTTCCTGCAGACGCATTTCATGATAGGGGCGGAATTTTTCCGGTACGTGTTTCAGGGCGTCGGCGCTCATCCACCAGCTTCGGACCAGCGCGTGACGGGCCAGCATGTACATGATAGCGGTCTGGCGGTCGGCGCTTTCGTCCCCTTGGGGGGCAACGTCCATCAGGTCGAGCGAACAGACGCGGGCATCGGCGATGTCGAACTGCGTTACCGAGGAGAGGATCGGATATTCGCGGATAGCCGAAGTGACCATACGCTCAAAGGCGTTAATGACGTTTTCGGCCGTGAAACCGATTGCCGTTTCCTCCAGCAGGGAGCGGATCTGCGGCCTGCGCGAGGCGGTGATAGAATCGCTCAAGGTCGGTACGGCATGGCGCTGGGCGATATTGGCGATATGGTATTGCTCAAGCTCGTACATTTTATCGACGATGTCCCACCAGTACGGATCGGCAGGAAGGTGAACGTTGAATTTCTGCAAGGCTTCGTCCACATCCGATTCAAGGCGGGGAAGATAGGGTCGCGGTTCGGCGTTTGCCGCTACATCGTCGCGCCAGCGGAACATCTCATCGACCACAAGACCCGCAAGCTGGGCAATACCGTCATAAGGTTTTTCATGACCCGGCGGGGTGCAAAGCAGAGTTAAAAGCTCCACGAGATAGCTGCGCTCGTCGGGGAGCGGAAAACGGCAACCAAGCTGCGTATCGAACGGGTTGATCGCGTATTGGTGGGCCATTTGCAAGCGGTAATAGGCAGCTTCGTGCTGACGGTTAAGCGGCAGGGCTTCCTTGACCATGGAAATCAGGCCTGAGGAAGACGGACCCACGTCGATTACGGCGATGAAGGGCAGTTTGCTCATACCGGGAGAAAGACAGGTGCCGAGGTTAAGCGTGTTGAGCAGAACCGATTTACCCGCGCCGGGCTGGGCGAAGATCAGGTCGAACCATGTAGTGGTCAGGTTAGTTCCGGTCTGATAGGGCCAGATTTTGCCGTCCGGAGTGCGGAAGAGCATCGCACCCTGACGGAACGGGCTGGAGGGGCGTTGCCAAGGGAGCAGGCGCATGATTTCCTTCATCGGGGCGATGCCCGTAGGCGCCGTGCCTGCGCAGTGAATGCCCATGGCCGAGGACATGACGCAATCCAGCGGATCGCCGGAAAACTCGCTGACCTGACAATAGCCCCAGCTTTCGATGGATTGCAGAAGGATGGAAAGCTGGTCGTGGATTTTGTCTTTTTCGCTGATCCGGCACCATGTGGCGAAGGAAACGCGAAGACGGACCACGGGCTCGCTGCGGGCAAGGTTTTGCAGGCCCTCGAGCGAGTACTTAACCTGACGGTTTGCCGCATTGGTTGGGGTCATGATCGAGGCAAGAAAGGCGCGGAATTGCGTGGCGTAAGCCCCGCCCCCTTCGATCAGGAAGGAAATGCGAAACGGTATGTCGGCCTCTACCAATCTGTTCAACAGAACGGGAAAGCCCGTGGCGTCCATAGGGCCGAGCGACATATCGCCGCCCGCATACATCAAATCGCCCATGCGCACGACCGATTTGCCGATGGTTTTAGCGTCCGCTGCTGTCATTTGCCCCGGAAGGCTGGGCCATAAAAGATCGGACATATCCACGCGGTCGCCCGGAGCGCGCGGCGGTATGGGATCGCCGGGCAGGCAGGCCTGCCAGCCGTCATTGGCGTGATCGGGGAATAAATTGTTGCGCACGTGGCGCAGGGCATCGTGAACTTCAAGGAGATCGGCGCTCATGCCAAGCTCGTCCAGAGCTGACATAACCGCGCCGACATAGGTTTTATGACGCGTGCGCAAGGGTTCGAGCGCGGCAAAGGGATACTGGGCGTTTACGGCGGGAACCCATTTTTTGACCTTTTCGCGCGTTTCCTTGGCTGTGCGCTGAAATTCGTTTTTGCTGAGTGCGCTGGGGCGTGTCCAGAGCACGAAATAACATTCTTCGTGCGTCAGAAACCGCTGGAGCGTATTGATCCGTTCCTCGAATACATCCTCGATCTCTAGCCCGATAGCTTCTGCCGAAACGCGCGAGGGGCGGATTTGCGCCTCAAGCTCTTTTCTGATGCGTTCAGGGTCGCGGGTGAAAAAGACCTGAAGCGCGTGGCCTTGCGAGTCGAAACGTGAGCCGATTTTGATCGTCGCGCCCTCGATGATATTTTCAAACTCCTCGTTGCCGATGATCTGGCGGCTGCCGTCAACTTTGATATAGGATATCAGCGAGCCGTCGCGCGAGACCATCGTGGTTTCGTTATCCGCCGTTTCCAGCTGGATGAATGACGATACGGATTGCCGCATGGCTTGCTGTATCGGGGCTAGAAACGCGTTAAGATATTTCATGAGTACGCTGTTGCAAGGGTTCGGGTTTGTCGTCGTTACGGCGGCGCTGTAACAACCAGTCTAATATACCGGACATGGTGCGGCAACAAAAGTCCTGCCGCGCTGCGCGGCCTGATTTGTCAGGTTTTAGGCGGCTTTGTCTCCTTGGGCGTAGTCCTGATAGATGGAAAGCCATTGTGGCGGCGCTTTTCCGCCAAAAGGACCGTCCTTGGAGCGCCAATAGGCCAGAATCTGCGGAAACTGGTTAAATTCCAGCGCCGCTTCCTTGATAATGCGCCGGTCCAACGGGAATAGGCGGACACCCTCCAGCTTTTTCGCGCGCATTTTATACTGGCCCATACTCAAGTAATCTTTCAGAACCATCGCCAGAATATAGGGGTCGTCGACCTTGATGCGCCGCTTAACCTCTTCCCGCCTCTCCATCAACGTATCGAGCGCTTTGCGGGCCGCATCCGCCGCCGCGCCTTGTGATATACGCGCCACATATATGGCCCGCGCAATGTGATGGAGCTGGACCTGCGATACTTCCGGCAGCCACAACAAAACACCGGAACGCATGGTGCTGACCTCGTCCAGGTGAAAGCACTGGTGGCAGAAAATGCACACCGTCGCCAGGTTTTTCGGGCTGGTATCGGTTACATCGCCATTCAAGAACAGGATTTCCTGATACTTTTTGGAATGGAAGCCGCAACACCGGCAGGTGTTGTTATCGCGCGCGAAAATCTTGTTACGGAGTTCCGGCGCAAGCGATTTGGCAGAGGCGGAACCGGTTTTATCGGCTCCGCCTGCTTTATTCGCGGTGCTTTTGCGCTTCTTTGCCCCCGGCGCTGTTACCGGGCGGGAAACGCCAAGCGTGATGGGGATAAAGTCCATCGGTTAACGCCTGCCTTTTTTCCGGGGCCGTCTTAAGAGCCCGTTTTAGTCGACGTTGAACTGTACCTTGTTCAGGCTGGCCGCATTAACGTCGCCGCCCATGCCTTGGTCGATCGTTGTGAACATCGCGTCATACACGATCGGAAGCGCAAAGAGCGCGCCGCCAGCCGCCAGACGGATCGCGCCGTCTTTAAGCGCGGTCTGTGTCGGATTTTCAACGTGATCCTTGATCTTCATCACGCCCAGAACGCCGAGCAGTGTTCCGAACAGGTAGGACATACCGGTAATCATGCCGGGAAGTCCCTCGACTGATGTGGTGATGTTTTCGGCGATCGTACTGAAGGTTGTGCCGCCTGCTGCCTGAGCATGAGCGGTTTCAGTGGAAGCCAAAAGCCCCATGGTTACCGATGCCCCCATCAGGTAGTATGATTTTTTAAGTGCTGTTAACATTTTTACTTCTCCTCTTAAGAGTTTACGAATTACGTTCTCTGATTCTATCATTTTTTTAAGAGAACGTCACACCAAAACCCGTGATGCCAAGCGTTGCTTGAACAGCGTTGAGTAGTGGCCCCAGATTGACGGCTAAAGCACCGCCAATTAAGTGTGTCACGCTGGACATCATCGAAGCCTGGTTGTCGCCTTCGGCAACACCGCGCATGATGAAAAGCCCGCGGACGAAACTGATCAATCCGACCAAAATCATGAATTGTAATATTGAGCTTATGACTGAATAGGCGCCTGCAATTTCTGAATCGGACATGCCCTCGGTATATCTGAGTTCCGCGTAAGTGAAAGTTACGGGACTGCTGAACAGGGAGGATGAAAACGCCCGGATCAGCGAGTTAAACGAAATCAGCGCGCCGCCGACAAGGAAGGTCATCATGGTGCCAAGGCCGCCGGGGCCGCGGGCACCATCCTGCGCACTTTTAAGCAGACGCGAAATACCGATCATGATCAGGATCGTGCCGGCCACGATGCCGAAGAAGTTCAAAAGAACATGGAGCGGGCCGAAAATATCGTTCATAAAACAGGCCAGTTTGGCATCCAGTCCGGCGCCGCACGCGCCCGCGCCGCCTGTTCCAAACAGCCCGCCGACAACCGAGTCCACAATGTTCATGAGGCCATCGAAAAGCCCGCCCAGAAAACCGGTTCCGCCGCTGCCCGTGTTAAAACCGCTGTTTGTTTGCAGGCTCATGCCTACGGCAAGGCTTTCGGGAACGACACTATTGCGGAAGGCGTCGATCACGGTTGGCAGGGCGAAGAACGCGCCGCCGGCTAGGAAGCGCGACACGCTGTCCCAGATCGGTGTTTGTGAAGGGTTCAACACGTGGTCGCGCAACTTTAAAAGTGCCCAGAATCCAAGCACGCAGCCGAACAGATATGCCATCGCCGTCAGGAAGGACGTAATGGCGCCGGAACTGCGAATGATGCCGCAAAGCACGTTGCCAAGGGAAATGCCGGAGCCCCCAAATCCGAGGAAATCGGCTATCATGCCGCCGAAGGGAATAATGCTGGTTAGGCTGATCGGACTGCAGGCTACATCGCCCGCCTCTGAAGAGTAGAACAGCGAGCCGGAACCCATAATGGAGACGATGTCGCTGAAAATCCCGGAGCCGTCACCTTCGATTGTATTGGCCATGGCCTCGTAGACCGTGGGGATCGAGAAGAACGCGCCGCCGATGATCAGCCGGATGACACCCTCTTTCAAGGGTGTTTGGTCAGGGTTTTCAACGTGGTCCTTGATTTTTGATACACCGATATAGCCCATCAGGAGGCCTATCATGTAGGCGAGCGCGGAAATAAGGCCCGGCAGGTCTTCGATAGATTCTATAATGGTCGAAAGGACATGGTTGATATTGGCGGTCGGAATAAGACCTGAAATCGAACCCATAATAGAGGAAATAAAATTGCCTGCTCCGCCGCCGGAACCGAATCCGACATCGCCGGGATTGATGGCGTTTTGCATGGCGTCGAAGACAATGGGCAGGGAGAACATGGCGCCGCCGGCCAGCAATTTGATCAGCGCGTTTTTGAGCGGCGATTGCTGGGCGTTTTCAACATGGGATTTAAGATCTTTAATACCGAGCGCGCCGAGTAAGAGTCCGACCAGATAGGCGATCCCGGTCAGAAGGCCGGGCAAGTTGGTAGCAGATTCGACAATGTTTCTGGCAATCTGGCTGATGCCGAAGCTGTCGCTACCGAACAAACCAAAGAATGCGTAGGCGTGGTTTGCCTGGAGCAAGACCAACGTTCCAACGGTGAAGGCAAAGACAAACTGTCTTAATGCACTGAAATTCATGTAATTACCCGCCTAACGTTCATTATTACTCTTATATCATAAACATTATATGCAAATTTTATCTTAATTTTTTATGAAAAATGTATGAAAATATTGGAAAAGAAGGAAAAAAGAAGAAATTTTTTACATCTTTAGTATGCCGTATTTCATGCAAAGACGGGAAAAATTGTTAAGTTGTTGTAATTTAAAGAATTATTGACTAAGCTTGCCAGTAGTGCCGCGCACGACCCATTTACCGTTTTCCTGACCGATAAAAGTGATTTTCCCAAGGCCGCGGATATTATCGCCCACTTTGACGTTAACAAGCTCGTTCGTACCGCGTTGGCCGACCATGGCCTGACCTTCCGAAGCGCCGCGCAGTTGCCATTGAGGCGCGGAAGAAGAACTTGAAGAGCTGGATTTTGCCTTTGAGCTTGTGGAGGAAGACGGTTTTTTTGCTTGTGTTTCAGAAGCTTGCGTTTTCGGTGCTGGCTTCGGCGCCTCCGCTTTGGCAGCGGGTTTCGGAGTGGCAGGCGCAGGGGCCGATTTGGCCGCCTGCTTTGCGGCGATGGCCTCTTCTTCAGCCTTTTTCGCGCGCGCCATAGCGTCATCTGCTTGTTTGGAAAGCTTTTCGACTGTCGCGGTCAGCTCCGCAATTTTGCTATTAAGTACGGCAATCTGTGCATTCGTATCGGCGCTGGAATGGGTGAGGAACGTTTCAAGCTCCGCCAGCTTCTCCGCATTTTCCGGATCCGGTGCAACCGTGGGAAGGTTGGTTTGCGCGGGCTCGGGCGCAGCAGATTCTTCTGCCGTTGGGGACTGCGCCTCCAGAGGTTCGATAGTAATGTCTTCTTTTTCGGCGTAATTAACGGTCGGATTATCCGGCTCGACTTCCACCGGAGAGGGGAAGGGCTGGTATTCGGTCACTTCTTCCTGTGCCAAGCCTACAAGGGCTCCATCATCTACCGTATTGCCGCTTTCCGTCAATTCAAGCTCCGGAGATTCGCCAAGGGTCGGCATAGGGGTGAGAGCCTCTTCGGATTCTTCTGTTGCGCTAGCCTCGGTTTGCACGGGCGTCGGCATTGGTGGTAGGCCCTCGGCCTGTTTCTGCTGCGCCTTTTTTAATCTTTGCGCGCGCTTAAGCCCTTCGGCAAGCTGGCTGGGATCGTTCATAAAGCCGCTTTCAGGCCGCGCTTCCGTAGTTTCCTGCTCAGGAAGAGTTTTATCGACAATGCCGGGGCCAAGACCTGTGCCGGGCCCTTTATTAGGCTGGGACATCGCGCCGAAGAAAATCACAATCGCGCCTATGGCCGCGCCGCCGATCAAAAGCTTGGTGAAATTTTTCTTTATAAAACCTGCGCCCGCCGCTTTTTTTACCGCAGCAGGTTTCGCTTCACCGCTTTCTTCCGTGTCAAAATCATCCCAGGAAACATCTTCGAAATCATCGTCCAGATCGACATCGTCGATATCCAGATCCGCGAGATCGGCGTCATCGATATCACCCTCTTCGTCCAGCAAGTCATCGGGCAGAGCGTCGGCAAGATGGCTTTCCTGATCGCTCTCAGGCGCCGGGCCCTGTTGTCTGCCGGAGTGGGGTGTATCCTGTTTTTTGTCGTCGTCTTGCATATTCCCGGATCGCTTCCTAAATCTAGCGTGGTTTTAAAATGTCGTGGCCGCGCCTGTTTGCGGCCTAAAAATGTGCAAACTTGTTTGTATCAAGACTTGATCTTAAATGCTACGGGATTATTCGACAACAGGTTGCAGAAATAAAATGCCCATGGGCGTGCCGGATTCGATGCGGACCAGCGTTTTGGTCTTGTCGGCTTCTTCATCCAGAATTTCGCCGATTTCCTCGCCTACTTCGGCCACCCCGGTCGCCACTTCCTGATCGTTGCTGGTCGGGTTGGTGGAGGAGGAAACGGTTTCGCCCGTAACGGTGATACTGGTGCGTCCGGAATCGGCGATGGCGCTGGCCATGCCCTCGACGAAAGCGGCAGCGGCAGGCAACAGGACCTTGCGTATATAACGGTGATCCACTTCGGTTGCCATGGCGGGCAAGGTGGTATCGGGATCGACGGCAACAGCCTCGATAGATTTGGATTTATCATCCACCACCACGGTATTGAAATTAAGCGTGAGCAGGTCGTTCTGGACTTCGAAGGCACCCAGAATGCGGCTTCCGGCCAGCGGGCCCGATCTGAGTTCGGCCAGAATGGGGCCCGGCGCATCGGAGTTGGCCTCCGTAATTAACTGGGCGTAGACGATTTCCCCGGCGGGCAGGAGGATATTTTGCTGCCCTTCTTTGTTACCATCACCGGTCTGTGTGACCGTGCCGTCCTCATTTATAATGTATCCACCCTGCGCTTCGCCCAGATTGGTCGTGGCGTTCAGGGCCTCGGCCTTGGCATTGGCAAGTTCCGTGGCGAGTTGGGCCTTGCGGAGCTGTTCACGCTCAAAATAACCTTTCGGAGTGATCGCCATATAAGAAGTACGGGTTTGCGAACGGTTTTCGAGGATAGATTGCATCTGTTGGGACATGACCCCGGCAAGGGCTTGCGTGTCTGCCGTGTAATCGACTGCGGCCTGTTGATTTTGCACATTCGCAAGGCTGTCTACTTCCTGCTGGTTCAAAAGCTCGCGCTGTTGCAATTCGCGCTCTAGACGTTCCTGTTGCAGCTTGCGCCAGCGCTCCAGCGGGTCTTCCTGTGCGTCTCCGCCCTCATCGGGAAGTTCGAGGCGGCCCACGGGCGTGTCGATAGGAACAGGCAGCGCGCTTTCTCCCTCGCGAATGGCACGTTCAACTTCGGCTTGATTAGCTTCTTTTACCGCTTCGCGAAAGGCGGGCGTGGCTTCGGTCGTGCCCGGTGCGGCGGTAATGTCCGCGCCGCCGGGTACATAGGAAATATCGGCTTCTTCTCCGCCGCCGGTCAAAAGAATAATGACGCCGAAAACCAGTGCCGCCCCGGCGATAACAGCGCCGATTTTGAACAGCGGGTTGTTGCGCCATAAATCGGCAAGCGTGTTTTCGGATTTGGGGCTTTCGCTGAAATCATCAAAGCCGTCATCATCATCATCGTCATCACCGCTTTCGAGAATGTCATCGAAATCATCGTCCAGATCGCCGATGCCCTGATTATTGTCACCGCCATCGTTCATGATGTCGTCATCATCGTCGTCATTCGGTCCGTTGGAATTGTTATCGCTCATTCCAGAATGTCCTCGCGCTGAGCCAGTTTCATACGAACCATCTTACCATTATCCGAAAGCAATAAAACAGGCGTGTCCTTGATTTCGTAGACGCGCATGCCGTCGGCCGAGGCGGCTGAAGAATTCCATCCCGGCGAGAGAAGCGTAAGCGGAGTGCGCACATATGTCATGGTGCCGACTTTAAACGCGGTGGTGCGGCCGTCGCTGCCCAGAACGCGCAAGCGAATGGCGTCATCGGGCAATAATCCGGCGAGCGTGGCGGCAAGGTCCTTGCCCTTTTCCCCGCCCGCATTAATGCCGGACATACCCGATCCCTGGATAAGCGGCGTCTGGGCGAAGGGGCCGTATTTGGGGACGATGGCGTCAAAACGGTAATGCACAATGTCGCGGCTGGTCTCTATGCTCATGATGATAGGGGTTTTCAGATCCAGCATGCGGATGGAGATATTGCCTTGCGCAAATTCTGTTTCCGGTGAAATGCGAAGAATGTGGGAGCCCTCTTGCGCTCCGGCCTCAATTACTTCGAAATTCCCCGCCCAGCTTATATCCTCAATCGGCCATGGCTCGCCGGACAGATCGACCATATTCAGCGTGGTCACGTGACCGTAGGCGACCTTGATGACGGCAGGGGCCGAGCCGGGATCAAGCGATAACGTTTCTACTGTAACTTCCGGTTTCGGGCTGGGATAAACGGGAACCTCGACCGATTCCTGCGTGCGGTCGAAACGTTCCAGCAATTTGCGGATTTCAAGGGGCTGGAGCGGCAAAAGTCCCTGCAGCGCGGCTTCGAATGCGTCTTTGCGGATTTGCGCCTCGATGTCTTCTTGCGTCATACTTTCCTGCACCAGTTCCAGTTCTTCGCCGCCATCCGCTGTAAGATCGCTATCCTCGCCTCCTTCGGGTGTTTTAACCAGCGAAGGCGCGCCGGCAGGAGGCGGCGGCGGATCTTGCGGACTCTGTGCCGGGTAGCTTTGTCGTGGGCGGCTTTGCTGCGGCGCGCCCGGTAACTCTGGCGCTTGCGCATAAAGAGGGGGAGCCGAAAGGCCTAGCACCAGAAACCAAAACCCTGTGTAAATAAGGATACGGTTCGTTACGAATTTGTAAAATTTGGTTAGGCACATGGGAAATTAAAGCCGTCCGGAAGTAAACGTATCTGCAGATATTTTCCAAGAATATCGACAAAAAAAACCGCTGTCATCCTTCAATGAATGAAAATTTAAAATAACACACAGGCTTCGTGTGGATTTGTGTATAACTTTTGGCGGGTTTGACGGTGGTTTATCCCCTAGCGTGGAACGGCGATCCACTGCTCGATCCCTA
The DNA here is from genome assembly GCA_964467925.1 of uncultured Pseudobdellovibrionaceae bacterium. Classification (GTDB taxonomy): domain Bacteria; phylum Pseudomonadota; class Alphaproteobacteria; order Micavibrionales; family Micavibrionaceae; genus CAYXSX01. The sequence continues at coordinate 16,055 of CAYXSX010000002.1, read as the reverse complement.
CCCCGTTCGGGCTTTCCAACCTTGGGCGGCGCACGACGACCAGCGTGACCAGCAAGCTGTCGGAGCGCATACGGCTTCCGGATTGATAGGTTAGAACCATGGGAATTTGTACGACCCACTGGTAACGCCCCGCGTACAGCCCTTCTGATTCCAGAATGGGCGCGCCCTGCGGCGCGGCGGTAACGACTTGCTGATTGGTTTCAACAAGCTCGATAATGCGGGATTTCTGCAGCGCGCTGCTGAAGCTTTCCCAGCCTTTGCGGGTAAAGTTGCGCGAGGCGGTCTGGAAACGGCGGCGGTAATCGTTAAAGCCGAAGGTCATAACCTCGGTGGTGGATTGGGCCACCCAGGACATTAGGGCGGGCGTGCTCAAATTCGGCTGGTTGAGGGGAACCATGGGCACAAGGCGACCATCCTCGGTGGTGGCGAAATAACGGTTTTCAGGCTGATGGACGGCGACGACAAAGAACATCGCGGCAATCAGGCCGAGTGCGACAAGCCCCTGTAATACGCTGAGTTTGAGCAAGGTTCTGTAACCGTCGCGGTAAAATTCGTTACGGATCGTAACTTTTCCCAGACCGCCCAGTTCTTCGGAAGCGGCGTCCGGCGTCTTGCCTGCGGTATCTTCTGTCTCCCCGGGAGCGGGTTTTTCTGTCTTGTTTGTCATGTTATCAGGTTCGAGCCGTTTGAAAGATGTCCTCCTTCCATGTTTACCGCAAATTCAAAGCCATGAAAAGCCAATCCTCAAGGAAGGGGTTCCGCCAGACGATTATTTGCTTGCTTTGCGATTGAAACGTGCTTTTTGCCGTTTTCTTGTGCTAAAATAAAAGATGTGCCCTGTCGGCTTGGTGAATCCAAAGGTGGCGGGGGCCGGGGTAAAAAATAAAAGTAAAAAATAAAGAAGCACAGAGTGAACGTGAGTTTAAAGAGAACAAGGGCGGGCGGACTATTTCTTAGGCTATCTCTGATAGGCATTCTGGCCGTATTTTTCAGCATTTCAAATTATAGTATCTCTCTGCAGCACGCTGCGCATGCTGAAGAAAGTGGCGGCGGTGCGGACGGCGGTGGCTCTGGCGGCGATAGTGGCGGCAGTGATGGAGGCGGTCCCAGCGGCGGTGAAGGAGGAGACGGCCCTGGTGGCGGCGGTGGCGGCGGTGGCGCAGAATGCCTTGGCTGCGAACCCAAGGACGTGCAAGGTGCCGTAAAGGTGATTGAGGAATTTCACAAATGGGGCGAGGAAGATATTACGCGCCATACATCGCAGGAATTCAACAAACACCGTGATACGTTTTTATATCAGGAATTCTTCCATAAAAATTTCCTTCCTGCCTTGATGCGTATGACAAAGCAACTTTCCGCTGTTGCGATGAAACAGATGTTTGCAGTCGGCACCTTCTTTGACGCCAAAAACCAACTGGAGACGCAAAGGCTGTTCCAGACCATGCAGGCGCAGGCGCATAAGGATTATCACCCGAGCGAGGATTTTTGTTATTTCGGCACGAACGTACGCAGCATGGCGCACAGTGAATCGCTGGGGCGTTTTAATGCGCTTGCCATGAGCCAACGCGCCATGGCCCGTCATCTGGGTCGTAGCGGGGTAGTGGCAGCGAATGCAGACAAGGATAAGAGCTCTCGCTGGAAACAGTTCACCGCTACGTATTGCGATCCCAAAGATAATAACTGGACGGGAGAGGGTACCGGGCTTTCGCAGGTTTGTACTGCCCCCGGAAATGCCTCTAAACGTAATCTGGATGTGGATTATACCCGTTTGATCGAGGAGGCCCGTACGCTGAATGTAAATTTCACCAAGGAGGACCTTGCCATATCCGAGACAAGCGGGGATGAGCAGGATGTGATCGCATTGGCAAACAATCTTTACGGTCACAAAGTACTTTACCGTGCACCCGCAGCCTATCTAGGTGAAGGGGGGGACAACCAGAAAAAATATATGGCTTTGCGCGCCGTGGCGGCCAAGCGTAGCGTGGCGGAAAATTCCTATAACGCGATTATAGGTCTTAAATCTTCGGGGTCTTCGGGGAGCGATGCGTCTTCTGCGGCGCAAACACGAAGGTTTCTCGGCGCGGTATTGATCGAGCTTGGTATGGGCGAGGAAGAAGTGAAAGAGGTATTGGGCGAGAACCCCAGCTATTACGCACAGCTCGAAATTCTGGCCAAGAAGATCTATCAGAACCCCGATTTTTACGCCAATCTGTATGACAAGCCCGTCAATCTTCAGCGAAAAAGCGTGGCGATCAAGGCGATTGAAATGCTGGTTGATGACGCGATTGCGGAAAGTATCATGCGTCAGGAAATGCTTGAAGCCGTTTCGCTTTCAACGCGTCTTGAAGAGCGTTTCGACAACGCGAATGAGGGGCTGAATAAATAGGAAGGCATGAAGCAAAAAGTGGCAGCAAAAAGAAAACAGAGTTTTAGAGAAAAGATGTTGAGCGCCGCTCTGGCCGTTCTGTTTTTCTTCAGCGCCTCGGTGCTTTTTTACCAGACGGCGCAGGGTTTCGGCGGCGGATTTGGCGGGGGTATCGGTAAAGCTCTTGGAGGTAGTATCGGTGGTTTGAGTCCAGGCGGTCTGACCGCTTTGGGCACCCAACTCAGCAGACCCAGTTTACGCCCCCCCGGCGTTCCGGGCTTGCCGGCCGGTATTCCTGGCGGAATTCCGGGAGGCATTCCAAGCTTGCCCGGTGTAGGCGGAATTCCCGGCGTGCCGGGCACAGTGCCGCTTTCTTATCTCACAGGATGTCCCTCTTGCGAGAAGGCTGTGCTGGCGAAAGAACAGATTGAGTGGTACGAGCAGGCCGGATTGGTGGGGACAGTCTGGTTTTTAAATTCCTTTATCACCGAAGAGTTTAAACAGCACCAGCTTCATTTCATGAATATCTTCTGGGAGGATAATATTCTTCCCGCCCTGATGCTGATGACCCAGCAAATGACAACAGTGGCCATGCAGCAGGTGCAGATTTTCGGATCGTTTCTTGATGCCAATCATCAGTTGGAAACCCAGCGTCTGTTCCAGACGATGCAGGCCCAGACGCAGAAAGATTATCAGCCCAGTACAGAGCTTTGCGAATTCGGCAGTTCGGTGAAAAGCCTTGCGGCCTCCGAACGTAAAGCCGAAGCAACCGCCGTAATTATGAGTCAGCGCTCGCTTGACCGCCAGCTTGGCAGCACGGCGACATCCGGACGCGAGGGGCCGTCTTCCGATCTTGAAAGCAGGATCGGGCAATTCAAGACGACTTTCTGCGACCCTAAAGATAACAATAACGGTCTGAGTGCATTTTGCGGCGCCGGAGCCGCCAAAAAATTCCAGATCAACAGGGATATAGATTATGCCCGCACCATCGAATTTCCATGGACGCTGGATGTCGATCTGACCGATGGCGGGGAAGCGGCAAGTGATGATGAAGCGGCGGTGTTCGCCCTTGCCAGCAATCTTTTCGCCCATCAGGTACTGTTCCGCCCCGGCCCTACGGCGTTTGGCAGCCGGGAGGACGCGGAAATTACGGACATGCAGAAAAACTACATGGATGCGCGTTCTCTGGTGGCCAAGCGCAGCGTGGCGGAAAATTCCTATAACGCTATTGCCGCGATGAAATCGCAGGGCTCGGGCGGATCGCGTGAATTTTTGGCCGCGATCATGGCGGAGCTGGGGGTCAAACAGCCGCAGGAGCTTTTGGCGATGTTGGGTCAAAGCCCGAGTTATTACGCGCAGATGGAAGTGCTGACCAAAAAAATCTATCAGAACCCCGATTTCTATACCAAGCTTTACGATACCCCCGCCAACGTCGCGCGTAAGGCGCTGGCGGTGCAGGTAGCGGGGTTGATGCTGAAATTCGACATGCTTAAAAGCCATTTGCGGGCCGAGGCGTCAAAATCCGTTTTGCTGGAGCTTGATGTCATGGACGCGCAAGACCGGGCCGAAAAAGAGTTCGGTGCGCAGACGGGTGATGTAGATCCGGCTCCCGAGCTTCCCGCCAGCGGTTCGGCCAATGGAGGCATGGACTTTGGTGCGCCTTAGATAAGGAATACAACTGTTAACGGGATGGAAAAATTATTTCACAAACATACGATTAAGTGTTTTGCCGTAGGAGCCCTTGCGGTTGCCGCCCTAGGGATGTGGGTATTATCCGGCGGGTTTGAAGAACGCCGAGCGGAAGGTAAGAATAGTGAGGCCGCAAGTTATATAGAAGGCCTGCCAGTGAATAGTGAGTTGTCGGTTAGGATTTTGAACGGTCAAGATGGTTCGCATGAAGAAAAACTTCATGTCAGTGCGAGCGACAGAATTGAATTGCCTGCCAGTTTTAGCAAAGGGCATGATGCACTCATAGAGCTGAAGAACACAGGTTTTCAGGCTTCGATAGGAATGGAGAGCGGGGCCGTTTCTCTGGGGTTTGCAGGGCTCGTGCCTTTCAGTGAAGTGCAAATTCAAAGCGGTGAAGATATTTATAAAACAAAATCTGACTGGGCGGGACTGCTTTCTGATATGGACGCGCTCAAGCTTTCTGATACGGCGCCCGACAGCGAGATCGAGATCGCGTTTTACGGTATCGAGGAAGGAAGCGAAGCGATTTCTCCGCATTTGATTAAGGTGCAGTTAGCGCTGGTGGGCGGGGGACCGACCGCAGACGGGGTAAACGTTTCCAGCGCGCTGGGGTGTAAAGCCCTCGGGCTCGCGGGAAGTGCGCTGACATGGCATAAAGATCTGGATTTAAGTAATTGTTATCCCAACCAACACACCAAACAGGTCGAGCTGATCAAAACCAACTATGTAAGCTCTTTGATGAAAATGACGGAGCAGCTTTCGTCGCTGGCTTTGCAACAGATGCAGGTTTTGGGGGCATTGTTCGACGCCGATCAAGCGGTTAAAACGCAGCGTCTGTTCCAGCAATTACAGGTGCAGGCGCATAAGGATTACCAGCCCAGCGAACAGATGTGCCGGGTGGGCTCGTTCGCTCGCTCTCTGGCCGCAGCGGATCAGCAGGGTTATGCCGCGAAACAGGCGCTTAACGAAGTGTTTATGGCGCGTATGCGTAACGAGGAAGGACTTGCTTCCGCCCGCGGCGCGGATGAGGACGCTCAGGCGCGGATCGACCAGTACAAACGTGTTTATTGCGACCCTAAGGATAATAATAACGGTCTGAGCGGTTTTTGTTCGGGACATGGTAAGGACCATAACAAAATGCGTCTGAATAAGGATGTGGACTTTACCAGAACGGCCTATATGCCCTGGACACTGGATCTTGATTTTGAAAAGGATAAACCTCCCCCCGATCTGGAGGATGTGATCGCGCTTGGCAAAAATCTGTTTGGCGAGGAGACTTTCGGGCTTTCGCAAGGTGGTGAATTAAAGGACAAATACAAGGGATATATGGATGCCCGGCAGGTGATGGCGATGAAAAATGTCGCCCATAACAGCTACGTCAATTATGTGGGAATGAAAGCGGCCTATGGAGCCGGTGATGCCGTGCAAGGCGGCGGCGCATTCATGAAAGCCATGATGCGAGAATTCGGTATCAGTGATCAAGAAATCACGGTGCTTTTGGGGGAAAATCCAAGCTATTTTGCGCAGATGGAGGTGCTGACCAAAAAAATGCTGCAACACCCTGATTTCTATGTGAATTTATATGATAAACCGACCAATGTGCAGCGCATGGAAGTGGCGTTGCAGGCGGCACAGCTTATGAAAGCGCACGATGTTTATGATTCCCTTTTACGGCGCGAAATGCTGTATGCGATGCAGGTGGAACTCAAACTCGCCGACCGCCTAGAAACCGCCACTGCGGAAATGGAAAAGGCTTCGGAAAATATAGCGCCGGAATAAGACCGTTTTTTGATAAGCATCTGTATTTAAACAAATTTTTGTTTTCCTCCACAAGATTTCATAAAAAAGGCTGATTGGCACTGTCCTTGCATATCTTTCTCACTGGAAAAGAATTTTAAAGCAAGGAAGTTTTTATGGGTCTATCCAGCCTGAATTCCGCCCTCTCGGGTCTTAAAGCGTCGCAACTGCAGATTAGTATCTTGTCGAGTAACGTCTCCAACGCGGGAACGGCAGGGTTTTCGCGTAAAACTGTATCTCAGGAAGCGCAATCTATAGGCGGCGTAACCGTTGGCGTGACTACGGGTAAGATCGTTCGCAAGGTCGATTTGAACCTTTCCCGCGATTTATGGACGCAGGTTAGCGCAGTCAGCGCCTCGACAGTCGAGCAGTTTTATCTGGGGCGGGTGGAACAATTCCACGGTCCGCCGGATGCAGAGCTGTCGATAGCGGCAGAAATTTCCCGCCTACGGGACAGTTTTGCCATTCTTTCCGATTCGCCGGGCGATCAGTTTTCACAGGCTGCCGTTATAGAACAGGCGCGTGATACTGCCACGAAAATGAACGACCTTTCCGACTTGCTTAACAAGCTGCGCAATGACGTGCAAACGGATATGGTTGATACGGTGACCAAGATCAATACGCTTTTGGTGCGCATTGCAGAAGCGAACCGTCAGGTGCAGACCGCCCAGAATATCGAACGTAGTACGGCGCTTAACGAAGATAACCGCGATCAGGCGATCAAGGAGCTTTCCGAACTTATCGATATCAGTTTCTTCAAGCGCGGAGACGGCGTTCTGGTGGTACAAACCAATCAGGGAGTCGAGCTGGCGGATGAAACCGCGCGCAAGATGATTTTTAACGCGCAGCCGCTTTCGGCCACGACGTTTTATCCCGATTCAGCCGCCGGAGTATATATCGCCCCGCTTTCCTTTAGTGGCGATCCCACCACTTCCGCCTCCGCTATCCAGATTACCGCTACCCAGCCCGGCGGACGACTGGGCGGTCTGCTTGAATTGCGGGATGATAAATTTCCCCGCCAGTTGGCGCAGCTTGACGAGATTGCGCATAAAATGGCGCGTCGTTTCGAAGCGCAGGGTTTGAGACTGTTTACTAACTCGACAGGTATTGTTCCTCTTGATACTGCGCCCAACCCGAATGCCGGGCCGCCTGCACTGGCCGTGCCGTATATCGGGTTTTCCAGCGTCATCCAGGTTAATCCGCAAATCCTGAACGACCGGACGTTGTTGCAACAGGGTACGACAGGCGTTCCGATCGCCAACGGCTCGAACGAGGTGATCCGCCGCATCATGGATTTCACTTTTGGCAGCGTAGATTACCAGATCGCGAGAAATTCCACGGAAACAACAGCCGGGGTCGACCTTTTGAATACGGGCGGTGACGACCTTCAGACATGGCTAGGCCTGTTTTCGTCTAATAATATTCAGGGTAACGCCGATCTAACGCAGTATAATAGCGTCGCCGATTTGCTGACTGCCGGAGGTTCTGCAGCGTTTGGAATAAGCCCGGCGGATGAGCGTGACCGTTTTACCATTACGTTCAACGACCCCGATCTTGCTATCGGTGCTGAGACCGTGACAATCGATTTGCGCGATGCGTCTTTGGGTGCTGCGCTGGCAATCGGCCAACCGGACCCGGTTGGCGGCGGAACGATCGATAATGCCGCCGAACAATTGCGAGCACTTATACAGGCTGCCATTAACGCTCTTCCTGTTGACGCGCGGTATGCTGCAACGGTCAGTATCGGCAATAACGGCGAGCTTAATTTCTCATCCACTGCGGATATTACCATTGCCGCGGCGGGAGCCGAACCCATTACCGATCTCGGTTTTTCCTATCTTGGTATTGTGGCGCAGACTAAAACCGCTGTCGATCCGTATTTCGAAGTGGCGGTGGGAAATAACACTCCTACCCGCATTACGATTGATCCGAACGATACGATTACCCAACTGGTGGCACAGCTTAACGCCGTGCCCGGTCTGGCGGTTGATGAAAGCGAGTTCGCCGTGGCAGGCACGGATACGGGTTTCTTGCGCCTTCGTCCCGGTGATGATTACACCAACCCGCTATATGGCGGCGATATTACGATCACCGGCGGGCCGTTTGTGACGAACGGCGCAAGCTATGCCGCAACGGGCATTGCCGGAGGTTCGACGCGTGCCGCCATTGATGACGGCGTGAATATCGTATCGGCGTTATTCGGAACCTACACCACCGGCCCGCTGCAGAATGTGAGTCCGGTTACAAGCGTGAGTTATGGCTCCGAAACCTCGACCGGGTCGGGCACGTATGTTTCGTTCCGTGAAGATTACTTAGGCCCCGGTGCGGATGTATCGACGCAAGTAATCGGGGCGACCAGCCTGATCGATTTTTCGCAAAAAATGATCAATCAGCAGGCGCAGGAACTTGTCGCGATCGAAAAGAAAATCGAAGACGATGATACGCTTCGTAACATTCTGGAACAGCAGCTTGCCAACGAGTCCGGCGTCAATCTGGACGAGGAGCTTGGCAAGCTGATCGTTTACCAGACCGCCTATAACGCAGCCGCAAGGGTGATTTCAGCCGTGGATGAATTGTTTCAGGAATTACTAAGAGCAATCTAGGCGCTTTAATTTAAAAAGGAAGAGAAGATGACCAATATCTCGACATTCGGACAAACTCTGACACAGATCAAACTCTTTACCGATCTGCAGTCAAAATTCAGCACGCTGAATACGCAAATGGCGACGGGCAAAGTTACCCAGAAATTCAGCGGGCTTGATAAAGACGTGATGATATCACAGCGCGCGCGCACCGATTTCAAAACATTGGATACTTATATTAAAAACGCAGTGAACGGCGAGCGGCGCATTCAACAGACGTTGACCAGCATTGAGGGATTCCAGAAGCAGGTAAAAGCGTTCTCCAGCGCCTTGATCGGATTTTCCCAGCAAACCGCCCACCAGCAGGGCGAGATCGTGTATTATGACGATCCGCTTTCGGTTGCGGTCGATCCGGTTGCTGTTGGTCATACCTCGGCGGCGCCGGATATCGAACTTAGCACGCTGCAGGATATGGCGGCGGGTATGTATGATTTCATGATCGAGTTGCTGAATACCAAAGACGGCGATCGCTATCTTTTAGGCGGCGCCGAGACAAACACGCCCCCCGTGAGTAAAAGCGGAACACTGGATGCGGCGATTTCGACCCTGATCGCCAACTGGAAGGACGAGGCCAGTGCAAGTAATATTACCACCGGTAACTTCATTAATGCGATGAAGGGACGGGATGCGAGCACGGACGCCGATGCGCTAACGGATACGATAGTCGGATACAACGCGACATTGAGTGCGGGCAATGCCGGAAACGTGTATGTTCGGATCGATGAGAATAACGATGTGAACTATACCGCGCTGGCGAACGAGCAAGGTTTCCGCGACGTTCTGGTCGCACTTTCCTTCTTTAAAAATCCGGATCTGGGCCCGGTGGCTGATACTTATATACCGCCCAACGCGCCGCCTAACGCGCCGGATGTAAAAGGGGCACCGGGCGCTAACCTGGCCGAGCAAAAAGAAAACTTCTTTAACGTGTTCGATAAAATGACAGCTGTGGTCAACAACGCCATCAAGGATATCGATCGTGTGCGTTATAATCTTGAAACGGCGCGTGCGCGCGTGAAGGAAGTCGAGCAATCGCACAAGGAAACGAAGAACCTGTTGCTTGGTGTTATTTCCGAAGCTGAAGACGTGGATACGACCGAAGTCGCGCTGAAGATCAATTACCTGCAAATCCAGTTGGAGGCGTCATACCGGATTACTGCGGCGGCGGGCAGTATCAGTCTCGTGAATTTCTTGTGAGATAAGCTGTGGGGTTTTCTTAGCCCTGTACCACAATCACACCGGGATTGGCGTTATCGCCTGTCTGCTTTATTGTATAGCTGGGCGCCGATTTTCCTACACCGTAATTCATTAAAATATCCAGCGCGTTTTCAAAGCTTCCGGTCACAAGGATGTCGGAATTTACGTTGAAATCTTTAGGTGATTGCCAGACCAGTGCGAACCCGGCACGCTGGCTCCAGGCTGTCAGGATCGTGCGAAGGCTTTCGCCCTGCGCGGCCTGCCAGAGTCTTTCGCCCTTGTTGTAAGAGGGAGCATTATAAGAGGGCGCGGTGCTGGCCATTCTCGGCTGCGCCGGGGCGGGTGGAACTTCGGCCAGTTTTTGTTTCGCTTCGGTCGGCTCGGTGGTAATGGTCAGGGTTGTAGGCGGCGTTTCAGGTGAAGATGGCGGCGCGGCGATGGTTTTCTGTGCCGCCGTGCCGTCGATCACGGTGGTGTCCACAATAGCTGTGGCTCTTTGATGACGGGTGCCGATACGTTGCAGGAGTACCTTGTTTCCCTGAACTTCGGATTCCAGACCTTCGGGGCGAAGCATATCATCCAGAACAATATTCCACGGACGGCCTTCGCCGTTCCATGACACGCGCTTGCCAAGATCGATATTGCCCATGGGGACATAGCCGTATTGCGGCGGAACGATCTGACCCAGTGCGATAGCAAGGGGCAGGTCGGTGCCGAAACCGCTGATCGGGGCGAAAGAGTCTTGCGGCGCTTCTTCGGGCAATTTGGCAAGAAGCGTAATCGCGGGTTTGGCGTAAGGCACGGTGGCCGGAGAGGTGCGCACTTCCGGTTCCTTGCGGGTTTGCGCGCGGCGGGTGATGGTGGTGATTTTTAAAGGCTCTTCTCCTTGATGCGGCGCTGTCTCCTGTACTTGCGGTGCGCTGCCCGTTTCAGTTTCAGCATCGCTGCGGCCCGGCTCCAGCTGGCGGATAACCTGAATTTGCGGGCGCGGCGCATATTGCGGCGCTGTCTCGGGATCGGGCTGGTTGGCCTTAAGCAAAGAGATTGGAGCGCCGGATTGTGATTCCTGTGCCATTTGCGGCTGTTGGGGTGCGGGCTGGGATTGCTGCTGCATTGCCTGTTGCTCACGCGGGGGCAAGGGAGAAGGTTGCAAATTCTGGCGTTCGATCATAAAGGGCGCGGGGGCAAGGGGCGCACTTTCCACCGTGGGAAGTCCGCTTAAATCATCCTCGCTTTGCAACATGAAGGGTTGTTCCGCTTGCGCCTTGGGGGCCGGAGCGGACGCAGGGGCGCGGTTTGAAGGCGGTGCCCACTGAAACCCGGCTAGCGCAGCCGTGCTGTTACCCAGAAGAAGCAAGCCTGAGAGTAAAAAAAGCAGTGTAATGCGCATCGAAGCCGCCCTTGTTTTTATTTTCTATATATTTCGAAAGTGAGTATGAAGATAAAACGCCCAATCGCAAAACACAAGAGCCAAGCACGGGATCGGCACAGGAAAATCAGCCGTAATCGACGAAGCGTTTTTTCCGGATACCCGGCCATCCGGGGCGGTTGCTGCCGACGATCCAGGAGCGCAAATTGCGCAAAGCGGCGGGGAAAGTCAGGCCCTTGCGTTCCAGAAAACGGAAGAAAAACAGCAAAAGGATGGTCATCGTGATCGTGGAAAGACGGGCATAAACCAGCAAAACCGGGATCATAGAGGCGGCGCGCACATCGAAGGCGAAAAACCGGATCGGGCGCATGGAATTGCGCCAGTGCCAGTTGAGCTTGTCCTGTATGTTATCAATTTCTTTGGTCATTTTCGCTTGCTTTTCCGCGTGGTGGCCTTATTTGCCACATCTGGTTAATTATAAAGCAAAAAGGACCGTTTGGGGAAATATTTAACCGCCCGCGCCTGTGCTGGCGGAGAGAAGGAGATAGGTCCGGCGGTCGATACGGCCCGCTTCGTATTGAATTTCGGCGGAGCGTTCCATGGCCTGACCGTAATAGGCGATCATGCGGTGAATCTCTGACGGCCAGCGGGTGAAATCCATATCCATCAATTTCTCGCGGACCTCGTCAGGGAAAATCATCCATTCGCGGATACCGATCCGTCCGCCGCCGATCCGCGGCACGAGGGCCTGCGTTACGATCATGCGCAATGTTTCCATGAGAGCAATCGCGCGTTCTTCGCGTTCGCTCATGTCATAGGTGGAGAGCATACGCTGCACTGTGTTTGCGACGCCCGTGGTGTGGGTCGTGGTGTAAACGGCGTGGCCCGTTTGCGCGGCCTCGATAGAGGCGTTGATGGTTTCGCGGTCACGCGCCTCGCCCACTAATATCACTTCAGGTTTACGGCGCAGGGCGTTTCGTACGCCGTGGGCGAAATTGGGCAGGTGGCGCGGAATTTCCGACTGGGCCACAAGGGAGCGCGGCGAATGAATGGAATCATACACATATTCGATGGGAGATTCGTAAGTCAGCATCTTGCCGCAACCGCGCGGGCGCTCGAGCAGCAAGCGGTTTCCGGCGGCAAGCAATGTGGTTTTGCCCGATCCCGTCGGTCCGGTGACGATCACGATCCCCTGACGCGGCGCCCAGTTTTCAATGACGTCTTCTTCGACACCCAGTTCCTTCATGGTCGGCGGCTCGCTGGGCAGTACGCGCATGGTGATCTGGGCCGCATCGCGCCCGCGGGAAAGCACGGCCGTAATGTTCACACGGAAACGGTGGCGGGTATAACGGTCGGGACGAATTTCATACGATACGTCCAGATCCCGTGCGGAGGCCAGCCGCGCCTGCGCCTCCGGGCCGTAGATTTTGGTCAGAAGAACGGCCATATCCGCGGCGTCAAGATTACGGTAGGTGGCGGGATAAAGCGTGCCGTGAATTTCGTTATACACGGGCCGGTCAGACTGGAAGGTCACATCCGAGGAGTTTTGCTTTACACACCAAAGCAGGAACGCATCGACATGTTCATCGGTAAAGCGGTCGGGCTCGTCAGGCCAGGTCTCCGCAATATTGTCGGTGGATTTGAGAAGACTTACCGGTTTGCGGGTCGCCATTGATCAGCCTCTGTAATTAGTGTTGGTACGCCGGTGAGCTCTACGGCGCGGTCACCGACGCGCATTTCCGTTCCATCGCCCGTTACCCCGCGATCGACCTGCAGCGCATAAGGCGCGGAGATCATGCCTTGGGAAAGCAGGCTGCGGTAACGGATCATGCCCATGAAATCGGACATGAGGGTGTTAAGGTCTTCCTCAAAAATCTCGTTGGCTTGCTCATAACCGCTGGCCCAGCCTTTTTCCACGAGTTCGATCCAAAGCGTGCGCTCCTCATCATTTTGCGGGCGCAATATGTCGGGCGGCGGCTCCACGGCGGTCCATTCGCGCTCCAGATAAGTACGCCATGTGCGCGCGTTGGAGGTAATTTTGGCATTGGAAATAATGTTGTATATGCGGTCAGAAACGGCGGCCTGCTGTCCGTTATTTTCAATCAGCATCGCGTTGATGGATTCGGAGATAATCGGCGGTTCGATCAAAAAGCCCGACGGCGCAGGGATCAAAAGCTGACGGAAATCAAAGACTTTATCGAGATAACGGGCGCGAGTTTGCAATTCCTCACGAATTTCATAGGTGCGCTTGGCCAGTCCGCCGCGCGCTCCGAAGGAAACGGCGGCTTCCTTGAGCGCGTCTTCGCGGATATCGAAGGGCAGTTTGTTTTCGGTAGTGGTAACGGGCTGTTCGCGCTGAAGCATGCGCAGTTCCTCAAGCGAGGGGGGCGTGCTTTCCTGCTCCGGCGGCGGGTTTTGGGCGTGGCTGTACTGCGCGCGGGCCTGCGGGGCCGCCAGTAAACAGGTTGCCAGCAAAAGAACGAGCAGGCGCTTCATCACATCGCCCCTTTCATGCCCGTTTCGTACTCCGCCTCCACGCCGGATGTGGGCGGGTAATGGAGCTCTACGGCCCGGCGTTCCACATCGACGCGGATGTCGGCGCGGCTGCCCATCTGCAGGCCGATATCGCGCAGAACGTCGATCACAGGCATGTTTTCAACATCAAGCGAGATAACAAGGGGGTTTTGCGGCTCTACCCCCACCACCGAAAAGTGGTAAGAGGCGCGGTCGGCCAGCGTTTTGGTGATGGGTTCTACCGGGCCAACCCAGTTTACGGTAATAGCCCGCCTGAGCTCGCGCGGAGCTCCGGCTACGGGGGCTACGGCAACCCCCGGACTTTTGGCGTATTCCACGGCGGCCAGCTTCTCCAGCGCGTCCGAGGCCCGGTCGGCAGCATCGGCCAGCATTGAGGACACTTTGTCCGGCGAAGCCACGACCTGCGGCGATTTATTGCTGAAATAAACCGGCCCCTGGCCGCACGCGGACAGGCTCAGGGCCGAAAATGCCATGAATCCTGTGAGAACCGTTACCTTTGCCGCGCGTTTGAACGCCATGGGATACATCCGAATGTAGTACTTCCGAAAAGAAGATAGATCTATACATCCAGATTAATCACCCCTGCCTAGGGCTGCAAGATAACAATCAAAACTGTCCCAGTGTTTCTGGGGAGGGACAAATCGCAGAAATAAGACTTCGCTGCCACAAAAGTCAATTGACATATGGTACGTTCGCATGCTTTTTACCGACTGCGCTATCGTATTAGATGTTATGACCATGTCAGATCGATCACATATCCCGGAAGAGTTCAAAGTTTTGCTGAGTGCGGCTTTCCTCGAAGCCCTCAAACAAGAAGAAAAGCAGATTTTAGCAGCTGTGAGCCAAACTCGCCGCGAGTTTGCAAGAACCTTCAAAAAAAGAGCCGCTGAAAAACCGGATTTCCTGAAAAAACACAGCGTTTTTGGTTTTATACAGCGAGACAGAGATGTTGCATTCGCGCGTGATCGACATTCAGAAAATCTGGAATGCTGTGATGGATTAGAAAGGCTTAACGCCGAATTTAACAGCGCAACTAGTATGGAAGGTTCTCTTCCGTCTATTGTAACGTCATCGCAGATCAGGCAGCTTCTTGGATCTGTAACGACCGATCCTGCCGTTCAGCAACGTTTGATGGAACTTACTTTCGCCCTAGCGCGCGCCCACGAAGCTGCTTTGTACGCATAAATCCAATTATTAGCGCCGTTGGCCCTCGAGCAAAGGGTCGTCTTTAACGATTTCGGCGCAGTCCAGCCTGCGCGTGGCGATTTCATCGGCCAAGGCTTGATCGCCGAGCGATGTAGCGTGGCGGTAACAAAGGGTTTGCGAACTCATCTCCTCCGGCGTGGGGCTCAGAGAAGGATACCGGAAACCCTCGCACCCCGTAAGGAGGAGCGCGAGGGTTAAGCTAAGCATAAATGTCTTCGTCATGTCGTTATCTCCAACGCGGGAGTTTGTATTTTGGTTCCGCGCTACATCACCATCATCGGCAAAGTGGCCAGAAGAAGCAGCGCAAGGATGATGTTGATCACCCGGCGGATTTTATCATCACGGAACAGCGTAGCCACGGCCTTGCCGAACAAAACCCATGTGTTGAGCGCGGCGATGCAGCTTATGGTCGTTGCGATAAATACGATCACGCCGATCTGAGGCAGCGAGGCTTCGGGCGGCAGCAAACTCGCCGCTGCAAGGCCGAACACCACGCCCTTGGGGTTGATAAACTGAAACCCCGCAGCCTCGAGAAAGGTCAAGGGACGCGCCGTTTCTTTGGCTTTTTCCGCCACGCCCATGCGCCCGGCGTTCACAATGCGCCACGCCAGATAAACCAGATAGGCCGAGCCCAGAATTTTTAGCGCGATCAGAACGGGCGGATAAGCCGCCACGGTCGCCCCCACGCCGAAAGCGCAGATCGTCAGGTAAATGGTAAACCCTACGTAAATGCCCAGCATATGCGGGATCGTACGCATATAGCCGAAATTCATGCCACTGGCGGTCAGCATCACGTTATTCGGCCCCGGCGTGATCGAGGCCACGAACAGGAAATAGAAAAACGGGAGGGCGGAGAGGATGAGAGAGGTCATCTAAAAGGTTTAGCGTGTGGAGAGAGGGATGGCAAGGAGGGGAATAAAAGCCATCACTCCGAAATCTTTTTCACGACAGAAGATTTAAGACCCATGGGGCCGAAGCCGGGGACTTTAGCGTCGATATCGTGATCGCCGATCCATTCTTCGGGCGGGAGAACGCGGATGTTTTTCACCTTGGTGCCAACCTTGATCGCGCTATTGCCGACTTTCAAATCCTTGACGATGGTGACGCTGTCACCGCTTTGCAGCGCATTCCCCACAGCGTCGCGGATGACTGGGGCGCTGCCCTCCTCCTCACCGCCGGAAGCGCTCCACTCATGCGCGCATTCAGGGCATATCAACATCACCCCGTCTTCATAGGTATAAGGGGATGAACATTTCGG
>CAYXSX010000001.1:236597-692048 GCA_964467925.1 uncultured Pseudobdellovibrionaceae bacterium | reverse complement strand
GTTTAAGCATAGATTCTAAACCCTCCCCTTAATCCCCTCCCTTAGGGAGGGGAAAATTTAGATACCTCTTTGCTTGCGGCGGATCTATTTATTGGTGTGCCCTTAATATCGTTCCACCCGCCCTAAATGGCCGGGCTGTACCCACCAATCCGGGTTTTCCTGGCGCAATATATCTGCCGCTTTCTGCGCGGATTCTGTTGTTTCGAACAGCGCGAAGCATGTTGCACCGGAGCCCGACATGCGCGCCAACATCACATCATCCTGCAACTCAAGCGCCTCTATAACAGCGGCACTTTCCGGCACACTGGATACTGCCGCCGGGTAAAGATCGTTATGCTGCGCCTTTAGAAACTCTACAAAATCTTCCGAACCTTCGAAACGCGCAGGCAAAGCAGACGAATCGCGGAACGGGCCGCTGTAATGCGCAAAAACCGATGCGGTGGGGCAGGGGTGGCCGGGGTTAACCAGTATGAGCGGCATTTCCTCCATCCCCTCAAGCGGGGTGATTTCATCCCCCACGCCGCTGATTTGCGCGGGGCGCGCGTGCAGGCAGACAGGAACGTCCGCCCCCAGTTCCAGCATCAGTCCGGGTAAAAACGGCGCGGATTTTGAAATATTCCACCATTCGCAAAGCCCCCATATAACCGCGGCAGCATCCGCCGATCCCCCGCCGATCCCGGCAGCCAGTGGCAGGTTTTTGGTGAGCGTAATTTTGACGTTCGGCGTTTTTTGCGCCGCGCGGGAAAGCGCCCATGCGGCCTGTACGGCAAGGTTGGAGGAATGCGGGCTGGCGTCGCGGCTTTTGGCATCGAACTCGCCGACGAAGGGCCCCTCCACGCTAAAGGTGAAATCATCCGCATTTTCAATTTTGATGTGATCGCCGATATCGGCGAAACCGATCAGGGAATCGAGCGTGTGATATCCGTCATCACGCCGCCCCGTAACATGAAGGTAGAGGTTGATTTTGGCAGGTGCCAGAATCTGTAACGTTTGCATTTGCTTCGCTGCCATGACGCCTTGTCCACCCGCCCCTCTTAACGGCCGTCACGCGAAGGCCGGATTTAGTGATTACTCGCTTTGCGTTTCCGTATCTTTCAAGGGCGTGGCCGTGGCTTCCTTGATAGCTTTGAAAGTGCCAAGGCCGGAGGCAAGCTTGCGGGTGATCTCACTGCGTAAGGCTTCGTCCCCTTCGGGAATTTCGAAATTTGCGGTTTCCTCACCTGCCGCTTCTTCTTTTGCAATTGGCGCGGCCTCGATATTATCAAGCGCGCGTTGCCACTGGAATTTCGCTTCCAGCTTGCGGCCCGTGCGCCAATAGGAATCGCCCAGATGGTCGTTGATTACCGGGTCATAGGGCAGAAGGGCCACAGCGGTTTCCAGATGCGGAATTGCTTCTTTGTAAAGGCCCATTTTATACAGCACCCAGCCAAGAGAATCGGCGATATAGCCGTCTTCTGGTTCAAGCATGGCGGCCTTGCGGATCATCTCAAGCGCTTCGTCAAGGTTAACGCCCTGATCGGCCCAGCCGTAACCCAGATAGTTCAGGATGAGCGGGTGATCGGGCCGGTAATTCAGCGCGGCCTTCAGCTCGGCCTCTGCTTTGTCCCATTCGCCGAGGCGCTCATAGGCAATGCCGCGCACATAATGCAGGTGCCAGTAATTTTCGCCTATCTCTCCGCCCAGTTTTTCGCGGGCCTGATCGTATGCGGCCAATGCTTCGCGGAATTCATCGGCGCGGCGGTGAATATCGCCCATCTGGATCAGGGCTTCTGTATCGTCGTAATCACGCGCCAGCGCGGCAAGCTCGGCCAACGCCTCATCTTTACGCCCATTCTCTTCCATCAATTCTGCCGCACGGTAACGTGCCCTCAAATAAATATCGCTGCCCGGTTTGATGGATGCATAATGCGCGATGGCTTCCATCGGCTGATCGTTGCGTGCCGTGATATGGCCCAGCAATAACTTGGCGTTGTCGAAATCGGGATGAAGATGCAGGGCGAGATAAGTGAAAATCCGCGCGCTGTCATCGTTGAAATCTTCATATAAAATGCGCGCCATGTCATAGAGTGCTTCGGCCAGTCCTTGCGCCGCGCTCTCGGGACGTTCGAAAAGCGTGACCTTTTCCCCGGCCTGCAAAGCTGCGATTTTGTCCTTCAGGATAGGAGCCTCTTGCGGCATGGCGGGAATAAGATCGGCGTATAATGCTTCCGCCTTTTTCACATTGCCGATATGGGCGTATAGATCGCCGATACGCTCTTTGTCCGCGGGCTCCAGATTCGGCGCGGCCAGCGATTTTTCCAACGTCTTTTCAATGCCGGTATAATCGTTCAGGAAATCCGCAATCAATATCGCATGATAAAGATGCATGGTGTTATAGGTCAGGTTTGCCGTGTTGTTCTTGCCTTGTGCGGCGGCGCTCCAGCTCTCTAACAGGGGCAGCATGAATTTGGAAATGCTGCCGTCTTTCATTTGCTGGATCAGGGATTCGGTTTCCTTGAAATCTCCGCGCTCGAATGAATCAACGGCCTGGAACAATAATGCCAATGTGCTGTCGCTGTCTTCCTGGCTGATATGGCGTGAAAGCGTAACGGCCTTGTCGAAATCGCCCGCACCAACAGCCAGAATCATGGCGCGTTTTTGCAGCAATAAATTATCCGGGTCCCGTTCCAGAACGACTTTCAGGAAGTCATAAGAATCGTCCCATTCGTGGCGGCGCTGGGCGAATGTGCTGGCAAGGTAATTACCCGCTACACTTCGGCCATCAAAGGGATCGGTCAGGCGGCGTTCCTGATAGGGGGCCTCGAGCGTGCTCAGGGAAACCACAGGCATCTTCTGCATCGCGCTGTCACTGTTGGCGGCGATGGCGTTATAAACCAGAGCGGCGGTGGAAAATACGATGGTGCAGGAGGTCAGTAACGTTAAAAATTTGCTCACGCGGGTTCCTTTCTTCTAGCCTAAGCCGTTTTTAGCGGGCTATGCGTTCAAGGCGTTGGTACATATG
This sequence comes from uncultured Pseudobdellovibrionaceae bacterium, assembly GCA_964467925.1. Classification (GTDB taxonomy): domain Bacteria; phylum Pseudomonadota; class Alphaproteobacteria; order Micavibrionales; family Micavibrionaceae; genus CAYXSX01. The sequence goes on along the minus strand of CAYXSX010000001.1, from coordinate 689,047 downwards.
TATGGGAAATGCAAAAAAGAGGCCACTTTTCTGCCCTTTATCCCTACCTTCCGCTTTGCCCTACATATTGGGATAATTCGGTCCGTCACCCCCTTGAGGAACCACCCAATTTATATTCTGTGACGGATCTTTAATGTCACAGGTCTTACAGTGAACGCAGTTTTGCGCGTTTATCTGTAACTTATATTGTCCCGCATCATCGTTAACAATTTCATAAACCCCGGCGGGGCAGTAACGTTGGGCGGGCTCATCATATTCAGGTAAATTAACTTTAACCGGAATGGCTGGATCGATCAACACCAGATGGGGCGGCTGATTTTCCGCATGATTGGTGTTTGAAAGCTGGACAGAGGAGAGACGGTCGAAGGTAATGACGCCGTCAGGCTTGGGATAATCGATTTTTATGTAGTCGGTCGCCTTGCCCGTTTGCGCATAATCGGCATGGTTTTTCAGGGTCCAAGGCGACAATCCGCAGGTGATCGTTTCCCATGCGGCGTTGATCATGCCGGGCCACAGTCCCTTATGGAAGCCGGGGCGGATATTGCGCACGGCCTTTAACTCACTCCAAAGCCATGATTTCTTTAGATTTTCTGGATAGGTAGTGCATTCTATGCCCCAGTTTTCGGATTCGGTAAGGCTGGCGAAAATGCTTTCCGCGGCCACCATGCCCGATTTCATGGCCGTGTGGTTGCCCTTGATCTTGGGCACGTTGAGGAAGCCGGCAGTATCGCCGATCAGCACTCCGCCGGGGAAGGTGAGCTTAGGAAGAGACTGGAATCCCCCCTCCACCAATGCCCGCGCGCCATAGGCGATGCGGCGTCCACCCTCCAGCAGCGGTTTGATGGCAGGGTGGAGTTTGAAACGCTGCATTTCCTGATAGGGGTTCAGATACGGGTTTTGGTAATCAAGCGCTACAACGTAGCCAATAGAGACTGTATTGTTCTCCATGTGATATATCCACGATCCGCCATAGGTCTGACTATCCATCGGCCAGCCGATCGTGTGAGTGATAGAGCCTTCCTCGTGGTTTTCCGGTTTGACCTCCCACAGCTCCTTGATACCGAGCGCATAGGTTTGCGGGTCTGAATCTTTACGAAGATCAAATGTCTTTATAAGCGTCTTTGTAAGCGATCCGTGACATCCTTCAGCGAAAATCGTTTGTCGGGCATGAAGTTCGAAACCGGGCTCGAAGCTTTCGGTCTTGTTACCCTGTTTGTCGATACCTGTATCGCGCGTCGCCACGCCTATCACCGCGCCGTTTTCGTTATACAGCACTTCAGATGCCGCAAAACCGGGAAAAATCTGGATACCCAGCCCTTCGGCCTGTTCGGCCATCCAGCGGCCCAGATTACCCAGCGATATGATGTAATTGCCCTTATTGTGCATTTGCGGCGGCGTGGGAAGAGTAATGGCCTTCGTCTCGCTTAAATAAAGAAAGCGGTCTTTTCCGGCTGGCGTATTAAGCGGCGCGCCCTTTTCCTTCCAGTCGGGGATAAGCTCATTGAGCGCGCGCGGCTCCAGCACCGCGCCGGAAAGCAAATGCGCGCCGACTTCCGACCCCTTTTCAATGACGCAGACATTAAGCTCTTTGCCGCTTTCCTGCGCCAGCTGGCCCAGCCTGATCGCGCAGGCAAGGCCCGATGGCCCGGCGCCCACGATCACCACGTCAAATTCCATGGATTCTCTGTCGCTGCGGATGGGTTCTGGCATTGGCTCGATTTCTCTTCTTTTAATTATGGTTGAATCGCTCTAGCGTAAGAGCATGGTAAATCCTAATTATAAAGCATTCGCGAGCGCTTTGGAATGGTATGGCGATCACGGCGTCGATACGCCGCTGGAAGGCGAGCCCGTGAACAGGTTATCGGATGATCGGATGAACAGATTATCCGATGAGCAGAAAAACTCCCCGCCGCTTGCCACTCTTAATTCCGATTATCCGATTATCCGATCATCCGATCATCCGCCCCTTGGCAAATCAGGCGCGCGGGAAGAGGCGGTAAAGCTGGCCTTGGCCGCTAATACGCTGGATGAATTGCGCGAAGCTATTGCCGCCTTCGACGGGATTGGTCTTAAAAAAACTGCAACCAATCTAGTTTTTTCCGACGGTAATTCCAAGGCCAAGGTCATGCTGGTGGGGGAAGCTCCGGGCGGGGATGAGGATCGTTTGGGCAAACCTTTTGTCGGCGTGTCGGGTCAGCTATTGGATAAAATTCTGGCCTGTATCGGTTTAAGCCGGACGGAGGAAGACCCGGCAAAAGCCGTCTATATTTCCAATATCCTGAACTGGCGCCCCCCGGGAAACCGTACTCCCGCGCCGGCGGAGGTAGAGGTCAGCCTGCCCTTTATCGAGCGACATATCCAGCTGGTGAAGCCGGAGGTCCTTATATTATGCGGCGGGGTTTCGGCTAAGGCCCTGATGGCGAGCGGGGACAGCATATCGCGCCTGAGGAAAAAATTTCACGACTATACACCCGTAACGGTCGAATATCGCGAAGGGGCGGCGGCTATTCCGGCCATTGCTACTTATCACCCGGCTTACCTTTTGCGCACGCCCAGCCAGAAAAAGGCAGTCTGGCAGGATATGCTCATGCTTCGGCAAAGGCTTGATAATCCGCCATCCTGATCCTGCAAAAATATATTATAGAAAATTATGTGTAGACAGGAACGGGGGTTTCGTGTATTTCTTCCCCCATAATGTCGGAAAAAGTTGTTTATATGTCAGTACGTTTCGTGCTGTTGGCCGTTGTTTTGAGTTTTGCGTGTGCAAAGCTCGGTTCCGCATCCGGCCCGCTCGCTCCCATTCCGGCAATGAAACCGGAAGCCGGGGTTTTCACCGGAGTTGACGTGCCCCTTCCAGCTATGAAGCCGGTGTTGGTTTCTCAGGCCGTTCCAGTTCCTGCTCCCAAGCCGCAGAAAGAGGAAAGTGAGAAATCCGGTTCTTTCTTCGGCATTGCGCTTTTTGATGCGCCTGTTCCTGCGGCCAAGCCCTCCGATGTTATTGTGCGCGGCGGGGACATTGTTCCGGTCAGCAAGCCGATGCCTGTTTCTCTGGAGCCGATCTCCGAGACTGATATCGCCGTTTACCGCCGTATTTTTGCGCTTCAGGCAGCCGGAAAAATTGCCGCCGCAGATAAGGAGTTTTCCAATCTGACCGATTTCAGATTGCGCGGCCATGTGCTTTTCCAGCGTTACATGCACCCCACCGCCTACCGCACCAGTTTTGAAGAATTGCGCAACTGGATGGAGATGTATGCCGACCTGCCGCGTGCCGATAAAATCTATAACCTTGCGCTTTCCCGCATGCCGAAAAATTTCAAGGGTCATCTCAATAAGCCGCAAGAGGCCAAAGGGGTAGGGTATTTGCGCGAACCGACCGTGGAGCGCGGCAAGATATATCGTACGACCAAACGCCGCACTCACGAGCAGGATAACGAAGTCAAAAAACTGCAAAGCCTGATTAACCGCGACATATCCCGCAATAACCCTACAAGCGCCCTGCGCCGCCTTAAATCCGGCGAAGCGAAAGCGTACATGGATGCGGTGGAAATTGATACGCTTAAGGCCAATATTGCCCGCGGTTATATTCATGCCGGTAAGCCCCGTGAGGCACTTGAGCTTGCTGCCCAGGCGGCATCACGTTCCGGCGATAAGGCTCCGCTGGCGGGCTGGATCGCAGGGCAGGCCAATTGGCGGATGGGCCGTTATGACCGTGCGGCGTCTTATTTTGAAGTGGCGGCAAGCTCTGAATATTCTTCCGGCTGGATGAAATCCGCCGCTGCGTTCTGGGCCTCGCGGGCGCATATGCGCAGCGGTAAAGTTCGCGAGGTTAGCCGTTGGCTGCGTGAGGCGGCATCTCACTCACACACTTTCTATGGTTTGATCGCGGCGCGTGCGCTGGGCCGGAATTACGATTTTAACTGGGATATTCCTCCCTTCTCGGAAGACTATTACAAGTCGTTGGCAAGTTACCCGGCAGGTTTGCGCGCTATTGCGCTGGCCGAAGCAGGTCAGGTCAATCTGGCCGAGGCCGAGTTGATGCGCCTTGATCCGCACGGCGATGAAAAACTTAAAAATGCCATGCTTTCTTATGCCGGGTTTGCGGGCCTGCCGGGGCTTGCCTTCCGTCTTGGCAATTCACTGCAGCCTGTAGGCGGCGGGTTCTACGATGCCGCGCTTTACCCCAAGGGGCCCTGGCGCGCGCATCACGATTACAACATTGATGATGCTCTGATACACGCGATCATGCGTCAGGAATCACGCTTCGACCCGATGGCCGAAAGCCGCAGCGGCGCAAAAGGTCTGATGCAGCTCATGCCCACGACGGCCAGCTATGTTTCCGGCAACCGCGAATACCGCGACAAGCAGCACCAGCATAAATTGCTGGACCCCGAAACCAATCTCGAAATCGGCCAGCGTTACCTTGCCGATCTTCTGAAGCTACGTCAGGTTGACGGCGATTTGTTCTCTCTGCTTGTGGCCTATAACGCCGGGCCGGGTAACTTAAACAAATGGAAAAGCGGCGCGGTTCCTGCCGAAGATCCCTTGCTGTTTATCGAAAGCATTCCGGTTGCCGAAACGCGCAGCTATGTGGAACGCGTTCTGGCTAATTACTGGATTTACCGCCTGCGCGACGGGCAGCGTACACCGTCTCTCGATGCTGTCGCCAAAGGCCAGTGGGCGCGTTATGCGGGCCGTGCCGACGATGAAAAAGCCCGCAATAAAAAGACAAGACTGGCGCAGCAGGATATCTCCGCCCCGTCCGCGGCGGTCGTAAAAGTCGCCTACAGACGCGATTAGTTATTTCAGTATATCCCGCACTTCAGGCCATAAAGCCGGATCGCCGAGCGCGATAACTCTGCCGTCACTCTCCAGTGTAAGCTCGTTCCCGTCCCAGTCGGTAATATGCCCACCCGCGCCTTTGATTATTGGTACGAGGGCAGCAAAATCATAGGGCTTTAATTCCGCCTCGATCACGACATCTGCAAAGCCAAGCGCCAGCAATCCGTATTGGTAACAATCCCCGCCCCAGTAAAAACTCTTTTCATTAAATTTTTTATACACCGGGTTTTCGCCGAACATAGCCGGGGTTGTGCTGCCGATTCTTGCTTTTTCAAGCGAAGAACATCTGGCCGTTTTCACAGGGCGGTCATGGAAATCCGCCCCAAGGTGGCGGTTGGTATAGGTAGTCGTTTTGTCTTTCACACCCACCCAGCGCTCTTTCATGATCGGCTGGTCGATAATTCCAAGCACGGGAACGCCGTCCTCGCAAAGGGCGATGAGCGTGCCGAACGTGGCGCGGCCAATCACGAAAGACTTCGTCCCGTCGATCGGGTCGATCACCCATGTGCGGTCATTTTGGCTTTCCTTGCGGCCGAACTCTTCACCCAGAATTCCATCATCGGGATAGGCCGCCTCAATCATCTCGCGCAGCTTCTTTTCCACCGCGCGGTCAGCCACCGTCACCGGGCTTTCATCGCTCTTGGTTTCCACGTCGAAGGGTTTGCGGAAATACTGGCTGATAATTTTTCCCGCTTCATCGGCGAGGCTATTGGCAAAAGCTGTGATTTCGTTCATAAATACTTCCTTGCACCATAATTAAGTAGAGCGAAACTATGAAGACAGTTAACGACATCCGCAATGAATTTTTGGGTTTCTTCGAGAAACAGGGGCATACGCGCGTGGCTTCCAGCCCGCTTGTGCCCGATAACGACCCGACATTGATGTTCGCCAATTCCGGTATGGTGCAATTTAAAAACATCTTTACCGGCGCGGAAAAACGCGATTATAACCGCGCCACTACGGCCCAGAAATGCGTGCGCGCCGGCGGCAAACATAACGACCTTGAAAATGTTGGCTATACCGCGCGCCACCATACTTTCTTTGAAATGCTGGGGAACTTCTCCTTCGGCGATTATTTTAAGGAACAGGCGATTTCTTTTGCCTGGGAATTGATCACGAAAAACTTCGGTATGCCGAAAGACAAATTGCTGGTTACCGTTTATTCCGAAGACGAAGAAGCCGCAAGCCTTTGGAAAAAAATTGCAGGTTTTAGCGACGATAAAATCATCCGCATTCCCACATACGACAATTTCTGGATGATGGGCGACACTGGCCCGTGCGGCCCATGCTCCGAGATTTTCTACGATCAGGGTGAAACGCTGCAGGGCGGTCTGCCGGGCAGCCCTGATGAAGATGGCGACCGCTTCCTTGAGTTCTGGAACCTTGTTTTCATGCAGTTCGAACAATTTGAAGACGGTAAAGAGAGCTATAAGCGCGAACCTTTGCCTAAACCTTCTATCGATACAGGCATGGGTCTGGAGCGTATGGCCGCGTTGATGCAGGGGAAATTTACCAATTACGATATCGATTTGCTCCGCGATATTATCGAGCATTCCGCCGATATCACGGGCGTTAATCCCGACGGGCCGGAGGCGCCTAGCCACCGTGTCATCGCCGATCATTTGCGGGCTTCCGCTTTCTTGCTCGCTGATGGTGTAATGCCGTCCAACGAAGGGCGCGGCTATGTGCTACGCCGTATTATGCGCCGTGGTATGCGCCATGCGCATTTGCTGGGTGCGAGTGAGCCGCTTCTGTATAAACTCCTGCCGACGCTGGTGGGCAAGATGGGTGAAGCTTACCCCGAGCTTCGCCGCGCCGAGGCGATGATTTCCTCGACCCTGAAATCAGAGGAAGAGCGTTTCAAACGCACGCTGGACCGCGGCCTTAAGATGCTGGACGAGGAAGCCGAAAGCGTGAATAACGGCGTGCTGCCGGGCGACGTGGCGTTCAAACTTTACGATACTTACGGTTTTCCGGTCGATCTCACTCAGGATGCTTTGAAGGCCAAGGGTATTTCCGTGGATATGGCCGGGTTCGAGGCCTGTATGGACGAACAAAAACGCGCCGCCCGCGCCGCATGGGCGGGTACGGGTGATGCTGGTTCCGACAAGCTTTGGTTCGATCTGCTCGAGGAGCTTGGCCCCACCGAATTTCTGGGTTATGACCGCGAACACGCCGAAGCCGAAGTTAAAGCTATCGTCAAAGACGCCAAGCGCGTGAATGCGCTGAAGCAGGGCGAAGAGGGCATTATCCTAGTCAACCAGTCGCCGTTCTATGCCGAATCCGGCGGTCAGGTTGGCGATCAGGGAATTTGCCGTGTAGACGGGGAGGCTTCTTCAGAAATCATCGTGACCGACACGAAAAAAGCCGTGGGCGGGCTGTGGCTGCATTTCGTCACCTGTAAAAAAGGCGGGGTAGGGCTGGGTCAAGGGCTGGACATGCAGGTGGATAGCAATCGCCGCCAGATGATCCGCGCCAACCACTCCGTCACGCATTTGATGCACGAGGCGCTGCGCCGCGTTCTGGGCGAGCATGTGACCCAGAAGGGGTCTTTGCAGGATGCCGAACGCACACGTTTTGACATCTCGCACAACAACGCCATGAGCGCGGAAGAGGTTTCTAAGGTTGAAGAGATGGTGATGGCACAAATCCGTGCCAATACACCCGTGGAAACCCGCCTGATGCCGCTTGAGGAAGCACGCGAAACAGGAGCCATGGCCCTGTTCGGTGAAAAATATGCCGACGAGGTGCGGGTGGTCGCCATGGGCACGAATGAAGGTAACAAAGTGTTTTCGGTCGAGCTTTGCGGCGGCACGCATGTCAAACAGACCGGAGAGATCGAGAAATTCAAAATCGTATCCGAAGGAGCGCTCTCCGCTGGCGTTCGCCGTATCGAGGCTTTAACAGGCGCGCGCGTGGATGCCTATGAACGTGAACAGGAAACGAAATTACAGGATGAGCTTGCTCGTCTTGGCAAGGAAAATGAGAAACTGCGCGCTGAACTGGCGGCAGCAGGCGGCAAAGCCCCTGCAGCGCCGGAAAATACGGTGGCCGATTTGATCGCCGATAATAAAATGCTGCAAAAGCAAATCTCCAATCAGCGCCGCGCGCAGGCTACAGCCTCTCAGAGCGAGGATGACGTAAAAGACATCGGCGGGTTGAAATTTACCGGCAAGGTTCTGGCCGAGTTTCCGGCGAAAGACCTGAAACCCATGGCGGATGAGCTTAAAAAGAAAATAGGCTCCGGCGTTGTTGTGCTGGTTGCGACCAATGAAGGCAAGGCCTCCATCGTGGTGGGCGTGACCGACGATTTGACGGGCAAGCTCAGCGCCGTAGACCTTGTAAAACTAGGCGCGGAAGCGCTCGGCGGTTCCGGCGGCGGCGGTCGTCCCGATATGGCCCAAGCCGGCGGCCCCGATGCAGGCGCTGCCAACGATGCTGTTAGCGCGATTGAAAAGGAATTGGCGGGATAAATTTAAGGTTGCAAAACCCGCTTATTTAAGTTATGTATAATGTGTAGTTTTCTTTAAGTTGTTGTAAAATACAGAGGAAGAGATGAGTAAACCTAAGTTTGGTAGCAATGGTAGATTTATATTTGGTCGTACTAAATATAGCGGTCCGATTCCAGATACAGATCACTCAAAGGAAAAGCCAACAAAATGTCATGGATCGTCCGCATTAGAATTTAAATCAGCAGCAGATACCGTGAAATTTTCGCAGCCAATTGCAGTGTTTCCAGCTAAGAATCCAACCGATCGCAAGTTGGTGGAAGGGATCAATGTGCATCTTGATCCAGATGCTCCAGAAGGCAGCGAGCGAGTTTCCATCATTCGTGTGTTTAGACAAGACGCAGTAGGTGTGCCTGTACTGAATAGTTTGTATGTAAAGGGAGAAAATCCTGACTTGTACAAAAGACCAGGAGCAGAAGGACAATACGAATATATAGCGCATGGGACGCACCCTACGCAGGCGACTGCACTTCTTGGAGAAGTTGCCGAAATCCCGGAAGGCTTTTCCCTGCAGATAGATAAATAAGCTTGATAAATTCGTGCGCGTTGTTATAAACGACCTCCAAATAAAATTATTTGCCAGAGGAAAGAATTTATGGCTCTCGAACGCACATTTTCGATCATTAAACCCGACGCGACAAGACGCAATCTGACAGGCGCGGTGAACGCCAAACTGGAAGCGGCAGGTCTTCGTATCGTAGCGCAAAAGCGCATTCACATGTCAAAAGCACAGGCCGAAGGTTTCTATGCTGTACACAAAGAGCGTTCTTTCTTCGGCGAACTGGTAGACTTCATGAGTTCCGAGCCTGTGGTTGTTCAGGTTCTGGAAGGCGAAAATGCCGTGGCCAAAAACCGCGAGGTTATGGGCGCAACAAACCCGGCCGAAGCGGCCCCCGGCACCATCCGCAAAGAATTTGCCTTAAATATCGGTGAAAACTCCGTTCACGGTTCCGACAGTCTTGAGAACGCAAAAATCGAAATCGCGTATTTCTTCAAGCCTGAAGAAATCGTCGGCTAGATTAAAGCTCATCATATTAATAGTTGTCATCCCTGCGAAAGCAGGGATCTGGTTGTACAAACGACCAGATCCCGGCCTTCGCCGGAATGACGAGTAAGCTAAAAAACCTTCAGGGTGACGGGAGACTATTTCCGGTTTTTCGCAATCCAGACCGCCAGTTTGGCCTCGGATGTATTAAACGCATCGGGAAGCTTGGTGATCTGCTGACGTGCTTTTTCAAGCTCGCCCGTGCTGGCGGCATGTTCGATTTTTTTTGCCAACTGGCTGAGCCGCGCCATACCGAAATTTGCCGCCATGCCCTTGAGCTCATGAGAGCGCCCGACAACGGCTCCGGCGTCACGGTTTTGTGACGCCTTTTCCAATGCTTCGATAAGTTCTTTCGCCTTGTCTAGAAAGCCGTCGATCAGGCCCGTTAACTGGTCCGCGCCAAGACTTTCCAGCAGGCTTTCGAGCATCTCCCAATCAAACAGGCTTTCATCCTGTTCTGTTTCTTCTTCCTCCAACGGCACTTTCTTTGCGGCCTTTGGCGTCTTTTCTGCCGCCTTGCCGTCTCCTTCCAGCGCCAGATCAAACGTATCTGTGTTTTCGTCAATTGCCGGCAATCCGCTTTTATCACCTTCTTTCGTACCGTTCAGTGGATTTTCGAACATACCTTTATGGGCGTTATGGATGATGGCCGAAAGCTTGTCAGGATCGATCGGTTTGGCAAGGAAGCCGTTAATGTTGGCGGCATAATAGGTTTTGATGTCCTCGTCCCGCACATTTCCGGTCAGTGCGATAATGGGAATCTCCCCTGCGGGCGGCGGCATGGCACGAAGGGCGCGGGCGGCTTCAACCCCGCTCATTCCGTTCATATTAATGTCCATGAAAATGAGGTCGAAAGTTTTTTTCCGGCATAGCTCTAATGCTTCTTCCGCGCTGTCGCTATGGGTGACGATATGACCCGCCTTGTTCAGGAAACCTTCCAGAACTTTCCGGTTCATTTCATTGTCATCCACGATCAGAATTTTTTGTGCCGGGGTATCGGCCTGTTGCGGGGCTGGTTCTTTGAGGGCCGCGCGTTCATCCGCATCGGATTTTTGTGCCTCGACCATCAGGAGGGAGAAAGAGAATGTCGTGCCCACACCCTCCTTGCTTTCAAGTGAAATCGCTCCGCCCATCGCTTCCACCAGACGCTTACAAATAGTAAGGCCCAGCCCCGTGCCGCCGAATTTACGCGAGATAGAGCTGTCGGCTTGCGAGAAAGGTGTAAAAAGCTTGTCCTGCGCTTCCTGAGAAATGCCGATCCCGGTATCTTTGACGGCGAAATAAACCTCGAAATCTCCCTCGATTCCGGCGGGCAGGTTTTCCACTTTTTCCGCCTTCAGGGCGATAGTCACCCCGCCCTCATGCGTGAATTTCAGCGCGTTGTTCACGAGGTTGAGGAGGATCTGGCGAAGGCGTGTGGGGTCCCCCTTTACAAAGCGCGGCACGTCACCCTGAATATCGGCGCTCAGGCTCAGGTTTTTTTCTCCCGCATGTGCGGACATAAGCGTGACCACGCCCTGCACAAGCCTAGGCAGATCGAAATCGACGTTCTCCATCTCCATCGACCCGCTTTCGATTTTCTCGAAATCCAGAATATCGTTGAGCAGTGCCATCATCGTATCGCCTGATTTTTGCATCGCCAGCATGTAATCGTGCTGCTGCGCGTTCATTTTGCTTTCCAGCAAAAGGCGGATCATTCCCATCAAGCCCGTCATGGGCGTACGAATTTCATGGCTCACCACCGCAAGGAAAGCGGATTTCGCGCGGTTGGCCTCGTCGGCCTGTTCCTTGGCACGGCGCATTTCTTCCGTGCGCTGCATTTCCCGCTCGCGCAGTTCGGTCATCAATTCGCGCTCTCGCTCGATGACACGCAGCAGGCGGGACTGGTCCGCAGATTCTTTGGATTGTTTGAGCCGGGCGAGGGATTCCGCCTCGCGGCTTTCCCGTTCTACGCGCTGGCGTTCGATCTCTTCCTCGGTCTTGATCTTCACCCGTGCGGCGCTGATGAAAAGTATTCCCTCTAAAATAAGCCCGATCCAAAAAGCATGCAGTGTAAGCGGAGTAACGGCAATAAATCCCGATGCCGCCCCGAGGCTGACGAGCCCGCCGCCCGCCAGCGCTATGCACCCGAAAGCGAACGGAACGCCATGCAGCTTACTGTATTGGGCCTGCGCAAAACCGAGATAGGCCAGAAGCCCGGTGGCCGCGATGCCGCTCGCGAATAAAACGCCCATGCCTGCGATGTTTCCCGCACTCCAAAGGATGATATTAGCCAGCGCGATGCCGGCAATAAATACGCCCGAAGCCATAAGGAATTTACGGTCCTGCTGTTCGTCCTGCTGGATGCCGAGGAAGTATTTCGCCGATGCCAATCCCAGAAGGATGAACGCGGCAAAAATAATGGCGAGCGAATCGTTAAGCAGAGGGTGGCTGGCGTAGAACAGGTTCTGAATGACGGCATAAAGCAGGATGGCGCTCAGGAAGTAACCGCTCAGCAGCGTGTAAAACGGCTGTTTTGAAATCAGGGCCGCGGCGATAAAAAACCCGGCGATTAATGTAAGAAGCGTAAAGGTCACCATGGCGGGAAGGGACAGCGAGGCCGCCTTGTTCATGTAATAATCCTGCCGCACCAGACGCGGCGCGATGAGCGAGGGCAGGCCTCCTTCGGCCTCAAAAAACACGACGAAAAGATTGAGCTGATCCTGTGAAATCTTGATGGGAATGGCGGGCCCCTGCGGTGGATTATCCTCCCGCCCTTCCTGTTCCAGAACGCGGGAAAACGTCTCGCCCGTGGTGTGGTTATGCACCAGTATCTTGTGAACCATGGCAAGGCGGCCGTTGAACATGGATCCGAAATCGAGAACCCAGTCTTGCGTGCCGGAATTATTAAGCGCCGAGAAAACCAGCCATACGGGCGAACGCGGCGCGCCCAGATTTATGATCTCCTGATCCTTGCGCATGCCGCGCGTATTGCTTTGGTGGCGGTTGATCACCACGTTATAACTAAGTTTTCTTTCCGGATCGGGGGTAATGTAAATATGTGACCCCAGCGGCACGATTTCATCTTCGCCGCTCAGGATCGCGCGGGATGTCGGGGTAATCTGGGCCTTTGCCGGAAATGCGGGAAGGATAAAACAGGACAGAACAAGGGCAAAAAGCCCCGCCATAAACATCTGGCGCCCATATGATTTATGCTCCCGATTTTTATATGATTGTCCCAAATATTCTTATCCGCTCGTGATGATGGTAGGCACGGCTGATGCGCATGCCCTGTACTCTGACTATTATATACAGAAATAGCTTAAGGAAAAGCTTGGCGGACGGCTTTGCGTAAAAGCCTTAAGCCGTTTACTAGACGAAAATCAATGCCATCAGAAGGAGAAACGACGCAATGACGATCATGCCCCATTTTCCGGCCTGAATGAAAGAGTGGTAAAAGCTTTGTGCGTTTTTAAGGTCTTTCGGGCTTACTTTGACGGGTTCGGAGCTGGCCATTGATTGTATTTCCTTACTGTGGATGTGAATTTTATAAAACAGATTCTAAAAGTAATTGCCGCGCTATTCAACCGCGTTTTTGGGCGGCGGCTTGACCTCTCCCCGCGCGATTTTCAGTACAGCCTCGGGATAGGCGATATGTTCCTGCTCCAGTATGCGCGCCGCCAGCGTCTCCGGCGTATCACCCTCCAGAACGTCTACCCGCCGCTGAAGGATAATTTCCCCGGCGTCCACTTCCGGCACGACGAAATGCACACTGCATCCAGATTCCTTGCCGCCATCGGCCAGCACCCGCGCATGGGTATCTACCCCTTTATAAGCGGGCAGCAGAGAAGGGTGGATATTGATAATCATGCCCGGCCAGTTCTCTATGAAATGCGGGCTCAGTATGCGCATAAATCCGGCAAGGCAAATGAGGTCGATTTCGTGATCGGCAAGCGTATCGAGAATTGCTTGTTCGAACGCCGCACGGTTTTCGAAATCGCGGTGGCTGACGATTGCGGTTTTAAGGCCGGCCTCTTGCGCCCTTTGTATGCCCGCCGCATCCGCCTTGTTGGAAAGAACCAGTTCAATTTTCGCGGGGTAATCTTCACCCGCGCAGGCATCAATAAGTGCCTGCATGTTCGAGCCGCGGCCCGAAATAAAAACCGCGAGCTTTAGGGGAATATCGCGACCTAATCCTGCCATGCGTTGTCCAGGTTTTTAACGATGATAGGCTCTTCACCCTCGCTGCGTTTTTCGATTTTCCCGATTCGCGAAACGCTTTCGCCTGAGTTTTTAAGCGACGCGGCGATGGCGTCCACATGTTGCGGGGCGCAGACAACGGCCATGCCGATCCCGCAATTCAGCGTGGTGACCATATCGTCATGCGTCAGGCCGCCGATCTGTTTCAGCCAATGGAAAATGGGCGGCAGCCCCCAGCTTGTCGCATCCAGAACGGCCTTGGTGTCCTCGGGCAGAACGCGGGGAATATTCTCGATAAATCCGCCGCCTGTGATATGCGCAAGCCCTTTGATGGCGGGCTTGTCATCGCTGTTCTTGATTTTGAAAGCCTCAAGCAAAGAGCGTACATAAATGCGCGTGGGCATCAGCAATAATTCGCCAAGGCTAAGCCCGTCGGGGAAGGGGGAAATGCTGTCATAGGTAAAGCCTTGGGTTTCCTTGACCAGCTTTCTTACAAGCGAAAAGCCGTTGGAATGCACACCGCTGGAGGCCAGTCCCAGAATCACGTCGCCATCCGAAATAGTTTCGCCGGTGATCATCTGTGAACGGCTGACCGCGCCGACGCTAAAGCCTGCAAGGTCGTAATCGCCGGGTGCATAAAGGCCCGGCATTTCTGCGGTTTCCCCGCCGATCAGGGCGCATCCCGCCATCTGGCATCCTTCGGCCACGCTGGCGATTACGCTTTCGGCCACATCGTTTACCAGCTTGCCGCAGGCAAAATAATCGAGGAAGAACAGCGGTTCCGCACCTTGCACCACAAGGTCGTTCACGCACATGGCCACACAATCAATGCCGATCGTGTCATGCTTGTCCGTTTCGATGGCGATCTTGATCTTCGTGCCCACACCGTCCGTGGCGGAAACGATGACGGGGTCTTCAATTCCGGTTTCCTGCAGGTCGAATAACGCGCCAAACCCGCCAAGGCCGGACATTACGCCGCTGCGCTCGGTCTTTTTGACATGGGGTTTGATCCGGTCTATCAGGGCGGCGGCCTCGTCTATATCGACGCCGGCCTCTTTATAAGCACTTTGTTTCGTTGTTTGATCGGGTTTCATTTTGCATCTTACTCTTAAGGCGCTATAACATGGACTCTTCATAATTAAAGAGAACAATATGGCCATACTCTATAAGCATTTTCCCCTTGCCCGTACAGTCCTTTGCGCAATTTTTTGTGCGATTTTGCTGCTTGGGGGGGCTGGCGTGCCCGCGCGCGCCGCCGATACGCTTTTTACGGTGGAGGGAGTAGCGGTCGATGTTACGGCCGATGACGCCGCCAAGGCGCGCCAGTTGGCCTTCGAGCAGGCACAAGCCACGGCCTTCGGCATTCTGGCAGGGCGAATGGTCGCCGAAGGGCAGGCGCAGTCCACGGTCGCGCCCGACCCAACCACGATTTCCACAATGATCAAGGATTTCGAGATTACGGACGAGAAAATCTCCCGCGTTCAATATATTGCCACCTATACGTTCCGCTTCGACCCTGATGAAGTGCGGCGCTTTTTCGGCGGTCAGGGTGTGGGCTATACCGATGTGACCAGCAAGCCCGTGCTTGTTTTGCCCTTTTATCAGGCCGGCGTTCAGCCCGTTCTTTGGGACGAACAAAATCCGTGGATGGCGGCGTGGAAGCGTACCGATTCCCTGCGCGGTATCGTTCCCATTGCCGTGCCGATCGGCGATCTGGAAGATGTAAACGACATCGGCGGCGATGCGGCGCTGACTTATGACGAGGCGTCGCTCCGCCGCATGCTTGCGCGCTATAATGCGGGCGAGGCGATCATGCTTTTGGCCGTGCCCGATGCCAATCTGGCTTCGGTATACGGCCCTGACGATCCTGCCCGCGGTGCGCTCAGCATTCATGTATACCGCACAGACGGCCTGCGCCCCGAGCACGTTAACCAGATCGATATAGAGCCGCTGGAGGGAGAGACAAAGTCCATGCTTTATAGCCGTGCGGTGGAACAGGTTCGCGGTGTCATCCAGCGTGACTGGAAGGCACAAACCGTCGCCAGCCCGGAACAGGGCAACAGCATGCAGGTCAAGGTGCGTTTCGGCAATCTTCATCAATGGGCGGAAACGCAATCCGTTCTTTCCGCTGTGCGCGGAGTGGAGGAAGTAAAATTGCAGAACCTCGCTCGCGATCATGCCATTGTTGAACTTATCTTTCAGGGCGCGGAAAAACGCCTGCGCCTTGCGCTGGCCCAAGCGGATATAACCCTCACCCAGCCACGTATCGGCTTCGATTCCGATGGTTCTAGTGCCACCACGCTTTTGTACGAACTGTACCTGAACCGCTATAAACCCGAAGACATCGATTTCGACCCGCCTGCTTATTACGAGTCTCAGGAAGGTGTGATGCAGGAAATGCCTGCTGAGGGCTATGAAGGGCAAGAGCGTCTGGCCGAGCCGGTTTCGCCGCAGGAAAGCGAAGTGCAACCAAAGCTCCAGCCGGAAGAGGGCCGCGAGCCGTGGCTTAAACGGATTTGGCGCTAAATATTGGGAAAAAACCATGCAGTTTAGATTCCATGTTTTATTCTGGTTCGCGGTTCTGGCCGCATTTTTGGGATTCGTCTTCCTGCTCCAGTCAATTTTAACGCCCTTTATTGTCGGTATCGCGGTTGCCTACCTGCTCAATCCCACCTTGAATAAAATGGCGGCGGCGGGGTTTTCGCGCAACCTTTCCGCCATTTTTATTCTGACGCTGTTTTTCGCCTTTGTCATCGCCATCATCGCCGTGACCGCGCCGCTGATCGTGCGTGAAACCATGCAAGTTTCCGACAATCTTCCCGCATACATAGAGCGCCTTATCGATCTGGCGCAGCCTTATATCAATCAGGCGCAATGGTGGATCGGCCAGCAAACGGATGTCGATTTAAAGGCAATGTTAAGCGGGCAATCGGGTCAGGCGCTTAACGCGGGGAACACAATTTTGGGCAAGATCGCCGCAGGCGGACAGGCGCTAGGCAATTTTGCCGGAGCGCTGGTAATGCTTGCGGTCATTGCTCCGCTTGTGGCTTATTTCATGATGAAGGAATGGCCCGCGATTTTAAAATGGGGAGAAGGACTTTTGCCGCGCCAGCACAAAGAAACGATTACCGATTTGCTTTCAAGCATCAATACCAAAATCGCCGGGTTTGTGCGCGGCCAGATTACGGTCGCGCTGGTGCTCGCCTTTGGTTATGCGCTGGCTCTGTCGCTCTTGGGCCTGAAATACGGTTTCCTGATCGGTTTTGGCGCAGGACTGATTTCTATCATCCCTATGGTCGGCTCGACGCTGGGGCTGATCGTCAGCGCGGGCGTGGCCTGGCTTCAGGCGGGCGATTGGGTGTTTCTGGCGCAGGTTGTGGGTGTGTTTATCGCTGGCCAGATTATAGAGGGCAATTTCCTAACGCCTAAATTGGTGGGTGGCAGTGTAGGCATGCACCCGCTCTGGGTGTTTTTCGCCGTGCTGGCGGGCGGCAGCCTGTTCGGGATCGTCGGCATGCTTCTGGCTGTGCCCGTTGCCGCGGCAATCGGCGTTCTGGCCGCGTTCGGCGTCGGGCGGTATAAGGAAAGCGATCTTTACAAGGGCAGCAATAAGGGTAGTGGCACAGGTAAAAAGAAATCCGCCTCCAAATCCGGCCCTTCGAAGCGCAAGCGTTAAGCGGGGTGATTTGATCATGGCTTTGCGGGCACCACAACAAATACCCTTTGATCTTCCGGCGCGAAGCGCGCTGGCCCGCGATGATTTTCTGGTGACACAAAGCAACCGCGACGCGGTTGCGTGGATTGACCGCTGGCCCGAATGGCCCGCGCCCTTGCTCATCATCTCCGGCCCTGCGGCAAGCGGGAAATCGCACCTTGCGGCGGTATGGCGGGAACGGGCGCAGGCCGAAGCCATTCGTCCCGAAATGCTGGTTTCACGCAGCGCAGAGCAGATTTGCGCCGCCGGGCCGCATATTCTGATCGACGGGCTCGATCCATGGCTGGGTGAAAGAGAAGCAGAAGCGACATTGTTTCATATATATAACATCCTGAAGGAAGAAAAACGCTCCATGATGGTGACGATGCGCATGACGGCGACCGAGGTGCCCTTTGTCGTGGCTGACCTCGCCTCACGCTTTCGCGCCGCACCGCTGGCCGAAATCAAGCCGCCAGACGATATGCTGCTGGGTTCCGTGCTGATCAAACTGTTCGCCGATCGTCAGCTCAGCGCGACCAGTGACGTAATTTCCTATATCTTGCCGCGGATGGAACGGTCTTTTGACGCTGCAAGAGACATTGTCGCAAAAACTGACGCTCTCGCTCTCGCCCAAAAACGCAAAATCACCGTCCCGCTATTGCGTGATGTTCTGAGCGCGATGCAAGTCGATGGTGCCTAAAATGTAATTTTATTTGACATATTTGTTGTTTTTAATTAAATAGACGCTATGTCAAAAGAAATATCGTTCCAATATTCTAAGGCCGTTTTGTGGGTTTTGTATGAGAGGCATAAAAGTGCTTCGGTGCCTGGCCTTGGTACATATGATGATTTTTGCGCTGTCCTGATAGATCACGCTCAAGGGCCTTGCCACTTCCTTTTCAACGTATTGCCGCTATCTCCCTCTGCGTCCGAAGCTTTTTATACGAAACTGGCGACTGAAGAGAGGCAGTTCATGTCTGGTTTGGTGAATTTGACACAGATACCCCATGATGAAGTTCCTTTTGCTGTCGATAGTGAAATTGCACCGCATATATTTTTCGAGTCTATAAAGAAAGGTGACTTTCTAACAATAGGCGGCGATATTGATTTAATTACCGTAGCTGAAAAAGCGGCGATGTTGTTGTATGAACATAGTACGCTGGCTGAATTGCAAGCAATGAGTGAAGAGCAGCAGTTAGCGTTTCTTGGTTTTCTAGAGCAGTGGGGCAGCTTCGATCCCAGAGCAAATGAAGAGGCGCATAAAAAGCTGGTTTTCGCCCTTCATATTCCCGAGGAAATTAAAACATATCACAGGGCTTGCATAGAAGAACTGTCCCGGCGCATTATTATCAATCCGGTTTATGCGAGGCTTTTTGACGCCTTTTTGACGGAAGGGGAGTGTTCGGATACTGATGCGCCCTTGATGAAATCCCGTGAGGACAGAAAGTTCATGGTGAATTTTTTCATGCGGGAGATGGCCGATATCTGGGGTATTCCTCAGCCTGCAGAAGAAGATTATAACGAAGAGCCGAAAGCCGATAAGCAAGGCAGGTTGTTTCAATCCGCCATGCATGCTTTTCTACGGGAAAGTCCGGATGGGTATGATGTAAAACCGCTGGGGTTGATTTTCGGCATTAACAATGCTTGTGACGATGGTTATTTAACGTATCACGACATTCATACGCTCGGATTGCTGGCGCACGAATTTGGGCATTTATTTGTTATCTTTTTACTGTGCCACTACCATGGTTTTTTTAAGGGAAGCCCTTTCCTGAATTCAAAAATTTTGCAGCTTTCACGTTTCGGTAACGTCGTGAAATATAATGATGATTACGGCGGCTCTGGGAAATACTACACTCCTTTGAAAACAGACTTTGGGGCGCTTGTTTCTTCAAACGGCAGGCATCCGTATAGCGGGCAGGTTAATGAACGCCATTCTGATTGGTTGGGGGAAGAAGTTATGAAAGCGATTGCTAAGGCGATACAAATGCGGTCGTTAGTAAGAAATCTGGATTTGGCGAAAAAACGATTTATAGGACGTTTGCATCAAGTAATGTCTTGTACGGAGCAGGAATTTTCAGGCGGCGAATGGAAGAAAAGATTTGAAAACGCGGAGTCATATGAAGAGCTGGGGCAATGTGTTTCTTCCTTTTGTGATGCGTTAGAAAGCTGGGCAGGGGAAAATCCGGCTGCACTGGATGACGATAAAATCATAATTTTTAATATTGAAGAGGGCTGTAGGCAAACTCCCAAAGAAGCTCTGGTGGACAGTATAACTAGAATGCGCTCATTATCTTCCGACATTTCACGATATCGCAAGTATTTGCATTCTGTCCTCCTGCCGCCTGCTTTACCGGCATCTACCTCCTCTGTTGGTCCCTTATTTTTTGAATAAGGTTTAATAATTCTATATATGATGTTGCAAGGGGCCTCAGGTCCATCTCGCCGGGGTGGCGGGGCTATTGTAATCCAGCGGGGCTAGGTAATCTGTTATCGTTGCGCTTCCCTCATATAACTCGCTCCAGCTTTCACATGCACATTCCAGCGCGCAGAGCGTTCCCGGCATAAACCCGCTCCCAATCAGGCGGTTCATCAATGTTGGTGGGCCTTCTGCGGCCATGGTAAGCGCCAGTTCGTTAAGGCCCGGATTATGCCCTATCACCAGCATGGATTGATAATGCGGTGCGGCGGCTTGTATGGTCTCCAGAATAACTCCGCGCGGCGCGTTGTATAATTCGTTGCATATCTGCACCGTAATATCGGCGTGTCCGGCGTCGTTCTCAAAAGCCTGAAGCAAGTTTTGGCAGGTTTGCTGCGTGCGGGTGGCGCTGGAACAAAGCACCAGTTCCGGCGCGCCGTGGCGGGATTTCAGCACCGGACCAAGCGCCAGCGTGTCTCCTCCCCCCTTGGGAGTCAGGGGGCGGGTTTTGTCCTGTCCGCCGGGGGAAACGTCGGCCTCACCATGGCGCAAAAGAAACAGTTTTCTCATATCTTTATCAAAATTTGCGACAATGTCGCTTATTTTACCGTACTTGTTTCATGTGAAACATCGTATTTCACGATTTTAGAATCTTTCAGCCCGATGGCAAGTTTTCCCTGTTTGAATTGCAGGGCCGCCTCGCCAAAAACCTCGCGCCGCCATCCCTTGAGTGCCGGAACATCTGCGTTTTCGCCCTTAACCGCGATCTCTTCCAGATCATCGGCGGAGGCAACAAGTTTCGCCGCGACATCGCTCATCCCGCACTGGATTTTCAGCAACATCTTAAGCGCGTCCACTACCGCCGCTGTTGTCGGGGGCAGGGGTTTTTTCTTGACTGCCTGCGGCCAGTCTTCTTTCGGTGTGGCGGCGGCTTCCTTGATGACTTTCAGGATATCCTTACCCACATGGCCGCTTGCCAGATCGGCAGACATGCCGCGAATTTTTTTCAACCCATCCGCATCTTTCGGGGCTTGCGCGGCCATGTCGGCCAGCGTTTCATCGCGCATCACCCATGATTTGGGAATGTCGCGGTCTTGCGCTCTTCGCTCGCGCCATGCCGAAAGCGCTTTGAGAATGGCGAGCGTTTTTGGCTTGGGAGAGCGGATTTTGATACGCTTCCATGTTTCCTCTGGATCGTTCTCGTAAGTGGCGGGGTCTTCCAGAATAGCCTCTTCCTCGAATACCCATGATGTCCTGCCCCTGCCTTCCAGATCGGCGGCAAGTTTGCGGTATATCTCCAGAAGATGGATAACATCGCCCAGCGCGTAATCGATCTGTTTTGCCGAAAGCGGACGGTGCGCCCAATTGGTGAACTGCACGCTTTTATCGATCTGCGCGCCCGTGATGTTGCGCACTAGTGCCTCGTATCCTACCTGCTCGCCATGCCCTAAAACCATGGCGGCGATCTGGGTGTCGAAAAACGGATGCACGACCTTGCCGGTCATATGAAAGAAAATCTCAAGGTCTTGCCGCGCGGCGTGAAAAATTTTTAGCACTTTTTCGTTCTCCAGCAAGGCGAAAAGCGGGGAGAGATCAAGATCGCCCTCCAGCGGGTCGATGGCCGCCGCATTGCCGTCCGGCCCGCAAACCTGCACAAGGCAAAGCTTGGGGTAATAGGTCTTTTCCCGCAGGAATTCGGTGTCTATGGTGATGAATTCCTCGCCGCTCAGGCGCGCGCAAAGGGCATCAAGTTCTTTTTGTTCGGTAATAAGCATTTGAATGTATTAACCTCAAGACACAAATACGCCAAGGATTCTTTTTATTTTTCCTTTGCGTCTTTACGCCTTTGCGGGTAAATCTCTTCTCCATGCATAGTTACAGAACACATAATTGCGCCCAGTTGCGCAAATCGGATGAGGGGCAGACGGTTCGTCTGTCGGGTTGGATTCACAAAATACGCGACCATGGCGGCGTGCTGTTTATCGACTTGCGCGATACATTCGGCCTGACGCAATGCGTGGTGGAGGAGAACTCCGCTCTGCTCTCCGAAGTTGAGAAATGGCGCGTTGAAAGCGTTGTGACCATCACGGGGAAAGTCACAGCCAGAACGCCTGAAACCGTAAATTTCAAAATGGCGACGGGCGAAATTGAAGTGACAATTGAAGAAGCCGTTCTGCAATCCGCCGCGGCTGTTCTTCCGTTTCAAGTGGCGGAGGATGATGGCGCGGGCGAGGATTTGCGTCTTCGCTACCGCTATCTCGATCTGCGCCGCGAGAAGATGCAAAAGAATATCCGCCTTAGAAACGGCGTGATCCGTTCCATGCGCGAGCGTATGTATGACAAGGGCTTTCAGGAGTTTCAGACACCGATCCTGACGGCTTCCAGCCCTGAAGGTGCGAGAGACTATCTTGTCCCCTCACGTCTGCATCCCGGAAAGTTTTATGCTTTGCCGCAAGCGCCCCAACAGTTTAAGCAACTTTTGATGATGAGCGGTTTTGACCGTTACTTCCAGATTGCCCCTTGTTTCCGTGACGAGGATGGAAGAGCCGACCGTTTGGCAGAGTTTTATCAGCTCGATGTGGAAATGAGCTTTATAACTCAAGAAGATGTATTCAATACGATACGTCCCGTAATTGAAGGAATATTCACGGAATTCGCCGATTTCACAGGTGAGAAACGCGTTGTGCAGTGGCTGGATGATATTCCTTATTGGGATGCTATGCATAAATACGGCTCCGATAAGCCGGATCTGAGAAACCCTCTGGAAATAGTTGATGTCACAGATGTTTTTGCGCGTGATGATGTTACTTTTAATGCCTTTAAAAAGGTAATAGAAAACGAAGAAAATGGTCATAGCGGTATAGTTAAGGCAATTAAGGTTCCCGCAGTCGCGGATCAACCACGCAGTTTCTTTGATAAGCTCAATGGCTGGGCGCAGGGCGAAGGTGCCCCTGGTCTTGGTTACGTTCTGTTTAAGGACGGTGAAGGTGCCGGCCCGATTGCCAAATTTATCCCCGAAGCCGCGCAAGAAGAGCTTCGCAAGGTTGCGGCTTTGGAAGAAGGCGATGCAATTTTCTTTGTGTGTGACAGACCCGGAAAAGCCATGAAATTCGCCGGCCTCGCTCGCGACGCCATCTGTAATGCCCTGCCCGAAGGGCACAAGGCCGCGCGCGAGAAGGGTGTTTATAAATTCTGCTGGATCGTCGATTTCCCGATGTATGAATTCGATGAAAAAGCGCAAAAAATCGACTTCTCTCACAACCCGTTTTCCATGCCTCAAGGGGGTATGGATGCTTTACAAAATCAACACCCGGTAAATATCCTAGCATACCAGTATGACTGCGTTTGCAACGGGTTCGAGCTGGCCTCCGGCGCGATCCGTAATCACAAACCGGAAATTATGGAAGAGGCCTTTGGCATTGCTGGATACGATAAATCCGTTCTGGAAGCTAAGTTCGGCGGCATGCTGAATGCGATGAAATTCGGTGCGCCTCCGCACGGCGGTTTGGCCTTCGGGATCGACCGTATTGTGATGTTGCTCGCCGATGAGCCGAACTTGCGTGAGGTTTATGCCTTCGTGATGAACGGCCAATATGAAGACCTTATGATGGGTTCTCCGTCCGAAGCTTCTCCGCAACAGCTTAAGGATTTGTATCTGAAACTGGATATTCCCAAAGACCTGTCTAAAAAAGAGCAGGCGGCTTAGAAGTTTCTAGTACATTGAATTACATCTCAGGACGGGGACGTTCATCGCGGTCGACTGTTCTGGCGTAGTGAAGCGGTAAAGGCGCATCTATAGCCTCATTTAACTGTTCTACGGTTTCCCTGATCAGGCTTAATGCCTGAGGTTCTGCATTTAAAGCTTCTGACAGTGCACTCAGTTTTGCCGCTGCTTCTGCTTGCCTCTGGTTGTTTTGTTGTCGAAGCATAGGGTTAGTTGTGACTATTCTGTTGTCGCACTGATGTTTTAATTCGATTAACCCTAATATAATTGCTCTTGTTTCCCGTTCTCTTCTGCTTCTCGAGGGCAAGAGATTTTGCGCTGTTCGTATGTTTTGCGAAGTATTGGAAGGAATTATGCTGAGTATTGCAGAAAAATCATCATTTTCAACATCGGGAGTTGGGGCTGCGCTTTCCGTCTCGGCGAACGTTGAGGATAATTCTGTTTGCTCTGCCTGCGCGCTTGTAAGATACCCCTTAAAAACAGCCATGCTCATACGGCGCAGGTCATTAGCTTGTATACCCATTAATTGAAAAACTACGCGTTCTTCAGCTGTGCGTTGCGCTTTATCCTTCGTCCCGATGGCTCTGCCGAGTTCATTGAAACGCGCTGTGAATGTGTCGAAATCTATAATCGAAATATCCCTAAACCCATCCCCCTTTTCGATTCCGGAGCGAAGAAAGGCAACTGCGGACGCTGCGTCTCTTATTTTAGTGGGGTCAGTGATGGTAGGGCTAACTGCGTTCATGGCATCTGCTAAAAATTTATAAACTTACTGCGCATTGCTTCTTATAACTTATTACACTTGGCTTGAAGGGGTAAGGCCTCAAGCTCAACAATCCACTAAACATAAACAAAAAGCCGATCAATGTCAATAATTATGTAAATAAAAACGCAGGTGGCAAAAGAGAAGGCCCGGCTTGCTGATTGGAGGGAGAGCAAGGCCGGGCCGCGGGGTTCGTCTGTCTGTGCGGGTTTTGGGTTTACGGTTAGGGAGGGTGACAGACTTAGGGAAACCGTTTTAAATCAATATTTTATCAGATGGTCCGCATCCTCCATGTTGTGTGCGGTTCGTTATCCGTTCCGGCCAAAAGGTCGAAAATATCGCTTTCGCCGTTAATGAAATCCTCTTCGCGGGTCAGCTCGAAACCGCGCGGCGCACGGTTCAGGCCCTTGGACCGCGCATGGGCGATCACGGTGCTGGTGTGTTTATGCTGGATGAAATCTGCGCTCATAATTGTACTACCCTTGTTGGTGTTATCCTTAAGACAGATATATGCGAAAGATATGCCAGTTTTGTTATGGTAAAAATTTGTTTTAAATCAGCTGTTTGGGCTGTTTTTTGGACTATTTTTATCGGGGCAGGCGTTTTTACCGCCCTCTAATGAACGGTCAAATTTACCGAGTTTGGGGCGGGGCGGCAGGACTTGCCCCTTTTGAAGGGCCCAATTACCGTGATAAAGCTTTGCGCCTGCGGGGGCTTTCGTCTATGATGGGAAAGCTGAAAAATCCGGCGTTTTTAAAATCAATTTTATTCTTAATATTCAGGGATTTATGATTAAAATACCTACCCCATTCCCCAAATTGCTTATCCTTGTCGTGGTGGCCTTGATCGGCGGGGCGGCGCTTTTTTATGTGACGGCCAATCATGATGGCCCTCCGGCGGATGTGGTGCCGCAAACGACTTCTGTTGAAAGCGCGGAGCACACGGTTTCTCTTCGCCCCGGCAATGAGGAATTCGGGCTTAAGCCCCACAAGGCATTGTATAAAATCGATCTGGCTTCGACGCGCTCAGGCTCCCAGATTGTGAATATCAGTGGGGAAATGTATTACGAATGGCGCGCCTCCTGCGATGCGTGGATATCCGATCACCGTTTCGACCTTTTGTACGAATACGCCGATAGCGCGCCGATGCGCATTACCAGCGATTTTTCCACTTACGAGGCTTATGACGGCTATACGCTCGATTACACTTCGCGCCGCAAGCGTGACGGTGTGCTGTTCGAAGAATTGCGAGGCCATGCGAAAATCAAGGAAACCGGGGTGGGGGAAGCCGTCTACACCATGCCAGAAGGGCTTCATTTTGAGCTACCGCGCGGCAGTGTGTTTCCGCTCGGTCATTCGCGCCTGATGCTGGAAAATATCAAAAACGGCAATACATTATTCAAGTCGGTTATTTTCGACGGCAGTGACGAAGAAGGCCCGGTGGAGGTTAACGCCTTCATCGGCAAGCCCGTGAATGCCATGGCAAAGCTTCAGAATTCGGAAAATCTGGATACTACCTTGCTGAACACGCCCGCATGGAATGTGCGTCTGGCGTTTTTCCCGCTCAAGGACGATGCGGCGGCGGCGGATTATGAAATGGACATGGTTTTCCACCAGAACGGCGTGATCAGCAGTATGTTGATCGAATATGACGATTTTTCCATCACGCAGGAACTGGTGGCGTTGGAGTCGCTGGAAAATGATTGCCGCGCGCCCGGCGAGGCGCAAGTCCATCCGACAAGCGCTCCGGCGGAGGTGGAAGGCCAAAATCCCCAAACGCCGCCGGAAGAAGAGCAGCCTGAAGAACCGCCGCCCACTGGTGCCGAATAAACCACATTAATCATTCTCAAGCGCCGCAAAAAACGGTAGAATTTCAAACGGGTTGCCTGAGATATCTGATAAACCGATTGCGTAAAAGGAGTTCACGAAACCATGGCTAAAAAAGTGCTGATCGTCGAGGATAACGAGTTGAACATGAAACTCTTCCATGACCTGTTGGAAGCCAACGGTATTGATACGGTGGAAACCCGCGACGGTTTGCAGGTGCTTGAGATTGCCCGCGAGGCGCGCCCCGATCTGATCCTGATGGATATTCAACTGCCCGAGATTTCCGGGCTTGATGTAACGCGCCAGCTCAAGGCCGATGCCGATTTAAAATCCATTCCCGTGATCGCCGTTACCGCCTTTGCCATGAAGGGCGACGAGCAGAAAATCCGCGAAGGGGGCTGTGAGGATTATATATCCAAGCCTATCTCTGTGACCGGATTTCTGGAAGTGATCGAGAAGCATCTGGGCGCGGCGGAAGAAGCGGAAGAAAGCGCCCCCGCCAAAAAAACCGCAGAGCAAGAGGCCTCCTAAGCCATGTCCGCCCGCATCCTTGTCGTTGACGATATTCTGCCGAACGTAAAGCTTCTCGAGGCCAAGCTCAGCAGCGAGTATTACGAGGTTCTGACCGCCTTTAGCGGCGAAGAGGCGCTGGAAAAAGTCGCCAAGGACAGCCCCGATCTGGTGCTGCTCGACATCATGATGCCGGGCATGGACGGGTTCGAGGTTTGCCGCCGCATCAAATCCGATCCCGCTTTGTGTCATACTCCCGTGGTGATGGTGACCGCCCTGACGGATGCGCAGGACCGCGTGCGCGGCCTTGAAGCCGGGGCCGATGATTTCCTCTCCAAGCCGATCAACGATATGGCGCTGATGGCGCGGGTGCGTTCTCTAGTGCGTCTGAAAATGGCGCTGGACGAATGGCGTATGCGTGAAAATACGGCAAGCCAGCTTGGTGTGGTGGGCGAGGCTTCCAACGTCATGACCGAACCGGTGGAGGGCGCGCGCCTTCTGGTGGTCGAGGACAAGGATTTCGAAGTTACCAAGATACAGGAGACGCTAGCGCAGGATCACGACATCGTCATGGCCGTTCCCAGCGGCGAAGATGCCATGACCCTTGTGGCCAGACATGATTTCGACGTGCTGGTGGTTAGCCTCAATCTGGCCGAAGAAGACGGTTTGCGTCTGTGTTCGCATCTCAAATCCAACGAGCGCACCCGCGCCGTGCCCATCATTATGATCGGCCAGAATGACGATATGCCGCGCGTCGCACACGGGCTTGAGATCGGCGCGCATGATTACATCATGCGGCCCATCGACCGGAACGAACTTCTGGCGCGTATCCGCACGCAAGTGCGCCGCAAGCGTTTTCAGGAACGCCTGCGCTCCACTTACGAGATCAGCCTGTCCATGGCCCTGACCGATACGCTGACTGGGCTTTACAACCGCCGTTATCTCGACGTTCACCTTCAGAAACTTTTGCAGAAAAACCGCGACACCAAAAAATCTCTGGCCGTGCTGATGATCGATATCGACCATTTCAAATCGGTCAACGATACCTACGGCCACAATGTCGGGGACGAGGTGCTCAAGGAATTCGCCGACCGTTTGCAGGATAAATTGCGGAGCTTCGACCTTGTTGCGCGTATGGGCGGCGAAGAATTCGTGGCGATCCTTCCTGATGTTTCGGAAGAACGCGCCTACATCGTGGCCGAACGTTTGCGCCGCTGCATTGCGGAAGAGCCCTTCGTCTGTTCCACCGAAAGCGGGTGCCTCAATATCACCACTTCTATCGGAGGCGCACTGATCGAATATGGTGCGCATTCGCCGGAGGAAGTTCTCGCCCGCGCCGATAAAAGCCTTTATGAGGCCAAGAACGGCGGGCGCAATGCCTGCGTGTTCGAAGGGGTGGGTAAGCTCGATCCCGATATGTTCGAGGCTACGGAACGCCAGACGATCGAATAGCCAGTTTACGTCATTGCGAGGAGGCAACGCCGACGAAGCAATCTGGAAGCGGGGAAATGATACATAAAGATTGCTTCACCGCCTTATGGCGGTTCGCAATGACGTCAGGAAATTGTATTTTTTAAAATCAGGATACCGACAATTCCCGCCACCACCATCACACAGGAAAGCAAAGAGGCGGCATTGAGCGGCATATCCTTGGTTTTAAAATCATGAATACTGAAAACCAGTGGCTGGCAAACGCTTAACAGCACGATGATTACAAGGGGCAATTCGCCGAAGGAATAGGCTTCCAGCATCGTGGCAAGGATGATGATGGCGGTAATCAGCGCCGCTTCGGGCAGACGGACTTTCCCCTCGCGCAAGGCACCCGCCATCGCCGGGCCGCCGTAGGAAAAGAACATCAGGAACAAAATTGTCTGCGCGGCGGCGGCATGAAACAGGAAATTGTTCTGGATGGCGATGGCTTCTTTGAAGATCGCAAGATCGAATACGCTCAGCAGCGATATAAACGTGACCAGCGCCAAAATTTTATAAAGCGTCGTATTTTTAACGGCCTGTTTCCCGTCTTTCCCCTTTTCTTTGTGTAAAAACTTGGCGCGCTCGAAATTCAAAATTATCCCGCCCGCCAGCGTGACCAGAACCATCCCCGCCATCGGCAGAGAGATAGGGGTGTGCAGGAAAAAATAATCGCCGATAAAGGCGATCACGACCATGATAGCAAAGCGGTAGGTCGAAAGCTCGATCAGGCTCGCGAATTTATAGGTATAGACACTGAGCAGATTAAGGATGCAGCATATCACCGCCCATGCCGCGACATAGCCCCAATAGGCTGGCTCCAGATTGGCATACCCACGCCAGATTTGCCAGGCGCCGACGGTAATCAGCACAGGAACCGAAAACACATAAAGCGAAAGAATGGCACGCGCGGCGACATGACGCCGCCGCAGCCGCATCCACAAAATGTTGATAGCGATGAAGGCAAATTTTGACAAAATGGCGGCGAGAACGAAAACCATGCTGGTTTTTATTCTTTCAGAAAGCCCCCTGATTGCATAGCCCAAAGCCGCGCATATAAACCATTATGCGTCAGAAGCTCGTCATGCGTTCCGTCCTCGACGATGCGCCCCTCGTTCATCACAATAAGGCGGTCGAGATGGTGAATGGTCGAAAGCCGGTGCGCAATCGCGATCACGGTTTTTCCCTCCATCAGAAATTCGAGCGCTGCCTGAATTTCCTTCTCGGATTCACTATCAAGCGCCGAGGTGGCCTCATCGAGAATAAGGATCGGCGCATCTTTCAAAATGGCGCGTGCGATCGCAATCCGCTGGCGCTGCCCGCCGGAAAGTTTAACGCCGCGCTCCCCGACATAGGTGTCAAGCCCCTCGGGCAGGCTTTCGATGAAGCCCAGGGCATGCGCCTTTTTGGCAGCCTCAATCACTTCCTCGTCACTGGCGTCCAGCCGTCCGTAACGGATGTTCTCCATGATCGTGCGGTGGAATAGCGCCGTATCCTGAGGAATTACGGCGATCTGGGAACGCAGGGAATTTTGTGTGACGTCCGCGATATTCTGCCCGTCGATATAAATACCGCCGCCCTGAAGATCGAAAAAACGCTGGATCAAATTGATCATCGTCGACTTCCCGGCGCCAGACGGGCCCATCAAACCGACGCGTTGATGCGCCGGAATGTCGAGGTTGAGCTTGTCGAATACACCCAGGTTTTTGTACTGGAATTCCACATCGCGAAACTCGATACGTCCTTGCTTGATTTCAAGCATGCCTGCGCCTTCCTTGTCGCTGACGGCGTGCGGTCGGATCAGCGTGGTCAGGGAATCGTTCAGGTAGCCCAAAGACTCGCTGACATGAATAATCCCGAAGCTCAAATTCCACACATTGGCGGTAAAGTTATATGTCAGGCCCATGATGGTTGTGATATCGCCCAGTGTGATAATTCCCTCGCGCCAGCCGATAACGCAGGCCGCCATCATGCCCGCACCGAACATGACCAGCGTCATACGGCGGTAATTGTCGAGCAGCAGGAAAGTGCGCAGCATCTTGTGCCACGCTTTCATCTGTATTTCGGAGACGCGCTTGTGTTCGCGCATTTCCTGCTCCTCATGCGCGTATGATTTGACCGACGCCATGTTCGAAATTGTATCGGCGATCTGTCCGGAAACGAGAGAGCACGCATCGGCGTAGATTCGCGATTTTTCGCGGATCTTCTCGAGCTTCATCATCACCGGGATCATGATCAGCGCAAGGAACAGGC
Organism: uncultured Pseudobdellovibrionaceae bacterium; assembly: GCA_964467925.1. GTDB lineage: Bacteria > Pseudomonadota > Alphaproteobacteria > Micavibrionales > Micavibrionaceae > CAYXSX01. The sequence continues at coordinate 658,816 of CAYXSX010000001.1, read as the reverse complement.
ATACCAGCCCGCCATAGACGGGCGACAGATCCAGCAGGACAATGCCCGATGTGCTCATGCTGACCAGCGGTAAAAGCATTTGCCAGCGCAATTGTTCGTTCAGGGCCAGCGCCTTTTCGATGCCTTCCGATACTTTGCGGGCCAGCGATCCGGCGAAATTATTCTGGAAGAACGTGTAAGAATGGCCGAGCGTATAGGCCATCATGTCGCTTCGCAGCTGTGCGCGGGCGCGTTTCCACCAGTCGAAAGTAATGTAGTGCGGCAAAAGATGCGTCATTTCCCCGATGAATAGAACGAGCAGGATCAGGGACGTCTTGAACCAGACTTTATCGGGAATGGCTGCGCCTTCGGGCAGGTTCGTCAGAATATCGACGATCTGGCCCGTAATAACGAAGGCAATCGGGTAGCGCACCGCATGGATAACATCCATCAACAACAGAAACGCCCACATACCCGGGTTGCGCCGCACCACCATGGCGATATAGGCCATCAGCCCGCGCGGAATGGCGGGATCGGGTGTGTAATCCAGCGTGAATCTTTCACTCTTTTTTTCGAACATTTTCTTCCTTTGTCATCCCGACCGTAGCGCGTTAGCGCGCAGTGGAGGGATCTTGTATTTATCGTTAAGAATGAAGATCCCTCGGCTACGCTCGGGATGACATTCTGATAGTTAAAAATAAAAAAAGCGCCCTAAAGGCGCTTTTTCGAAATCTTTCAAAAAACAGCTCTTTAAGCCTAGTTCTTCTTGGAGGGCGGCATTTTCTTTTCTGCAAAAAACACATGTGCGCCTTTTTTGCCGGTTTCTTCGTTGGTCGCCCAAGGATCGTATTTTTTCTTACGAATTTTATATTCCGCGCGCGTGGAACGCACAGCGTAATAGCGATATCCCGTACCGGCTTCGCTCTCTAGTCTGACTTTCACATTGGTGGCTTTGGCCATCTTTTTAGCTCCTTAAATCGAATTCTGAAGGCGCTTTATGCTCTATGGGTGAAAAAATGTCAAGCGTTTCCCGAAAAAACGTTATTGCCTCTGTCTCTCATCCTGAAGAATATAAAATAAAGGTGTCATCCCGGCGCAAGCCGGGATCGGGTTGTTTACGGCACGAGATTCCGGCTTTCGCCGGAATGACGCTATTTTCTGTGGCGGGCTTTCCCGCGGCCCTTGCCGCTTTTCCCGCGCCGGGCGGGGGCGTGGCCAGGCTTTTTACCGCCTTTGCGCCCCTTGCGTTCCATATCGCCCTGGCGGATTCTCGGCTTTCGCGCTCCGGCCATTGCCGCGCCGTCGCGGCTTCTCGCAAGGCTAAGCAGGGTCGAGCCGGTAAGGCCGTCCGCTTCCTCCAGCCGCACGGTTACATCCGCGCCAAGCTGATAGATTTTCCCGTGCCGCCGCCCCACAAGAGCGTGCGCGCGCTCGTCATGCACGTAAAAATCATCGCCCATAGATTTCATGGAAATAAGGCCGTCCGCCCCGCTTTCCGCCAATGTGACGAACAGGCCGAAACGGGTTACGCCGGAAATGCGCCCGCGAAACTCCTGGCCGATCTTGTCCGATAGATAGGCCGCCGTGAAACGGTCTACGGCGTTACGCTCCGCCTCCATCGATGTGCGCTCGGTCTGGGAAATATGCTGGCAAATCTCGGGCAGGCGGGCGATTTCGCCTTCCGTGATGCCGCCCTCGCCAAGGCCGTAATCGCTCACCAGTGCGCGGTGCACCAGCAAGTCGGCATAGCGCCGGATGGGGGAGGTAAAATGCGCGTATTTCGAAAGCGCAAGCCCGAAATGCCCCAGATTCTCGGAGCTGTAAACGGCCTGTGACTGACTGCGCAGCACCACCGTGCTGATCAAATGGGAATAGGGTTCGTTCGCGGCTTTTCGCAAAAGGTGATTAAGCCCCGCGGGCTTTACCACGTTGCCCTTGGGAAGCGTCAGGTTTTCAAAGCTTTCGAGGAAATCGCGCAAGGATTCCAGTTTTTCCGCCGACGGGCGGTCGTGTACACGGTAAACACACGGAATTTGCGTCTTGGGCACCTTGGCCTCGATGGCTTGCGCCGCCGCGACATTGGCCAAAATCATAAACTCTTCGATCAGCTTGTGGGAATCGAAACGCTCGCGCTGCCGTACGCCGGTCATATTGCCGTTCTTATCGATGATGATTTGCCTTTCCGGCAGGTCGAGGTCGAGCGCCCCGCGCTCCTGCCGCGCCGCGTCCAGAATGCGGAAGGCGTCATATAGCGGGTTGATGACGGAAATAAGTTCGTGATCTTGCGCCTCAAACGCCTTTTGCACGTCTTCGTAAATCAGACGCGCGGCGGAGCGCATCAGCCCGCGCACGAATTTATGCCGCAGGAGCTTGCCGTTTTTATCGATCCATAAATGCGCCGCCAGACACGCCCGCGGCTCGTTGGGGCGCAGGGAACATAAATCGTTCGACAAAGCCTCGGGCAGCATGGGAACCACGCGGTCGGGAAAATAGGTGGAATTGCCCCGGCGCTGCGCCTCGCGGTCAAGCGCGGTTTCAGGCCGCACGTAATAGGAAACGTCGGCAATCGCCACGATAATATGATACCCGCCGTCATCCTGTTTTTCCGCCCAGACCGCGTCGTCGAAGTCGCGCGCATCCGCCCCGTCGATGGTCACCAGCGGAATGGCGCGCAAATCCTCTCGCTTGCCCAGTGCGGGCACCTTCATTTTTTCCGTTTCCTTTATAACGGCGGCGGGGAATTCCTCCCTAAGGCCTGCCTCATACAGGCTGATAATTGAAATCGCCTTGGGGTCGCCTTGCGATCCGATAATCTCCACGATGCGCACGTTTTTATCGCGCGCGCCGCGTGCGGGCTGCACCTCACCAATCGCAAGATCGCCTTCCTTCGCGCCGTTCAAATCACCCGCATCGATTATATAATCAAAGCGCGTTTTCTTGTCAGAGGGCTCCAGCCGCCCGCCGCTTTTCGTCAGGCGCACAAGCCCGATAACGCGTCCCTCCGGCCCGTCCAGCTTCCTGATGGTTTTGGCTTCGTAAGAGCCGTCATCCTCCCGCCACAACCGCGCCAATACACGGTCGCCGACTGCAAGGGAAGGGTGCCCTTTTTTATCGGGCATGATCTCGATGCGCGGGGGCGGGCCTTGCTCGGCCTCATTCCACTTGGCGGGGCGGGCGAAGACATCGCCGTCGATATCGATTTCCGTGACCTCCAGCGTGGTCACACCGGGCAGTCCTTCCGGCACGCTATAGGCTCCGCCGGGCTGTTTGGTAACCGCTTCCTCGATTTCCAGGCTTTTAAGGATTTGCTTTAAGGCCACGCGGTTCTCCCCGCCCTTGATGCCGAACGCGCGCGCAATCTCCCGCTTCGTCACCGGAACGGGGGAGGATTTGATAAAATTGAGGATGTCGGGTTTTTTTAAGGACATAGTTTAAGCGTTATAAACGTCTTTACGATGCGCTATGCGTATAACTTTAACAATCAGCTTTTTGTCTTCGATACTATATATAATCCGGTAATCGCCTGTGCGCACCCGCCAGTCGTTTTTACTTCCCTGCAGTTTTCTACAACCTTGCGGTCTTGGGTTTTTAGTTAGGGAATCAAGAAGGGCTGCGATGCGTTTGATTACATGGTTGGGAAGTTTGCGGAGTTCTTTTTCTGCAGAAGAGGTCAATAGAACCTTGTAAGAAGGCAATTACAATTTTCCTTCTTTTTTTAATCCTGCCTTAACATCGTCCCAAGGAGTGGTTTTTTCCTTCTTGCGTTTGGCGCATACCATAAGGTCCTGAAAATCCTCCCATAAATCGGCGTGCTTTTTCAGGTCAATCTGCACCGCAACGGGGCGGCCTTTTTCATCTGTTACGTATTGGATACCAGTCATAAAATTAATATAGCATGTTTTTACTTTTTTGTCGTTTTCTTCTTTGCCGCTTTTTTCTTAGCTGGCGCTTTTTTAGCGGCGGGTCTTTTCCCGCCATTCGCCGCTTTTTCCGCGTCACGCGCCATTTTATTGGCGATCAATTCAACTGCGCGGTTCATGCCTATATGCATGACGTCGTCGTCTTTCTGGAGCGAGGCGTATTTGCCGTCATGAACTACGAACGGGCCGAAGCGCCCGATTCCGGCTTTGATCATCTTTCCGGTTTCCGGATGCGGGCCGATTTCGCGGGGCAGTTTGAGAAGGTCTAACGCCTTTTCAAGCGTAACATCGCCCACGGTTAAGCCTTGGGGTAAGCCCTGACGTTTCGGCGCGGGTGCTTTGGGCTTGGGCGGTTTTTTCGGCGCGTGCTCTCCGGCCTTTTTGGCCACTTTCTTGGCCTCTTTCCATTCCTCGATTTCGGCGTCATAGGCCGCCATACGCTTGGCTTCCTCATCCGCGGTTTCTTCCGGCGCGTCGATCTGCACATACGGGCCGTAGGGGCCGCGGCGCAAAGACACGCTGCGCTTGGTGATCGGGTCTTGGCCCAGAACTTTGGGTTCGTTGCTCAGCGCGGCGGCTTCGCCGTCCTCTCCCTCGCCGGGAACTTCCAGCGGCTTGGTGAATTTGCATTCGGGGTAATTGGAACAGCCGATAAACGCGCCGAATTTCCCGAGCTTCAGGCCCAGCCTTCCCGTGCCGCATGCCTTGCATGTGCGCAAATCCTGCTTCTTTCCTTCCTCGTCATATTCGGGGAAGAAATGCGGGCCGAGCTCGGCATCCAGATGGTCGATGACTTGCGTGATCGTCAGGTCTTTGGTGCCGTCGACGGCGGCCTTGAAATCGATCCAGAACAGGCGCAAGGCTTCCTTCCAGCTCACATGTCCGGCGGCGATGGCGTCCAGCTCTTCTTCCAGATTGGCGGTGAAATCGTAATCCACGTAGCGCTCGAAAAATTTCGTCAGGAAAGTGGTGACGATCCGCCCGCGGTCGACGGGTACGAAGCGCCGCGAATCCATGCTCACGTAATTACGGTCGCGCAAAACCTGAAGGATAGAGGCGTAAGTGGAGGGCCGCCCGATGCCGAGCTCCTCCAGCCGTTTGACCAGCGATGCTTCGGTGTATCGCGGCGGAGGCTGGGTGAAATGCTGGCTCGGCTTGACGTCGATCAGCTTGGTTTTTCCACCCTCGTTCATGGGCGGCAGGCGGCGGTCGTTACCTTCATCCTCATCAGGGTCGATCGTTTCCTCGTCGTCGCGGTCTTCGTGATATAGCGTCAGGAAACCGTCGAACGCCACCACCGATCCGTTGGCGCGCAAAATCACATCATCCGTGCCGTCGGAAATATCGACGCTCATTCTGTCCATGATCGCGTTTTCCATCTGGGATGCCACGGTGCGTTTCCAGATCAAATCGTAAAGCCGCCACTGGTCGTCCTCAAGGCGGCCCTTCAAACTGTCCGGCGTGCGGGCGATGGATGTAGGGCGGATCGCCTCGTGCGCTTCCTGCGCGTTTTTGGCTTTCGACTTATAAAGACGCGGTGCATCTGGCAAATATTTATCGCCGTAATTTTTGCCGATCACACTGCGGCATTCGGCGACCGCATCTTCCGAAAGCGTCGTGCCGTCGGTTCTCATATAGGTAATAAGGCCGGTGGTTTCCCCGTCGATTTCCACACCTTCATAAAGGCGCTGGGCAAGGCGCATGGTCTGCGCGGCGGTCAGGCGTAATTTGCGCGCGGCTTCCATCTGAAGGGAGGAAGTAATAAACGGCGCATAGGGTTTTTGCTGAACCTGTTTTTTCTCGATCTTCTGGACGGAAAGATTTTTATGCGCGATGCGCTCTGCCGCCTTTTTCGCCGCGTCCTCGTTGCTGATATCGAATTTGGCGAGCTTGTTTCCCGCCAGATGTGTCAGGCGGGCAAGGAAGGGCGCGCCGTCCTCGGTATGAAGTTTCGCGGCGATGGACCAATATTCCTGCGCGCGGAATTTTTCGATCTCGTCCTCGCGCTCGCAGATAAGGCGCAGCGCCACCGATTGCACCCGTCCCGCCGAACGCGAGCCCGGAACCTTGCGCCAAAGCACGGGCGAAAGATTGAAACCTACAAGATAATCCAGTGCGCGGCGGGCGAGATAAGCCTCGACCAGCGGCTGGTCAAGCTCGCGCGTATTGTTGAATGCGTCCTGCACGGCCTTTTTGGTGATCTCGTTAAACGTCACGCGCCGCACGTTTTTTCCGGCCAGCAGGTTTTGTTCGTTCAGCAGTTCTTTAATATGCCATGCAATTGCCTCTCCCTCGCGGTCGGGGTCGGGGGCAAGATAAAGTGTCTTGGCGTTTTTCAGCGCCTTTTTAATGTCGGAAACGGGTTTGTCGGAACGCTCGCCAAGCTGCCACTTCATCGCGAAATCGTCGTCGGGCAGGACGGACCCGTCCTTGTTCACCAGATCGCGGACATGGCCGAACGACGCCAGCACCTCGTATTCAGGGCCGAGATACTTATTGATGGTCTTCGCCTTGGCCGGCGATTCTACGATGACAAGATTGTCACTCATGCTGGTTTATTCGTCCTCTTGCAACAGGCTGATACGCCCGCCGGGATGGCGTTTGACGCGTCCGGCAAGCTCCAGCTCCAGCAAAATTGTCTGGAGCACAGGAATACTCACATGACATGCCCGGAGCAATTCGTCAACAGTGACCGGTGTAAAGGAGAGAGCTTCAAGAATATCGGCTTGCGCGTTTTCCGGCATTTCTTCGGCTCCCGCAACGCCGTGTTCGAAACGCTGGATGGGCGGCAGAGCCTCGCGCAAACTATGGCCGGAAAAATCGCGCAAGGTCTCCATCACATCCGCTGCGCTGCGCACCAAAGTCGCGCCGTCGCGCAATAATGCATTCGGCCCCGAGGCACGCGGATCGAGCGGCGAGCCGGGAACCGCCATCACGTCGCGCCCCTGTTCCCCCGCCAGCCGCGCGGTGATGAGCGAGCCGGATTTCATCGTCGCCTCCACCACGATAACCGCTTGCGAGAGGCCGGAAACGATCCGGTTGCGGCGCGGGAATGATGCGGCGAAGGGCTGCTGGCCCAGCTTGCTTTCGGCGATAATCAGTCCGCGCTCTTTGATCGCGTCATATAATTTCCTGTTTTCCTCGGGGTAAACGATATCGATCCCGCCCGCGACAACGGCAATCGTGCCACTCTCCAGCGCTCCCTCATGCGCGGCGGTATCAATGCCGCGCGCAAGCCCCGAAACGACGATCTGTCCTTCTTCCCCGAGCTCGCGCGCCAGCTTGGCCGCGAATTTCCGCCCGTTGAGTGAGGCGTTGCGCGCCCCCACCATCGCTACGCATGACGGCTTCATGAGATCGCGGTTGCCAAGCACGCTAATGACGGGCGGCGCGTCGTCGCAAGCGGCCAGCGCCAGCGGATAATCGGGACAGCCGGCCGTGATTATATCCCCGCCCAGTTTTTGCAGCGCCCTGTATTCCGTTTCTATCGCCGCCATGGGCGGAGCGCTTAAGGGATTTTTCCGCCCCCCGCGCTTGGAAAGTTCCGGCAGAGCTTCAAGCGCATTTTCGGCCGAACCATAGGCCTCGATCAAACGGTAAAAGGTAATCGGCCCCACATTTTCTGTGCGCGAAAGGCGCAACCAGGCAAGCTTTTCGGCCAGCGACGTTTGTCCTTCTTGGGGTTGATGTTTCGCGGAATTATCCTTGCCCCAGAGCTGCATTTTATTTCTTCCCGAAAGCGATGCGTGGTTCGGCGCCTTTGAAAATACGCTTTATATTGTCCTTGTGGCGAATAATGACCAGCAGGGAAATCGCCGCGTTAATAATGGCCGGGGTCTGGCCGTAGAAAAGATAGCTGGCGGCGGGCGCTATGATCATGGCGCTCAGCGCGGCCAGCGATGAAATGCGTGCAATGCCTGCGGAAAGCAACCACACGCTGCAGGCGATAAACCCCGTTACCGGCATAACGGCCAGCAGCGTGCCGAGCGTGGTGGCCACGCCCTTGCCACCCTTAAACTTTAACCAGACGGGGAAAGTGTGGCCTAAAATGGCGGCTGCTCCGGCCAGACAGGCCCATGTGCCGAAAGTGTTAAAATCCCAGCTTCCGGCGATGGCATAGGCCATGATGACGGCTGCTGCGCCCTTGAAACTGTCGAGGATCAGCGTGGCAAGTGCGAGGGGTTTGTTCCCGGTGCGGAGCACATTGGTCGCGCCGATATTACCCGATCCGATCTTGCGTATGTCGCCATGCCCCGCCAGCTTGCAGAGTACCAGCCCAAAGGGCAGGGAGCCGATAAGATAACCAAGAGCAAGAATGGTCAAAAGGGTGGTGTCGATCACTTAACCCCCCACCAGCATATCAAGAACCGCCATGCGGGTGGGGATGCCGTTGGCGACCTGACGGGCGTAGAAGAAGCGTTCGGCGTTATCCGCCAGTTCGTCGGAAATCTGCACGCCGCGCAAGAACGGCCCGGGGTCGAGCACGATGGCGTCCTTGTCCGCCGCTTTGAGTTTTTCAGAGGTCAGGCCGTAATCTTTATAATAGTTCACATCATTAATAAGTACGTTATCCATGCGCTCTTTTTGCGGGCGGATGGTCATCACGGCGTTGGCACCGCCGATGCCTTCCTTCAGACTGCTGAATTTTTCCACGCCCTCGGCCGCCAGCTTTTCCGGCATCAGAACGTCCGGCGCGACCACGCGCACTTTCGCGCCCATCATCGTTAAAAGCTGCATGTTCGAGCTTGCCACGCGGCTATGCGCGATGTCGCCGATAATGGCGACCAGAAGCCCGTCTAGCTTGCCGAAATGCTGGCGAAGCGTTAGCGCATCCAGAAGCGCCTGTGTCGGGTGTTGCCGCCAGCTGTCCCCGCCGTTTATCACGGGGCACCCCATGCGCTTTGCTACCCAGTTCGGCGCGCCGAACTCGGAATGGCGGATAACAACGCCGTCAGGCTTCATGGCGTTGAGCGTATCTATAGTGTCGGCAAAACTTTCGCCCTTGCTCAGCGAGCTTGTGGCGGCGTTCCAGTTCACCACGTCCGCGCCGAGGCGCTTGGCCGCAATTTCAAAAGAGGTCAGCGTGCGGGTCGAGTTTTCGAAAAAAAGGTTGAGGATGATTTTATGCTCCAGCCGCTCCCGGTTCCACTCACCGGTCTTAAGCGCTTCCACATAGCTTTGCGCTTTATCGAGAATCTGCGTGATCTCTTCGGGACTTAGTTCATCGATGCCAAGAAGGTGTTTCATAAGCTAAAGGAAAACCATAAAGGGCCATGCCTGTCCAGTGAAACTTTGCAGCAGCGATTTGCTGTGCTACGCTATATTCGTAAAGTCTTTTGGGTACCCGTTCTCGTGAAGAGCATTTTAAAAAATCTGGTTGAACTGATTACAAATCAGGGCGTTTCGGTGGTGGAACATGACGATGTTCGCGCCGCTTTTGAAAAGGTGATGCGCGCCCAGAGCAATGAAAATTATCCCCACGAAAGACGAAACCAGATTTTTGGCGAACCGTTTCTGGCGATAGAGCGGGGCGAGCTTGTCCTGATTGTCGATCATACCTTTCAGAACATCCCCATCTGGGTGGAATGGGACGAAAAGCGCAACACTCTGCGTATTGCGGAAATGAACGGCACGATTAATGACACGCGTATCAGCCTGAGCCAAAAACACCGCAAGGAACTGGCGGTGCGTAAGAAAATCCTGCTGATCAGCAATCAACGCGGCAAAACCAGAGACGATAAAATCATGCATTACCTGCCGTTTTTATCGCATCACAATTAACCGCAAAAGTCATCCCAGGCTTGTCCCGGGATCCATTCATCCGCTTGGCGCGATTTGAGAAATGGATTCCGGCCTTCGCCGGAATGACAATAGTTAGGTTAATCTGCTCTTAGCCTTATCTAATCTAAACCTTCTGAATAACTTTCGCGCCTTCCAGTTTTTCAAGTTCGTCGGGCGAAATCCCGAGAAGCTCTTCCAGTATCTCCGCCGTATGTTGCCCCAGTTTTGGCGGGGCGCGTTCATACGATATGGGCGTGGCAGAGAATTTCAGCGGGCTGCCGACAAGGTCAATTTCGCCCGTGCTATCCGGATGCGGCATATGGATTTTCATCTCCCGCGCCTTGATCTGCTCCATCTCGAAAACCTGATCCATCGTGTTCACGGGGCCGCAGGGAACGCCTTGATCGTTCAGCCCTTCAATCCAGTGCGTCATGACTTGCGCGGCGATTGTTTGTTTAATCATCGGGATCAATTCCTCCCGGTTTTTCACTCGCGCGGCATTGGTGGCAAAGCGCTCCTCCTTGTGCCACTCCGTGCCCGCAAACTCACAGAGTCTTGCGAACTGTCCGTCATTGCCCACCGCCAGAATGATGTGCCCGTCCTTAGTCTCGAAAGCCTGATAAGGCACGATGGTAGGATGCGCGTTGCCAAGGCGCGGCGCGCAACGCCCGCTGGTCAGGTAATATTGCGCGACGTTAGTCAGGCTCGAAAGCGTGCAATCGAGCAGGGATAAATCCACCATCTGCCCCTTTCCGGTCGCCTCGCGCGCGCGCAGGGCGGCCAGAATTCCAACTGCGGCATACAGACCGGTCATGATATCGCTTAAGGCTACACCCACCTTGGTCGGTTCCTGATCCGGCGCGCCCGTGCACGCCATCAGCCCCGCCATGGCCTGGGCCAGAAAATCGTATCCTGGCTCGGGCGCGAGCGGCCCTGTGTGCCCGAAACCGGTAATCGAACAATAAACGATATGCGCGTGGCGGTCCTTGATCTGCTCGTAATCCAGTCCGTATTTCGCAAGGCCCCCGGTCTTGAAATTCTCGATCATTACGTCCGATACTGTCAGTAATTTATCGATGATCTCCTGCCCTTCTTTGCTCGTGATATCCACGGCCAGCGAGCGTTTATTGCGGTTGGTCGAAAGGTAATAGGCGCTTTCGCCCGTATCCTCTCCGTCCGCGTTTTTCAGGAAGGGCGGGCCCCAGAACCGCGTATCATCCCCGGCGAAGGGTTTTTCGATCTTGATCACTTCTGCGCCCATATCGCCCAGCATTTGTGTGCAGAACGGCCCGGCAAGAACGCGGGACAGGTCGAGAATACGCAAACCTTCGAGGGATTTTTTCGTCATGGCCAGAACATTACCACGACCGCCGCGATCAGGCCAACGGCAAAACCCGGCCCCGCAGGAAGCGACAGGCGGTGAAGATCGGGTTTGGTTTTTGTTTTCACCGCCCTGTAAACGGCAAGTCCGAGGCCGTGCAAAAATCCGGCCAGCGCGCCCAGCGTGATAGCGACCAGCACATATTCAACGCCAAGCCATATCCCGCCCGCGGCCAGCAGCTTCACATCGCCCAGCCCCAGCGCGTCCTCGCCGTAAAAGCGAATCGCACCCGCCCGTATGGCATAAAGCAGCCCCCCGCCGACAACAGCGCCCATCGCCATCTCGACAGGCGGAAAATACGCAAAACCGCTCGCGGCATGGAACACCGAACCCAGAACGGCAAAGCTCAGCACCAGTTTGTTAGGCAAAATGCCGTGTTTCAGGTCGATGGCGGAGAGCAGAACCAGCACGATGAACGCGCCGATCAGGCATAAAACGGCAATGATTTCGAGCATGATGCGCCTCGGTTGGGGGCGCGGGCACGATCGCCCGCCTCACTAAGGGTAAAAATAAAATATAGCTGTGGCAAGCTCTTATAAGTGGCCGGATTTTTGTTTTAAACTGCCTGCGAAGCTGTTAGCCTGAAGGGTGACGTTTCAACTTCATTCCTTTTGCGTTTAAAATCATGAGCGAAAAATACAAAATTATGGTGGTGGAAGATAACGATTTCGTGCGGATGCAGATCGTTAAATTCCTGACCGAAGCCGAGTATGAAACCATCGAATGCACCGATGGCCAAGAGGCGCTCGACACCATCACAGACGATATCGACGTGGCGATCGTGGATGTGCGCATGGAGCCGCTGGACGGCTTTGAATTCCTGCGTTCTATTCGCGGCTCCAGCGTGGATACGCCCGTTATCCTTGTAACCGGCGACGACAATCCCGACCTTCTGAACGAGGCGAATAAATGGGGCGTAGGGGCCGTATTGATGAAACCCGTGCAGCGCGAGCGCCTGCTGAAAACCGTGGAGCGGACGATCCAGATCAGGGCGCGCAGTTCATAAGATGAAGTTATTTTTTCGCCACGAAGAACCCATGAAAGCGCCTCTGAGAAGAGGCGTTGTCTTCGCGGCGTTTTTATTGCTCGGCCTTCTGCCAGCGCTGCTGTCCTGCGCTCCTGTCGATGTGCCGGGCGCGCGGGCGGTAAAAATTCCCGCCCCCACCACTGCCGACGAGCGGCAAGAGGCGATTAACGAACAGCCCGACAGCGTGCTTTACCTGCCTTTGGGCAGCGACGTTCTGGTGCCCGAGGCTGCGAGTTCTCACCCGCTTCCCTCCGATTTTGTAGGCCCGCTGGAGCTTCGCGCCGAAACGCTGGCGGGCGCGCTGCAGCTTATTCTGGCCGATTACGAAATCCCGCTGGCTTTCGAAACGGAAGAGGGTTTTAACCGCACGGTTACGGTCGCCAACCTTCAGGGGCCGATTGACTCGGTCGTGGAAAAGGTTTGCGGCCTTGCCGATCTTTATTGTTCCTACGAGGACGGCATTCTCGTAATCAAGGAAACCCAGACTTTTACTGTCACCATTCCTCCGGTGGGCGGCGATACGGACATCCTTTCTTCGCTGGCCACGGGGCTGCAAGCTATTACGGGCGTAAGCCCGATCACGGAAAGCGGGACCCGCACGATTATCTATGAGGCGACCAACCGCACGGCGAAACTGGCGGAACGTTACTTCCAGCGCATCCGCTCCAACACCGCGCTCATCGTGTTCGAGGTTTATATCTGGGAAGTGGCCCTGAACGGCAGTAATGCGACGGGGATCGATTGGGAAAACATTGATGTGATAGGCAAATTCACCACGGGCATCAGCATTCCCGGCGGTACGGGGGCTGACTTCACGCCCATCAGTATTGGTCTTCCGACCACGGGTGACGTGGCCTTCGACGGTAATGACGTGCTGGAATTTATTTCTAACTACGGCGCGGTGAAAACCATTTCCCAGCCGCAAATCACGGTTCTTTCCGGCGCCGAAGCGACCTTGCGCGCCGCCGATACTGTGAACTATGTTTCCTCGCTCAGCCGCTCTGTCGATAACGGCGAGGTAACGGTTTCTACCGAAACGGATTCCGTGGATACCGGTTTTACGCTCACGATTTCCAGCGCGTGGGACAAGGCCTCGATTTACGGCAGTATCGATATCGAGCTTCAGGAATTCCGCCGTTTCCAGGAATTCGATGCTGATGGAACCGTGCTTCAGCTTCCCGAAACGACCGAGCGCGAGCTTTCTACCCAGATCCGTATGCGCCCTGGAGACTCCCTGCTGATCGCCGGTCTGGTGCGGGAAAATGACGAATATAACAGTAGCGGGCCCGGTTTCGCCCAACCATTCTTTCCTACGTCTCGCGATGCCCAGACTTCCAATACCGAACTGGTTTTCCTTCTGCGCCCCCGCGTGATCGTTTATACGGCCGAAGGCGGTAAGGCGAACGAAAAAGTCACAGAACGCCTTACGAGTGATGCGCGCATGACGGAACGAGCGCTTCAAAGCAAAGGTGGGCTGGAGGGTAGCCTTTCTCCGGCGATGCTTGATCCGGGCGCGGGCGAGCCTGCCGAGGTCGATCCGGGGCCATAACGCTTCTTTCCGAAAGCTTTCCCCAGTTGCGCCGCCCTTTTTCCGCGGGTGATTTTATTTTTGTCATTTCATGGTTTTGCTCGCATTTTTTGTGATATAATATTAATTCGTAAGTCCGCGAACTCTTTGCGGGCTTGAGCCAGCCATTTTGATCAGGAATATGCGTTCGCATAGTATAAAAGCCATATTTGTCCTGTTGTTCTGCTTTGTCTTGATGCTAAGCGGGCCGGTTTCCTTTGCGCAATATCCGGGCTTCGACGATCCCGGTTCGCGGGCGGCGGGCCCTGCTACAGGCGGCAGCGGTAATGGCCTTGTCGCGGTAGAACCCACGATTGACGGTGGTGCGGTGCAGGTCGGCGCGACGGCGCAGGTCGTCGTGCTGTTTCGCAACGATAGCGGCAAGCCTGTGGAAACGGGACTTATCCGTCTTTACCCTTCTTCAACTGTTACGGCTTCCGTTACGCTAAACCAGTGCGAGGAAGAACCGCTTACTCCCGGTGCGGAATGCGCGATCGCCCTGACGGTAAAGGGCGTGCAGGCCGGTTCGTGGCGTGTGGAAATGCTGATGTCCCACAGCGGGCGCTCCCGCCTTGTAACCACCACCCTTTCCGGCACGGTGGAAACCAGCGGTGAAGGAGCAAAAACGCAAGCCAACGATATTGAAGCCAATCCTGACGAGATTGATTTCGGTTCTCTCTCTCAAAGTCAGACTCTGGTGGAATCTGTGCTGCTTCGTAACAGCACCGCAAACCCGATTGAAATTAATGACATCTATATCGACACCAGCCCCCAATCGGGCTATGCGCTGAAAACTGAGTGCGAGGTTCTGGCCGCTGGTCAGGCCTGTATCGCCACGGTTACATGGGCTCCCAAGCTGAGAGGGCCGTCATCCGGCGTGCTTGTCATCCACCATAACGGTCCCACCGCGCTTACCAGCGTTCCCTTGCGCGGGGAATACACGCCCAGCGCGGTCAGTCAGGCAGAAGTCTTTCCCGAAGCCGTGCCGGGCAAGGGCCTGCTTGTTTCCTCCCAGAAGGAAATCGATTTCGGAACGGCAATCGTTTCAACATCCACCATTACCATTTCCCTTGTGAATGCGGGTGACTCGCCGCTTGTGATTAACGATGTGCGGATCGCCGGACAGGATAACGGCCTGAGCTTCCGCGGCGAGGGGTGTAAGGCGGGTACGATCCTTCAGCCGATAGATGCCTGCCCCCTAACGCTTTCATGGTCGCCGACCCGTGTGGGTGAATTGCTCGACGACGTTCAGGTTGTTCATAATGGCGCGCGCGGCGTTTTGGTGCTTCCCGTTCGCGGTACGGCCGATGCGGCCGTCAGTCAGGATCAAAAATCCATCCTGCTTACTTCCGGCACAATTCCGGGCGTAACCGTAGGCAGCGGGATTCTTCCGCTTGATTACGATGAAGACCGCGACGAGTTTCTCGACCCCGCTTCCGGTGTTGCAGGGTCAAGCGTTAGCTCAGGGGTGCGTCCCGGTCCTCTGCCGGGCGGCGTAGCGGTGGGCGGGGCAAGTGACTCCTATGGGCTTGCCGCTGTCGGGAATGTGCAAAGCGTTCTGGACGGTTACAAAATCACTTCTTTCTCCGCCAACCGCGCGATCATAAACGGGCCGAGCGGCAGCCGGATCGTCTTTGACGAAGAGGAAATAGTGCTGGGCGGTATTCCGTGGCAGGTTCATATCCAGAAAAACGGTATCGAATTTATGTTCCAGGGCCAGCGTGTGCTTCTGCTCTTTGACCGTTCTCTGTCTTCTTCCGGCAGAGCGAATGCCGCTAGTGGTAATAGTGCAGGCAGCAGTAGCAGCGGTTCCTCTTCAAGCTCGTCCGGCTCGAGTTCCTTTACTTCCTCTACTAGCGTGGGCGGTTAGGCGGGGCCATGACTGACGATATGACCCCCGAGGAAGAACAGATCGCCGCCGCCAAGGACAAGACGCAGGCGAAGATTAACCAGTTCAATAAAGACCAGCGCCGTCTGAAATCCAGCGAGGGGCGTGAGCGTTATCTCGATATGGTCCAGCGCGAACGCGCGCTGATGCTGGAACAGGGGATGACCCGTTCCACCGAACAGCTTCTGGATATGGCGGGTGCGATCGCACCTTCCGAAGTTACCGAGGACGAAGCGGTCAAGGACCGCGCCACCGGGGACCAGCTTCGCGCCGTTTTGCCAGTGCAATCATGGCTGCCGCTTTCCATTCACCTGATCGGCTTGCGTAACTCGGTCTTGCGCATCGCCCCCCTGCATGATCTGAACGAGCGGCAAGTTGAAAGCCTGCGCTCCACAGCCAACCGAAGCGGTTTCCACGTCGAGCGCATCGAGATCGAGGTCTGGGACCGGAAAGAGCTTATCGATACGCTACGTAGCGTTCATGATCTCTCTGCTGACCGCTGCGAAAAGACCCTCTCGCTCTGGCTTGGAGATACGGATAACGGTCTTCTGCTCAATCAGTTCCAGCGCGATATGCTGGCCGAGGCGCTTCAGATGCGCGCTTCCGATATTCACCTGCTCCAGGATAACAACCCCGAAACGCCGAACTGGATCCAGTACCGTATCGACGGTGACCTGATCCCGATGCACCTTTTGCCCAATGACGCCATGGCGCGTCTTACCACGCTGATCAAACGTGATGCAGGCCTTAACTTCGGGGACCGCGTAACGCCCAAGGACGGTCGTTTCGGCTTTATCTGGCAGGGCCGTTCCATCGACGTTCGTGTGGCCGCGGGGCCCCAGGCGCAGGACGGCGAAAAGCTTACGCTGCGTCTGCTCGACCGCGCCGCGCTGAAAGGTTTCGACGAGCTTTTCCGCCGCCACGAAGATGTGGGCAACCAACTCGCCCGTCTTCTTGCTCCCGAGATCAAGGGGGGTGGGGGGCTTATTCTTCTCTCCGGCCCGACAGGTTCCGGTAAAACCACCACGCTTTATGCATGCGTGCAGCAAATCGACCGCCGCCGCCGTCACGTTCTGACTATCGAAGACCCGATCGAATACGAACTGCGCTACGCTACGCAGTGGCAGGTAAGGCCCGGCATGCCCGGCGGCTCTTTCGCCGATCTCATTCGCGCCGCGATGCGTCACGACCCCGACTACATTATCATCGGGGAGATGCGTGATGCCGACACGGTTGAAACGTCCTTGCGCGCCGCAGAATCCGGCCACACTGTGATCTCTACCATTCACGCCGATACGGCGCTCCAGACCTTCGAGCGTCTACGTTCCCTCATGCCGCATGAGCGTGAACGTTCTTCCACTTTCACACTGGCGCAGCAGGTGCGCGCTATCCTGAACCAGCGTCTTGTCCGTACGCTTTGTCAGGGCTGCGCCCATCAGGAAAGAGCGGGCAATGTATTGCAAGAACATGAACTGCAAACTTTTGATCTGGACGAGGAAACGCCCATCCGCCGTCATAACACTTCGGGTTGCGATCTTTGCAACCGTACCGGTATTTCCGGTCGTACCCTTCTGCTTGATGCGCTTTTGATTACGCTTGGTCCGGCGCAGCGTAACGGTATTTACGAAGCGCTGATCGGCAACGTGAACAATGTGTTGAGCGAGGAGGGCGTGATCGTCCATACCCGCCGCGAAGGGTTGATCGATCTTGTAACATCCGGTCTCGTCGACCCCAAAGCGGCATTATCTTATATCGAAGATTAATTTGTCACACATGCCATAGAGGTTTTTTTACTTTCTGTCATCCCGGGCTTGTCCCGGGATCCAGTCATCCGCTTGGCGCGTTTTGAGAAATGGATTCCGGCATTCGCCGGAATGACAGGGGGGTCAATCAATTTTATGATAAGCTGGTCAAGAGTCGCTCTGAATAGAGGGGCTTTGGTGATACGCTTTTAAAGCACCCCAGAGATCAAGAACAAGATCAAAGATTCCAGACCCTAACACAGCAAGAATCGCTAAGATTAATATAAAATTAAATAGTTTTTCTTTTGATATTTTCATGGTTTTACCTTGTAATTGCATAAAGAATGTCTTGCGCATTCTGTAAGGAAAAGAATTTATCCAAACAATTATATAATGATATGATAAAGCATGCAGCAATGGGTTGCCGAAATAGCGTATGAAACAACATCTGGGCCGAAAAAGGTCACGGAATCCTTTTACCTTCCGACACAGGACGATGTGCGTAATGCGATTTCCAAGCGCGGCGGATACGCGCTGGCCATCCGGCCGCACCAGCGTTCCGCGCTCGAACGGCTTTTGGCGCGCTCCACATGGTGGCAGGTGCAGCTTTTGCGCGGTATCCAGTTCCGCTCGACTGCTTCTTCCCCCGGTGTGGCGCTCTGGAATATTATTCAGGCCGAAACCAACCCGCGGCGGCAAAATATTTTGGCGCCTGCGCGCGAGGCCCTTGCCCGCGGTCTTGGCGTGATTGACGCGCTTAAGGCGCTAAATTTGTTCGATCACGGCACGCTCGCCATTCTAGCAGGTTCCGAACGCGCCAACAGGCTGGTGGAGGGTATTCCACACGCCATTCATTCCATTACACAGAAAAAGAAAAACAGCCGCGCGATCATGGGCACGATGGGTTGGCTGGCCTTCGACGTGTTCTCTATCGTGTCCTCCCTCTGGGCGGGGAAAGACATGGTGATCGGCTGGTTCCGTGATAACCCGCCATCCGATCCCAACGAGCTTGAAAAATTCACCCGCGTGGTGGGCGGACTTTCCCTGACGTGGGACTTGCTGATCTGGATCGCGGTCGGCACGGGCGCTTTCATGGGCTGGTGCGTGGCCTCTTTCTGGATCAACCGCGGTAAAAAAGACTGGCCCACCGCCCGTGTGGTTCGCTCTATTCCGCTGATCGGCGCTTATTTACGCGACCTCGCCTTTACCGACTCCATGTCTGCGGCGGCACGAATGCTGCGCGGGAACGTGCCGATTAACGATACGCTGGAACAATCTGCCGAAGCTTCTTCCTCGCCCGATGTGCGTATATATTGGGAAGAGTCCATGCAGGATCTGGGACGCGGGGTGTCTCTGGGTTCCGCGCTTGACCGCGCGCCGCTGACACGAAGTGAGCGTCTCGAGCTCGCAAGCTTGTCTGACCTCGACCAAGTTGCTACAGTAATGGAGTCAATTGCCGAGATGCGCGCGGCAGCCTCTAAAACCAAACACTCTATGATTGTATGGCTGGCTTTCGCGCTCACCGGCGTCTTTTTGGCCCTCGCATTCGGAAGCGCGATTTACGCGTTGACCGTCATGAATATGAGCATGGACTCGATGATGGGCGGCTTGATGCAAGGGGCCATGTAATACCCGTAAAGGCGTTGCTTTTACGGCCATTCTGCAATGTAAGGGGCGTTCGCCTTGGTCGAAGATACTACAAACGATACCGAAAAAGCTCCTGCTTTGGGGCGTGGTGAAGCGGCTCCCGCTGCTCCACGTAGCCCCATGCGCGCCCCGCGTGCCCGCGGCAAATCGGGCGCCCCGCCTCGTCCCAAACCCGGCGTGGCCGACTATCTAGCTGGTGAACAGCGCGCTTTTATCGGAAATTTACAGCCCTTCTTGCCGCAGGAACTCGTCGGCGGTGTGATCCCGCATATTCCTGGCACTGAGGAAGAGGCGGTATGGAACGCTGCGGCGCAGTCTTGCGGAACGGAGAAGATCCATTTCTGTTATTCGGTGGATGAGGGGCGCGTCTGGTATTTGGCTTGTCCTTCTACTGCGCTTGCCTCCAACCCTGACAGTTGGTGCCCGCTGGCCGCCGCCCTGCCGGGGAATAGCGAATACTGGGACAGGGAAACGGTTTATTTATATGAACAGGAAGGTTTGGCTTCTGCCCTGCGCTGGGACCCTGAAACGGGCCGTATGCAAGTGTTTTTGGGTGCGTCGCGTACGATTTTGCCACGCGTTCAGAGCATGGACGCCAACTTCGTAACCATTAATCCTGATATTGCGACCATCGTGCCGTGGCGTAATCGCAACCTGAAAACCGAGAAATTGGCGCGCGCAACTGTGCGTATGTTTGTTCTGACCGGGTTTCTGGTTAATCTCATCATCGCGGCGGTCTTGTTCTACAACTACATCAGCATTAATCTGATTGAGCGCAATCTGGGGCAGGTGCGCCAGCAAACGGACCAGGCGACGACGGAATTGATGTTAAAAGCCTATAACGCCATGCAGAGCGATACGATCCGGCATATGGTCAGGATACAGGAACTCCTTGATTCTCTTGCAAAAGTTGATGGCACCTTAATCCGATATGAGGTTAAGGGCGGTGGCGTGGAGTGGGAAGCGTTGATCCCTCCGGCCTTCGCGCAGGATTACGGAACGCCGCAAGGGCTGGAAAAAGATGGCCGCGTGCGCGTGAAATCGAACAGGTAGGTATATGCTATGGACTTGAAATCATTAAAATCTTTCGATTGGCGGTCTCTTAAAAAATATGCAGATCCAAAGGCTGCGGAAGATCTGAACTCTTTCCTTGAAAAAATGCCGCAAAATGCCGGACAAACCATGCTGGCCATTGCCGGCGTGGTCTGGGCTGCTGCAGGGGCGGGCGGTTTGTACGCAACGGTGCAGCTTCAAAAACTGACCGAAATGCGCGCCACATTTCATGAGGCGCAGGCACTTAAGCCGGAAGTGCCCGTAATCCGCGATGTTCCGGTTGATGCGGGGGCTGTTAAAACCTTTGCCGATAGGATAAATACGGGTTATTCTGGACTGGAAATTACGGCTAGCGGGCCAGCCATCAACATTTCTGGCAGTACTACCGCAGCTTTCGGTCAGTTCCGCGAGGCGATAGGGCATATCCAGAACGGGGGCTCTGGCTGGAGGGTGAGTATTGATAATTTATGTGTAGGTAGAGAGTGTTCTCGTGTTCCTTTATCGGCTGTGCTTAAAATTAATAAAGTATCAGTGGATAAAGCAAGTTAAGGGTAAATTTAACGAAATTTATGATATAATAATATTAACATTGGAGTGAAGTCGGTATGCATAAAAGGAATAAATTCTTAAATCGCCAGGGTGAGCGCGGAAACGTGCTTTTCCTGATCCTTATTGCCGTGGCGTTGTTTGCGGCGCTTTCTTACGCCGTTACATCATCATCACGGTCCGGCGGCGGCGATGCGAGTAGCGAGACAAACCTTATTTCCTCCGCTCAAATTACACAATACCCCGCAGCAGTTCGCACCTCTATCGTTCGTATGATCATCGGCGGCGCGCAGGTGACCGACCTTGAGTTCAACCCGCCCTCCGATTTTGCCAATTTGAGCGATTCAGGCGGGGGTGCGAAAGGTTTCGGCGTGTTCCACCCTGACGGGGGCGGCGCCACCTATGCGACAATTCCGCCCGATGTAATGGCGGACGCGCAGCAAGGGACGTGGACTTTCAACGGCGACTTTGAGGTTGTTAATATCGGTGTTTCAACGGCGACCAACGCAGCAGGCAACGATATTATTGCTTTCCTTCCCGGGGTTAAAGAATCTATCTGCAACCGTATCAATCAGGAGCTTGGGATTGCAAATACGCCGATCGTGACGGCTACTGTCGCCGGGGTTGATCCGGGCACACCCGGTTATATGAGAATGATGGACAACGCGACCAAAATTCCGGCCAGTGAGATTGTGATCGGGACTGGCGGTGCGGCGGGTACCAACATGGCCGATTTGGACGGGCAGCCTTATGGATGCTTCCGTAATACAGCATCTGGTGAGTTTGTTTACTATCACGTAATAGTTGAAAGATAGGGAAATCGTTCTGTTTCTTTGGGGGCACCATATGTTTCACGCGGAACATTTTAAGAACAGACGCGCGGAACGCGGTTCTGCTCTTGTTTACATCCTGATCGCCATTGCTCTTTTGGCGGCTCTGACGGTTTCGTTCATGGAACCCTCCAGCCAGCAAACATCCTCCCAGAATACGTTCAAAACCGTTACGGCGGTGCAGGGTCAGGCGGACATTATCCGCTCTGCCATTCAGGAATGCGTTCTGGCGTATCCAGGGGGCGATAATACGATCAACAGCGGCTCCACGACTGATGCGGGCGCACGCACGAATTATCCGTTAAAGCCCAATTCTACACATTTTACCGGGGCGACGGACGGCCCCACAGCCGGACGGCTGGTCCGTGATATACGCTGCCCCGGCAATCCGGGCGACGATAATAATCATGTGAAGATTTTCTCCGGCGCTTCGGGCAAGTTCATGCCGCCCAAGCCGGATCTGTTCGAAGACTGGGAATATTATAATGGTACGGACGGCGTGTATTTCTGGACCCGCACCAGCAAAAGCGACGCCTTTATTCTTTCCTCTCTCGAAAAGCTGGATGAACGATACGGTGAATGCGAGTCTGATGTGGTGGATGCGCGCAGCGGTAATGTCGATCTGGACAGCGCCGGAACGGCCGAAACAGTTTGCCCTGCTGGCAATGTGTGTTTCCGTGTCTGGATGATCGCCAACCCCAGCGCCGAATATAATGGCGATACGGATGGCGATGAAACCGCCGCTAGCTGTCCCTAAGTACTCTAAGATTAAACCTTTAACGCCTTGATCTCCGCGCTGGCGCGGCGTGTTTTTGTAATTATTGACCGTGATTGCAAAAACATAAAATACAGAATCCAACGCACAGTCGCCGCGTAAAACTAGCCCCCTGATTCCGTTAGATGAAAAAATTGACATTCGTTTTATTTTATGTCAAAAAATCAAAAAGGATGTTTTATATGAAAATTACCAAAGGAGATCTGCAAAGTTTTGCAGTCGGTGTCACTCCTCCGACTCTAGGTGCTATGTTTGGAATAGCGGCAGGCGAGCCTTATTGGGGACTGGTTCCCGGAGCCACGCTTTCCCTATTGGCTTCTATTGGATTTTTACCAAATCCGATTGGAGCCCCTGTCATAATCAGTTCTAGAACGAGGAGAGGGATTGTTGCAGGTGCCTTAGCTAGCTCCGTTCTTGCGGCAGGAATAATAGAGGCGGCGGAACTGTATTTTAAGTAATTCAGAATAGTTTTCCTTGTACTGCTATTATGATATTTTTATACGGAAACTTGGTGCTCTTGGCGTCTTTAAGGGTTCTTTTTTGAATACGTGGGCTGAAGACCTTCTGGGTAGCATTCTGTACTAAACCTTCAACGCCTTGATTTCCGCGCTGGCGCGGGCGAATTCCTTGACGATTTTATCGATCAGGGCGGCGTCGCTTTCTCCCATTTCTGCCATGCTTTGCAGCTTGGCGGCGTGATCGCCCAGTATGTTGCAGCATGCAGAGCGTGCGGCCCCCTTCAGGCTGTGTGACGCCTCCTTCAGCGCGTAATAGTCTTTATGCCGGTGGGTTTCTCCGATTTTATCGATTAGCGGCTGCGTCATATCAATGAACATATGAAGCATTTCAATCGTACTTTCATCGAACGCGCCCATTTGCGTAATCATGGCGTCTTTGTTTATTGCCGGGGGCAGGGAGGGGTCGAACTCTGGCGTTGCAGCTTCGGCGGTGGCCTCGAGTGTAGCTTGGGGTGTGACCGGTTCCGGAGATTTTTCCTGCGCCTCCTGCGTTCTGGGAGCTTCTGGTGCGGGGTCGGGTTCTATTTCAGGCTCTATCGCTTCCTCGTTCAGAAGTCCCCAGCGGATCAGCAGGCGGCGAAAATGGCCCAGCGATACGGGTTTAAGCAGGCATTCATCAAAACCGTGACGCATGTAAACATCTCGTTGCGACATCTGCACGTCCGCAGTCAGGACGATAATGGGGAAGTGAGCTTTACCGCCTTTTTGCTCTTCTTCGGCGCGGATGTTTTCCACCAACTTGTAGCCGTCGATTTCCGGCATGTGCAAATCAGTAATCAAAATGCCGTATTTTCCGGTTTTTAGGGCCTCAAGCGCCTGCGCGCCGTTTTCCACGAAATCGGCTTCCACGCCCAGCTTATCAAGCTGGCGGCGCAGGATATCGCGCACGGCATCTGTGTCCTCTGCAATCAGCAGGCGGGTAGGGCCGTCGATGGCGATCTTGGCCACCTTGCTGGCGGCGTCCTTTACGGCCTCGCCCAGCCCGGCCCGGCTGGCGGGTTTGGTGAGGTAGGTTGAGCCGAGCGTTTGCAGGCTGTGTTGCAGGCCCAGATCGTCACGCACCGTATACATGATCATACCCATATTGGGCCGAATTTTCATGATGTCTTTCATCAGGTCGAGCCCCAGACCGTCAGGCAGGCCCTGGTCGATCACAGCCACATCGAACGGG
The DNA here is from genome assembly GCA_964467925.1 of uncultured Pseudobdellovibrionaceae bacterium. Classification (GTDB taxonomy): domain Bacteria; phylum Pseudomonadota; class Alphaproteobacteria; order Micavibrionales; family Micavibrionaceae; genus CAYXSX01. Next base: position 634,991 of record CAYXSX010000001.1, on the reverse strand, counting down.
CTGGCTTTGGCAAGTTCCAGCCCTTCCTTATAGGTGGGGACGCTTTCGACTTTCGCGCCCATAGAGCGCAGGGAGTTCACGATTTCCTTGGCTCCTTGCGGGTGATCCTCGACCGAAAGCACAGAAATACCGTCGAGATCGGGAAGCTCTATCGTGTTCGCTTCTGTGCTGACTTCCTGTGTTGGGATTTCAAACCAGAAGGTAGAGCCTTCGCCTTCGATGCTATGTACTCCGATCTGGCCGCCCATGAGGGTGACCAGCTTTTTGCTGATGGAAAGGCCGAGACCTGTGCCGCCGAATTTACGTGCCGTCGAGCTGTCGGCCTGCGTGAAATTGCTGAACAGGCGGGAACAGACTTCCTCGCTCATGCCGATCCCCTCGTCGATGACCTCAAAGCGAAGGGCAACACCATTTTCCGGCGCACTGACATGCTGTACTTTCGTGGTAACGCGCACCGTAACATTACCCTTGGGCGTGAATTTGATCGCGTTGCCCACAAGATTCATGATGATCTGGCGCAGGCGCTTGGGATCGCCGATAACCACAAAGGGGACGTCCTGTTCGATGTTATCCAGAAGGTTCACATCCTTGCCGTGCACCTTGACCGAAAGCGCCTCAAGCGTGCCGCGTACCAGAAGGCGAAGAGGAACCTCGAAAACGTCAAGCTCCATTTTGGCGGCGTCCATTTTTGCCAGATCGAGGATATCGTCAAGAATTTCCAGAAGGCCGCTTGCCGAGCTTTGCGCGATTTTGATCATTTCCTCGACCTTGTCGCCGGGTTTTTCGTCGCCCATAAGTTCCAGCAGGCCGTAAATCGTCTGCATCGGTGTACGAATTTCATGGCTCATCGTGGCGAGGAAATTCGATTTTATTTCGGCGGCTGCATCTGCTTCCTCGACGGCTTCTTGCAGGCGGTTTTCCGCCTCCTTGTTGGAGGAAATATCGGTGGCCCAGAGAATAAAGCAGTCTTCCCGGTCCCATTTGTCGCGGGTAATGTCGAACTTGATCCAGCGCTGTTTTCTGGTTTTTTCGTTAACAAGCGGCAAGATGTAAGAAGCGGGCGGGGTCGGGCTTTTGAGTTGATTGCTAAGCTTTTCTCCCTCTTCATGCGGCCAGCAATCATGGAATTTCAAACCCTTGATCTGTTCCTCATGCCCAGCCCCGACCAGCTCGAGTATGACCCGGTTGGCATAAAGAATCTCCATATTTTTGCGGTCCTGCCGTATAATGCAAACACCGATGGGGATGTCGTCGTAGAAGTCTTTGAGGTCCATGGCAGAGAAGTTAAAGAATTGCTTGCGTTACTAAAGAGTTTTAGCTTATCACAATAGGCTCGATTTGAAAGAAAAAGGACATCAAAATGGGATATAAAGTAGCAGTCGTCGGCGCCACCGGAAACGTAGGACACGAAATGCTCAAGATTCTGGACGAGCGACAGTTCCCGGTCGATGACGTGATCGCGCTGGCCTCCGAACGCTCCGTTGGCAAGGAAGTGTCTTTCGGCGATGCGGATGTGAAGGTGCAGGATCTTGCGAAATTCGATTTCAAGGGAGTGGATATCGTGCTCTCTTCTCCCGGTGCAAAGGTATCGGCGGAATATTCGCCCAAGGCAGCGGCTGCGGGCGCGGTTGTGATCGACAACACCAGTTACTGGCGGATGGACCCCGATGTGCCGCTTGTGGTGCCGGAAGTAAACCCCAAGGCCGTGGCCGATCATAATAAAAAAGGCATCATAGCCAACCCGAATTGCTCGACCATCCAGATGGTGGTCGCGCTGAAGCCCCTGCACGATGCGGCGAAAATAACCCGCGTGGTGGTTAGCACGTATCAATCCGTGTCCGGCTCCGGCAAGGCGGCGATGGACGAGCTGTTCAACCAGACCAAAGGCGTTTACATGAACGAAACGCCCACGCCGTCGGTTTATCCGAAACAGATTTCCTTTAACGCCATTCCCCAGATCGATGTGTTCATGGATGACGGCATGACCAAGGAAGAATGGAAGATGGTGGTGGAGACGAAAAAGATCCTCGACCCAAAAATCAAGGTTTGCGCCTCATGCGTGCGTATTCCCGTTTTCATTGGCCATTCCGAAATGGTGAATGTGGAGCTGGAAAATCCCTTGAGCGCGGAAGAGGCGAAAAAGCTGTTCCGCGCGGCGCAAGGGATCACGCTGGTCGATCTGGAGCAGGAAGATTTACGCTTTGTCACGCCCGCCGAAATTCAAGGCGAGGACGATGTGTTTGTCTCCCGCGTGCGCGAGGATATTTCTGTCGAAAACGGCCTGAATTTCTGGTGCGTGTCCGATAACCTTCGCAAAGGCGCGGCGCTGAACGCCGTTCAAATCGCCGAAGTGCTGATCAAGGACCACATGAAAGCGGCGGCGTAAGAAAATTTCGCCGATGTTGCCGAAATGTGACAGTTTCTTATAAAGGTTAATAAATCGTTAAATTAACCTTGAAGTTATCCACAGTATGGGTTATATAGATACCCATGCAAATTAGAAACAGGTCTCACATGGCCGGTCGTCCCTCCAGTGGGTTCGTACCGCATATCGCGCCCATCACAGGCGCAGGTCCCGTCGGTTCGGCAGAAACCGCGGATAGTGGTGATTTGCTCAATCATTATTTCTTCGAAGCGCTGATCCGCCGTCTGGAAGAGCTGGAGGGTGCCGAGCGCGCCCGTCGCAAAAGCGAGACCAGCGGCGTTGTGCAGAATTTCGACTCTTGGCTGAAAGTTCCCGCCGTGGAACAGGACGATGAACGCCCCGCCGAACCCAACAAGTTCAGCCGCGCCAGAGCGATTGCGAGCTACCGCAAGATCGCCAATATGGAATAATAAGCCTGTCGTCATTGCGAAGCCTGAAAGGCTGAAGCAATCGCTCTCCAACAGATAAATTCCTGGATTGCTTCGTCGCTGACGCTTCTCGCAATGACAGGATGGGGAGATGCGAATGATAAGGGCGTATTGGCTTTTCCATTTTTTGTGCTAAGTCATTCCTGTTGTTTTAAAAAGCAGGAGTTTTTCATGCCGTCCGATTTCCCCCCCGACCACCGCCTTAACGATCACGCCGATATGTCGCTGTTGTTCGAGCCGATCAAGGTGGGTGCGCTTGAATTGCCGCACCGGATCGTCATGGCGCCGCTGACACGCTCACGAGCGGGCAGAGAGCGCGTTCCTAACGACATGATGGCGCGTTATTACGGGCAGCGGGCGGGCGCGGCGATGATTATCTCCGAAGCCACGATTATTTCCCCCACCGCCGCCGGATATGCCTGGACGCCGGGAATTTACAACAAGGAGCAGGTGGCGGGCTGGAAAAAAATCACCAAAGCTGTGCATGACAAGGGCGGGCGGATTATCTGCCAGCTCTGGCATTGCGGGCGGGTGTCACATCCCGATCTTTTGCCCGGCGGCGTTTTGCCCGCGGGGCCCTCGGCGAATGTGCCGCGCAAGGGGCAGGCCTTTACCGAAACCGGCTTTAAGGATTTCGCCGCCACGCGCGCGCTGGAAACCGCCGAGATAAAAGACATTATCGCCGATTACGTGCAGGCCGCCAAAAACGCGAAGGAAGCCGGATTTGACGGTATCGAGGTTCACGGCGCGAATGGCTATCTGCTGGAGCAATTCCTGTATAACGGCGTGAATGAGCGCACGGACGAATATGGCGGCAGTATCGAAAACCGCGCGCGGCTGATGCTCGAGGTTCTGGACGCCGTGCTGGAGGTCTGGCCTGCGAACCGCGTGGGCCTGCGCATTTCCCCGTGGGGCGGATCGAATGATATGCACGGCAGCGATATAGAACAGACCTATGAATATCTGGCGCAAAAGCTGGACGATCTTGATCTGGCTTATCTCTCGCTGGTCGAGCGGAGCTGGGGCAGCGTGCAAGAGCGTGAGGCGGCGGACGCTCCGCCCTCTATCACCGCTTTTATCCGCCAGTTTTATGAGGGGGCGATATTGTCGGCCGGGGGCTTTGGCGCGGAAAGCGCGGCCTCCATCCTTCAGGCGGGCGATGCGCAGCTTGTGGCGTTCGGCAAGCTTTATATCTCCAATCCCGATTTGCCAGAGCGCCTGCGCGCAGGGCATGAGCTTGCCATGGCCGACCCGTCTACATTCTATGGCGGCGATGAAAAGGGGTATACGGATTACGCTTTTATGGATCCAAAATGAGGTGTCATCCCGGTGAAAACCGGGATCGCGTTCCACATACGCCTAGATTCCGGCTTGCGCCGGAATGACGCCGGGTGAGGGTTTGTTCCCAAGAAACGGCTTGAATTCGCCGCGCCAGCGCCTATTATGAAGGCGTTGAATTTTATGGTACAAGGAAATATCCATGGCAAAAGAGCGCCCGCTTTCTCCGCATCTACAGGTTTATAAATTGCCGTATAATGCTCTCATGTCCATTATCGGACGGGCTGCCGGTATTGCGCTGTTCATCGCGTTATCGGTTATCCTTATGTGGTTTGTTGCGGTTGTTTGGTCGCCGGAATATTACGACAGCACGATGGAGTTTCTTCGCAAGCCCGAGCTGCAGTTATTTGTAACGCTGAAGCTTTTATTGGGTGCTTTCGTTGTTTTCTTCTACATGGGGAACGGTATTCGCCACGTCTTGTGGGATATGGTCATCGGTGTGAACGTCAAGTTCGGAGAAATGACGGGCAATATCGTTTTGGTGGTATCCGCGTTATTAACGCTGGGCATCGCATTTCTTGTTTTCGGAGGGCAGTAATATGAGCGAGGGTACAGGTCACAAGATTGCTCACAACGTCACCACGCTTGCCAATATACCGCTTGTGCTGTGGTTCATATATACGGTGTTTTCCCTGAGAAGCGGAGTTTACGAGGATTTTGCCGCTTGGATGGCGCAGCCAGTTAACTTGATCGCGGGTATATTATTTGTCGGCGTGACGCTTAAGCACTTTGTTCTCGAGATCGAGGTCGTGTTTCAGGATTATGTTTCCAATGTTTCCGTGCGCCATTTCTGCATCATTATGATGAAGGCTTTTGCTCTTGTGTTGGGCGTGAGCGCGATTGTATCACTTCTAAAAATCGCCTTTACGGCAGGGGTGTAGAGATGGGGCTTTCTTCGGATTTTGTTCTTCTTGCAAAAGGGGTGACGGTTGAGGTGCTGCTTTTGAACGCAGCGCGGGTTTTTACACAAGCCTCTATGGCAGAACCCAATGCGCAGAATATAGGTTTTGGTGTGATCGCAGCTATTGGCTCGGCGGGATTGGGATATGTGGTCGCTCGCGAGGGGGTAAAGATGGTTCGCGGCAATCAGCCAGCGGAGCCAGTTAATTAAATTTAGGAAGTATGAAATATGAAACAAACATATGAAATTGTAGATCACGAATTTGACGTCGTTGTTGTCGGCGCGGGTGGGGCGGGTTTGCGCGCCGGTTTTGGCTGTGCGGAAAAGGGTCTCAAGACTGCGTTCCTGTCCAAGGTTTTCCCGACACGTTCTCACACTGTGGCGGCGCAAGGGGGTATTTCCGCGGCTTTGGGGAATATGGGCGAAGATGACTGGCGCTTTCATTTTTACGACACGATTAAGGGGTCGGACTGGCTGGGCGATCAGGACGCTATTGAATATATGTGCAAGGAAGCCATTCCGGCGATTATCGAGCTGGAACATTACGGCGTTCCGTTTTCGCGCACAGCGGAGGGTAAAATTTACCAGCGCGCCTTTGGCGGCATGACAACCCATTACGGCAAGGGCACGGCGCAGCGCACATGCGCCGCCGCCGACCGCACAGGCCATGCAATTTTGCATACGCTTTATACCCAAGCGCTGAAGCATAAGGCCGAATTCTTTATCGAATATTTCGCGCTCGACCTGATTATGAGCGATGACGGCGAATGTCTCGGCGTGATGGCGTGGAATTTGGATGACGGTAAAATCCACCGTTTCCGTGCGCATCAAACGATACTTGCCACAGGCGGTTACGGCCGCGCCTATTTCTCCTGCACCTCGGCCCATACCTGCACGGGTGATGGCGGGGGGATGGTCCTTCGCGCCGGGCTCGCGTTGCAGGACATGGAGTTCACGCAATTCCACCCGACCGGAATCTATGGCGCAGGCTGCCTGATCACCGAGGGCGTACGCGGGGAGGGCGGTTATTTGACCAACTCCGAGGGCGAGCGGTTTATGGAGCGTTATGCGCCCTCCGCAAAAGACCTTGCGAGCCGCGATGTTGTATCCCGTTCCATGACGATTGAAATCCGCGAGGGGCGGGGCGTAGGGAAAAACAAAGATCACATCCACCTGAACCTCATGCATCTGGACGCCGATATTATTCATTCCCGCCTTCCCGGTATTGCGGAATCGGCGCGTATTTTCGCGGGCGTCGATGTAACGAAAGAGCCTATCCCTGTCCTGCCGACCGTGCATTACAATATGGGCGGTATTCCGACCAATTTCCGTTGCGAGGTCGTCAACCCGACCAAGAAAAACCCGAACGCGGTTGTTCCCGGCCTGATGGCGATTGGCGAAGCGGCGTGCGTTTCCGTGCACGGCGCGAACCGTCTGGGCTCCAACTCCCTGCTCGATCTGGTGGTGTTTGGCCGCGCGGCGGCGATACGGGCGGCGGAAACGGTTACACTCGGCGCGCCGCATAAACCGTTTAAGGGCGATGACGGCACAAAAGCGCTGGAGCATTTTGATAAAATCCGCCATGCCAAGGGCAAAACGCGCACATCAGTTCTGCGCGGTCAGATGCAGCGCACGATGCAGGATCACGCCGCCGTGTTCCGTACCGGAGAGACTCTCAATGACGGCGTAAAGGCCATCGATAAATGCTTTGCCGCGAAAAAGGATCTCGGCATCACCGACCGTTCCATGATTTTTAATACCGATCTGGTGGAGGCGCTGGAGCTTGAAAACCTGCTGGGTCAGGCGGTTGTTTCCATGCATTCGGCGGCCAATCGCGAGGAATCGCGAGGCGCACATGCCCGCGAAGATTTCCCCGACCGCGATGACAAGAAGTGGATGAAACATACGGTGACTTGGATCGATGAAAAGGGCAAACCCACCATCGGTTACCGCCCCGTCATCCTGACCACACTCACCGACGAGGTCGAACCCGTCCCGCCGAAGGCAAGGGTTTATTAATTTATTGACATAATTTAAAAACTTCTCGTAAAGTGCCATAATCATGGCATGGGGTACACGACAACAACGTCTTAAAGATTTGCTGGGCATTGAAAGCCAGTGGGTTTTTCAGGTTTTTGCGCAAATCTGTACCTTTCCTCTTTCAGAAAATGAAAGGCAAGATTTGATCCGCAGGTATGAGATCAATTTTTCCGTTACAGAGGAATTCTATTTTCCTTCTCAGACAATAGGGCCTTATGAGTTTCCAACCGGACGGATTAACGAAGAGTACGGAGATACTACAAGAACTGAACTTTTATTCACCTCTGCGCCCTATATGGGATACGCAGGACTAAATGCTTTCTCTCACATAAGCACTGACCAAGAGGTCATTTGTAATATATATAAAGCTGCTCTAAGAGAGCAGGTTCCAGACAAACAATTTCCAAAAATGCCTTTTGAAGACGGGGGGTATGCCGGGGATTTCATGTATCATGTTCACCACTACGATCCCGCCTTGTTTCCGCGAAGCGAGATGGGGGTATTAAAGCCTTTCACTCTTGTTGAAGGACATGTTGTCCGGCCTGAGGTAACCCGGATTACGGATTTTTCTTTACTAAGAACCCAGATGGAAGCGCAGCATTTAGATCGATGAAAAGGGCAAACCCACCATCGGTTAGCGCTCCGTGATTTTAGCCACGCTCACCGATGAGGTCGAGGCCGTGCCGCCGAAGGCGAGGGTTTGTTAGGGTTTAGGCTATAGATTTATCGGTCATAAGGCCCTTTGGGTCTGTAGCCGCCGCCGCTACTGCCGCTTCTTCTCACCAAAGTAGTTCCGGTAACCTCATCGAACCCACTACCCGGCAATCGCCGTACAGGTGTGGCAAAAAACTCTTCTCTAAGCGGCGCAGCTGAAGCAGGGCGGCCGTCAACAGATCTGGCAAAAGAATCCTCTAATGAAGCCGCAACGTCGCTCATTTGTTCTAAGTTACGTACATGCGCTGCATCAATTTCCTTTAAGTTACGTACATGCGCTGCAAATCGTAACTCTGTTGAGCGAGCAGAATCCCTCCGGGCAGGAGAATGTTCAGGAAATATTCTATTTCCTTCTCGCCATTCTTTTAGGCGGTCAGTCAGTTCTGCTCGCAGTGCACCGTCCATATCCTCTTCTTTTAGTATGCGATCATTACGTGCTTGAAGTTCTTCCAGGCTTAAACCGTCTAGCCCAAGCTCTTTTGCCTTGCTCAGATAGTCTGCCCTGAATAGCGCCAGAACTTCTTGAAGTGGAGTCGGGGCTGGTTCTTGTCCATCCGCTTCGCAGGCCGTTTCAAAAGGTTCTTTGCTAGATTTATCGGTACTCATGATGGTTCTTCCCTCTTGCGTTGATAAGACATCAATAGAATAACTTTATGTCTATGTCAAATGCGAGGATTTGGTAAATTAAACTCTTCTAGAATTGCATCTCTGGCTGTATTAATAAAAAGAAAAGGAATCCGAACATGACCGATAAACCGGTGACATCTGCGATACGTGTGGCGACGGGGCTGATCCTGTGCCTGACCATTGTGTTTTTGCCCACGGGGATTGCGCTGATCCGTCAGCATAATAATTTCATGCCGATCCTGCTGGTCAATTTGCTGCTCGGCTTTACCGTGTTGGGCTGGATCGTCGCGCTGATTTGGTCTTTCACCGATAATACCCGCGAAAAACGCTCGATTTTCGAGATTCTCGAAAGCTTTAAGGACGACGAAGCGGGCGAGAAGGGCTAAATCCTTCCCTCCATAGCTATCCTTCTGTATAGCAACAAAAAACTTGTATATTTATGTAAATAAATGTAGTGTTTCGGCATGAGAAAGCTGAAAAGTTTCGAGTTAAAGCGAGCAACTCCTGCGTATGGGGAGATTCAAGGGCCTAACCCCTTGGAGAACCTTATCGGGGATACCGCTGCGCACCTTAGTAAAATCTTTCCGGGACTCGATAGGTCCCATGTTGCCCGTGCTCTTGCATCTTCTCCGTTAGCAACAGCCTTTAAACAGGCGCTTGTTTCTCTGGATGAATCTGAAAAAAAGGCCATGATTGATCCCCGTACAGGCATTGCCAATATTTCCGGGTTTAAACAAGCAGTGCGCCGGGCGATTATGCACATGCACCGTCACCGCGATATTCAAGTCGCTATAGTGGCGCTGGACGTGGACGAATTTAAGGCGCTTAACGACACATACGGCCATGACGCAGGAAATAGGGCTTTGGTAGAGGTTGCGGTATCCCTCAAAAAATCTATTAGAAAGGCTGATGTCTCTGCCCATATGAGCGATGAAGAAAAATATAAACAGTTTCCTGCCAGTCCTCATGGAGATGAGTTTCTGGTGCTTTTTACTAGTTCGTTGGCAGATGATAGATTCGCCCAGTCTGCAGCTGATAGGCTCGAGGGCAATCTGGGCAACGTTTATATAATGGCTGCCCCCCTTGAAGGAGGGGCAAGCGGAAAAGTATTTGTCAGAACCAGCATGGGGGTTAGCTCCCCGCTACGCCCGGAACATTTGGGAAGGCCCAACGTAGATTTGTCGGTACAAAGAGTAGACGCTTTAATCACAACTCTCCTTAGAGAAGCTGATGGTGCTTTATATCAGCAAAAAGAGAAGAAGAAATCAAATGCTCCGGCGGGACAAGATTTGAGCCGCAATCCTTAAAGTCAGACAAAACCCTCTTCACATTTGGCCTCTAACCTATTACCTTGATGACGCTGATATTTTTTATAAAAGAGCGTTAAAACATCATGGCCGAATTTACGTTACCGAAAAACTCCAAGATCACGAAGGGCAGGCACGTTGACGCCGCCAAGGGCGCCAAGCGCAGCAAGGTTTTTAAGGTCTATCGCTGGAGCCCGGATGACGAAGAAAACCCGCGCCTTGATGAATATAAAATCGATCTGGATAAATGCGGGCCGATGGTGCTGGACGCGCTGATCCACATCAAGGACGATATCGATCAGACGCTGACCTTCCGCCGTTCCTGCCGCGAGGGGATTTGCGGTTCCTGCGCCATGAATATTGATGGCACCAACACGCTGGCCTGCACCAAGGCGATCGACGACGTATCAGGCGATGTGAAAATTACCCCTCTGCCGCATATGCCGGTGGTTAAAGACCTTGTGCCGGACCTTAATCATGTTTATGCGCAATACACATCCATCGAGCCGTGGATGAAGGCCGACAGTCCCGCGCCAGGCCGCGAGCGTCTGCAAAGCGCGGAAGATGCCGATATTTTAAACGGGGCGGATGGCCATGGCCCGGCCGGATGCATTTTATGTTTCTGCTGCTCGACAAGCTGTCCGTCATACTGGTGGAATGCCGACCGCTTTTTGGGCCCCGCCATTTTGCTGCAGGCCTATCGCTGGATCGCTGACAGCCGTGACGAGGCAACCGGGGAGCGTCTGGACGCGTTGGAAGATCCGTTCCGCCTCTACCGCTGTCATACCATTATGAACTGCACCAATACCTGCCCCAAGGGTTTGAACCCGGCCAAGGCGATTGCGGAAATTAAAAAGCTGATGGTCGCGCGGCGCTAGGTTCTTTACCCTCAATAATTTTATATATAATGCGGGAAGTTAGGATCTTGGCTGTCCGGCGAAACATGGCCCGCGCTATCCCATGCGCTGGAAAGTTCCGCAGTTACATATTCGCTAACGCTTTCCAGTTTTTCTGCGGCATATTGCACATTCTTTTCATCGCTGAACGTGCTGGCGAGAAACATGATAGTCAGCGCACCGCCGATCATCTGCAAATTATGAGTGGAGGTCAGGCCTGCGAAATAGGGCGCAAAACGCGGTGTTATTCGGCTGAAGACATCACGTAAGTCAGGGCGGTTTGTAATATTGCGTCCGTGCAACGCGCCGTTGGTTACAAAACTATCGACAACAGCGATCGCACGACTAAAAGCACGGATGCAATGGTTTGTGATTTTCTGTGAATTTGTAAGCGAGAGATTGTCAGGAAGTGAGAATGATAGCGGGTCAAGGCGTAGGCGGAGCAGGGAAAGCGCCACTTTGTCTGCGGCATTAACGGCCAGATTATAAAAAGGTGTTAGCGCGTTGAAGGCAGTCTCCTTTAAAAAAGGGTTTATCTAACTGCCAACATAGAGATAAAATATTAATAAGGTATTAACGGGACGGGCAAGGGCCTAAAAGTCGTCATCGCCGATAAAGGCGATGTCGGTGGTGCATTGTGCGCTATACATCTGGATCACGCCTTGCTTGTTCAGCATTATGGTCTGGGTGCAGATGGAATCCCCTTCTACGGGCATTTCCTGCATGCCTGTATTATCCTCAGTAGGCACGGAAATAATGACTTCTTCCTTGCTCTTGGTTTCCGCCACCGCACTTTTGCCGTTAGCGGCGACTTTCACGCTTAAAACCTGTATTTCAGAGTGGTAATCCTTGACCTTGCCCGCGCTTTCGGCGGCGGCCTGCATGAACTGCTTTTTATCCATGCTCATGGTCGTTTCCTGTGTCGGGTATCCGGCGATATGAAATTCCACCTTGCTTTTGAAGCGCGCATCATTCTGGACGTGCTTTTCAAGGTAACTGCGGGCCTGTTGGGCGTTCATTTCACTGGCATGGCCATCGGCAACCTTGGTCGTCTGTTTTATAAACTCGGTTACGTTATCTTGGGTCAGGGCTGTGACTTTGGCGTATGCGGCGGCGGGCGCGAAAGAAAGCGCAATAAATGCTATTAATAACAGAGGGTTATGTGCAGGCCATAAAGGCGCACTAAAAGAAGATTTTAAAAAACTCATTATATTCAAAGCTCTATAGCCCCATTTGCCCGCAAAGCTGCGTGTTTTGCTAAAACCACCTTATTATTATCGCGTAAAAAAATGAAAGGAAGCCTAATAAAATCAAAAAACGCGGCTGATAGGTAATTTCTTTATATTTCAATATCTAACGCGATATCCAGAGCTTTCACACTATGGGTCAGCGCCCCGATGGAAATGTAATTAACTCCAACTTCGGCGATTTTTTTGACGTTTTCAAGCGTGATTCCACCCGATGCTTCGGTCACGATGCGCCCTTCGCACATCGATACGGCTTTTTTTAGGGCTTTGAGGTCGAAATTATCCAGCAGTACGATGTCGGCCTTGCCGTTTTCCAGCACTTCTTCAAGCTGTTCCAGCGTATCGACCTCAATCTCGATCTTTTTCGTGTGGGAGGCGAGCATATAAGCTTGATCCAGCGCCGCATCAATGCCTCCGGCGACGGCGATATGGTTGTCCTTGATGAGGATCGCATCGTCCAACCCGAAACGGTGATTGGCTCCGCCGCCGATTTCCACCGCGTATTTTTGCAGCAAACGCAGGCCGGGCAGGGTCTTGCGGGTATCGCAAATTTCCGTGCCCGTACCCTGCACTTCAGCCACATAGCGGGCGGTGGCGGTGGCAACACCGCTCATGTGGGAGAGGAAATTGAGCGCTACGCGTTCGGCAGTCAGAAGGCTGCGCGCCGGCCCCTCGATCACGGCAATGGTATCGCCCGCTTTTACCTGGTCGCCATCCTGCACCATAATGCTCATATCAAAATCGATATCGGTCAAGGAAAAGGCGGAAAGAGCAACCATCAAACCGGCAATTACGCCGTCTTCGCGCGCGCGCAATATGCCTTTGGCACTCTGGTTCGCGGGGATTAAAAGGTTGGAGGTAATGTCGAAACCATGGCCCAGATCTTCCTTCAAGGCGGTTTTTACAATGTCTTCGATAATGATGGGTGATAGTGTCATGTTATTTTCTTTCGTCATTGCGAGGGTAAGCGAAGCAATCCAGTGACACAAGCACCATTACTAGATTGCTTCGTCGGCGTGGCCTCCTCGCAATGACGGCATGGCTAACTCAATTCCAACATACGCTGGATGGCCTTACGCGCCGGGGCGATCAGGGCCTCGTCCACGAATACTTCCGGCTCTTCGGTTTGCAGGGATTTAAGGATTTTCGGCAAGCTTATACGTTTCATATGCGGGCACATCTGGCAGGTGCCGATCATCTCTACATTAGGGTTTGCGGCGGCGATATTATCGCTCATGGAACACTCGGTCATTAGCATGGCGCGCTTGGGCTGGTGCTTTTTGATATACTCGTCCATCTGGGCGGTGGAGCCCGCATAATCAGCCTCGGCCATCACTTCCGGCGGGCATTCGGGGTGGGCCAGAACGATCAGATCGTCATTGGCCGCGCGCATTTTGCGCACGTCATCCGCTGTGAAACGCTCATGCACCATGCAGGTGCCCTCCCAGAAAATCACCTTTACATCCGTTTCGGCGGCCACATTCTGGGCGAGGAATTTATCAGGCGTCATGATGACAGTGTCATGCCCCTCGCGCCCCAGCGCGTTGACGATTTTCAAGGCGTTAGAGGAGGTGCAGCACACATCGCTTTCCGCTTTCACAGCCGCCGAGGTGTTCACGTAGGACACCACCGGAATGCCGGGATATTTTGCCTTAAGATCGCGGATATCCTGCGCCGTGATTGATTCCGCAAGGCTGCAACCGGCCTGCATATCGGGCATCAGAACTTTGCGCTCGGGACAAAGGATTTTCGAAGTTTCGGCCATGAAATGAACGCCGCATTGCACGATAATATCGGCTTCGGTTGCGGCGGCCTTTTGCGCCAGCATCAGCGAGTCGCCGACAATATCGCCCACACCGAAGAAAATATCGGGCGTCATATAGTTATGCGCCAGAATCACAGCGTTTTTTTCGCGCTTCAGGCGGTTGATCTCATGGATGTAAGGCGCAAGAGTGCGCCAGTATTCGGGCTTGTACTGGTTTTTCAGTTTTTCGTAGACAGGGGCAGTGGAGGCCTCGACCTCTGCTGTGTATTCAAGTTTTTGGGCTAGCATGATAAATCTTTAAAATGTCCCGTTTCTTCCATAGAGTGAGATATTTCTCATATTTAGTAGGTCAAGGTCAAGCGCATGGCGGATTTATTTGCAGTAAAGGGTGGTGAAGAGTCGGCGGATGCAAACCGTCCGCTGGCCGACCGGCTGCGCCCCAAAATGCTGGAGGAGGTTGCGGGGCAGGAGCATCTGACCGCGCCCGGCGCGCCGCTGGCTAAAATGCTGGAGGGCGGGCATATCAGCTCTTTTATCCTCTGGGGGCCGCCGGGATGCGGAAAAACCACGATTGCGCGGATTATCGCCGCCGGGGCGGGCCTTCATTTCGAGCAGCTTTCGGCGATTTTTTCCGGCGTAGCGGATTTGCGCAAGGTTTTTGAATCCGCCAAAATCCGCCGTCAAAAGGGGCAACAGACATTATTATTCGTCGATGAGATTCACCGTTTTAATAAATCGCAGCAAGATGCGTTTTTGCCCGTGGTCGAGGACGGCACGATTATTTTGATCGGCGCGACCACCGAGAATCCGTCTTTCGAGCTGAACGCCGCGCTGCTGTCCCGCGCGCAGGTTTTTGTTTTAAAACGCCTTGATGACGAGGCGCTGGAAAACCTCTTGCGGCGTGCGGAAGAGGATACAGGGCGCACATTGCCTTTAACCGATGATGCGCGCTCTATGCTCAAGGCCATGGCGGACGGGGACGGGCGCTATGTGCTTTCGATGGCGGAGCAGATTTTTGCGCAGGCCAAAGAGGCGCTGGATACCGAAGGCCTGATGCAAATCGCCCAGCGCCGCGCCCCGCTTTACGATAAGGGGGACGAGGCGCATTACAACCTGATTTCCGCGTTTCACAAATCGCTGCGGGCATCGGATGTTGACGCGGCGCTTTACTGGATGGCGCGCATGCTGGCGGGCGGCGAAGACCCGGAATATATTTTGCGCCGTATGGTATGCGTGGCGAGCGAAGATATTTCAAACGCCGACCCGCAAGCGCTACAGGTCGCTATTGCGGCGTGGGATGCGTATGAGCGTTTGGGTCTGCCGGAAGGGGAGCTTGCGATGGCGCAGGCCTGCACTTATCTTGCGACAGCGCCGAAATCTAACGCCAGCTACATGGCGCTTAAAGCGGCGAAACGCGTTGCGGCGGAGACGGGATCATTGATGCCGCCGCCTCATGCGATGAATGCGCCGACCAAGATGATGAAAACTCAGGGCTATGGTTCGGGCTATGTTTACGACCATGATACGCCGGAAGGATTTTCGGGGCTTAGCTATTTCCCGCCCGACATGGAGCGTCAGGAATTCTATACGCCCCCCGATCGCGGTTTCGAGCGGGAGATTAACAAGCGGCTGGCCTATTGGCAGAAGCTGCGCAAGGAAAAAAATTGACATAATTTTTTATAATTGCTACTGGTTGATCAATGAATTTAAACAAATAGGGATATAAAAGTGAGCGAACCACAAGCAAGAGGTTATGTAGTGGTGTCTCCACAGCATTTGAAGTCGGCGGAATTAAGTTTGGTTTTTGACAGAGCTGTTCAAAAAATAACAAGCGATGCAGCGGTGGACGCGTTTCTGAAGAATAATCGAGCCGTAGCCGGGCATTTAGACAGATATTTAGATCAAGTCCGTGCGGGAGAGATACCAGTGGTATTGCAAAAATTGAGAGAGATGATGCCCGCTTTCAAAGAAGCATTGCGTGAGGGGTTGTTTGCTCCCGAAGTGGAAGCGCACAACATTGTTCAGTGCGCTATAAAACAAGCAGGCCAAGAGCAACTTGGTTGCTTGATTATATTGGGATAATCTTACTGCTTTTCCCGGCTGCGCGCCCAGATCAGATAAAGCCCACTGGAGATAATAACGACTGCGCCGAGCATGGTCAGGGCGTCCGGCACGTCAGCGAAAACGAGATAGCCAAGCGAAATCCCCCAAAGCATTTGCGTGTAGTGAAAGGGCGAAACGGTCGCCGATGGCGCGTTCTGAAATGCCAGTGATAGACCAATTACGCCCGTACTCACGCCCGCTCCGCAAATAGCGAACAGGTATAGATGCTCAGGGTGCGGGATAACGAAATCATGCAGCAGGAACGGCAGCGACACGAGTGCGGTGACAAGCATGGTGTAAAACCCCATCGCGAAGCTACTTTCTCCCTTTAGCGATCTGGTGGATACCCACATCACGGCTGCGCATGTTGCAGCGGCGAGGGGTAGCAAAAGAGCGGGGTCTATGCCATCCGCACCGGGCCGCATGGCAATCACGATACCGGCAAAGCCGAGCGCAATGGCCGTCCAGCGCTGGCGCGTGACAATTTCACGGTAAGCGATCATCCCTAAAATCGCCGCAATAAAGGGCTTGGCGAAGATGATGGTGTAAACGGTCGCCAGTGGCAGGTGGGAAAGCGATTTCACCACCAACAGGCTTAAGAATAGATTCATCATGCCGCGCAAAACGTGAAAGCGGATGCTGCCCCTGTCCGGTTTTTTAAATCCGCCCAGCAGCGGGGAAAGCACGAGGATGAAAATGCTCGCGGTCAGGGCGATATAAAAAACGATGGCCAATGTGCTGTAATGGGCGGTCAGGAATTTAGCCGGGGTGTCGCTGATGGCGTAACCGGAATATCCGATCAGGGCCAGAACTATCCCTTTATATGTGGGGCTTAATGATTTAAACATACTCATCTTTCTTACGTTTATTTGTCATCCTGAGCGTAGTCCCGAAGGGACGAAGTCGAAGGATCTCATGAAATAAAAAGAGATTCTACGGCTTCGCTCAGAATGACATTAAAGGATAGATTCCGGCTTTCGCCAGAATAACACCAAGTGTATGGTGTTTTGTTAAAGGGGCATAGGTTAAAATGATTGCAAGCATAGGAGCAATAGCCGCGGGCGGCGCGCTGGGCGCAGTGAGTCGCCATTTTGTAAATCAGGGGATTATGAGCGTAACAAAGGCAACGTTTCCGCTCGGGATCATGAGCATCAATATCTTGGGCTCTTTCCTGATGGGTGTGCTGGTGGCGTTATTTGCGGCGAAGCTGGATTTGTCACAAGGCTGGAAGCTGTTTTTAAGCACCGGGTTTTTAGGCGCTTTTACCACGTTCTCGACGTTCTCCCTCGATACCATGACGCTTTTTAGCCGCGGCGATGTGGCGGGAAGCGCGCTTTACGTGGCCGGGTCGGTGATCCTGTCCATCGCAGGGGTGTTCGCCGGAAGCTGGATTGTCTGGAAGTTTTTCGCATGAGCGGTGTACGTCATATAGAAGTAATCGAAGACGATGACGGGCAGCGGCTTGACCGCTGGCTCAAACGCCGCGTGCCGGAAATTCCTTACGGCCTTTTGCAAAAACTGATTAGAAAGGGGCAATTGCGCGTGGATGGCAAGCGCGCGAAAACCGATACGCGCCTTGCGGCGGGGCAGGTCGTGCGCATTCCCCCGGTGGAAGGGCAGGGCGCGAAGTCGGAGCGTAAGAAGAAGGTTTCGACCGAAGATGCCGCCTTTATAAAATCTCTCGTTATTTACGATGACGGCGACGTGCTGGCGATCAACAAGCCTTATGATCTAGCCACGCAGGGTGGCAGCAAGGTCGGACGCAATGTTGACGATTTGATGGAAGCGCTGAAAAACGAAGAGGGGGTAAAGCCGCGCCTCGTCCACCGTCTCGATAAGGAAACCAGCGGCGTGATGCTGCTCGCCCGTTCGGCCAAAGTGGCCAAAGCTTTGGGTGATGCATTCAAGGGGCGGGATGTGAAAAAGATATACTGGGCGATCTGCGCTCCCGTTCCCGAAATTCAGCAGGGGCAGATCAAAGCCCCCATTCATAAAATCGGCATGCCGGGGCGCGAACATATTGTGGTGGATGAAGAGGGTAAATCCGCTCACACCGAATACGCGGTCATCGAGGCGGCGCATCGTCAGGCGGCGTTTGTCGCGTTCTGGCCGCGCACGGGAAGAATGCACCAGATCCGCGTTCATGCCGCCTTTATGGGATGCCCCGTTTTGGGAGAAACGAAGTATAAAGCGCCACACGATCCGGACAGTAAATTGCCGCCGCCTGATTTTGCGCAGATGACTTTGGCAAAACGTTTGCACCTGCATGCGCGCAGGATCGTCCTCCCCCATCCGGTGAAAAAGGGTATGCTGGATATAGCCGCGCCCCTGCCGCCGGAGCTGAAGAAAAGCTGGAAGGAATTCGGGTTTGATGGCAATTATAAAGAGGACCCGTTCGAAGGGCTGAAGGTCTAAATCACATGAAATGGCTTAAGCGCATACTGAAAATTTTTGTTATCACGGCCCTGATTTTCGGGTTCCTGTTATTCGTTCTGGCGATGCTGGGCGGCAATAATGATACGTTGAAAGGTGCGCTGGAGGATTTCATTTCAAAATCCACAAATACTAAAGTGAGCGTGCAGACGCTAAACCGTATAGAATTTTATCCCGATCTTGCTTTCGATTTTGAAGGGCTGCAAGGTCTTGCGGGCAAGGACGGAGACATCGAGGTTTTCTCGGTGGGTAGCGTGCATCTGGCTATGAGTTTTTGGGACATGACATTTAGCACCGGCAAGCTCAAGGATATAGATATCCGCAATGTCTATATGGCTCCCGGTTTGTGGGGAAAGCAAATTGTTAGTCTTGAGCATATAGGGATTGAAGCCTCTGCAGATTCTCAACAGGCCGCCTTAAAGGCGCAAGGGCTTGTCGGGGATAAGGTCTTTGGTTTTGAAGCCCCGATGACGCAGACCGGGGAAGCCGAAGATATCCGTTATAAATTCAGCGATCAAAAATATGTCGATTTTACTTTGGGCGATGCGAAGGCGCGGCTGGCCTTCCATGAAGACGGTACAGTGCTTGAGCCGCAAAAACGGGGAGAGGATTATTGCCATCTGGTTTCGCTTCTTCTCGATCTCGATATCGTCTTTGCGCATAACTGCCCTGTGGCGGAGCCTGTGCCGGAAATGGTTGAAGAAAAGGAGGCAGTGCCAGAGCCAGAGGTTGCCGCCCCAGAAACCTCCGTTCCCCAAACGCATGATACCGTTGACGGAAATCCGGAACAATCGGCGCCATGAAAAAATTCTATAAACTCGTATCCCATACTCCTCATAGCGGCGGTTATCACATCCTGCTCGACGGACGGACGGTAAAGCGCCCGTCAAAGGTGGATCTCCTTGTTCCCACGCAAGTCATGGCCGATGAAATCGTGAAAGAATGGGCGGCGCAGGGCGAGGCGGTTATTCCCGATACCATGCCGATCACACAAATCCTCATCACCTGTCAGGACTGCGTTGTGCAAAACCGCACCGTGATGCAGGAAAGCGTTTTAAAGTATCTTGATACCGATCTGATTTGCTATCCGGCGGAAGGGCCGGAAGGCCTGCGAGTGATGCAAGATGAGCGTTGGGCAATATGGCGCGAATGGTTCGATAAGCGTTTCGGTGTAAAGCTCAAAACTACCACAGGCTTGGCCGCGTTAAAACAGGAAAAGGCCTCGCATGAGGCCGCGCTTGCTTATGTTGAGGCGATGGATGATGAGCGTTTCACCGTACTGCAACTCGTTACATCTTTATCCGGGTCCCTCATCCTCGCGCTTGCTTTCGCGGAAGGGGAGGCGGAGGCACAAGATATTTTAAACGCCGCCTTCGCGGAAGAGGATTATCATGCGGGCGTGTATGACGCGCAAAAATATGGCGACGATCCGATGCTCGCCAAACGCCGCAGCGCCATAACGCGCGATTTGAACGCGGCGAGAGTGTTTCTGGGCTGTCTAAAGTTTTAAGCGTGGGGTGACCCAAGCTCTTCCCCCCATGTGCTACCCCCTGCTCTATTGGCGTGTTTGCCAATTTCTTCTGATCTTGTCGCCGCTGTCTCGTAATAGTCTATGAGCTGTCGGTATTCATCCGGAAGAACACGAATAAAGCCGTTTCGATCAACACGTTTGGGATTGGAATCATGAAGTTTCATACTATCCCATTGAGTGCGCATCCCCCGTCTTATATGGGTGGATATTGCTTCTATTGCCCTGTCCTCTTCCGCACGAAATGCTTGAAGCGTTTCCCATTCATCGATAGTGACAAGGACATAGGGGCCATTCATACTGTCAAATATTTCACGGTTTCCGATGCGGTGTTTTCCTCGATCGAGCCCGAGAAGATCAAGTCCTCCTGTTAGTTGCTTGTAAAAGCATGGCGGTATGTCTTCCATGCCTGCTATGGGCATTCCCGCGGAAAGGTGAAGAAAATGACCAGCTTGGTGTCCGAAGTATTTTACAAGAATTTCTAACTCTCCACGTGTTATTTCCACTAAAAAGTCAGCATTCGGTTTCCTGTCCTGGTCAGCAGTAAGTTCTTTAAGAATAAGCCATTGCCCATAGGTGATTGTTATGGGGCCTTCCCAGTTTTCAGGTGGTATCTGTAATGGTTTTAATATCTCTGATAGATCTTTCGGCCCTTTAACTGCATCAAATATAGATCCGGCAGTGGGCTTGCCTGTTACCTGTGACATGGCTATGCCTCCTAACTCAGTTTGACATTATCTTTTCTTTTGATAGGTAAAAAAGTAACATTTTTTTATATAACAGTAAATCGTTGAATTTTTTTATCAAAACCATCCCAGCGGCTTGGCAATTCGGTAACCCTTGACCGCACGCGAGAGGCCGCGTACATAACGCACGGCGAAATAGAGCAGGATAGGCACGGCGGCGATCACGGTGGCGGTATATAGCACGGTTTTATTGGCGGTCAAAAACCCCTTAAGGCAGGGTTTCATGCGCGCCATCAAATCTGCTCCGAAGGCTTCCATGGCCGCCATATCCGCATTCGTCATGCCGGTCAGAAGCGCGGCGGCGTCATTGGCGCAAGTTTCCAGCGGCAGAAAATTCAGATTGTAATGCATATAGGCGCTGCCTGCGATCACGCAGATCATGCTGAACAGCGAACCGACCCAGATCGTACGGATGATATAGGTCGCATGGTTTTCGAGCAAACTGCCGCTTTCGGTGCGCCCGCGCATCACATAGGCCGCGATCAGAACCCCGGTGATAAACAGGAGAGATACCCCCGCCGCCAGCGCCATCGGCACGAGGGTAAGCGCCAACCCGGCCCCCAACGCAGCGTAGAGGTTGATGATTTTTCTGTGGTCTGGTGGTCTTTGTGCCATTAGCGCCGTCCGAATAATTTCTCGATATCGCTTAACTTTAATTCAATATAGGTCGGGCGTCCATGATTGCACTGCCCCGAATAGGGGGTGGCTTCCATCTGGCGGAGTAGCGCGTTCATTTCCTCCGCGCTCATTCGGCGGCCCGAGCGGACAGAGCCGTGACAGGCCATGGTCGAGAGAACTTCGTTCAATCGCTCCTCCAGAATTTGCACGTCGTCATGTTCCAACACGTTATCGGCAAGATCGCGGATCAGCCCGCCGATATCGGCTTTTGCGCCGAGGAGGGCGGGCACGGTTTGCACGGCAATCGCGCCAGCTCCGAAGCTGTCGATCTCCAGCCCAAGCTTGGCAAGCGCGGGCGCATAGCCCAAAAGCCGTTCGGCGGCGCTTTCGTCCATCTCGATAATTTCGGGCGTTAGCAATCCCTGTTTCTCGATTCCCTTTGCCGCAACTTGGGCCTTAAAACGTTCATAAACAAGGCGCTCATGTGCGGCGTGTTGATCGACGATCACAAGCCCTTGCGCTGTTTGTGCGACGATATAATTTTCATGAAGCTGCGCCCGTGCCGCGCCGAGAGGGTGGTTTTGCGCTTGCTGAATTTCTTCCGCCATTTGTTCGCTGCGCGCGCTGGGCGCGGTTTCGAATTGCGGCATATAGGCCTGATGCGTGGCCTCGGCCAGATGCGCTGCCGGATAAGGCGAAGCGTAGGAGCGCGGCACGGCACTGACACCACGGTGAAGCGGCAGTGGATTGTTCGCGGGCGCGGGATAGGTTTCGGGCCGCATCAGATCGATCGCATTTCCCGCGATGGAGGAGGAAGATTTAAACCCGCCCTCATGCAGCGCGTGTTTGAGCGCAGAAATAATAAGCCCGCGCACCATTTGCGGGTCGCGGAACCGCACTTCGGCCTTGGCCGGGTGTACGTTTACATCGACCTCGGATGAAGGAACGCGCAGGAAAAGCGCCACCATCGGGTGACGCCCGTGATGCAAAACATCGGCATAGGCCGCGCGCACGCAGCCCGTTAAAAGCTTGTCGCGCACGGGTCGCCCGTTCACGAATAAATACTGGTATTGCATCGTCGCGCGGTGAAGTGTGGGTAGGCCCGCATAACCGGAAAGCGTGATGCCCTCGCGCTCCGTATTAATTGGAACCGCGTTCTCTCCAAATTCTAGTCCCAGAATGGCGGCAAGGCGTTCCTGCGCGTTTTGAACGGCGGGCAATTTCAGTGCAGATTTTCCGTCATGCGAAAGGCTGAAGGCGCAATGCGGGTTGCCCATGGCGATGCGCCCGAGCATGTCCTTGACGGCCATAAATTCGGCGCGCTCACTCTTCATGAATTTCAATCGCGCGGGCGTGGCGTAGAATAAATCGCGTACCTCGACTTGCGTGCCTTTCGGGTGGGCGCAAGGGGCTGGTTGCCCTTTTTTGCCGCCCTCGACGGTAATCTCCCATCCTTCGCCATTCTGGTGCGTGGAGATTTTCAGCCGCGCCACGGCGGCGATGGAGGCCAACGCCTCGCCGCGAAAACCGAGATGGGCGATATTCAAAAGATCGTCGCCGGGTAGTTTCGATGTGGCGTGACGGTCGACGGCGGCGGTCAGTTCTTCCGCGCTCATGCCGCTGCCGTTATCCGAAACCACAATGCGCGATTTTCCGCCCGCATGAATGTCCACATCAATGCGGGTGGCTCCGGCATCCAGCGCATTTTCCGCCAGTTCCTTGATGGCCGCGGCGGGACGCTCTATCACCTCTCCGGCGGCGATCTGGTTGATCAAGGTCTCGGGTAAATATCTAATACGCATAATAATTTTTTACTTCTTTCTTTACTGTCATTACCCGGCTTGTCCGGGTAATCCATGGATCACCCGCATAAAGCGGGTGATGACGTCAAAAGAATAGTCGGAAATTTAATTGACCATCTTCAAATCTAAACGATTAGTAGAAACCTAGCGCGTTCACGGCTTTATGTCAGCAAATGCAGCTTATTGGTGTGCGGCGGCGGTGGATAAGTGACCTAAGGGGTTAATCCCTTAGGTCATCCCCGCGGCGTTGCGTAAGCAACGCTAAGACAGCCGGATCCGGTTAAGGTGAGCGGCTTTGCCGCTCGCATCCCAGACCCCCGAAGTATGAACCTGCTTCGCAGGTCTCGGGGGTGACATGGCTTTTTTAAGACAATCCCGCAAGGTCGAGAATAGTTTCCTCCATCGTGCAATCCTCGACATGCATGCCCTTGAGGACGGCACCCGTAAAATCGGCGCGGCGCAAATTGCATTTGATCAGGCGTGCGCCGCTTAAATTCGCACCCATCAGGATACAGTCGCTTAAGTCGACATCACGGAAAATACAGCTGCGCAGCTCCGCACCGCTTAAGTCCGTACGCTGCAAACGTTCCTTGCCGAATTTAAGCGCGCTGAATTTCGCGCCCGTAAAATTCACGCGCGAGAATTTCGCTTTTTTGAAATCGGAACCGCGCATATCGGCGTCTTGCATTTTGCAGTCGCGGAAATCGGAACCCTCGAACACACCGCTCTGAAGCTGTGCTTTGCGCAAATCCTGCCCGATGAAACAGGCGTTTTTGGCCATGACGGCCGTAAAGGGGTATTGGGTGATATCGACGACATTGCGAAGATCATAACCGCTTAGATCAAGACGCTGCCCTTCCTTGCCGCCGCTGCCCACCCATTTTCTATGCTGCTCAAGCAGAAGCTCAAGATTGCCGTCATCCTGATCGAGTGTTTCGCCAAGATCGTCTTCGGTGGTAATGCCGTGAACATTCACGCCTTGAATTTCTAACCCGTCCAGTGCGACGCCCGCCATGATGGCGGAGCTCATATCCGCTTCCTCGGCAATTACGCCCGCGAAATCGGAATCGCTCAAATTTGCGTTCTGAAATGTGGCGTGGCTGATATTCGCATTTTGAAACTTGGCGCGCGCCATATCGGTGTTCGAAAAATCGGCGTTAATCGCCTGCACGCCGCTAAGGTCCGCATCGATCAGCCGCGAGCCGGTGAGTACTGTGTGAGCGCCCTCTATGCCCTCTCTTAATTTGTCTTCCAGCCCGCCGCTTTGAGAGCGCCGCATGATGCGCCCCTCGCGTAAATCTGCATCGTTCAGGTTTGCGCCTTCCAGATCGGCTCCGCCTAGATGCGCCCCGCGCAAATCGGCGCGGTTCAATTTGGCGCGCTTCATATTGGCGTCACGTAAATCACAGCCGTAAAAACATGCGCCGGTGAAATTACAGTTCTCCAGATTGGCTTCGATCAGGGACGAACCGGTGAAATCGGTATGCGATAAATCGGCGCTGGCGAAATCAAGGTAAGAGAGGTCACAGTATTTCAGCACGGCGCGGCGCCCGCCCTTTTGCCCGTTGAGGAACATTTCATTGCGCTCGAGCGCCTTATCCAGATCGGCTTGCGTCATCGCCGTCAGGCGGGACGGGTCGGGAATGCTATTCTCCATCTTCCCCCCGCATATAGGAAAGCAGACCGGCGGTGGAAGAATCCGCGTTCGCCGGAGTTTTGCCTTTTAACGCCTCAAGCATCGTGCGGGCGCAGGTCTTGCCCAGTTCCACGCCCCATTGGTCGAAGGAATTGATGTTCCAGATGACCCCCTCTACGAAGACCTTGTGCTCGTAGAGAGCTAGAAGCATGCCGAGATAATAAGGATCCAGGCGGGGAAGCAGGATTGTATTGCTTGGCTTATTACCGGGGAAATTGCGGTGCGGGTTTTCGTCTTCCTTGCCTTCCATCAAAGCTTGGGTCTGACCGAGAACATTGGCGAGAAGTTTTTCATGATGACCGGGAAGGGAATGTTCATCCTCACGCGCGGCAATGAAATCGCACGGGATCATTTGCGTGCCCTGATGCAAAAGCTGGAAAAAAGCATGCTGGGCGTTTGTGCCCGGCTCGCCGAAAATAACGCCCGCGGTTTGGTATGAAATATTTCGGCCCTCGCGGTCCACGGCCTTGCCGTTCGATTCCATTTCCAGTTGCTGGATATAGGCGGGCAGGCGGTGCAGGTTTTGTGCATAAGGCAAAATGGCCTGCGCGCGGGTTTTCATGAAATTGCCGTACCATACTGAGAGCAGCGCCATGATCACCGGAATATTTTTTTTCGCTTCCGCTTCGGCGAAATGCGTATCGGCTTGCCGTGCTCCAGCCAGCATTTTTTCGAAATTTTCAAACCCGCAGGCAATAGCGATGGGAAGTCCGATCGCCGACCATAGGCTGTAACGTCCGCCGATCCATTCACGCATCGGCAGGATGTGATAAGCCTGAATGCCGAAATCCAGCGCGGCCTGCGTGTTGGTGGTAATGGCCACCATATGCTTTCCGGTATCGAGATCGCCAAGCCAGCGTTTAGCGCTTCCGGCATTCGTCATGGTTTCCAGCGTGGTGAATGTTTTCGAGGCGACAATAAAGAGCGTGGTTTCAGGATCGAGTTTTCGCAGAGTTTGTCTAAGATGCACGCCGTCCACGTTCGAAACGAAATGCATGCGCGGCCCCTCGGTGAAGGAGGTCAGAGCTTCGCAGACCATCTGCGGGCCCAGATCTGAACCGCCGATGCCGATATTCACTACATCGGTAAACTCGCCTTCATTCCGAATTTTATCACTCAGGTTTTTTATCGCGCTTAAGGTCGTTTCGATGAAACCGCCGATATGTTCGCCGCCAACCTCAAGGTCGGGATCGGGATTTAGAATGCTGCCGTCATAACCGCGCAAGGCAGTGTGCAGGACGGCTCGGTTTTCCGTGACGTTCACAGGCGCGCCGGAGAAAAGTCTTTCCCTCCACTTATTAAGGCCCTGTGCTTCGGCGAGCGCGGCCAGCAAATCCATCGTCTCGGTTGTGACAATGTTTTTCGAGTAATCGAAGAGCAGGTCATCCAGCCTTAGCGAAAAATCATTAAAGCGCGTTTGATCTTTTGCAAACAGATCACGCATATGAATGTCCTGCATTTCATAGGCATGCGTCTCCAGCGTGCGCCATTCGTCCTTGGTGTCCGGTCTATTCGGCATTGGGAATGATATCCATGTTTGTGGCCGCAGTTATGTTTTCCGGCTGGCCAACGATTACGGTCACAAAACTATCCGTATCCAGAAATCTTTGCGCCACGCGGCGGATGTCTTCTACCCGGGCCGCGCCAATCGCGGCAGTACGCTCGTTCAGATAGGTGGTGCTTAATCCCTCGCGTTGCAAGCCGAGCAAAAGCCCTGCAATTTTATCGGTCGATGTCATCGAAAGCGGCAGTGAGCCGATCAGGTAGTTTTGTGCTGATTCCAGCTCTTCCTGCGTTATAGGAGCATCCAGCATCTTAGCCCATTCCGCTTTGATCATGGAGAGCATTTCTCCCGCATTTTTATTTTCGGTCGAGGTGGAAATACCGAGCGTTTTGATCTGATCGAAATCCTGCATATAGGTATAGATACCGTAGGTCAGGCCGCGCTTTTCACGAATTTCTTCCATCAGACGTGAACCGAAACCCGACGCGCCCAAGATAAAATTCATTACTTGCGCGTTGTGGTAATCGGGGTCGTCGCGCCCGATGCCGGGCTGCAAAATCTCGATGATGCTTTGGGGGATGTCTACCTGATAGGTGATAATCCGTCCCTGATTTTGCAAAGTAGCGGGCGAAATTTCCGCTACGGCGGATGCTGCGGGAAGGTCGCCGAAAATTTCATCCAGCTTTTTGCCCAGCTCCTTTGCTGTGATGTCACCCGCCACGGCCACAACCAGATTGTCGCGCGCCAGATTGGCGGCGGCGAAGGTTCGCAAATCTTCCGGCGTGATGCGGGCAAGGCTCGATATCGTTCCGCCGCTATTCTGGGCGTAAGGGTGTCCGGCGAAGGCCACGTCGTTGAGAAGGCGGGCCGCGATCCATTCCGGATCGGAAAGGGAGGAGCGGATGCGCGCCTGATTGGCTTGCCGCATGCGTGCCACAGGTTCCTCATCGAAACGCGGCGCGGTCAGAGACAGGCGCAGCAGTTCAAAGGCCTTGCCACGGTTGGCGGTAATGGTTTTCAAACTGCCCGACAGATCGTCGCGCGAGGCGCTATATCCCAATGTAATGGCCATATCACGCAGTTGCTTTTGAAACTCCTGCGAATCCAGATTACCAGCGCCCTCATCCAGCGTGTTGGATACCATACGCGCCAGCCCCTGTTTATCGGCGGGGTCCTGTTTGCTGCCCGCGTTTTTGAATGTGAATTCCATGGAAATCACGGGCACGTTGTGGTCTTCCACCAGCCAAGCCTTGATGCCGCCAGGGCTTGTGATTTCCTGAATCTCAAGCAATCCGGCCTGTGCGGGCAGGGCGATCAGGATCAGGAAAAGTGTAAGGAATAATCTTTTCATTCTGCGGCCTCCGGCATCTGATCAGACACTGGAACGGCGGGAACTTCTAACACTTCTGTGGCGGGTTCGTTTGCGGGCGCGGTCTCACGCTGCTCTGCCGGGGCGGGCATCCCTTCGGGCAACAGGAATCCGTCCACGCCTCTAACCTCCCCTTTCGCATCGGGGTCTAGGAAACGCTGCGCCACATCGCGTACCTGCTCTGCCGTGATTTCGGCGATATTATCCGGCCAGTATTCCACGTCGTTTAAATCCGATCCGGTGATCAGAGAAGATCCGATTACCATCGCGGGGCCGGTCAGGCTGTCGCGGGCATAAATGGCTTGGGTCTGCATTCTGCTTACCGCATCTTTCAATTCGCTTGCAGTAATGCCCTCAGCGATCAGGCGGCGCAGTTCCACATCGACCGCATCGCGCACTTCTTCAAGGCTGCGCCCCGGGGTGGGCGTGGCATAAAGATATCCGGTGGCGTCGTCCCATGCTTCACTGCGGTAGGAAAATCCGGCGCCGCTGGCGATTTTCTGTTCGATCACGAGGGCTTTATAAAGGCGGGAGGTGGGGCCTGAACCCAGTATTTCCTCCAGCACCTGAAGGGCGAGCGAGTCTTGCGCGTTCTGGCGGTAGCTTGGCAGGCGCACAAGGCGCTGGAATTCGGGCTGGCGGATTTCCGCGCTGTGCATGGTGATCTGGGTTTGTGCATAAAGCGGCGGGGAGGTGGTACGATTACGGGCGGGTACTTCCACGCGCGGGATCACGCCGTAGATGCCTTGCGCCAGCGCGTAAACCTCGTCTCCGCTAACGTCGCCCGAAACGACAAGGATGGCGTTGTTGGGTGCGTACCACTTATCGTAAAAGCTTTTCGCGTCCTCCCAGCTTAAATTCTCCATCTCGTTGTACCAGCCGATGACGGGTGTACCGTAAGGATGATTGATAAAGGCCGCAGCGTTAAGCTGTTCGCTGAAACGCGCCTGCGGGTCATTATCGGTGCGCTGGCGGCGTTCCTCCAGAATCACCAGCCGTTCCGAATCCACTTCTTCCGGCGGGACGTTAAGGCCGCGCATACGTCCGGCTTCCATCCGCATCACTTTTTCAAGATGCTCAGAGGCGATGGATTGGTAGTAGGCGGTATAATCCTGAGAGGTGAAAGCGTTGTCATTACCGCCCAGCGAACGGATGGTTTTTGAGAACTCTCCCGGCGCAAGACCTTCCGAGCCCTTGAACATAAGATGCTCAAGGAAATGGGCAATGCCGGATTTACCGGCTGTTTCATCCGCTGCGCCTACACCGTACCAGACCATGTGCGTGACCACCGGGGCGATATGATTCTCTACTACGATCACGCGCAACCCGTTATCAAGGGTATAGGATTTCGCGTTGAAAACCTTCTCCGGCGCTTTGACTGAGGGCAGGATATGAACATTATCGGCATATTTGGGGACAAAGAAATAAAGCCCGCCGCTGATAATCACCAGCAGCAGCGTGATACCTATACTCAAGGATGTGTATAATGTCTTTTTATTCGTCAACGGTCGGAGTCTCGCCTTCGGTTGCCAGTTTGCCGCTTTCGGCATTCTCACGCAGGCGCTCAGCTTCCTTCTTAGGATCGACTAGGGTGGCGGGCGGTTCATCATTGCCCGCCCCTGCCAGACCGAGAAGCTTCTGCGCGACCGGTTTGTTTTTGTCTGTCCAGTTATCGGTTTCTTCGTTCACAACTTGCCGAATATCGCTGCGTGCCTGATCGGCGCCCGCATGCTGAAGGAAAAGCTCTTCGGCGGAGCTCTGGATTTCCGGCTGGGCCTGTGTCTCGTCCACATCACCAAATACTGTCTGGCGGGCTTGTGTTGCACTGGCCTGTTCCTGTGGGCGCGGGGCGCCGGGCTGCGGCGGGCGCAGGGAATAATTGGGCGGCATGGTCAGGGGCGCGCGCTTGATCACCGCGAATTCGTCGGGGCTGTGCTTGGTCAGGCCCAGCGTCTCTTTCGCGCTGCTACAGGCGGTAAGGGTGAAAGCGGCCAGCCCGGTCAGTAATGCAATCTTGATATTACGCATTATCGTCCTTCTTTTTATGTTTTGTCTCAAGAAGCACAGAATAAAAGATCAGCAGACCAATGCCAATAACAATAGCGCTATCGGCGATATTAAATGCGGGCCAGTGCAGTCCTGCGATATGAAAATCCAGAAAGTCGGCTACGGCGCCGAAACGTGCGCGGTCTATGACATTGCCCAACGCGCCGCCGATCACAAGCGCGATGGCAATTCCCTGAAACCAGGAAGAACTGCGCCAGAGCCAGACTAGAAACGCGACCGAAATGACAAGTGCAAGGCCCATGAGGATTTGCGCATCGATTCCGGTCGATCCATGGTTGAACAGGCCGAAGCTTACGCCCTTGTTCCACACCATGACGATATTGAAAAACCCGGTTACTGGCACTTCTACATATGGAATTTTGACGGGAATCGAGCCGAACCACGACAGAATATCCACGGACGTGCCATCGTGTGCCGGGCGCAAGAATCGCTCCATCGCAATCCATTTGGTAAGCTGGTCGATGATAATAATGTCGATAATAAGACCGGTTAAAAGAATCTTTTGCCGCGCCGTTTCAATCACCTGTTTCGTCCCCTCGTGTTAAATCAGGGATCAATGTAGAGACACTCGAACGCCCTAACAAGGGAAGCTTATGATTTGGTATGCAAAAACCTGCGTAAAAGATGGTCAACCGACAGGGTTCCGGGGCCACGGATCAGGATCGAGGCGGCCAAAAACGCCCATAAGATATGTTCTGGCGCATGAATATAGGTCAGCTCGATAATTAGCGTCATGACGAGTAGCCCCGCGGCAGCAAAGCGCCCGAACAGGCCGGAAACCAGAAGTACGGGCAGGATAATTTCTCCGGCTGTCGCGCCATACGCGGCAATTGTTGGTGAAAGACCGGGGACAGGGTGTTCAAGGTCGAACAGGAATATCTGATTGTCAAAATTACCGTTTACAAGGTCGCCCAGCCGTATCATGCCGGATTTAAAAAAGGCGTTTGCGACGTAAAGCCGCGCCGCCAGATCGAATAAAGGCGCGCCGACGCGGTCGGCAAAAATGCGTAAGGGTTCGATGGCGTTGTCGATGGTTTTGATAAAAGTAATCATTTGGTTTTTTCCCTTAATTGTCATTCCGGCGCATGCCGGAATCCATTTTTCCTCAATCGCGAAAGTGGATGAATGTATCCCGGGACAAGCCCGGGATGACAATCATCTTATTCCTTCACAATCTTTATTCGTGGAAAGAGAAGAAAAGGTTTCATAGCCAAGGTGTGTTGCCAGAAATTTTTGCAGGTTGAAGGTCGGATGGTCGGAAAGGGTGCGCTCCAACGTCTCGTCTAGCATAAGGTTTTCCGTGAGAACCGAGAGCATCGCGAAATCATCCGGGGCGAGTGTAACGATCAGGCTTTGCAAATGCGGGCGGTAGATCATAAGCATTTCCCCGCCGCTGTCGATATCGAGCGTGGCCTTGGGGTCGCCGCTTTCGCAAAAAGCACGGATGGCGGTAAGCGGGAAGGGCGAGGCGAGGAGGCGGGCGGAGCTGCGCAAATTAAGGCGCAAAGCGCCAAGGTCTTCAGGTGGCACAGCCGCAAGGTCTTCTGCCTTCAGGGGCTCATCATCCGGCGCGTAATAGGCTTCGTTCATCGCGATTTCGAGCCGCGCCATATCGGGCAAATAGGGCAGGCTTTTCGCCGGGGAAAACCCTTCAATAAACTCCGCGAAACCCGCGCCATAGAGGGAAAGGCAGCCCTGCGCGGGCGGGTGTTTCAAAATAAAGCTGCGCGCCATTCCTTCAAAAAACTCTTTGCTCACCAGTTTTTCGATGGTGGGGAAGGTGGCGAGCATCAAATCGGTCAAACTGCCCACGATATTGTTGCGGTAGACCTTTAGCCTCGCGGGAAGGGGGATGTTACCTTCCATGAAAAGCGCGGCGAATTCGGCGGGCGGGCTGTCCAGCGCCTTGGGATGATCAAGCATCAGCTCTTTGAAACTTTCCTGAACTTTATTCAGCCGCATGCGCCATGCCTGTCACTTTGTGAATGATCGCTCGCGCTTTATCCGCTTCCCCCACCAGCACGTCAAGGGAAGGGAAATCCTGATCCCATTCGATCAGGGTGGGCACGGCGCCGAAACGCTTTACCGCGTGTTCGTATAAATCCCACACATTGTCCTTCACGGGCCGACTATGGGTGTCGACCAGTATGACGCCGTCCCCGGCCTTTTGTTCCACATGTCCGGCTAGGTGCATTTCGCCCACGGGCGCGGCCTCTATATGGTCGATATATTCATACGCATCGAAACCGTGATTATGCGATTGCACATAGATATTGTTGATGTCGAGCAACAGGCCGCAGTCTGTTTTTTTGCTCAGCGCGTTCATAAATTCGAATTCTGTCATTTCGTTATCGGCAAAGGCGATATAGGTGGACGGGTTTTCGATCAACATCGTACGCCCAAAATATTCCTGCGCCCTTTCCACATTCCGCGCGAGCCTATCGAGGCTCTCGGCGGTATAGGGCAGGGGCAGAAGATCGTTTAAATGCGCGTTGCCGCTCGCGCTCCACGAGGCGTGATCGGAAATGTTGAAGGGCTGGTAAATATCAATCAGTTCTTTGAAGCGGCGCAGATGCCCCTCACTCACTGGCTGGTCTGAGCCCAGCGAAAGCCCGACGGCATGCAGGCTGAGTTGATAGTGCGGGCGGATAGCGCTCAGGAAATGGCGGTGCGCACCGCCGCCGAAATAATTTTCCGGGTGAACCTCCAGCCAGCCGACGGTCGGGAAGGTGTCAAGCACTTCCCTGTAATACGGGTGCCTTAAACCAATTCCCACCGGATCGGTCGGAGCCGACGCCGGTGGGAAAGTGTTTTTAATCGGCTCATTATGTTTCAAATGAGAAGGCATCTATGCCTCTTATTCTCCCATGCCGTGATCGTCTTCGGCGCCATGATCCATTTCGGCGTCTGCAGCGGCTTCGTCATTCACAGCAGTCAGGGAACCGCCGGCAAGGCGCTCGCATACGCCCTTGGGCAGAGCAATCCACTCGTCTCCGCCGGCATCCATTTCGGCATGTCCTGCGCAGCTATGGCTTTTGCTCATATTGGCGCAGTCATTGGCTCCGGCCTTTACAACGCCGAAACATTTTTCCTTGTCACCGGCCATAGCATGCGCGTCGGTGGCAACGAAACCACCCGCAAGTGTCACGGCAACCGCGCTGGCGATCAGGGTGTTGATTTTAGCTTTAGTCATGGAAATATCTCCTCCACATAAAAGATTGTTGAATAACACGCAGAAAAGCTTAATTTTGGGCTGCGCGTTATTGTTGTGTTCGCACACAGCAGGCGGATGGTTACACAAGATAAGGAAAAAATGGAGTCTTATTTTTTTAGCTTCATGAAATTTTCCAGTCAGATAAAGGTTCGTTTATGGATATTGTAAAGGCGCTCGAAGATATCGGGCCGCAGCATCGGGAAAGCGTTGTCGCGATTGGTAATTTCGATGGTGTGCATCTGGGACATCAGGCGTTGTTGGAGGCGGCAAAAAACATTGCCGTATCGCAAAACCGCAAATTTGCCGTGCTGACTTTCGAGCCTCACCCCCGTGCGCTGTTTCGTCCCGACGATCCGCCGTTCCGAATCACGCCCGAAGAACTCAAGGCGGAGCGTTTTGCCGCCGCCGGAGTGGACGTTCTGTGTTCGCTCTGTTTCGATTGGGATTTCGCCAGCCAGAGCCCGCAGGCTTTTATCGATAAGGTGCTGAAGGAAGGGCTCGAAGCCGCCCATATCGTGGTGGGGTATGATTTTTGTTTCGGCCAGTTGCGCAAGGGCAATGCGGCGACCATTGAGGCGGCGGGAATTCCTGTGACTGTTATCGAAGAAGTGGCGGACGAGGATGAATCCGAGCTGTCTTCCAGCCGTGTGCGAGCAGCACTGCGTAAGGGATATATAGAAGAGGCCAATCATATTCTGGGCTGGGAATGGGAAATTCGCGGCCCTGTGGTGCATGGCGATAAACGCGGGCGGGAGCTTGGTTACCCTACCGCCAATATGCCGCTTGGCGATACCGTGCATCCGGCCTACGGCGTATATGCCACATGGGTGCAGGTCGAGGGCGAGGAGGAATGGCGCCCCGCGGCCACCAATATCGGCATCCGCCCGATGTTCGAAATCCCCGAGGCGCTGGTGGAAACCTATATCTTCGATTTTAACGCCGAAATTTACGACCGCACGCTGAGAATAAAACCCGTTAAACGCCTGCGCGGTGAAGCGAAATTTAATTCTGTTGATGATCTGGTCGCCCAGATGAAAGAGGATTGCGATCAGGCACGGGAAATTTTATTGACATAATTTATAGGCCGCTTTATCTATAGCGGCATGACAAAACTAGGCCGAAAACTAACTGACTGGGCGCTGAAGCCCATCTTCGCCCGTCATGTGGATCGTGATGGTGGGCGGGCGGAATATTCCCCTTTTTCCCCTTTAAACATACTAACTCAGCCGCGGGTGATATATGCTTCCTTATGCTCATTTGTGCCGCTTTGGGAGTCGGGTGATAGTAATGAACAGCTAGAAACTTTTGTTGTAAAAAGCTTTCTTGCTTTGATGGCTCTGGAGGGAGTGAGACAGGCTCTTTATGGAAGAGATACGGCGCAGGCTAAGGATTATTTTTTTGATACCAAACCGGACCGCGCGCCGGAAGAAGTAACGCTCTCTGCCCGAATCCAGAATGACCTTTATCGCCAGAAGAAGGAGGCGCGAGGATGGATTCTTTTTCATACGACATTGTCTGTTTTTGCATATGCAGCGGTAGGGTATGAAATGTTGTTTGTGGCAGCTTATTTTTCTGTAGATCATGCCTATAAATACTGGAGGGCGAAACAAACCCTTGAAGGGTACTGGGAAGCTATTAGAAAACTGCCGGGTAGTAAGGCTGTGCCCACCCCTCCCGAAGCTGTGTAGAATTTTTCTTTATATCTTACCTGCCATCTTGAAATCCCCTATAACGGGCCGATGCAAATCTTCACGCTTCTCATAACCAACCTGTTTCCGCTGTATATCATCATCGCGCTGGGATATATCGGCGGGCGGTATATGCAGCTTAATCTGGAATCGATCGCGCGTATCTTGATTTTTATGCTCCAGCCGATTGTGGCCTTCGGCGCGGTCAGCCGGATTGATTTTCAGCCGGAATATCTGATGTTGCCCTTTGTGATCGCGGGTGTGTCGGCTGTGATTTCTGTGGCTAGCCATGTGCTGAGCCGGAAAATATTTTCGGCCAAGCGATCCTGTCTTATCGGGATGGCCAGCGCGTCGGGCAATACGGGGTATTTTGGCCTGCCCATCATCATGGCGTTGTTCGGCCCCGATGCAATCGGGATTTATCTGATGATCAATATGGGCATACAGATTAGCGAGTCCACGCTGGCCTATTATCTGGGCGCGCGCGGCGAGCATACGGTGCTGGAAAGTGTTAAGCGTGTCTTTCGCCTGCCTGCCATTTATGCCATGGCGCTGGGGCTGCTCGTGAATTTTAGCGGTTTTTCTTTACCAGAGATTTTCTATACCTATTGGGATCACGCCACAGGAGCGTGGATTATTTTTGGCATGATGCTGATCGGGATCGCGCTGGGAAAAACCGCGCCGCTGCAGTTTAATTGGCGGCTGAATGCCTGGCTGGGCGCGGTGAAATTTATCGTCTGGCCGCTGGCTGTTCTGTCCCTGATTGCGCTTGACCGTCATGTCCTGCATTTATTCGATGCCGATATTCACAAGATGTTTCTGGTGATCGGCATTGTGCCCCTGCCCGGTAACGTTGTGGCCTATGCGGCGCAGCTTAACGTCCACCCGGAAGAAACGGCGATGGCGGTGCTGCTTTCCACGCTTTTTGCACTGGTTTATATACCGGTTGTCTTCCTGTTTTTCTAAACTATATCAGTCTCTTAACTGTAATATCCCCAAAACCTGTTGACGCGCGAGTCAGGTTATGAGATGTTGCGCCGATTTTTGAGTATTCATGGAGATTGAAAAATGGCTGGAAGTGAAACAGACATAGCAGATATAGAAGAAATAAAGGCGCCCTCGGTACGTCTCGCGTTCCATCAAAATGGTCCTTATACTTTGGGCGTTCAAGAAGCGGCCGCAAAACAGCAGCGTCGTGAAGGGCGCGACAACTGGAGAGATGTTGAACTCAATATTAGGCCTCCCGCTGCTGCCTGATCTCTTCAAACATCAAAAGCTTGCAGTTGCCCTGCATTTTGCGCATAGTCGCCTTATGAATAAGGTTTTTGCCATCATTATTCGAATTACCCGCCCGGCTCTTTAAGATAAAGAGACCGGGATGCCCCTTGGCAAATTGCCATACTTTCTTTAAAACACCCAGATAACAGCCAATGTCATCCCGAACGAATGTGAGGGATCTCATAACACCAGATGAGATTTCTCAGGCTAAAGCCTTCGAAATGACAAAAAGAAATGAAAAAATATGACCGATAATAATAAAGACCAGTATAAAGACACGGTGTTCCTGCCGAAAACGGAATTCCCGATGCGCGGAAATCTGCCGGAAAAAGAACCGCAAATGGTTAAGGCGTGGCAGGAAAGCGGGCTTTATCAAAAGATGCGCAAAGCCTCCGCCGCCAAGCCGAAATGGATTTTGCATGACGGCCCGCCATACGCGAACGGAAACATTCATATGGGCCATGCGGTTAATAAAATCCTGAAAGACGTTGTGGTCAAAAGCTGGGCGATGATGGGTTACAACGCGCCTTACGTGCCGGGTTGGGATTGTCATGGCCTGCCGATCGAATGGAAGATCGAGGAAGGTTACCGCGAAAACGGCAAGGATAAGGACGCCGTTCCCGCGCTCGATTTCCGTGCCGAGTGCCGCGATTTCGCGCAGAAATGGGTGGATATTCAATCGGGGCAGTTTCAGCGCCTTGGCGTAACCGGCGATTGGGATAACCCGTATCTGACCATGACCAAGCACGGCGAATCCAAGATCGTGCAGGAGATTCACAAGTTCCTTTTAAACGGCGGGCTGTACCGCGGCGTAAAATCGGTGATGTGGTCGACGGTGGAAAAAA
Organism: uncultured Pseudobdellovibrionaceae bacterium; assembly: GCA_964467925.1. Taxonomy (GTDB): domain Bacteria; phylum Pseudomonadota; class Alphaproteobacteria; order Micavibrionales; family Micavibrionaceae; genus CAYXSX01. The sequence goes on along the minus strand of CAYXSX010000001.1, from coordinate 598,412 downwards.
CCGCGCTGGCCGAGGCCGAAGTGGAATATAAGGAACATAAATCCGTCACCATCTGGGCGCGCTTCCCTGTCATCGATACGAAATGCGGCGTGCTGGAGGGTGCGGATATCGTTATCTGGACGACCACGCCATGGACCATGCCGTCCAACCGCGGGATATTCTTTAATGATTCAATCGAATACGGCGTGTTCGAAGTGCGCGCGACCGGGGCCGATGCAAGATGCAAACCCGGCGACAGGCTGGCCGTGGCGCTCTCGCTCGAGGAAGACGTCAGAACGCAGGCGAAAATCGATAAGTGGGAACAGGTCGCGACCTTCAAGGGCAAGGAAGTGGAGGGCACACTTTGCGCCCACCCTCTGCGCGGTCAGGGCTATGAATATAATGTGCCGTGTTTCCACGCCGATTACGTGAGCGCGGAGGCGGGGACGGGATTCGTACACGTCGCACCCTCTCACGGGCCGGACGACTTTGTGCTTGGCGTGAAATACGGGCTGGAGGTCACCGATAATCTGGACGATGACGGTAGCTTCAAGGAGCATGTGCCGTTATTCGCGGGCCTTAAGATTTACGATGAAAACGGCAATATGGCGGAAGGCAATTTCGCGCCGATCAAGGCGATTGATGAGGCCGGAAAACTGCTCGCCAAGGGTTCGATGCGCCATGAATACCCGCATAGCTGGCGGTCAAAAGCGCCGCTGATTTTCCGCACCACGCCGCAATGGTTTATCGCGATGGATGATGCGATGAATGACGGCGCGAAGCTGCGCGATGTGGCGCTGAAGGCCATCGCCGAAACGCGCTGGGTTCCGGAAAAAGGGCAAGCGCGCATCCGCGCCATGATCGAAAACCGCCCCGATTGGTGCATTTCACGCCAGCGCGCATGGGGCGTTCCCATCGCGCTGTTTGTCGATAAGAAAACGAACGAGCCGTTAAAAGACGAAGCCGTGTTAAAACGCATCGGCGATATATTCGAAGAAGAAGGTTCGGATGCATGGTGGGCCCGCCCGCCGCAGGATTTTCTGGGCAATGATTATAACGCCGATGATTACGAACAGGTTTTCGACATTGTCGATGTCTGGTTTGAATCCGGCTCTACGCATTCTTTCGTTGTGGAAGATCGCGCCGATCTGCTCAAGGGCACCGATCAACGCGCCGATCTTTATCTGGAAGGTTCCGACCAGCACCGCGGCTGGTTCCACTCTTCCCTGCTGGAAAGCTGCGGTACCCGTGGCCGCGCACCCTATAAGGCGGTTCTGACCCACGGTTTCGTGCTGGATGAAAAGGGCTATAAAATGTCCAAATCTTTGGGCAACGTCGTTGACCCGCTCCAGATCATGGAACAAAGCGGGGCCGATATTTTGCGCCTCTGGACGGTGATGTCCGATTACGCCGAGGACATCCGCATCGGGCAGGAAATGCTCAAAACGACGGGTGATCTGTACCGCCGCATCCGTAATACGCTGCGCTTCCTTCTGGGTGCACTGGATGGTTTCACGAAAGCAGAGGCTGTCTCGCTTGACGATATTACTGCGCTACCCGAACTGGAACAACTCATGCTGCACCGTTTGCGGGAAATGGACGGGGTTGTGCGAAACTGTGTCGAGAATTACGAATTCACACGCCTTGCCAAGGCGCTGCACGATTTTTGTAACGAGGATTTATCCGCGTTTTATTTCGACATCCGCAAGGACAGCCTTTATTGTGATGCACCCGACAGCGACAAGCGCCGTGCCTGCCGCAGCGTGATGGCCGAAGTGTTTAGCTGTCTGTCATCATGGCTTGCCCCCGTATTGTGCTTCACGGCGGAAGAGGCGTGGAGCCACCGCCCCGAAGGCGTTTTCGAAAATGCAGACAGTGTGCATTTACGTGAGTTTCCGGCGGTGCCCGAAAGCTGGAGCAATGCGGCCCTCGCCGAAAAATGGGAGGAGATCAAAGAGGTGCGCGGCGCAGTGCTGGCGGCGATTGAGCCGATGCGCGCGTCCAAGGAACTCGGCTCCTCGCTCGAGGCCTGTCCGGTTATCACGACCGAAAGCAAGGCCGTTCTATCCCTTGCCGGTGAAATGGCCGATATCTGCATTACATCGCAAGCCGTGGTGAAGGAGGGCGCGCCTTCCGTTTCAATTCAAAAAGCTGAAGGAGAAAAATGCGAGCGCTGCTGGCAGGTACTTCCGGAAGTGAAAGAAAATGACGGTATCTGTAACCGCTGCACCGATGCGGTGAAGCAGGTGAAGAAAGCGGCTTAATCTTCGTCATTGCGAGGACCCCGGCCTTGAGCCGGGGGACGCGGCAATCTGCTAGAGATTGCTTCGCCTTCGGCTCGCAATGACGATTAGGTTTTAAACCCCCGCCGGATTCCCATGCTTCCACCATCCTAGACGATTAATGGAATAAAGGGGCGCGTAGCGGTGCACGTCTGCGGCGCGGCGTACGGCTTTATCCTGATTATCCAGCACAAGTGTTCCGCCCTCCGTCCGGCGCACGGTCAGAAGCGCGTGGGGAATGCGCAGCATCAGATCGTTCACAATCACGATACGCAAATTTTCTTCCTGCTGTCCCAGATCGCGCAGGGCGAGATATTTGGCAATCGCAAAATCTTCGCAATCCCCGCCGTATTTTAAAAACTCGCCGGGGCTCATCCAGTAATCGCGTATTTCGGGAACGTAAGGGCGCTTGTTCATCGCCTCGTTCACTTGCGTGATTTGGACTATGGGCGGCAGGTTTTTATACCCCCGGATCATCTGCAGCCATGCGCGCGTGCTGGTATCACCGTTTTGCAAAGCGTCGGAAAAACGGCGCAGCATATCGTGGTAACGCGTAAAAGGGGCGTTGTTGGGCGAGTGCGGTTGTTTGGGGTCGAAAACGGCTTCGAGCGGGGCGGGCATGATGGGGTCTTTCACATTTGTGGTTAAGCCCTGAAACATTGCCCTTAAATAGAAAGCGGTGTCAAATTTTGATGCACATATCCATTAAACGTCATCCCGGGCTTGTCCCGGGATACATTTATCCGCTTGACGAGGTTTGAGGAATGGATTCCGGCATGCGCCGGAATGACGATAAGGGTTAGGGCAACGCCTTTTTCGCTTTCTTCAGCAATACACGAATATGCGGTGCGCCGTTTTGCTCCTCATACTTCTCGTAATATTGCTGGTGGTATTCTTCCGCCTCCCAGAATTTTCCGACCGGGGAAATTTTCGTCGCAATGGGCTTTTTATAAATGCCGCGCGCCCCCACATTTTTAATCGCCTCTTCGGCGATGCGTTTTTGCTCTTCGTCATGATAAAAAATTTCAGAGCGGTATTGCGGGCCGACATCCACACCCTGACGGTTTACCTGCGTTGGGTCGTGTGCCTTGGTCAGGAAAAATTCCACCAGATCGCCATAGGAAATCTTCGCCGGATCGAAGGTAATCTCCACCGCTTCGGCATGGCCGGTTTCACCGGATGTCACGTCGCGGTATTCGGGGTCATCAAGGTGTCCGCCGGTATAGCCCGATTTGGTGAAAAGCACGCCGTCCAGCGCGCGAAATTCGGATTCCAGGCACCAGAAGCATCCGCCCGCCAATGTGGCGACGGGGTATCCTGTGGGCTCTTCTTTCATAATGTCTTCTCCTAAACTCATGGCGAGGGATTCCCCGCGCATAAAAAATGCTGCGCTCAGCGTGAAAACGGTTAGTATAACGAGAGTGGTTAATAGCTTCATGTCGTTACATTCGGCCCTTATTTTTAAAAAGTTACATAGAGTGCATGTTTTTTAAATCAATTACATCTCCGAATTTTGGCGAGCGCAAGGGCGGTGTGAAACCCTCGCTGATTATCATTCATTACACGGGGATGGAAACAGGCAAGGCCGCGCTGGAGCGTTTGTGCGACCCCACAAGCGAGGTCAGCGCGCATTATTTTATCGACCGGCGGGGGAATGTTTTAAACCTTGTGCCGGACGAAAAACGCGCTTGGCATGCGGGCGCGTCTTACTGGCGTGGGGAAACGGATATCAATTCGCATTCCATCGGGATCGAACTGGTGAATAAAGGCCATGAATTCGGGTATGAGGATTTCCCCAAGGCGCAAATCAGGGCGCTTATGAAATTGTGCCAAAAGCTGATGAAGAAATATGCCATTCCTTCATCAGGCATTCTGGGCCATTCCGATGTTGCGCCGGGGCGAAAATTCGATCCGGGCGAGAAATTTCCGTGGGCTGAACTGGCGCGTAAAAATGTGGGTCTGTGGCCGGAGCCCGAGGAGGGGGATTTCAAAGGGGAAGAGGATTTCGACCGCCTGCTTCTCGATTTTGGTTATAGTCCGGAAGTCAGTCTGGCGGAGCGGCTTTATGCGTATTATCAGCATTTCGCCCCGCATAAAATCGGAGAGGGCGGAGTACCTAGGCAGCCCCGCGCACATTGTTTCGCGCGGCTTCGGGCGCTTGTCCGGCTGGGTGCAACTCATAAAACTTGAAAAATTTCTGAAATTCCATCATAGTCCGCCCTACTTGAGGAAATCGGGTGACCGCCCGCTTTCGTCCCTGATGGGACTACAGCGTGGCAAGCCTGCCTTTTTTAAAGGAGGGTTTACCACGCCGAAGCAGCATCGCTGCGAAGGCGGGAGGAAAGTCCGGGCTTCACGGAAACAGGGCGCCGGTTAACGGCCGGGGAGCTTGCTTGCAAGTCAACGGAAAGTGCCACAGAAAATAAACTACCCTCTTAGGAGGGAAAAGGTGAAATGGTGCGGTAAGAGCGCACCGCGTCTTTGGTAACAGAGACGGCAGGGTAAACCCCGCCTGAAGCAAGATCAAATAGGGATCACACATGGTGGGTTTCCGCACCGTGATCCGGGTAGATCGCTAGAGGTGTCTGGCAACAGATATCCCAGATGAATGGTCACCCTCTGCGTAGCCTAGGCGAAGCAGAGACAGAACCCGGCTTATAGATTGACTTAAGTTATTTGCGAGAGGCTCTTTGGAGAAATTCAAAGGGCCTCTCCTCATTTTCGCCCTAATTTATCCTTACCCACAGCGAAACGAATCTGCGCATAAATTTCCTGTGTGTAAGCGAATCGGTTGACTCCTCCGATTCTTGACCGCCGATTCGCATGGACTCATAATATATGGCATAGTTCAGCTCTGAACTCAGAACATTCGTTTAATTCTTTGTTTTTGCTAAATTTTCGGCAAAGGTGTTTAAAAATATGACCGCAAGCCCCCACTATCCGGTGATGTTGCCGGAGGTGCTGGAATTTCTCCAGCCCTCAGGTTCCGGCGTGTATGTGGATGGCACATTCGGTGCGGGCGGCTATACTTCCGCCATTCTCGATGCTGCTCCCGATTGCACCGTGGTGGCTATTGACCGCGATGTGGCGGCGAAATCGCGCGCGGGCGCGCTGCAGAAAAAATACGGCCAAAGACTACAATTCATTCACGGCTGTTTCGGCGATGTGCGGGATTTGCTCGGCGCGGCGGGGTTTAAAAAGGTCGATGGTTTCGTTCTGGATGTCGGTGTTTCTTCCATGCAAATCGATGAGGGCGGGCGCGGTTTTTCCTTCCAGAAGGACGGCCCGCTCGATATGCGTATGGACCAGAGTGCAGGGCCGAGCGCCGCCGATATTGTGAACTCAACCGAAGAAGGCGAGCTTGCCGATATTATTTTCAAATACGGTGAGGAGCGTCTTTCGCGCCGCATTGCCAAGGTGATCGTCGAGCGCCGCGCGGAAGAAAAATTTCAAACAACCGGCCAGCTTGCCGATGTCGTGCGTTCCTGTGTGCCGCGCTCCAAAGACGGTATCGACCCCGCTACGCGCACGTTTCAGGCGCTGCGTATCGCGGTAAATGACGAGCTTGGCGAGCTGGAACGGGCACTAGAAAGCGCAGAGCATATTCTTGAACCCGGCGGGCGCATGGTTGTGGTCAGCTTCCATTCGCTGGAAGACCGCATCGTGAAGGATTTCTTCCGCGCCGCTGCGGGAAAGGCAGCGGGCGGTTCGCGTCATGCGCCCGAAATCGCTCCGGCGAAAACGGCGAGTTTTGAAATCCTGACCAAAAAGGCAGTGCTGCCCACACAAAAAGAGCTGTCCGAAAACCCCCGCTCGCGCTCGGCAAAATTACGCGCCGCCCGGTACATGGCAGAAGCGGCATGAAAAAATTTTGGCGCAAATATCTGCTAATATTTGGTCTTGCGGCGCTGTCGGGCGGCATGCTTCTTGTGACCTCGCAAAATGTCGAGCGCAAGGAAACTGAGCTTCATAATTTACGCAGTGTCATGGCGGCGGAAGAAGAATCCTTGCGCGTCCTTCGCGCTGAATGGGCGTATGTCAACCGCCCCGATCATCTGGAGGCTCTGGCAAAACAATATCTCGATCTTGTCCCGCCGCAGGCAGCTCAGAACGTTTCCGATGCTGCCGCTATGCGGGCCGCTCCTCTTGTTGAGGAAGAAGAAAAAGCGCTTCCCGTTTCCGTGCGGGCCGTAACGCCCGCTCCCCCGCCCGCCGTTATCCCTCCGCGCAAGCCTGCTTCGCTCGCCAAGCCGCAACGTAAATTCCAAAACGTTCTGGAAGAACTGACAGGAGGCGCGGATGTTCAATAAGCATTTGCGCGGCGGTGCGCTAAAAATCGAAGGGGAACGCGGTACGGTTTTCGATCTGGCGCGCGGGCGTCTCGTGCTGGTCAGCGCGTTCTTCGCACTGCTCTTTATGCTGGTTGCGGCGCGCGCGGTCGATCTGGCGCTGGTGCAGGAACCGGGCGCGCATTTACGGCTTTCGCAAAATGCGGCCGGAGAAAATATTCGCCGCGGCGATGTGTATGACCGAGAGGGCACGTTGCTGGCTACGACCCTCCAAACGGCTTCGCTTTACGCCGACCCGAAACTGGTCAAGGATCCGCAAGGAGTGGCGCAGCGTTTAAGTACGATTTTACCGGGCGAAAGTTACGGCGCTCTTCTGAAACGTCTACAGACAAACGCACGCTTTGTCTGGCTCAAGCGTAACCTGACGCCGGACGAGCAGTTCAAAGTGCTGGAACTTGGAGAGCCGGGGCTGGAATTTCAAAACGAATATAAACGCATCTATCCGCAAGGCGCGTTGACCGCGCATCTTTTGGGTTACACCAGCGTCGATAACCGCGGCCTTGCGGGGGTGGAGCGTAGCTTTAACGACATTCTTTCTTTAGGGCAGGACCTTGATCTGACCCTCGATATCCGCCTGCAACATGTTCTGCGGCGGGAAACGCTCAACGCCATGTTGCAATTCGAAGCCAAAGCGGGGGCAGGTCTGATCATGGATGTTGCCACTGGCGATGTTCTGGCCGGCGTTTCCCTTCCCGATTTCGAGCCTCTGGCCGCAGGCGATGCGACGGATTTTCAGCGCTTTAACCGTTTGAGCCTCGGCGTTTACGAGCTTGGCTCTTTGTTTAAAATTTTCTCAACTGCCGCCGTGCTGGACATTCACAATCTGCCGATGAACAGCACCTTCGACGTGCGCGAACCGATCACGATCGGGCGTTTCACGATTAACGATTTTCATGCCGAAGACCGCGTCCTGACCTTGCCGGAAGTGTTCATGTATTCCTCCAATATCGGCGCGGCACGTATGGGCGAGATGGTGGGAACGCAAGCCCTTCGTGATTTCTATGACGATCTCGGTCTGCTGCGTAAGCTTGATTGGGATATCGCCGAGGCCGGGACGCCTCTCGTGCCCGATCCTTGGGGTGATGTGCATACGCTGACCGCATCTTACGGGCACGGTCTTGCCACCACGCCGCTACAAATGACGGCGGCGGTGGCCTCAATCGTCAATGGCGGGTATCTGGTCAAGCCAAAGCTGGTGAAGCTTCCGCCCGAAAGCGGCGTAGTCTACGGTGAAAAAAATAAAACGCTACGTATTGTATCTGAAAAAACATCGCACCGTATCCGCCAGCTTATGCGCCTTGTCGTTACCGACGGGACGGGCTCGAAAGCCGATGTGCCGGGTTACCGCGTGGGCGGCAAAACAGGAACGGCGGAAAAAAGCAGCGCGCGCGGTTACGATCATGACCGTTTGATCTCCTCATTCGTCGCTGTCTTCCCGGCTGAGGCGCCGCGTTATGTCGTGATGGTGATGGTGGATGAGCCCAAGGGTAACAAGAAAAGCTACGGCTATGCGACCGCCGGATGGGTTGCCGCACCCGCTGTGGCCAACGTGATTTCGGCGATGGGTTCCATTCTCGGCATCCCGGTGAAAAAACTTGCCCCTTCCGACGAGCTCGGTGCGTCGCTCAAGCAATATGTGATGAGCGCGGAAGATCGTGAAAACCTGAAGCATAACAAAAAAGCAGGGGCTGTGAATGCCAGCTATTGATGTGAAATCGCTCAAGGGTATTACGACCGACAGCCGTCAGGTCGAGGCCGGGTTTTTATTCGCCGCGCTTCCGGGCGCAAAGGTCGATGGGCGTGATTTTATAGATGCTGCGATTGATAAGGGCGCGGTTGCAGTTTTGGCGCAAACGGGCACGAAAATTTCTCGTGACGATGTTGTTCTGATCGAGGATGAAAATCCGCGCCGCCGGCTCGGCCTGATCGCGGCAGAGTTTTATGGGGTTCAGCCCGCTACGATTGCCGCCGTGACGGGCACGAATGGCAAAACTTCTGTGGTAACATTTACCGAGCAGCTCTGGCGCGCGCTGGGGAAAAAGGCCGCAAGCATGGGCACGCTGTCCGGCAAGCTCACCACGCTTGATAGCGTTTCCCTACATAAGGAACTGGCGGCGATGGCGGCACGCGGCGTAACCCATCTGGCGCTCGAGGCTTCCTCGCACGGTCTCGATCAATGCCGCCTTGCGGGGGTAAAAATCTCTGCCGCCGGATTTACCAATCTTTCGCGCGATCACCTCGATTATCACGGCACGCTGGAATCTTATCTGGCGGCCAAGGCATTGCTGTTTTCCGATGCGCTGTCTTCGGACGGAACGGCTGTGCTTAATGCCGATGTGCCGGAATATGCCATGCTGCATGACGCGGCTTCGGGGAAGAATGAAATTTCCTACGGCATGGCGGGGCAGGAGATCAAACTTCTTCATGCAAACCCCGTGGGTCACGGTCAGGACATCGCGCTCGAGCTTGGCGGTAAACGTTATGACTTTACTTTGCCGCTGGTGGGGAAATTCCAGACGATGAACGCGCTCTGTGCGCTCGGTCTTGTGATGGCTGCGGACCCCGATAATCAAACGCGCAATGAAAAGCTTATTACTGCCCTGCAAAATCTTGAAGGTGTGCGCGGGCGGCTGCAACCTGTTGCGGGCCACCCCCAAGGAGCTGGCGTTTATGTCGATTACGCTCATACGCCCGACGCGTTGGAAAACATTCTCGCCGCGCTGCGCCCTCATACCAAGGGTCGGCTCTTTTGCGTCTTCGGTTGCGGCGGGGACCGGGACAAGGGCAAGCGCCCGTTAATGGGCGGGATCGCCGCGCGCCTTGCCGATGTCGCCATCGTGACCGATGACAATCCGCGCAGCGAAGACCCCGCCGCTATTCGTGCCGAGATCATGGTCGGAGCACCCGGTGCGCAGGAAATCGGCGACCGCCGCCGCGCCATTGGCGAAGCAATAAACAGCTTGCGTGAAGGCGACGTTCTGGCCATCGCGGGCAAGGGCCACGAGCAGGGCCAGATTTTCAAAGACCGCACAGACCCGTTTGATGACGTGCAGGTCGCTTCTGAGTTCATCCGCAAACTTTCAAAAACCCCGGCAGGAGAAAACAATAATGAATAAAGACAATCGCACTTTATGGTCGTCGCTAAAGGTCGGAAGGGCCATGGTGCGCGTGACGCCCAAGGCTCCGCGCGGCAAGCCGGGCAGCATTTTCCGCGTCAAGAACATGATCGATCTTGGCAACGGCAAAAAGACGGCTGTGCTCGAGACCGTTTCTTTTCCTGAGTATGAAATGCAAAAACGTGCCGGGGCCGCGTTGTCTATTCCCAAAGGAGTCGATAACCTTAACCTTGTATACACCTCCGCCCACAGCCATGCGGTCGATAACGTATATGAGGCGATGCGCTCGGTTTTTGCGTCGCGCCGGCTCGGGGAAATCGTTCCCGACGTGGTGGCGCCCGGCGATTATCTGGTCTTCCGCCATCATGAAGAAAACCGCGTAAAGTTAAGCCATACGCTGCGCCTGATGAAACAGGCTTGAGGAATTTAAAGGAAAGAAAACGGTATGCTTTATAATCTGCTGGTCCCCCTAAGCGACGAGTTCATCGTTTTCAACCTCTTCCGTTATATCACTTTCCGCACGGGCGCCGCCGTGATGACCGCGCTTTTTATCTGCTTTGTCATCGCCCCGCCGATGATCCGCTGGCTACGCGCGGTACAGCGCGAAGGCCAGCCCATCCGTAAAGACGGTCCCGAAAGCCATTTTGAAAAGGCGGGCACGCCGACCATGGGCGGACTAATGATCCTTGTCTCGGTCAGCATCTCCACGCTGCTTTGGGCGGACCTGTCCAATACGCTGGTCTGGCATGCCGTACTGGTGATGGTCGGTTTCGGCCTTATCGGTTTTGCCGATGATTACCTTAAACTCACCAAGCGTAATTCCAAAGGGCTGGCGGGCAAGCTTAAAATCCTGTTCCAGATTATGATCGGCGGCATTGCCACATGGGGTGTTATGGCTGCCCTGCCCACGCCGCTTGATACCTCCGTTGCCATTCCCTTTTTCAAACAGCTTTTCATCCAGCTTTCATGGTTCTTCATTCCCTGGTCGCTTCTGGTGATGATCGGCGCCTCCAATGCCGTGAACCTGACAGACGGTCTGGACGGGCTCGCCATCGTGCCCGTGGCGATTGCTGCGGCGTGTTTCGGCCTGATCAGCTACCTCGTGGGGAACGCGGTGTTTGCCGAATATCTTAATATCCCTTACGTGCCGGGCACGGGCGAGCTTGCGATTCTTTGCGGTGCGCTGGTGGGCGGGGCCATGGGATTCCTGTGGTTTAATGCGCCGCCTGCCATGATATTCATGGGCGATACCGGCTCGCTGGCCATGGGCGGCGTTTTGGGCGCGATTGCGGTGATGACCAAACACGAACTGGTGCTGGCGATTATCGGCGGGCTATTTGTGCTGGAAACCGTTTCTGTTATAGTACAGGTAGTTTCTTTCAAATTAACCGGGAAGCGGGTTTTTGCGATGGCGCCGCTGCACCACCATTTTGAAAAGAAGGGCTGGTCCGAGCCGACTATCGTTATCAGGTTCTGGATCATTGCCGTTATTCTGGCTCTGGTGGGGCTGGCCACGCTGAAACTGCGTTAGAGCTAGGATCAGGATTTCATGATCGACGTAAAAAACTACGTAAAAACCCTTGGGGGTAAACCTGTCGCTGTGTTCGGGCTGGGCGCTTCGGGCCTGTCTTGCATTCGCGCGCTTACGGCTGCGGGGGCAAGCGTGACCGCATGGGATGACCGCGCCGAAACGCATAAGGCTGCGAAAGAGGCGGGGGCGAAACTCGCCGCGCTGGACGAAAAAAATATTGTTAAATTCGCAGCGCTGGTGCTCGCGCCCGGCGTTCCCTTGCGTGGTGATAACGCTCATCCGGCTGTAAAGGCGGCGCGGCAGGAGGGGGTCGAGATTCTCGGCGATGTTGAAATTCTGTACCGTACGCATCACAAACGCAAAACTATCGGCGTCACGGGCACGAACGGCAAATCGACCACCGTTACGCTTATATCTCATATTCTGAAAACCTGCGGGGTTAGTGTGGCGCTTGGCGGCAATATCGGTACGCCTGTGCTCGATACCAAAAAACCCGCCAAGGACGGCGCGTTCGTGATTGAGCTTTCCTCCTTCCAGATTGATCTTTGCCCTACTTTCGCGCCCGATATCGGTGTGCTTTTAAATATAACACCCGACCATATCGACCGTCACGGCTCGGTAAAGGAATACGCGGCGATCAAGGAACGGATTTTCGCCAACCCCGAGGGCGTGGCCGTTATCGGTGTGAACGACGATCAAAGCCGCGCGATCTATGAGCGGTTGAAGACACAAGAGGGGCGGCGCGTTATTCCCGTTTGTGTTGGTGATAATTGCGAAAACGGTATCTTTGTGACCGATAGCGTTCTGTATGACGCCACGGTCGGACAGCCGCAGGAAATAGGATCGCTCAACAGCATCACCACCCTGCACGGCGTTCATAATCATCAGAACGTGGCGGCTGCTTATGCCGTGGCCAAGCTTTTCGATATAGCGCCGCAGGATATTCTGGACGCGGTTAAATCCTATCCGGGTCTTGCTCACCGTCAGTTCCCCGTGCGCGTGATCAACGGCGTTGCTTATATTAACGACAGCAAGGCAACCAATGCCGAGGCAGCCGGAAAGGCGCTGGCCTGTCACAAAAATATTTACTGGATCGTTGGCGGACGCCCGAAAGAGGGCGGTCTGTCAGGGCTGGAACAATATGCGGGCAGCATCAAACACGCGTTTTTAATTGGTGAAGCGGCGGAAGATTTTGCCGGCTGGATGGAAAACCATCAAATACCCCACCATATTTCCGGCGACCTCGGCACCGCGCTACTTGAGGCTCATTCCATGGCCCAAGCCGGACGCGGCCAGCCGGGCGGGGGCGGTTCGGTGCTGCTCTCTCCCGCGGCGGCGTCTTACGATCAGTTCCGCTCCTTCGAACACCGCGGGGATAGTTTCACCGATCTCGTCAACGCGCTGGAGGGGTAGGGATTGGATGATTGGAAGTTGGAATTCCCCTTTTTCGTCATCCTGACCGATCCTGCGAAGCCTTGGCGAAGCAGGAGAGTGGAAGGATATCAAAACTTACGAAGGAGATCCTTCGACTTCAGGCGCTGTCGCGCCTTTCGCTCAGGATGACAATTAAAAAGCTTGGCGTTCTTTACGTCCTTTGCGTTTCAACTTTACCAAACCTTCCTGCTTGCGCGGGCGGTGCGGTGAGGGTAGCCTTACAGGGTTGCCAATTCCTTCATTAGGCCTTTCATGAAACTCTTCTCGCGCACGGATCAATCGGTTTTGGGTTTATGGTGGTGGACGGTCGACCGCCCCATGCTGTCTTGCGTTTTGATTTTGATGGTGTTCGGCGTGCTTCTGGTCACCACCGCCAGCCCGCCTGTGGCCCATACAATCGGCGCGCCGCAATATCATTTCCTTGTGCGCCATCTGGTTTTTCTTTTGCCCTCTTTGTTGCTTTTGCTGGGCACCTCGATGCTCTCCCAACGTTATGTGAGGCGAGTGGCGAGCGTGCTTTTCGCTGTAACCATCTGCGCCATGATCGCGGTGCTGTTTATCGGCTTCGAGGTCAAGGGCGCGCGGCGCTGGCTGCACTTTTTAGGGTTTTCCGTCCAACCCAGCGAATTTATCAAGCCGCTTTTTCTTGTGATGGCGGCGTGGTTGATGTCCTTGCAAAAAACCACCGGAAGCTTCCCCGGTTATTACGTGACGGCGGGACTTTATGTGCTCGTGGTCACGCTCTTGCTGCTCCAGCCTGATTTCGGGATGACCTTCGTTTTATCTTTCGCCTGGGGGGTGCAGATTTTTATGGCGGGCCTTCCCTTGCGCCTTGTTTTCGGGCTCATCGTGGCCGCCGTGGGCGGTTTGGTGGGGGCCTATTTCTCACTCAATCACGTCCGCAGCCGTATCGACCGTTTTATCGACCCGTCTTCCGGTGATAATTACCAGATCGAAAAATCGCTGGAGGCCTTCCAGAGCGGCGGGCTTTTAGGGGCCGGGCCGGGGCAGGGCGTGGTCAAGCACAGCCTTCCCGACGCGCATGCCGATTTTATTTTTTCTGTGGCGGGGGAGGAACTCGGCCTGATCTTTATCCTGATTCTTATCGCGCTATTTGCCTTTATCCTTTTGCGCGGGTTTAACAAGCTGATGGTTTATGACGATCTGTTTACCGTGCTGGCCGCCGGGGGGCTTCTTTCCATGCTGGGGCTTCAGGCTTTTGTGCATATGGGCTCGGCCCTGAACCTGTTGCCCGCCAAGGGTATGACGCTGCCCTTCATAAGTTATGGCGGATCGTCACTTTTATCCGTATCGTTCTCCATGGGCATGGTGCTGGCGCTGATGCGGCGTAAATCGCGCGGCGGGGTTTCCAAAGCCAGTCTGTCGGTTTAAAAGAATACGGATACAAGGAGCATCATGGGCGAATCGTCAAAACTCATCGTCTTAAGCGCGGGCGGAACCGGCGGGCATATCATGCCGGCTCAGGCGCTCGGTCAGGATTTGCTCTCCCGTGGCTTTCGTGTGGAGGTTATCACCGATTCGCGCGGCGCGAAGTTCGCCCATCTGTTTGATGGCATGCCCGTTCACATTATCAACGCATCGGCGCTGGGCGGCGGGATATGGGGCAAGATCAAGGGCGCGGCGAAGTTATCGCTTGGCATTGCCCGCGCCTTTAAACTTCTGCGCTCGCTCAGGCCTGCCGCCGTGGTGGGGTTTGGCGGCTATCCGTCTTTCCCCGGCGTTTATGCCGCGCAGAAGCTCGATATCCCCACCATCCTGCATGAACAAAACGCGATTATCGGCAAGGCCAACGCGATGCTGGCGGGGCGGGCGGAACGTATTGCGCTGTCTTTGCCGCAGGTCACGGGGCTGGATGCCGCCGATCATATCCGCAGCGTGGTGACGGGCAATCCGGTGCGCCCCGAAATCGCCGCGCTGTATAACAAGGCCTATCCCAATCTGGGCGAGGGCGAAAAACTCAATATCCTCGTGCTGGGCGGTTCGCTCGGCGCGCATGTCTTTAGCGAAATCGTGCCCCAGACGCTTGCGAAACTTTCTTCCGAATACCGCGCGCGGCTTCATGTCGTGCAGCAATGCCGCCCCGAAGACCTCGAGCAAACCCGCAGTGTTTACGAGGCCGCGAATATCAAGGCCGAGCTCGCCCCGTTTATCGACGACGTGCCCGCCCGCCTTGAAAAGGCGCATCTGGTGATTTCCCGCTCCGGCGCCAGCACTGTCGCCGAGGTCGCCACAGCCGGACGGCCCGCCATTTTCGTTCCCCTTGGCATTCACAAGGACCAGCAGCAAAAAATGAACGCCGATGTGATCGCCGATGCGGGCGGCGCATGGGTCATGGCGCAGGACGGTTTCACGGTCGAGGCATTGCTTGCGCGGATCGAGACTTTTCTGCAAAATCCGGAAATCCTGTTCCGCGCGGCGGAAAACGCGCGAAGCTGCGGGCGGCCCGACGCGGCGCGCAAGCTCGGCAACCTCGTCACCGCCGTGGCCAGCGGTTGGGATAATAATTAGGAAAGAGACAGATATGAAATCAATGCCACTGGACATCGGCGTCCTTCACTTTATCGGTATCGGCGGAATCGGGATGAGCGGCATCGCCGAGGTGCTTAACACGCTGGGCTACAGCGTACAGGGCTCCGACCTTTCCGACAGCGCGAACGTAAAGCGCCTGAGAGAGGCGGGGGTCACCGTGCATGTCGGTCATGATGCGAAAAACATTAAAACCGCAAGCGGCGAATTGCCCGCCGCTGTCGTCGTTTCCTCCGCCGTGCCGCGCGATAACCCCGAGCTTGTGGCCGCACGCGCCGCAAGGCTTCCTGTCGTGCGCCGCGCCGAAATGCTGGCCGAATTGATGCGCCTTAAAAAAGCCGTTGCCATCGGCGGCACGCACGGTAAAACCACAACCACTTCGATGATCGGTGAAATGCTGGAGGCGGCGGATCTCGACCCCACCGTGATCAACGGCGGTATCGTCAATTCCTACGGCACAAACACGCGGCTGGGCCAGTCCGAATGGATGGTGGTGGAGGCCGATGAAAGCGACGGAACCTTTACCCGTCTTCCCGCCACCATTACCGTGGTCACCAATATGGACCCCGAACATATGGAGCATTACGGCGATTTCGAACATGTGAAGGCCGCCTACCGCCAGTTTATCCAGAATGTTCCTTTTTACGGTTTCGCCGTGCTTTGCCTCGACCATCCGGAGGTTCAGGCCCTGCTGCCCTCGGTACAGGACCGCAAGATCATCACTTACGGTTTCTCGCCGCAGGCCGAAGTGCAGGCGGAAAATATCCGCAGCGACGCCTCAGGAAGCACCTTCGATGTTACCTTGCCCGACGGCAAAACGCTCAAGGATATCCGCCTTTCCATGCTGGGCCGCCATAACGTGCAAAACTCGCTGGCCGCGCTCGCCATCGCCTACGAGCTTGAAATCCCTCACGCCATCATGAAAAAGGCGCTCGCCAGCTTTACGGGTGTGAAACGCCGCTTCACCAAAACGGGCGAGGTCGGCGGCATTACGATTATCGACGATTACGCCCACCACCCGGTGGAAATCGAAACCGTGCTGAAAACCGCGCGCTGCGCCGTGGCCGAAACCGGCGGGCGTGTGATCACGGTGATGCAGCCTCACCGCTATACACGTCTCAGCAATCTGTTCGACGGATTTTGCACCTGTTTTAACGACGCCGATACCGTCTTTATCGCCGAGGTCTACGCCGCCGGGGAAAAACCGATCGAGGGCGCAACGCGTGATCATCTGGTCGAGGGCATCGCCCGTCACGGCCACCATGACGTGCGCAAGCTAACGGGCCGCGACGACCTTGCCCGCGCGGTGTTCGATACCGCGAAAGCAGGCGATATCGTGGTCTGTATGGGCGCGGGCGATATCACGTATTGGGCCTATGCCCTGCCCGATGAACTCGCGGCGCTACAGAAAAACGCCAAGGGGAATGCGGCTTAACTCATTGTCGTCATCACCCGCTTTATGCGGGTGATCCATTTTTCAGCAAACGCCAAACTATCTATGGATTACACGGACAGGCCGTGTAATGACGAGTAATGTATTGTCATCCTGACCGATCCTGCGAAGCCTGTGGCGAAGCAGGAGAGTGGAAGGATCTCAAAGCTTGTGAAGGAGATCCTTCGACTGCGGGCTTGCGCCCTCCGCTCAGGATGACAATAAGAATGCTCGGCGTCCTTTGCGTTCTTGGCGGTTCAAAAATTTTTCTCCCGCGGTACCGGCGATGCAAAAACCTTGACAAAATATGAATTTTTTCCTATAATCGCCGTTGTTCTTTTTAACAAGGGAGGAACAGCGGTGGCCAAGGGCTGGACGGAAGAGCGGAAGAAACGGCAGGCGGAGATTATCCGCCGTACCCGCCCTTGGGAAAAATCCACCGGCCCGCGCACCGCAAAGGGCAAAAAATTATCCTCTAAGAATGCGATGAAACATGGGCTTCGTTCCCGCGAAATGACCGATTTGAAGCGGCAAGTGGACGCCGTATTGTTCTTTAACCGCGAATTCGTTAAACATGCTTGGGTGCTGGTTCATGCGCAAAGGGCTCTGGCGCGCATGACCAACGAACTTAAGGAAAAGCGTTTAAAATCAATGGCAACCTCCCCCCCCCACCAAAATCCCACGAACGAAGTAAAGGAAAATTGCCTGCCGGAATTGCGCGGAGTATTGACCGCTAATGCCCCGTTGGGGACGCAGAGCTGGTTTCGCTGCGGCGGGGCTGCGGATTTATTGTTTCAGCCCGCCGATCTGGATGACCTTATATACTTTCTTGAAAACCGAAGCGATCGCGGTGGCTATACCATCGTGGGCGATATGGCCAATACGATTGTCCGCGATAGCGGGATACGCGGCCTGACCATTCAGCTCGGCAAGGGTATGGCAGGGATTGATGTCGATGAGGAGCGCGCGGAAATCACGGCAGAAGCGGGCGCGCTCAACGGGTCACTCGCGGCGGCGGCGGTGAAGGCAGGGATTGGCGGGCTCGAATTTCTCTCCGGCATTCCGGGCAGTTTCGGTGGTGCGCTGCGCATGAATGCGGGCGCTTACGGAAGCGAGATTAAGGATGTGTTGGTGGAGGCGCAGGCCGTTGACGGTAACGGGCAGTTGCATTATTTGACGCCGGAAACGATGGAGATGGGATACCGCCATACCACGTTGCCGCGCGATTTTATTCTGGTGCGGGCGGTGCTGCGCGGCGTGAAAGAAGACTATGAAACCGTGAAGGCGCGGATGAACGAGATCAAGGCCAAGCGTAATGAAACGCAGCCGATCCGTGAGAAAACCGGAGGCTCGACCTTTGCTAATACGCCGGATGCCAAGGCGTGGGAGCTGGTGGATCGGGTCGGCGGGCGCGGGCTGAAGGTCGGCGGTGCGCAGATGAGCGAGAAGCACTGTAATTTCATGATTAATACAGGCGATGCTACTGCCGCCGATCTTGAAGCATTGGGAGAGGAGATACGCCGGCGCGTTAAAGAACAATGCGGCGTGGAGCTTCACTGGGAGATCAAGAGGATTGGGGAGGCTTTGGAATGAAGAAGTCGCACCACTCACTCGGGCGGCATCCCTGCGAAGGCAGGGATCCATTCATCCGCTTGGCGAGATTTGAGAAATGGATTCCGGCATGCGCCGGAATGACGGGGTATGTATTTGGGTTTAAATCTTCGGAATCCGCTCGTACAAATCAGGCAAGTCATTCTCCAGCAGGATCACATCGCCTTCCTTCTTGTTCGCATCAAGCCATTTTTGCGCCTCTTGGAATGTGGCGAATTCTTCCGCCTTTTTCCCGCCGGCCTTTACGCCCTTGATAAAAGTGGGAATGCGTTTGGGGTTTACTGCGATAATCACGTCGCACATTTCGGCGGCGTATTTGCCAAGGTCCTCGTGGATTTCGTTATGCGTTGCGCCCAACTCGACAATTCCCGGTGTAACCAGAATCGCGCGCCCGCTTCCTTTAAGCATGGCCAGAAGGTCGATGGCGGAGTGGAAACC
The DNA here is from genome assembly GCA_964467925.1 of uncultured Pseudobdellovibrionaceae bacterium. Classification (GTDB taxonomy): domain Bacteria; phylum Pseudomonadota; class Alphaproteobacteria; order Micavibrionales; family Micavibrionaceae; genus CAYXSX01. Next base: position 579,693 of record CAYXSX010000001.1, on the reverse strand, counting down.
CAGCGGATTGGAGTTATATGCGTCATCAATCACCGTCACACCGCCGGGAAGTTTGACGACCTCCAGACGATGCGGAATTTGCGGCATGGTTCGCAGGGCGTTCAGGATCGTGGCGACTTCAATTCCGAGGTGTCTTGCCGCGGCGAAGGCCAGCGCCAGATTATGGCCGTGGTGGATGCCGTATAACGGTGCACGCAACAGATTCGTCCGGTCGCCCCATTTCATTTCGACCTGTATGCCCTCTGGTGTCTGGGTGATCCGCTCGATATGCAAGTCGTCCTCTGTCAGGAGCGAATCCTTTGGTTCGCCAAACGCATCCATTTCCGGCGTGTCACCGCAGACGATAAAGGATCCGCCGTATTCATCCTTAAGTGTGCGTGCGGCGTCGAATTTGAGGGTCTGTTCATGAATTACAACTGTGCCCGTTCTGGCCAGTACTGCTCGCGCCAATTCGAATTTGGTTTTGGCCACAGTATCAAGCGATTTGAAGCGTTCATAATGCGCATGACCGATCGCGGTAATAATACCGACATCCGGCGGGGTAAGGCGGCACAGGCGGGCGATGGAACCGGGACCGTAGGCGCCCATCTCTACCACCAAGTATTTGTGATTTTCATCAAGTTCTTCACGGATGATGCGCGTAATTCCCATAGGCGTGTTAACGCTCCCTGGCGTGACCAGCGTGGGGGCATGGGTCTTGAGGATATGGCCGAGGATATGTTTGACTGAGGTTTTGCCGAAAGAGCCCGTGATTCCGATGACAGTGGGTTTAAGGGCATCGATTTTGCGGTAGGCCTCGTTCCAGTACATCTGGCTGATGATGTCTTCAATGGGCTGGATGAAGGCGCAGACTATAATCAATAAAAAGGGGATGATCTGAACGCAGATCAACCAGAACCATGGCGAGGTAATGATAAAGCCGAGCGAGGCAATAGCCAGAAGCAGTATATAAGTGGTGAAAAATATCCGCTTGGCGCGGGCGGTGAAGGCCAGTTTTTTCTTGGAATCCTTGCGCGGGTCCTTTTCCTTGTATCCAGCCAGCGCGATACAGACGAAATTGATGAAGTTCACCACAAATAGCGGAGCGAAAATATCGATGATTCCATTAACGATCAGGCCGAGCGATAAACGTTTATCGATCACGTTGTTGCGGAAGACCCAGTTCATTAGGCGACCCGTGTCGTAGTCTTCCTGCTGGAGGGTATGGAGATAAAGCATAACGCGTTTTGCAGAGAAAATGACAAACGCCCCGTAGACTGCAATATATGTGAAAGCATCAATCATTAGTTGTTATTCGACCGTTGGAAGAGAAATTACAGTTGTTTGATGAATTTACCCAGCAAGCCGATGACCGGATGCCTGCCCGAAGATAGAACAGAATAATGATCCTGTCCATCAAGGACGGTAAGTTTTGCGTTTGGGATTATGTGCGCCAGACGCTCGCCGATCTCGGGCGGCGTTTCGGTGTCGTTCGCACCGTAAACCAGATGCACCGGGCATTGTACGGTGGTGGCGGTATCGATCTGGTTTTCATTCACAACATTAACGAACACGCCGCGCATCACGCCGCTGGTTTTGCGGTAATCGGAAGCGCCGAATTTTTTATCGAGCATTTCTAGAGGAAGAAATTTTTTAAGCGCCTTGTAGGTAAATATGCGCAGCTTGAAATAAATCTTTTGCCAAAGCGGGCGGTTACGTTTCAGGCCGGCGGCGGCGATCAGGAACATACCCTTTACAAGCTCGGGATGGCGACTGGCGAGTTGCAGGCCCACACGCCCGCCGAAGGAATGCCCGATCCAGATTACGGGCCCGGTATTTTGCGCCTTTATAATTTCGGCAATAGCATCGGCATAGGCGGCTGTATCCCAGACTTCGGGCGGCGGTGGGGAAGCGCCGAAACCGGGGAAATCAACAATGGTATGATGGCCCGAAGCCTCGAGCGCGCGGGCGAGGGGAAGCAGGTTTTCATGGCTGTGTCCCCAGCCGTGGCCCCAGAAAAACGCCTGCCCGCCGGGCTGGCCCAGCGATTGATAATGGATGTCGGTGTTACGGACATTGAATTTAGGCAAGGGCAGCCCCTTTAATAATGAAACGTTTCATGGTTAAATCGAACGTAATTTACTGAACTGTGCGACAAGCGTAGTGGAGAATCAAGGGTTACATCATCATGCAGACTACGAAAAATCCCGGCAAAAAGCGCATTGCGGTTCTGTTCGGCGGAAGGTCGCCGGAGCATGACGTCAGCGTAGTCAGCGGGCTTCAGGTCTTAAATGCACTGGACCCTGAGAAATACGAAGGCTTTCCGGTTTATATCAGCCCGCAAGGATTATGGCTGACGGGCGATGTTCTGCGCGAGCGCGCCAATTACATGCTGGATGAGCAAAACCTTAAAAAGACTCGCGCGGTGACGCTGGATCTTAGTCCCATTAACCGGACGGTAGGGAAGCGAGGGCGTCTGTTGCCGCGTGAAAGCGGCTTGCTGGAAAAGGGTAAGCCGGTCGAGGAATTCGATGCCGCCATTCCGGTTTTCCACGGTTATATCGGGGAAGACGGCAATATACAGGGTCTGATGGAAACGGCGGATATTCCCTATGCCGGGACGCGCACCATGGCCTCGGCGATTTTAATGGACAAGGCGGCGACGAAATATTTCCTCAAAGCTTTGGACATCCCAGTTTTGCCTTGCGCGGTATTACGACGCCCGGCGCAGGGGTATTTCATCCCCGAGAACGAATTGAAGGCTCTGGCCGAGCCCATCGGTTTTCCGGCCATCATCAAGCCAACCCATATGGGAAGTTCTATCGGTGTGGCGAAGGTCAAGAATATCGAGGAGCTTAGTGCCTGCCTCCCCGCAGTATTCGAATATGACGATTCCGCCATTCTCGAGCCCTTCGTGGAAAATCTGGTGGAATATAACGTCGCGGTATCCAAGGCGTTCGGCGGCGGGATCAAAACTTCGGCGATTGAACGGCCCAAGGCGGTAGACGAGCTTTTAGATTTCAAACAGAAATATCTGGCCGGAGCCGAAAGCGGGTCGAACAAGCTGGGCGGCACAAAGAATCCGGGCGCGATCAGCGAGGGGATGCTGTCCCTGACCCGTGAGCTAAACCCCAAGCTTGATGCCAAGATGGAGAGCAATATTCGCGAATGGGCCTTGCGCATGTTCGATGCGATGAACGGCACGGGCGCGCCGCGTATCGATTTCATCGGCAATTCCAAAAGCGGCGAGATATGGATGAACGAGGTTAATCCGCTGCCCGGTTCCTTTGGTTATTTCCTGTGGGAGGCGGCGAAAGAGCCGATCCTGTTTACCGATTTCTTAAGCGGATTGATTGAGGAAGCGTTTTTCGAATATACGCGCCGCCGCCTGCCCAAAGACCCGGTTCCGGTCGATGCCAGACTTTTTAAAAGGGCCGGATAGGCGATGGCTAAAAAGGCAACTGTCAAATCAAGGCTTGATAAAAACAAGAAACGTCAGGGACGCGGCGTTATCGTTTTCGCATGGCTGCGCCGTTTCGGGTTTGGTCTGGCCGCACTTACGCTGACTATATGGCTGGGGTCGTGGTTTTACCTGACCGGTGCGGCGGCGGCGACCGGTGTGTGGCTCCGGCAAGAGGCGCTGGAGGCCAGCGTGAAGGCCGGGTTTTCGGTTCAGGATATGATGGTGGAGGGGCGCGTTTACGCCGATCCCGATGTCATACGGGGGCTTGTGAACATGCGTCAGGGCGATCCGCTTTTCGCCTTCGACCCCGTGGCGGCGAAGAAAATGCTGGAGCAGGTTTCATGGGTGAAAGAGGCGAAGGTGCAGCGCCGTCTGCCCGGTACTATCTATGTCAGCCTGATCGAACGCAAGCCTCTGGCGCTTTGGCAGGAGGATAAAAAAACCGTCCTGATCGATACGGACGGGGTGGTGATTACCGATTACAACCTCGAGCGGTTCAAGGATTTTGTTCTTGTGCACGGCAAGGAAGCGAACGCTCAGGCGCCGGAGCTTTTGGAAATGGTCGCGGCCGAACCTCTGGTGGCCGAGCGCCTGAAATCGGCGCAATGGGTCAGCGGGCGGAGGTGGGATTTGACGCTTGAAAACGGGATTCTGGTCAAGCTGCCCGAAGAAGAGGTCGGCCTTGCACTGCGCCGCCTTGCGGAATCGCAGGAAAAGGCCGCGCTTTTGGAACGCGAGATTAAAAATCTGGATTTGCGCGAAAATGATCGTATTGTTGTGCGGACAAAACCGGGCGCGGTTCACGATTACAAGGCGGGTTTCAAGCTGTAGATGTCAAAGCATAAGCAAAAATCGAAGGGCTCACTTATTGCGGCGCTGGATATAGGCACGAGCAAGATCGCGTGTTTTATCGGGCGCGTGGTGGACGGTGAGGGGAATTTCGAGGTCCTGGGCGTAGGGCATCAGGCATCCCAAGGCGTAAAAAACGGCACGATCGTTGACCTTGATTTGGCCGAGGGCGCGATCAGACGCACCGTTCACGCGGCGGAACATATGGCCGCGGACGTCATGAAGGGGTATCCCTTGCGCGAGGTTGTGGTGAACTTGCCCGGTGTGCATGCGATGTCGCGGGCGCAGGATGCGAGCGTTCAAATCTCCGGCCATGAAGTGACGGAGAACGATGTGCGCCGCGTGCTTTCCAAGGCGCAGGATAATATGGCGGGCATCGATCAGGAGCTGATCCACACCATTCCGGTAAGCTTTAATATTGATGGCCATAACGGCATACGCGAGCCGCGCGGCATGTTCGGCCAATCGATGCAGGTCGATATTCATGTCGTCACGGGTGATGTCAGTGCGCTGCGCAACATGGCCACCTGTATCGAGCGCAGCCATCTCGATATTTCCGCCTTCTGCGTTTCCGCCTATGCGGCAGGGTTGGCGTCTTTGGTGGAGGACGAGATGGATCTGGGCTGCACGATTATCGATATGGGCGGCGGGGTAACGTCTTTCGCCGTTTTCCATGGCGGGGCGATGATTTACAGTGACGCCATTCCCATCGGCGGGAAGCATGTGACGGGCGATATCGCGCAAGGACTGACGACCTCGGTCGCCGATGCCGAGCGTTTGAAAGTATTATACGGCAGCGCGATGGCTTCGGGTATGGATGATAACGAGCTTATCGATGTGCCGCGTATCGGAGAAAACACTACGGGCGACCCCAATCACGTGCCGCGCTCTTTGCTGGTCGGGATCATCCAGCCCCGCATTGAGGAGATTTTCGAGTTGATCCGTGCGCGTTTGAACGACAGCGGGCTGGGCACTGCGCTGGGGCGGCGCGTGGTTTTAACAGGCGGGGCGAGCCAGATGGCGGGTTTGCGTGATCTGGGCCAGCATGTGCTGGATAAACAGGTGCGTCTCGGTAAACCGATACGCCTTTCCGGCCTTCCCGACGCGGTGAGCGGAGCCGGGTTTGCCACAACGGCGGGCTTGCTGACCTATGTCTGCGAGCGCAGCAGCGAAATGCCCGCGCAGGTTATGGCGCAGGGGCATAGCGGCAGCCTGTGGGAGCGCACGAAAATGTGGCTCCGTGAGAACTGGTAGAGTTGTCCATATTTTCTCCCCGAGTTATCCACAATATTGTGTGGATGCAAAAAACGGACCCCCAACGGATAGTGGTTGGCGTGTGAAATCCCTTTCGGATGAGTCATTTAACGGAGATGTTTGCAATAACGCCTAAAGCGGTGTTAGGGTGAATATAACAGCAATCCACAGAATCCTCATGATTCAACACACAATTTCGCTTTTCTGCGTATCAAAACTGCCATAGAATCTTTTCATGAACACCGCTGGTGACTTTCCGTGAGGCACCGCACCACACAATCCTTTGTTAGAGGCATGCTATGATCAATATCAAAATGCAACCCGCAGACGTTCAAAAACTCTCGCCCAAGATCACCGTGATCGGTGTCGGCGGCGCAGGGGGGAATGCTGTTAATAACATGATCGCTTCCAATCTGGAGGGGTGCGAGTTTCTGGTTTGCAACACGGATGCGCAGGCCTTAAGTCATTCCCACAGCGAAAACCGCCTGCAATTGGGTGTGAACGTTACGGGCGGTCTGGGTGCAGGTTCCAAGCCGGAAATCGGACGCGCTGCGGCCGAGGAAAGCATCGATGAAATTATGCAGCACCTTGAAGGGGCGAATATGGCCTTCGTAACCGCCGGTATGGGCGGCGGGACAGGTACGGGCGCGGCTCCGGTGATTGCCAAGGCGTGCCGCGAGCGCGGTATCCTGACCGTTGGCGTAGTGACCAAGCCGTTCCATTTCGAGGGTTCTCACCGCATGAGATCTGCCGAATCCGGCATTGAAGAAATTCAGGATTATGTCGATACGCTAATCGTTATTCCGAACCAGAATTTGTTCCGTATCGCCAATGAGAAAACAACATTCGCCGAAGCGTTCCAGATGGCCGACAGCGTGCTGCAGGCTGGCGTGCGCGGCGTAACCGATCTGATGGTCCGTCCCGGACTTGTGAATCTGGACTTTGCCGATATCCGCACCGCGATGCTGGAAATGGGCAAGGCGATGATGGGTACGGGCGAAGCATCCGGCGAAAAACGCGCCATCGAGGCTGCGGAATCCGCAATCAACAATCCGCTTCTGGACGACATTTCCATGAAGGGCGCACATGGCGTTATCATCAACGTAACCGGCGGTTACGACATGACGCTGTTTGAAGCCGACGAAGCATGTAACCGCATTCGCGACGAAGTTGATCCCGATGCGAATATCATCTTCGGTGCGACGTTCGATGAAAATCTTGAAGGTAAAATGCGCGTTTCCATCGTGGCGACAGGTATCGACAAGGAAGTGGAAATGAACCGCCGCAGCGGCGGCGCGCACGTGAAAGTGAATGCCAATGGCGGCGGTTCGATTGAGCGCGCGCAGCCTAACACAGGCGCACAAAACACAGCGCCCAAAGCGCAAATGCCGCAGCAGCCGCAAACTCCTGCTGGAATCCCCGCAGGCAGCCCCGTGACAGCCCTGACAGGTGTTGCCGCGGTCAGAAATATTACCTCGCCTATGCCTGCTGCGCCGCAAGCGGCTCCTCAGCCGCAGGAACCTGAAACCGAAATGTTCGAGCAGGGTGAATTTACAGCGCCCAGACCTCAAGGTGATGTACAGATGCAAAACACGGCTCTGCGCGGTACGCGGTACAAGAACTCCTTTATTCCGCCCAAGCCGGTTGAGGCCCCCGAGCAGGATATGCCAGCCCGCGTGCCCGGCAGCTTCCATGCCGCGCCATCAGGTGCAGCGCCGACACCTTCGGCCAATCAGCCGGCGAGCAGCCTTAATCTTAACCCACCGCGTCTGCCGACAGGTCAAGCGAAACGCTCACCCTCTCTGTTCGAGCGCATCACGGGTTCTGTGCAGCAGCATATTGATGGCCGGAAAGAAGATGAGACAAAGATGGATGCCCCCACCGCTCAGCAACGCGCGGCAGGGCCTCTTTCCGCTCCTCGTGCCGGTGGTATACCAAACTCACCGCAAGGTAGCCTGAATATCGATGCTCCCTCTGCCAAACCCGAAGGTGAAAACGGCGAGTTGGACATCCCCGCGTTTCTGCGTCGTCAAGCCAATTAAACTTAAAAATCATCCCTGATTAATTATGAGGCCCGTTTTCGGGCCTCTTTTTTTATTCGGGAGTTGGAGTCAACCTTGCGCATGTCGTCATCACCCGCTTTATACCCTCCGGGTACAAGTGCGGGTGATCCACAAAGAAAAATGGATTACCCGGACAAGTCGGGTAATGACGATACAGGTTAGGGCCTTAAGTTTCCCGTGAAACATAAATATGTAACAAAGCGCAACAAAGCGTGATTTGTTTGTTTCCAATGCGTTGCCTATATTTATAGCTATAGAAAGATCACTAAAAGGCACTGACGCATATGACTATGCAAAAAACATTGAAATCCGCGGCTTCCTGCACGGGCGTAGGCCTTCACAGCGGGCGCGATATTACTATGGTTTTGCACCCGGCTGAAGCCGGTTCGGGTATTGTATTCGTGCGCAGCGATATTACGCAAGGCGATAATTTTATCCCTGCGCGCTGGGACATGGTGGTGGATACGCAGCTTTGCACCGTCATCGCCAATACAAACGGCGCGAAAGTCGGCACGATCGAGCATGTCATGTCGGCGCTGCGCGGCCTTGGCGTCGATAACGCCCGCATCGAAATTGACGGCCCAGAAGTGCCCGTGATGGACGGCAGCGCCATGCCGTTTATCAAGATTATCGAGGAGGCCGGATTGGAGACGCAAAACGCGCCTCGCCGTGTGATCAAGGTTTTAAAAGAGGTCAGCGTGGAACTGAATGGCAAGCGCGCGAGCCTGTCTCCTTCGGATGGCAGTATTTTCGGCGGCGAAGTTGATTTCGATCACCCCTCTATCGGGCGTCAGCATTTCGAAACGCAGCTTATTAACGGCAATTTCAAGCACGATATCGCGCAGGCCCGTACATTCGGCTTCCTGCATGAGGTGGAGTGGATGCGTTCCCAAGGGCTGGCGCAGGGCGGATCTTTGGAAAACGCGATCGTGCTGGACGAAAAAACGGTTATGAATACCGAAGGGTTGCGTTACCGCGATGAATTTATCCGCCACAAGCTGTTGGACGCCATTGGCGACTTGTATCTTGCAGGCGGGCAGATTATCGGTTCCTATAACGGTTACAAGGCCGGTCACGACCTGAATAACCGCCTGCTACGCGCACTTTTTGCGCAAAAAGACGCATGGGAAATTGTCGATATGGAGGATCTTCCCGCCGCGCCTGTTTTTTCCGCTTCTTCCCCTGAAGCCTTGCAGGGCGCCAGAGTCTGAGATTTCTTATTCCTTTCCCTTTTTCGTCACCCCCGCTTTATGCGGGGGTCTGGTATATAATTGAGTGAGCGGCTTTGCCGCTCACCTTAACGGATCCCCGCCGTTTAAGCGATGCTTCGCATCGCCGCGGGGATGACAATTAGGGTGTTATAATTTCCCTTTATCTCTTTTCTTCCGCGGTGAAGACGGTTATCTATAAGGGATACGATTAAACAAAGCGGGATTCTTTTATGCGCTTCAAAACTTTGACATTGCTGGCATGCGCCGTGGGCGTCCTGGCCGCTTGCGCGTCCGATAACGACGAGGATTTGCTGAAAAAGGACAATCCGCCGGAAGTTATCTATAACAGCGCCGCTGCAGCTCTGGACGCCAAGGAATATACCCGCGCCACGAAGTTGTTCGAGGAAGTGGAGCGTCAGCACCCGTATTCCGAATGGGCGACGCAGGCGCAGATTATGGCCGCTTACGCCTCTTACGAGGATCAGCGTTACGACGAAGCGATCTTGTCGCTGGACCGTTTCGTCGAACTTCACCCCGGCAATAAGGATGTTGATTACGCTTATTATCTGAAAGCCGTGTGTTACTACGAACAGATTTCCGATGTGCGCCGTGATCAGGAAATGACGGAACAGGCGCTGGAGGCGCTTGAGACCGTCATCCGCCGTTTTCCGGACAGCCGCTATGTGCGCGACGCCAAGCTCAAGCGTGATTTGGCGCTCGACCACCTTGCGGGCAAGGAAATGGAGATCGGGCGCTATTATCTTAACCGCGGGCAGGTCAACGCGGCGATTAACCGTTTCCTAGTGGTTGTAAAAAATTACCAGACCACCACGCACACCGCAGAGGCGCTACACAGACTGGTGGAGGCGTATATGACGCTCGGTCTGGTGGATGAGGCGACGAAGGTCGCCGCCGTGCTGGGTTATAACTATCCGGGTAATAAATGGTACGAGAGAAGTTATGACTTGCTGGACGAGGAATCGCGCCATGCCATTATGCAGGAACGCAGTTTTGTCGACCGCACGATCGAATCTATCTTCAAGCCAGAGTGACGGCCATGCTCAGCGCTTTGAGTATCCAGAACATCGTTTTAATTGATCAGCTTAATATCGAGTTTGAAAAAGGACTTTGCGCGCTTACGGGGGAGACGGGAGCGGGAAAATCCATCTTGCTTGATTCGCTGGGGCTCGCGCTGGGCGCACGTGCCGATAGCGGGCTGGTAAGGAAGGGCGTGGCGCAGGCAAGCGTCAGCGCAATGTTTGATGTTTCGCCCGCTCATCCGGTATTTGAAATTTTGAAGGGGGCGGATGTCAACGCGGAGGGTGGGGAGATTATCCTTCGCCGTTCTTTAACCAGCGATGGGCGCAGCAAAGCCTATATCAACGACCAGCCCGTCAGCGCGGGGCTCATGAAAGAAGCCGGCGCGGCGCTGGTGGAAATTCACGGCCAGTTCGATACGCAAGGGTTGCTGGATGCCTCCACGCACCGCCAGATGCTCGATGATTACGCGAGGGCGGGTGATACGGTGGGCGAGCTGTATGCGCAATGGAAAACTCGTGCGGCAGAACTTGAAGAATTGCAGGCCAGCGCCGCGCGTTCACGCGACCAGGAGGAATATCTGCGCCAGTCGCTGGAGGATCTTGACGGTCTGTCGCCGGAAACGGGCGAGGAGGAAACGCTGGCGTCTTTGCGGGAAAGCCTGATGCACCGGGAACAGATTCTGGAAGCACTGAACGGCGCGTATCATGCTTTAAGCGGGGAGAGTGATCCAGTGCGTACCGCTTGGGGTTTGCTGGAGCGGGTGAGCGATAAAATTGGGGCCGCCGCAGAAGAGGCGCTGGGCGCGCTGGACCGGGCGAGTGCGGAAATGCAGGAAGCGCTGGGCGCGATTTCCCGGCTTTCCGGGGATCTGGAGCATAGCGAGCATGATCTGGAAAGCATCGATGACCGCTTGTTTGCCTTGCGGGCGCAGGCGCGCAAACATCATTGCGCGGTAGATGAGCTTGCGGCTTTGCGTGAAAAACTGGCGGCGGAGCTGAACATGATTGAGCATGGCGAGGAAGTGATCGCCGAAAAAATGCGCGAAGTTGAAAAGGCGCGCAAGACCTATACCGAAGAGGCGCGCAAATTAAGCGCCGTGCGGGTAAAGGCGGCGGAAAAACTCGACGCGCTGGTGGCGAAGGAATTGCCGCCGCTCAAGCTGGAAAAGGCGCGGTTTGTGACTTCCGTATCCGAATTACCCGAAAGTGAGTGGGGAGAGCACGGTATTGATCAGGTCAGGTTTTTGGTCGCGACCAATCCAGGGGCGGAACCGGGGCCGCTGAATAAGATTGCCTCGGGCGGTGAAATGGCGCGCTTCATGCTGGCGCTCAAGGTCGTGATGGCCGAAGTCGGCGCGGCGGGTACGCTGGTTTTTGATGAAGTGGACAGCGGCATTGGCGGGGCAACGGCGGCGGCGGTGGGAGATCGTCTGGCTGCTTTGGCGGGTTCTCGTCAGGTTCTGGTGGTTACGCATTCGCCGCAGGTGGCGGCCAGCGCGGCGCATCACTGGATCGTGAAAAAGGATGGGGCACAGGAATTAACGACGAATGTTGTCCGTTTGCCGGAAGAGGCCGCGCGGCGCGAGGAGATCGCGCGGATGCTTTCGGGTGCAAGTGTTACTGATGAAGCGCGCGCGGCGGCGGATAAATTACTGGAAGGACGGGCGGCGTAATATTTCACTTAACACAGCATGCCTGCGAAGGCAGGCATCCAGATATGCGGGATCATGGGCTATCATTTCGTTTACATTCTGGCCAGCAAGCGCAACGGCACGCTTTATACAGGTGTAACGACGGATTTAAAGAAGCGGATATGGCAGCATAAGAGTAAAGAGATTGAAGGTTTTTCCAAACGTTATGGCGTAGACCGGCTCATGTATTTTGAAACCTATGACGATTATTGGCAGGCCGCGCAGCGAGAAAAGAACATGAAAAAATGGAAGCGCGAATGGAAAATAAAATTGATAGAAAAGGAAAATCCTGAATGGCGGGATTTGTATGAAAGATTGTGAAGTCTGGATCCCTGCCTGCGCAGGGATGCCATATTAGAGTTAGAGTGTAGGTAATGAACAAATTATTTGACCTCGATGCGCTGGATGCCAAGGTGCGTCATGCGGAGCTGGCAAAGGAAATTTGGCGGCATGACGAGCTTTACCATGGGCAGGATGCGCCGGAAATCAGCGATGCGGCCTATGATGATTTGCGAAAGGAATTGCTCGCGCTTGAGGCGAAATATCCGGAGCTGATCACCAAAGACAGCCCTTCTCAGACTGTGGGCGCGGCGCCATCGCGCGGGTTTAAAAAGGTTAAACATGTCAAACCGATGCTTTCACTTTCCAACGTGTTCAGTGAAGAAGAGTTGGAGGAGTTTCTCGAGCGGGTCAGAAAATTCCTCGGCCTTTCAGAAACCGACAAACTTGAAGTGGTGGCCGAGCCGAAGATTGACGGGCTTTCCTGTTCCTTGCGCTATGAAGACGGCAAGCTGGTTCTGGCCGCGACGCGCGGTGACGGCAGTGAGGGTGAGGACATCACCGCAAATGTCATGACAATTGAGGGTATTCCCCATGAAATAGAGTCCATTCCTAGCGTGTATGAAGTTCGCGGTGAAATTTATATGAGGCGTTCAGATTTTCAAAAATTGAATGAAACATTGGCATCCAAGGGAAAAAAAGTATTTGCTAACCCTCGCAATGCAGCAGCTGGTAGCGTCCGGCAACTTGATGCCTCCATAACGAAAGAGAGGCCTTTGCGGTTTTTCGCTTATGGTTCTTTCGGAGAGATGAGTTCCTATGAACCAAGAACTCAGAGCGATATTCGCAAGCATATAAAGATCTGTGGCTTTGATTTAGCTGAACCAACAGCGATATGTTCTTCCGTGGAGGAGGTTATGGCGAATTATCACGAAATTCTGGAAGAGCGACCGCATCTGGATTACGAGATCGACGGCATTGTTTATAAGGTCAACCGGCTGGATTATCAGGAGCGTTTGGGGTTTGTTTCACGTGCGCCGCGCTGGGCGACTGCGCATAAATTTCCGGCGGAGCGCGCCGTTACCATTCTGCGCGCTATCGATATTCAGGTCGGGCGCACGGGCGCGCTTACGCCGGTCGCGCGGCTGGAGCCGATCAGTGTGGGCGGGGTGGTAGTGTCGAACGCTACGCTGCATAACGCCGATGAAATTGCGCGTAAAGATGTGCGCATCGGCGATACGGTGGTGATCCAGCGCGCGGGCGACGTAATTCCGCAGGTGGTTGAGGTGCTGAAAGAAAAACGCGATGGCAGTGAAAAGGAATTCGTATTTCCCGATACCTGCCCGGCTTGTGGTTCACATGCTATCCGCGAGGGCGATGATGTCGTCATACGCTGCACCGGCGGGTTGATATGCCCGGCGCAGGCGGTCGAGCGGCTTAAACATTTTGTCTCCCGCCTTGCTTTCGATATCGAGGGGCTGGGCAGCAAGATTATCGAGGAGTTTTACGAGGAAGGGCTGGTGCGCTCGCCCGCCGATATTTTCACGCTGGAGGAGACGAATAAAACGCTGGAGGTTCCCATCCGCGAGCGGGAAGGTTGGGGAGAACTATCGGAGAAAAATCTTTTTGAGGCGATAGGTGCGCGGCGCAAGATTGCGCTTAACCGTTTTATCTACGCGCTGGGAATCCGGCAGGTGGGCGAGGCGACGGCCAAGCGGCTGGCGGGAGCTTACGGCACACTGGAAAACCTGGCGGAGGAGATGGGAAAGGCGCAGAACCGCGAGGGAGAGGCTTACGCTGACCTGATTTCTATCGAGGATATCGGCCCCGCTGTGGCGGACGACCTGATCGGTTTCTTTGCTGAGGATCACAATAAGGAGGTATTGGCGCAGCTTCAGGTATTGCTGGAAATTGAACATTACGAAGCGCCTCAAATCGCTGACAGCAAGGTAGCTGGCAAAACCGTCGTTTTTACCGGCACATTGGTGCAGATGACGCGGGCCGAAGCCAAGGTGCGTGCAGAAAGCCTGGGTGCAAAAGTGGCGGGATCGGTGTCTCAAAAAACCGATTACGTTGTGGCGGGAGCGGAGGCCGGTTCCAAGCTTAAAAAGGCAACCGAGCTTGGCGTTCAGGTTCTGAGCGAGCAGGAGTGGCTGGATTTGATAGGTTAGAGCTTTCAAGGTTTTACAAAACGTTCCTCTCGAAACTTTACAACGTCATTACCCGGCCCTGTCCGGGTAATCCATGGCTGTTTTTGTGTTTTCTCTGCGATGGATCACCCGCATAAAGCGGGTGATGACGACTCTAAATTTAATGTTGTGCTATGCTTTATGAACGTTCGCGCAAGGCGTCTAGGCGTTTCAGGGCGCTTTCAATTTCAGGCGGATAGTCACGGCGCTCGACAAATTCACCGCCGCCCGCTTTTCTTGTCACGGAAAGCTCCATGGCTTTGGTCAGGGCTTCGGCGATGGCGACATCTTCCTGATCAATCGCAAGTTCCAGCGCGGAAAGAATACGGTCACTTAGGCGAATTTGTCTTCTGTCTTGGTCGTCCATGATGGAGAGTCTCCCTTTCATATTCTATTTTGCGGCATGGGGCGGTTTTAAATCAAGTCGTAAAATGCTTTTAAGAAACGGTCCCGGATTTCATCGCGTTCCATCAGTATCTCGTGACGCGAGTCGGAAAATTCCAAAAAGGTCGCATGGGGTATGATGGAGGAAGCGATTTTGGCGGCGGCGCTGTCCACCAGAAAATCCTTACCCGCCGCTGCGAGTAATACATGTGTTTGTATATCCGCAAGCTGTGCCTTTAAGGCGAGGCAGGAGTTATAGGCATGATAAACCCAGCCATAGGTGACGTCACTGACCACGATTTCCGGATTGGCTTTGAATAGTTGATTTTGCAGCGTAGCGCGAATGGGATCGGAGGATAAAAACGCCTTGTCCATCGCGGGCAAAATAGCGGGGAATTTCCAGTCGCGCCCGCCCATAACATAAAAATTTCCGGCGAGCTTGCTAAGACCTGCGGCAAGATAGTCTGTGATAAAGGGCGGGATGGCTTTGACGGCGTAAATCCCGATCATCGGCGCGGTGAAGGCGGCACTCTCGAACTTAGAAGGGTGGTCGTGCAAGTAACGAAGCCCGAGATTGCCTCCCATGGAATGGGCAAGCATGACAAGTTTTTTGCTCTTTAATTTGGGCGCAAGACGCGTCAGGAATTCATGAAAATCGGCGAGGTCGTCCTCGAACGGGCCCGCATGGCGCTTGTGTGGGTTAGGAAGGTAGCGGCCCGAACCGCCCTGACCGAACCAGTCCATAACGGCAAAGCCGTAGCCATTTTCCAGCATATTGCGTCCCGTCTCGAACGCTTTTTCTGCCGGCTCGGCAAGGCCGGGGAGGTAGAATACGATTGTCTCCGTATCATCCGGAATGGCAAAGCCGTAGCGCAAGCGGCGGCCGCTTATGCGCTCGAAATAATCCCATTGCCAGTTTTCGGGTTGATGGAAGCGTTCTTCCAGATCGGGAGGAATAACCGTCATAACACCTTTAAGTTTACTCCAGCGCCTTGATAATGTCTTCGGTCATTTTCTTGGCATCGCCCAGAAGCATCATGGTGTTGTCGGCGTAAAAGAGCGGGTTGTCGATGCCCGCATAGCCCGAGCCCATGGAGCGTTTGACGAACAGCACGGTTTTGGCCTTTTCAACGTCAAGAACGGGCATGCCGTAAATGGGAGAGCCGGAATCGTTTTTCGCCGCCGGATTGGTGATATCGTTCGCGCCGATCACATAGGCGACATCGGCCTGAGAAAATTCGCGGTTGATGTCTTCCATCTCGAACACTTCGTCATAGGGCACGTTAGCCTCGGCAAGCAAAACGTTCATATGGCCGGGCATGCGGCCCGCGACGGGGTGGATGGCGTATTTCACTTCCACGCCTTCCTTCTTCAATATGTCGCCCATTTCGCGCAAGGCGTGCTGGGCTTGGGCCACCGCCATACCATAGCCGGGAACGATGATGACCTTGGAGGCGCTTTTCATGATATAGGCGGCATCATCGGCTGCACCGATTTTTGCCTGACGGTCGCCCATGTCTTCCTGCCCGGCGGAAGAGCTTTCGCCGCCGAAACCGCCCAGTATGACGTTGATAAAGGAGCGGTTCATGCCCTTGCACATGATGTAGGATAGGATCGCCCCCGAAGCGCCCACCAGCGCGCCGGTAATAATCAGCAGGTTGTTATGCAGCGTAAAGCCGATACCCGCCGCGGCCCAGCCGGAATAGGAGTTGAGCATGGAGACGATCACGGGCATATCCGCCCCGCCGATGGGGATAATCAGCAATATGCCGAGCACGAGAGATGTGATGATGATCAGGAAGAAAACAAATCCACTTCCGGTCGTGCACAGCAAGAAAATCAGAAACAGCAGAAAGGCGGCAAGCCCCGCATTGAGCATGTGCTGGCGTTCGAAAATGATCGGCTTGCCGGAGATGCGCCCCTGTAGCTTGCCCCATGCGATGACTGAACCGGTGAAGGTGATCGCGCCGATGGAAACGCCCAGCGCCATTTCGATCAGGCTGGCGAGATAGATATTATCCGGCGTGCCGATATTGAAGGCGGAAGGGTTGCAGAACGCGGCGGAGGCCACGAAGACAGCGGCAAGTCCGACCAGGGAGTGGAACGCCGCCATAAGCTGGGGCAGGGCGGTCATCTCTATTTTATTGGCGATATACGCGCCGACGGAGCCGCCGATAATTACGGCCAGAAGGATAATGAAAAACCCGCTGACCTGAGGCAGCAAGATGGTTGTGCCGATGGCCAAAGCCATGCCCGCGATACCGAAAGTAACGCCGCGCTGGGCCGTTGAAGGGTGAGACAGGCCGCGCAATGCCAGAATGAAACAAACGGCGGAGGCTAGGTAAACGAGGGAAGCGAAACTGGCCATGTGTTACCCCTCCCTTTTCTTGAACATATGCAGCATACGCCGTGTGATAATGAAACCGCCGAAGATGTTGACTGAAGCCAGCACCACGGCCAGAAAACCGAGGAATTGCGAAAATCCGCCTTCCGCCGCACCCAGAGCGATAACGGCCCCGACGATGATTACGGAGGAAATGGCATTGGTGATGCCCATCAGCGGGGAGTGCAGGGCAGGCGTGACGCGCCAGACCACGTGATAGCCGACGAAACACGCCAGCATGAAAACGGTCAGACCCGCGATAACGAAAGGCTCGGAATGCATGCCGCTGCTTTTTTCAATCGCATCACCCGCTTGCACGGCCAGATTGGCGGCGGAATCGGAAAGTTCCTGCAGACGGGTGGCAAGATCAGCGGCGCTTTCGGTCACGGTCTTTTGTTCGGCCATCTAGGCGGTTCCTTTCTTTTTTGAAGCGGGCTTTTTCTCAGCAGGCTTTTTTGCCGCAGGTTTCTTTGAAACCGTCTCGTTTTTCGTTTCGGCAAACATGGGGTGAATAACTTTACCGGCCTTGGTCAGTGTCATGCCCTTGATGATGTCATCATCCCAGTTGATCGAGAGCTTGCCGCGGTCTTTATCGATGATCAGCGTCAGCAGACTTGTGATGTTACGGGCGTAAAGCGCTGAGGCATCGCCGGCAAGGCGGCCCGCCATATTGGTGTAAGCAATAATGATTACACCATGTTTCTGGGTGACTTTATCCGGCGTGGATAGCGCGCAGTTACCGCCGTTTTCAGCGGCCAGATCTACGATCACCGAACCCGGCTTCATGGATTTGACCATCGCTTCGCTGATTAGTTCCGGCGCGGGGCGGCCGGGGATAAGGGCGGTGGTAATCACAATATCTTGTTTGGCGATGTGTTCCTCGACCAGAGCGGCCTGCTTCTTTTTATATTCCGCCGACATTTCCTTGGCATAGCCGCCCGCAGTTTCGGCCTGTTTGAATTCCTCGTCCTCCACGGCGACAAAAGAAGCGCCGAGAGATTGCACCTGTTCCTTCGCCGCGGGGCGGACATCGGTCGCGCTGACGACTGCGCCCAGACGCCGCGCTGTGGCGATAGCCTGAAGCCCCGCAACGCCCGCGCCCATCACGAAGACCTTGGCGGGGGGGATGGTTCCGGCGGCGGTCATCATCATGGGGAAGGCGTGGCCGAAATGCGCAGCGGCCTCCAGCACTGATTTGTATCCGGCGAGGTTGGACTGGGAGGAGAGAACGTCCATGCTTTGGGCGCGGGTAATTCGCGGCACTAGCTCCATGGCCATGAGATCAATCCCGCGCGCGGCGCAAGATTTGACCAAAGCCTTGTTTTTATGCGGATCGGCCATGCACACCAAAAGCGCACCCTTGGGGATGAGGCTGAGCGTGTCTTCCTCCGGCGCGCGGACGGACAGAACGAGCTCCACTCCCTCAAGAGTTTCCGCAGCGTTTTTGGCAATTTTTGCGCCGAATTCCTTGTAGGCGGCATCGGAGAAATTCGAGGCCGCCCCCGCCCCGCTTTCGACGATAACGGAAACGCCCAGCGCCTTGAGCTTTTTGACCGATTCCGGGCTGGCGGCAACGCGGGGATCGTTTTTTTCTTTGAGGATGGCGA
The DNA here is from genome assembly GCA_964467925.1 of uncultured Pseudobdellovibrionaceae bacterium. Taxonomy (GTDB): domain Bacteria; phylum Pseudomonadota; class Alphaproteobacteria; order Micavibrionales; family Micavibrionaceae; genus CAYXSX01. Next base: position 561,301 of record CAYXSX010000001.1, on the reverse strand, counting down.
CTTTCAGGCTCACAAAAGGGCTCCGCTTTCAGATTCTCGTATAGTTTAAAGCTTGCCCCATGCGACTGACTTTGTGAAGTATTTTTCGGAATTTTACCCCGGCTTGCGGCCCTTGCCCGTCTTCGGGCTTGAACGAATCACCATTTTTCTTTAGATTCAACCTGTAGGGGTAAGTTCTTTACCCTTTTTCTCTATTTTCTGGTTCCGGGTTCTTTTATGTTTTTCCGACGAACGGCTTATTTGCTGGCTTTTGCCACCACGATTCTGGCCTCTAACGGCGCTGGAGCCGAGACTTTGCGCGAGGCAGCCGCGCAGGCGTTGCAATTTCACCCGAGCGTTGAGGCCGCACTGGCCCAGCTTGACGCCGCCAAAGCAGCGAAAAGAGAGCAGGTTTCCGGTTATTTCCCGGATGTTTCAGTGGCTGCCACGGGCGGGCGTGTTTTTCAAGACAACAGCACTAGCCGCGGACTGAGCGTGACGCGCGGCGATGCCTATTCCTATTACGGGGAAGGGTCGGTCACGATGCGCCAGATGCTGTTTGACGGGCTGGAAACCCCCAGCCGTGTTAGCTCGGCCAAGGCAAGGCGCATGTCTGCGCTCAATACCGTGGCCGATTTGCGTGAAACGCTGACTTTAAGGGCAGTACAGGCCTATATCGAGGTGCTGCGCACGCGTATCGGTCTCCAGATGCTGACCGAGCATAAACGCAAGGTTGATAATTATCTGGCGCGCATCAAATCATCCGTCGATCAGGGCGGATCCGACGCTGCAGAGCTTCAGCAGGCCAGCGATGTCAGCTCTATCCTTGACGGCATTATTGCCGATTTTGAAGGGCAAAAACGCTTCGCCGAGGCCAATTATATGGAAGTAATGGGCCATATGCCCGGTGACGATCTGGTTAAACCCACGACCCAGCTTAATATTTCTTTAGATAAAATGGAGAGTGTGGTCGAGCAGGCGCAGTTTACGCATCCCTCATTACTGGCGGCGAAATTTACCACAAAGGCTGCGAAATATGACGCACGGGCTGAACGGGCGCAGATTTTCCCGGAATTCGACGGTGAGCTTTCTTATCTTGAAAACGACAAGCGCGATGTGATCGGCGGCGAAAGCACGGATGCGCGGGCAGTCGTTAAAATGAGCTGGAATTTTTCCACCGGCGGGGCGCAGCTGGCGCGGATCAAGCAGAAAAAGCTCGACCACAAGCAGGCGCAGGCGCGGATGGAAGATTTGAAGCGCCAGATCGAGCGCGATATCCGCCTTGCCTATTCCGAATATGCGACCGCGAAGGACCAGCTTGATGTGGCGTATCAGCGTGCATTCCTTAATGAAAAACTGTTTGGGACCTATGAGGCTCAATTTGAGGGTGCGAAGATTAGCTTGCTGCAATTAATGCAGGCGGAAAACCAGTTGCTGAACACGAAGCTGGAGCAGATGAACGGTGAGCACCGCCTGTTGCAGGCAGGATACGGCGTACTTGCCAGTGTTGGTCGCCTTCAGGAGGCTCTGGACCTTGATCCGGCGGCGGGCGATGGCAAAAAGTAAAACCATATCCGGCGCGAATAACCCCGCGGAACAGGCCGCCGCAGGGGCAAAGCCGGAAAAATCCGACGACCTTCTTGAATGTCTTGTATTTTTGACTGCACATTACGGGCGTGCTAAATCAGCCGAAGCTTTAACAGCCGGATTGGCCTATGACGGTACGGCGATGGGGCCGGAATTGTTTCGTCAGGCGGCGGAAAGGCTGGGCCTGAAATGCAGCGTTACTGAGCGTAAAAAGCTTAAGGACATCCCCGCCGGGGTTTTGCCCGCGGTTCTTATTCTTTCGAATGAGATGTCTTGCGTACTTTTGAGCATTTCGGCCAATCAGGAAACCGCGCGTATTTACCGCCCTGAAACACGCAAACAGTTCGAGATTTCTATGAGCGATCTGGCGAAAGAATATGCGGGATATGCCATTTTCGTGCATCCGCGGTCGGAGTTTATCAGTCCGGAAGGTAAGGACGAGGAAGATTACGGCCATCACTGGTTCTGGAGCGTGATGAGCGACCGGGAGAACATGTTCTCTTACGGGCTTGTCTTGCTTACAGCGGCGATTATCAACCTGTTCGGCCTTGTCAGCCCGCTTTTTATTATGAATGTCTATGACCGCGTTATTCCCAATAACGCCATCGAAACGGGCTGGGTTTTGGGTATCGGGGCGCTGGTGGCCTTTGGGTTCGACTTCATCTTCCGCAATGTGCGCAGCTATTTAATAGACTTTGCCGGAAAGCGGGCGGATATTGTTGCGGCGCGGCGGATTTACGATCAGGTGCTGGATATGAAACTGGCCGGGCGGCCACGTTCCAGCGGGGCCTTTGCCAATATGCTACGCGATTTCGATTCAGTGCGGGAATTTTTAACCTCCGCCACTATAACTGGGCTGGTGGATTTACCCTTTACTCTTTTCTTCCTGTTCGTCATTTATCAACTGGGCGGGCCTATCGCGTTTCTTTTGATGGGTATGATTTTGGCGGTGTTTATCATCGGCATGGTTTTGCAAATCCCTCTTCGCGCTGTGGTAAAAAAGGCGACAAAATCATCCGAAGCCAAGCACGGTTTGCTGGTGGAAACCATTCACGGGCTGGAGACGTTAAAGTCCATAGGTGCGGACGGACGTTTTCGCGCGCGTTACGGCCAGTATCTGGGCGAGAACGCGTTTTATGGGCAGAAATCGCGTTTCCTTTCCGGGTTTGGCGTTAATATCGCCAGTTTCCTGCAACAGATCGCCTCCGTCCTGATTATCCTGATCGGGATGTATATGGTGCAGGACGGTAATCTAACCGTAGGCGGGCTGATCGCCTGCGTTATGCTAGGGGGGCGCGCGATTGCGCCCATCGGCCAGATCGCCAATCTTATGACGCGTTACCATCAGGCGAGCGGTGCGCTCAAGACACTGAACAAGATCATGGACCAGCCGACCGAACGGCCGCGGCATAAGCAGTTTTTGCACCGCCCCGATATTACCGGAAAAATCGCGTTCAAGGACGTTTCTTTTTCCTATCCCGGCACGGAACGCAAGGTACTTGAGAAGCTGTCCTTTACCATTAATGCGGGAGAAAAGGTCGGGATTATCGGGCGTATCGGCTCGGGCAAGAGTACGCTCGCGCGCCTGATGATGGGGCTGTACGACCCGGATGAAGGAACGATCCTGATTGATGATACAGATCACCGCCAGATCGATCCGGCGGATTTGCGCCGTCACCTTGCCTATATCGCGCAGGATGTTGTGCTATTTAACGGCAGCGTGCGGGATAATATCGCTGCCAGTCTTCCCGGCGCTTCGGATGTGCAGGTTCTAGAAGCGGCCAAAGCTTCGGGCGTGCATGATTTTATTTCGCGCCATCCTATGGGCTATGATGCAGGCGTAGGCGAGGGCGGCGCGGGGCTTTCCGGCGGGCAGCGTCAGGCCGTTGCACTGGCACGCGCCATGTTACTGGAGCCCTCGGTTATGGTGTGCGATGAGCCGACTAATGCGATGGACATGCAAGCGGAGGAAAGCTTCCGCCGTTATGTGGAGGAGCATTCCAAAGACAAAACCCTTATCCTGATCACGCATAAGAACGCCATGTTGCCGCTTGTGGACCGTTTGATTTTGATGGATCAGGGGCGCGTGGTGGCTGACGGGCCGCGTGACAAGGTTCTGGAAGTCTTAAGCGGCGGCAAGATCGAGGTGAAGGCATGAGCTATAAAGACAGCGATTTCATGTCGGAACTGGATGCCGCGGCCCATATGCGCCCGGCCAAACCGACGATCATTGCTTCGCTGGCGATTATCGGCTTGCTCCTCTTTGCCATTGTCTGGGCTAGTGTTTCAGAAATCGAAGAGCTGACGCGCGGCTCGGGGCAGGTTGTGCCCTCGCAGGAAATTCAGGTTGTGCAAAGCCTTGAGGGCGGGATTTTGCAGGAATTGCTGGTGAAGGAGGGCGAGCTTGTCACCAAGGGGCAGGTTCTTTTGCGTATTCGTGACGTGCAGTTTTCATCGGAGGAACGCGGGACGGAAGCGCGGTTTTTAGGATTACAGGCGAAAAAGGCAAGGCTGGAGGCCGAAGCAGGGGGGCAAGAATTTGTCGTGCCGCCGGAGCTGACCGAGAGCGCTCCGCAAGTGGCGCAGAATGAACGCGCGCTTTATCTTTCGCGGCAAAAGGAACTGGCGGGCGCCTATTCCATGCTGGATGATAAAATCAGAAAGGCGGAGGCGTCTATCGCGGAAGTTTCGGCGCAGGTAGAGCGGCTGACGCAAAACCGTAAACTGCTCCAGCAAGAGTTAAAGATCACCGAGGAAATGGTGCGTCAGAAGGCAGCACCGAAGCTGGAGGAAATCCGTATCCAGCGCGAGCTTGGCGATATCAGCGGACAGATTAACGCGTATAACCAGCAACTTGTAGGGCTTGAGGCAGAGCTTAACGGTGCGAAGCAGGAGCGTGAAACGCAAAGCGATAAATTCCGATCCCAAGCGCTGGGCGAATTGAACGAGGTGGAAACGCAGATGGCGGGATTGAAGGAAAACCTTAAATCCATCGGCGACCGGGTAGACCGCGCCGAAGTGCGATCACCTGTGGACGGCATTATCAACAATATCAATATCACCACGATCGGCGGAGTGGTTGAGCCCGCGATGCGGCTGGTGGAGATTGTTCCGGTGGATGACGAACTGAAAATTATCGCCCGCGTTTCGCCGAGCGAGGTGGCGTTTATCCGGCCCGGACAGGAAGCAAAGGTCAAGATTACGGCTTATGAGTCGCAGAAATACGGATCGCTGGACGGAGAATTAGTGCGCATCGGTGCCAACAGCGTGACAGACCGGGAAGGGAACATCTTTTTCGAGATTGAGGTGCGTACCGCGCGCAATTATATGGGCCCGCCGGAACATAAATTACCGATTACGCCGGGTATGGTGGCGCAGGTGGAGATCATCACCGGTAAACGCACGATCATAGAATATCTGATGAAGCCGATATTAAGAGCGCGCGAACGTGCTCTGACGGAACGCTAGGGGAAGGAAACCCTCTCATGAAATTACTCGTGAACCGCTGGGTGCATTTTATCCTTTTGATCGCGCTTTTGGGCGCGGCGATTTTTTACAGCTTTTCCGACGTGCTCTGGCGCAAGGAAATGCAGTATCTGGTTTTCGACCAGCTTAATAAAGATCATCCGCGCCCCAAAAGCGATGAAATACTGATAGTTAATATCGACGATGATTCGCTAAACCGGATCGGGCAGTGGCCTTGGCCGCGCACCGTGTTGGCTGATATGGTGAATGCGCTGGATGATATGGGCGCGCACGTGATCGCGTTTGACGGTTTGCTGGCCGAACCCGACCGTTCCTCGCCGGATTTACTGGCGGATAACTTGCCGCCCGGCGAGGGGTTTGAGGGCTTGCGCGCGAGCCTGAAGGAACTGGAAAACCACGACGATATTCTGGCGAGGGCGATAGAGAAATCCGGAATTTTCGTTTCCGCCTTTACCTTTGGCAGTTATTCGCAAAGTCAGGGAAAGCCAGCTTTGAAAAAACCGATCCTGCTTAAAAAGGCCGATCAGGAACGATTTCTAAAATACAGTCCGCGTTTCGATACGGCAGCGATTTTTCTTCCTGAGTTGGAAAAGGCGGCGGCGGGGAATGGCAGCTTTATGGCCTCGCCGGACCATGACGGCGTTCTGCGCCATACGGGCCTCGTATTTTCGGATGGGGAAAAACTTTATCCCTCTCTGGCTCTGGAAGCTTTGCGGGTGGGCAGCGAGCATGCGAAGGAAAATTACAAAATAGGTGAAACACCGGAAAGTGTGCGGCGGGAAATTGACACTGATTACAGAATATTACTCGGCGATTATAAGATTCCAGTAGAGGAAAACGGCAAGATATATTTGTACTTCAGGCAGTATGACGAGCGCGGCGATGATTATATGTCGGCCTATAAATTGCTGGATCCGGAATATCGAAGCGAAGCGTTAGCCCGCGTGAAGAATAAATATATTTTTATTGGGGCGAGCGCGGAGGGGCTTAAAGACCTTCGTTCGACTTCGATCGAGGCGTTTCAGCCCGGCGTGGAAATTCATGCCAACGCGCTGGAGCAAATTCTGCAAAATAATTACCTGACCCGACCTGACGAAATCGAGCTGGCCGAAGCGAATTACATTTTAATTGCGGGGCTGTTGATGATTTTCCTTGCCCCGTTTATTCATCTTCTTGTCTTAGGAGTTTTGTGCGCGGGCTTCATCGGGTTGGCTTTTTGGGGCGGTGGTTGGGCCTATGTTACCTACGGCATTCTTGTTGATCCGTTTTATCCCAGTCTTTGCGTTTTCGCGCTGTTTATGCTTTCGGTCATCCTTACATATTTACGGGTGGAATCGGAAAAGGCGCAAGTGCGTAGCGCTTTCGGTCTTTATATTTCACAGGATTTTATGAAGGAGCTGACCAAGGATCCGGACAAGCTCAAGCTTGGTGGGGAGATCAGGGATTTGACGGTGTTGTTCAGCGATATTCGCCGTTTTACTACGATTTCCGAAGGTCTGAGCCCCGAAGAGTTGATTCATCTTATGAACGACTTCCTTACCCCCATGTCCGATCTGGTGATGCAGAACCGCGGCACGATCGACAAATATATGGGCGATGCGATGATGGCGTTCTGGAACGCGCCGCTGGATGTTGCCGATCATGAGCGCCATGCCTGTATTGCCGCGCTGGGGATGCAGGACGCGCTGGCGCCGATTAACGAAGAGGTCGCGAAAAAGGCGCAGGCGGCGGGCAGATATCCGGTATTACTGCAGGCGGGCATCGGGATTAATACCGGACCCTGCGCGGTGGGGAACATGGGATCGCGCCAGCGTTTTGCCTATTCCACGCTGGGCGATGCGGTGAATTTGGCCTCGCGGCTGGAGGGGCAGACTAAGGCTTATGGCGTGGGCATTCTGATCGGGGAAAAGACGCAAAGCGGAGTGCCTGATTTTGCCACGCTGGAACTTGATTTGCTCAAGGTGAAGGGGAAAACCAAGCCTGTGCGGGTATTTACGCTTCTGGGCGATCAGGATTATGCAGCCAAAGCGGAGTTTAGCGAATGGCAAAAGCTGCATAACGATATGTTAGCGCAATACCGCGCGGCAGAGTTTACGGCAGCGGGGAAGCTGGCGGCTCAGGCGTTGGAATGCGGGGGGCCGGAGTGGGAAACGCTTTATACGCTTTATAAGGAGCGCTGCGCTGAACTTATAAAGTCTCCACCGGAAAAGGGCTGGGACGGCGTATTCGAGGCGACCAGTAAGTAGTTGGGATTGTATAATTCTCTTTCTGCCGTCATCACCCGCTTCACACCCTCCGGGTACAAGTGCGGGTGATCCATCGAAGTTCATACTAAAAAATAGTTATGGATTACCCGGACAAGCCTGGTAATGACGTGGGTTAGAGCGAGTTGAAGGATGCCCTTAATACTGGGGTTTTTCCCAGTCGGTGATTAGATCAATCAGGTCGTGTTCGGGCAGAGGTTTGGCGAAGTAATAGCCTTGAGCCATATCGCAGCCCAGATCACGCAGAGCTTTACCTTCTTCCGGGTTTTCAACGCCTTCGGCGACGATTTTCATTTTCAGGTTCTTGCCCAAACTGATGATGGATTTTACAAGCTCCATGCTTTGTTCGTTGGTGCACATGTCTTGCACGAAGCTGCGGTCGATTTTCAGCGTGTTGATAGGGAAGTAGTGAAGGTAGCTGAGGGAGGAATATCCCGTCCCGAAATCGTCAATGGCAATGCTCATTCCCGCCTTGCGGCACATATTTAGTGTGTCGCGCGCATTTTCAGGTTGGCGCATCAACAAACGCTCAGTGATTTCAAGATGGATTTGATCGGCGTGAATATCCGTTTCGCTGATTGTGGTGTAAACGCTGTCGACAAAATCGTCGGCGGCAAAATCGGTGCTCGAGAAATTCACAGCCATAAATAGTGAATGGTCGGGGTATCCGGCCGCATGCTCTATACGGCTAAGGGCGTGGCAGGCTTCGCGCAGCGCCCAGCGGCTGGCCTTTACGATCAGGCCGCTATCCTCGGCGACAGGAATAAAGATGGCCGGGGAAATAAAACCTTTTTCCGCGTGTTCCCAGCGCATAAGCGCCTCGAAACCCGCAACATTGCCTGTTTGCAGGTTAATGATGGGCTGATAATGCAGGTCGATATCTTGCGCGTCTATGGCGGCGCTAAGCTCGTTGGCAAGCTTGATATTGCCTACGGCGTTGCCTTGCTGCGCGTAGTTAAGCTCGATCATCTCGGCGGGCGGCCAGTTGCGGTTTTCGCCCGTGATTTCCATGCGTGCCAGAGTGTCGCGGTAGCGGGTAAGGATAACCTGTGACGTCATGCGCAGCACCGGATCGGCGTTTTCCAGACGGCGTGCGAAATCGCCCTTTGTGATCTCCAGAAGCTGGCAGTCTTCCAGCGCTTTGATGGTGGCGGTGCGCGGCGCATCATCAATCAGCGCCATTTCACCGATCATGGTACCTGCACCGCGGGTTCCCACGCTTTGCTCTTTTCCTAGAGGGGTTTTGATAATGATTTCAACGCGGCCTTTTTCAATGATATAGGCGGACTGGCCAGGTTCGCCCTGACGCATGATAATTTCTCCGCCCTTGAAAGACCTTTTGGATTCTTTGTCTGCCATAACCGCCCTTTGGTTTGTTGCTTCGATGATTCTAGCAGTTTTAAGGCTTTTAATGTAAATCAAATAAGCTGTTTATGAAAGCTTGACAACGGTATGGCGCTAAGGCTATTGTCCGCGCTTGATTTATACCGCTTATATTTTACAAGAGATTTAGGGCTATGAAAGTTGCAAATTCGCTTAAGACACTGAAAACGAGAGATCGCAATTGCCGCGTTATCCGCCGCAAGGGCCGCGTTTACGTGATTAACAAGAAAAACCCACGCTTTAAAGCGCGTCAGGGCTAATTCAAGACTGATCACTATCCGTATCTGTCTTCATAAATTTGTATAAAGTTCTATCCTGCGTCAAATCTCTTGATGCAAATGCGTATAGTGTTTGATATAAACGCTGAAATCTTTGCTTGAAACTTTATTTTTAGTGTAGTCAATGTTTTCCAGATTATTCGGATTTATGTCGGCCGATATGGCCATCGACCTCGGAACGGCCAATACGCTTGTATATGTGCGCGAACAGGGAATCGTTCTGAACGAACCTTCCGTTGTGGCCATTTCCATGATTGCGGGTAAAACGCAAGTTCTGGCCGTCGGTAACGAGGCCAAGCAGATGCTGGGCCGCACACCGGGCAGCATTACCGCTATCCGCCCGCTTCGCGATGGTGTTATCGCCGATTTCGAAGTGACGGAAGCGATGATCAAGCATTTCATCCGTAAAGTTCACAACCGCCGTTCTTTCGTATCACCCAAAATGGTGATTTGCGTGCCTTCTGGCTCTACTGCTGTCGAGCGCCGCGCCATTCAGGAATCGGCGGAAAGCGCGGGTGCGAGCGAGGTTTACCTGATCGAGGAGCCGATGGCCGCCGCGATCGGCGCCGGACTTCCCGTGACCGAGCCCACAGGTTCTATGGTGGTTGATATCGGCGGGGGAACAACGGAAGTTGCCGTTATTTCTCTTGGCGGGATCGTTTATGCCCGTTCCGTTCGTGTGGGCGGGGACAAGATGGATGAGGCGATTATCGCCTATATCCGGCGCGTGCATAACCTTTTGATCGGGGAAAGCACGTCAGAGCGCATTAAGAAGGAAATCGGTTCCGCATGTCCGCCCGGTGACGGCGAGGGACGCACGATGGAGATTCGTGGCCGCGACCTGATGAACGGTGTGCCCAAGGAAATCATGATCACCGAACGTCAGGTCGCCGAAGCTTTGGCCGAACCTGTCGGGCAAATTGTAGAAGGCGTGAAGGTTGCGCTGGAACATACCGCCCCGGAACTGGCGGCGGATATTGTTGATAAGGGCATCGTGCTTACAGGCGGCGGCGCGCTTTTAACCAATCTGGACTTTGTTTTGCGTCATGCCACAGGGCTGGCTGTGACGCTGGCGGATGATCCTCTGTCATGCGTGGCCTTGGGAACCGGCCATGCGCTGGAAGAGCGTAAAGCTCTGCGTCATGTTCTGATCGGAAACTATTAGAATTATTTGTTGATTTTTACTCTTCCCGTTTGTTTCTTCTGAGTTTTTCCTGTAATTTTAAAGTCTGGGCTGGTGATTATGACACTGGCGCAGCAGATTGCTTAGATGGGGTTTCACTTGAAACGACGCTCAAGGTCCAAAAGCTTTGCCCGTATCACGCCTTTTTCTTTTTTAGGCGGCGCTTTCGCTCCTTTTATTTTTATGCTTATTTCGCTTGGATTGATTGCCTTTTCGTCCATGAACGCCGAGCGTTTGGGCGGCGTACGTAATACGGCGGCGGATATGTTTTCTCCGGTTCTCAGTTCAGTGAGCAGGCCCATTCAGAATGCAGCGCTTTTCGTGCGCGATATTTCCGGTATTGCCCAGATGCAGACCGAAAACATGCGCCTGAGGCAGGAAAATATGCGCCTTCGCGACTGGCATCAGGCTTCGCTGTTCCTTGAAGCTGAGAACAAAGCTCTGAAATCCCTTTTAAATGTCAAAATTGATCCCGCCTTAAGTTATATCTCTACCCGTGTTATGGCCGATTCCGGCAATGCGTACGTAAAGAGCATTCTACTTTCTTCCGGAAGCAATGAGGGCATAGCAAAGGGGCAGGCCGTGATGGCCAATGACGGTTTAATAGGCCGGGTGGTGGACGCCGGGGATTCTTCGGCGCGTGTTTTGCTGGTAACAGACATTAACTCCCGCATTCCGGTTATTATCGAGAGCAGCGGTCATCATGCGATTTTGGCCGGAAATAATGATTCCCAGCCGCTTCTGGTTCACTTGCCGCCACAGGCGGAGCTGGAGGAGGGCGCACGGATTATTACATCCGGTTACGGCGGGGTTTTTCCTTACGGCCTTCCTGTCGGCAGAGTTGTTCTAGATGAACGCAGCGTAAGAAAAGCCTCGCTTTATGCCGATCTCGACCGGGCGGTATATGTGCGGGTTGTCGACAAGCCGGAAGACATGAACCTGAAGACAAGCCGTTAAGAACCGCGGTAGCTAGCCCATCATGAAATCGAATACGGATTTAAAAGAACAGCTGGACTGGGTATGGCGTCTCGCCACGGTGTACGCGCTGATGGCTATGCTATTTGTGCTTAACGTTACGGCGATTTCCTATCCTTTTGCGGGCGTGTTGCAGGCTCCGTTCCTGATTATGGCGATTTATTACTGGTCGGTATTCCGCCCGACGCTTTTGCCGTTCTGGCTGGTCTTTATCGCCGGCATTCTGGTGGATCTTTTAAGTGCGCTGCCGATAGGGGTTACGGCTCTTGTTTTTGTTGTTGTGCGCTGGCTGGTTGCAGATCAGCGCCGTTTTTTGATGGGCCAACCCTTTATCATGATGTGGAGCGGCTTTGTCCTTGTGCTTCTTATTGTGTCTTTTATAGAGTGGCTACTGTTCAGCCTTATCTTACAAGATGCACAGGGGTTGCGTTCGGCGGTGGTGTTTGTAGCGCTGGGTTCGGCGCTGTTTCCTCTCGTTTCCATTATTCTTTACTTAAGCCACAAGCTTTTGCCCGGGCAGCGAAGCAATTTTGTTTCTTAGGGCGGTATAAAGTTTTATAAAACATAAGAACCATGAAAAACACGTCTCAAAGCGCGAAAACCTTTTCACGCCGGTCTTTTGTGATCGGCGCGCTGCAGCTTGGTCTTCTGGGCGTGCTGGGCGGGCGGCTTGCGTGGCTCCAACTGGTGGAGGGTACGCGTTATAAGACGCTTTCTGATAAAAACCGGATTAATATCAAGATGCTTGCTCCATCGCGCGGTCAGATTTACGATCGGTTCGGTGAAAAATTGGCGGTGAACGAGCAGAGTTTCCGTGTTCTAATCGTTCGTGAACAAGCCAAAGATATAGAGCGTTCGCTTCGTGCCCTGCAAAAGCTGATAGCTCTTGATGAAAACGATATAAACCGTGTGTTGAAAGAATCCCGCAAAGTAGCGAGTTTCCTTCCGCTTGAAGTGAAAGACGGCCTCACTTGGGAAGAGGTTTCTACGATTGAGGTCAATTTGCCCGATCTTCCCGGCCTTTCGATCGATACGGGTGAGGTCAGGAGCTATCCCTACGGAATCTCAACAGCCCATATTGTGGGCTATGTAAGCTCGGTGAATAGTTCAGAAGTAGGAGAAAACCCATTGTTTTCTCTTCCCGGCTTCAAGACAGGGAAGACCGGAATTGAGAAATACTGGGACGAAAGAATGCGTGGCAAGGCGGGCGCTTCGCAGGTCGAGGTCAATGCGTTCGGTCGCGGGGTAAGAGAGCTGGGCAGGCGGTCGAGCGAAACCGGGGATGATGTAACACTTCACCTTGATATGGCGCTTCAGGAATTCGTGCAAAAACGGCTCGATCAGGAAAAGAGTGCGTCTGCCGTCATAATGGATGCTTTTACGGGCGGAGTTTATGCGCTGGCCTCCAGCCCGGGGTTTGATCCCAACGGTTTTACCAAGGGGCTTTCGGCTACAGATTGGGAGGCGCTGCTGTCCAATTCAGGGCATCCTCTGACCAACAAGGCGGTGGCAGGGCAGTACCCGCCTGCTTCGACTTTCAAAATGGTGACCGCGCTGGCCGCACTGGAAGAAGAGGTTATCACGAAAGACACGCGGGTTTATTGCCCCGGCCATTTTGATTTTGGTGGGAACCGCTTCCACTGCTGGGATCTGGGGGGGCATGGCTCGGTTGATGTCGTCGCGGCGCTGGCGGAATCCTGCGATACTTTTTTTTATAAGGTTTCAATCGATCTGGGGATTGAAAAAATCGCGGCGATGGCCCGCAGGTTGGGGCTGGGTATGGCACCGAATTTTGATTTGCCGGAAGCGCGTATGGGTCTTATGCCGGATAAAAATTGGAAGATGGGGCATTTCGGTAAACCGTGGCGGACGGGGGAAACGATCGTGGCCAGTATCGGTCAGAGTTATATTCTTTCCACGCCGCTACAACTTGCGGTGATGACGGCACGGCTGGTGAACGGGGGGCTTTCGGTCGAGCCCTCGCTTACCGCCTATATAGGAAAACAGGCTGTTAATAATAATGTTTGGCCCGAGTTAGGTTTTAAAAAGGAGCATTTGGAAGTCATCAAAAAGGGTATGGACCGCGTGGTAAACCACAGCACCGGGACGGCTCAAAGATCTAAGATTGAAACACCCGGCATGGAAATGGGCGGGAAAACCGGAACGGCGCAGGTAAAAAGAATTACCATGGCGCAACGTCTGGCTGGGTTCGAACCGGAAGATTTACCATGGCAACATCGACACCATGCATTATTTGTGGGTTATGCGCCTGTGAGCGACCCGCGTTATATTTGCAGTGTGGTGATAGAACATGGCGGCAGCGGCTCGGGCGTGGCCGCTCCGCTGGCTCGGGATTTGCTCATCTATACCCAGCAGCGCGATCCGGCGAAAACTAAAGTCCGTATTACGGGGCAGGGGGCGCCGAAAAAGGTCGGAGAGAATGTTGCGCTTGCAACCCAGCCGGTAACGGAGGAATAGGATCAGATGCCCTCGTCTATAACTATTCATCCAGAACAAAGTCTTCTCTGGCGCGTAAAAAATATAGGCTGGGGGCTCGTAGCGCTCATCCTTGTCGTGGCCAGTATAGGTTTTTTATCGCTGTATTCTGCCGCTGGGGCGGATTTTCAGCCTTGGGCCAGCCGTCAAATGATGCGCTTTGTGGTGGGCATGGGCGGGATGATATGTCTCGCGCTGATTGATATAAGGCGCTGGTACAGGCTGGCATGGCCTTGCTATTTCCTCGGCTTAATTTTGCTGGTGATCGTTGAACTGATGGGCCATATCGGTATGGGTGCGCAGCGCTGGATTAATCTTGGTTTCATTCAGCTTCAGCCCTCCGAGGTAATGAAATTGGCAGTGGTGATTGTGCTGGCGCGTTATTTTCATGCTGCCGCGCCGGAGGATATGAAGAGTTTGCGGTTTTTGATCGTTCCGGCGCTTATTATTGCCGCGCCCGTGGCTTTGGTGATGTTGCAGCCGGATTTGGGAACCTCGTTGATGATCGTGATGGCGGGTGGAGCTATGTTTTTTATCGCTGGAGCGCCGCTCTGGATGTTCGGCGTGGCGGCGGCGCTGGTGGTAATCAGTGTTCCTGTGGGCTGGCATTTCATGCATTCGTATCAAAAGCAGAGGGTTCTGACCTTCCTTAACCCTGAATCCGATCCGCTGGGCGCGGGATATCACATTACCCAGTCGAAAATTGCGTTGGGGTCGGGCGGTCTGGAAGGGAAGGGCTTTTTGCAGGGTACGCAGTCCAACCTGAACTTCCTGCCTGAAAAACAGACTGACTTTATCTTTACCCTATGGGCGGAGGAATGGGGCTTTATCGGCGGGCTGTTCCTGCTTTGCGTTTTTGGCCTGATTTTTATCTACGGTTACGGCGTGTCGCGCCGTTGTCGCAGTAATTTCGCCCGCTATCTCTCACTGGGCGTCATGGTGAATTTCTCGCTCTATGTATTTATCAATATCGCGATGGTAATGGGCCTGATTCCCGTTGTGGGTGCGCCGTTGCCGCTCGTTTCCTACGGCGGGACATCCATGCTGGCCGTACTGGCCGGGTTCGGACTGGTGATGTGCTGTAATATCAACCGGGACAGCAAGGTTACGGGCGGCTAGGCAGCCGCGCCGACGCCTTTTTCTTCCATAAGCTGTTGAAGTTCGCCCGTTTCATACATTTCACGGACGATGTCGGAGCCGCCGACAAACTCACCCTTCACATAGAGCTGGGGGATGGTTGGCCAGTTAGTGAAATCTTTGATGCCTTGGCGCAGTTCGCTGTCTTCCAAAACGTTGATGTCTTTGAATGGCGTGCCGATCTGCGATAGAACCTGCACCACAAGGGAGGAGAACCCGCATTGCGGAAAAGCGGCGGTGCCCTTCATATACAGAACGACATCGTTGCTTTCGATTTGTTTTTTGATGCGTTCGAAAATTACGTTTTCCATGATAATAGCCTTTCTTAAGCCTTATTTAGATTTGGGTACGGATGTCTGGATGGCAAGAGCGTGAAGCTCCCCGCCCATTTTACCGCGCAGCGCATCGTAAACCATCTGGTGCTGCTGCACGCGGCTTTTGCCCTCGAATGAAACGGAAGTGATATAGGCGGCGTAATGATCGCCATCACCGCGTAAATCCTCTATTCGCACTTCCGCATCGGGAATACCCTCGCGGATAAGCTGTTCGATCTGTGATGCTTCCATACCCATTTTAATTTATTCCTGCCCTGTTAGCCCACAAGCTGTTTACGGGCTTCGGCCAGTGCTTTGTCCAGCTCAACCCGCATGACATGGTCGGAAATATCAAGGGATTTTGCCTCAAAATCCTTGCGAACCTTGCGAATGACGTCCTCAAAACCGGGTTCTTCAAGGTTGGCGGCAACGACTTCGCCTGCGTAAGTCTGGGCATCTGCGCCATCAAGGCCTAATTTCTCTGCAGCCCAGAGCCCGTAAAGCTTTGAACAACGTGCTTCGACTTCAAAACCGATTTTTTCTTCATGGGCGTACTTTTTTTCCAGAGCATCGCCGCGATCATTTAACCCGCTCATTTATAATCCTTTGTAAAAGAGTGTTTCTATTGTTTGAATATAGTGCATTACGCTGCTATATCAAAGAGTAGATACACCAAAAAGGAACGAATTAACATGGCACGGCGCAAGCAATTATACGAAGGAAAAGCCAAAATTTTATACGAAGGTCCGGAACCGGGAACCGTTATCCAGTATTTCAAGGATGATGCGACGGCTTTTAACGCCGAAAAACGCGCCGTAATACCGGGTAAGGGCGTGCTGAACAACCGTATTTCATCCCATCTTATGACGAAAATCGAGGCGCTGGGCATTCCCACGCATTTCATTCGCACGCTCAATATGCGCGAGCAGCTTGTCCGCGAGGTGGAGATTATCCCGATTGAGGTGGTTGTGCGCAATATAGCCGCCGGCACGCTTTGTAAGCGGCTTGGTGTTCAGGAAGGCACGATTCTGCAGCGCCCGCTGGTTGAATTTTATTATAAAAAGGACGAGCTTGGCGATCCGCTGATCAGCGATGAGCACATCATCACCTTCGGCTGGGCGGATCCTTACGAGCTTGAGGAAATGGTTTCCATGGCCTGGCGTGTGAACGACTATATGAACGGCCTGTTTTCCGGTATCGGTTTGAGACTGGTGGACTTCAAAGTAGAATTCGGGCGTTTTTATGGTGAAAACGGCGAGCTTTATATTATCTTGGCGGACGAGTTTTCGCCCGATAACTGCCGCTTGTGGGATGCCAAAACGGGCGAGAAAATGGACAAGGACCGTTTCCGCTTCGATCTTGGCGATCTGGTGGAAGGATACCAGTACATCGCCGAACGTCTTGGGCTTATCCCCGCCGGCGGTATCCTGAAGGACGGCAGCATAAACGAGCAGTTGGTTGAAAATCTGGAGCTGATTGAAAACGAGCTGGCGCGTGAACGCCGCCTGCGTAGTCTTCGCAAGCCAACACCACGCAAGAACTAGGACGCGAATTGTTCTTTGAAAATGCGCTCGTCCAGCGCGCTGTCTGGATCGAATAGCAGCGTGCGGGAGATTGAGCGTGATTCGTGAATGCGCACCTCTTTGACATCACGGATTTCTGTGGAATCGGCTGTGGCGCTGACGGGGCGCTCGCCCGCCTTCATGATCTCGAATCTGACATTACAGCCATTGGTAATCAACGCGCCGGGCCAGTGGCGCGGGCGGAAAGCGCTGATAGGGGTTAGAGGCAAGAGGTTGGCTGTTAGCGGAATGATCGGCCCGCCGGCAGACGAGTTATAAGCCGTGCTGCCCATCGGCGTGGCGAGCAAAACTCCGTCGCATACCAGTTCAGGCATGCGCAGTTTATCGTTCACATAGACTTTCAAATAGGCCGCATTATGCGTTTGGCGCAAGAGAGCGACTTCGTTATAGGCAAGGCCGTCATAGGTTTTGCCGCGCGCATCGGTAACATCCATGCGTAAGGGGTGGATGTCTATTTTCTTGGCCTGCTTGACCCGCTTTTCCAGATCTTTTGTGCTGTATTCATTGAGCAGGAAGCCCAGCGTGCCTGCATTCATTCCGTAGAGCGGGATGTCGAGATCGGCGTGGTGATGCAGGGCGTGCAGCATAGCGCCGTCGCCGCCCAGCACGATCAGCACGTCGGCGTCTTTGGGTGCGTGGTTGCCATAGATGCTTTTCAGCTCTTCCAGCGCTTTCTGGGCGCGGGGCTTTCGGGACGCGTCAAAGGCGATTTTCATGGGGCGCTCCAGCCTTCGGGATTGTTCAGGAAAGATTCCACCGAAGCCAGCGTATCGACGTCGAAGTAATCTTTTTCCTTGGCGACGCGCAATACGTCCCACCAATTGCAAAGACTGTGCAAGGTTACGCCCATATCTTTCATGGTCTGGGCGGAGGCGGGGAAAATGCCGTAATGGAAAATCACGAAAATATGTTCGACGCTGGCGCCCGCTTCGCGCAGGGCATCGACGAAAACGCGCTTGCTGCCGCCGTCGGTGGTCATGTCTTCTACCAAAAGGATTTTTGGCTTTTTCATCTCGATCGCGCCCTCGATCTGGGCCATGCGTCCAAAGCCTTTAGGCTTCTTTCGTACGTAGAGCATGGGCAGGTCAGTACGTTCCGCCAGAAACGCAGCGTAAGGGATGCCGGCCGTTTCGCCGCCCGCGATATAGTCGATCTCACCCATCTTGCTGCGGATGATATGCGCGCCGAAATCCATCAGTTTGGAGCGTGCTTCGGGGAAGGCGATCAGGCGGCGGATGTCTACATAGACCGGCCCTTGTTTGCCGGAAGTATAGGTAAAGGGCTCGCGCGCATTAAAGAGAACGGATTTCGTTTCCAGCAAAATCTCGGCGGTCTTTTGCGCCATCTTATCCTTGCCGGGGCCGCGGGGTTTTGATTTTCCCTCTTCGATAAAACCGATCAGGTCGGTCATGGTTGCGTCGGTAACGCGCAGGATTTTTGAAATGCTCTCGGTGGAGGGCCAGCGCGGTTTGCCGTCCGGGCTTACGCGCTTGCTTTTGTTAAAGGAGGTGGGGTCGAGCCCGGCCTGTTTGGCAAGGCCAGAAGCGGAATAGCCGTGAGCTTGCGCCAGCCTGTCTATGGCTTGCCAGATTTCATCATGCGTGAGCATTATTTTACGCCTTTTTTACGTGGTTACTATGTCATGGGGGGGGGAGGGAAAAGCCGCCGCCCGCGCCGCCTGTATTGAATAATAACCTTAACCCAGACAGCTTTATAGGACCATAGTCCCATTTTTGCAGCCTCAGGTAAATAGGAAAAAAATCTTATTTTTTTCTTGACGTCGATATAAATTTAAGGCATAAATAGAACATAAAGAGAACAAAAGTAAAACAAAAAAGAGAAGGGCGAAAAGAGAATGGTTTCAAGAATGCAGTATATCCCACAAATACACAGGGTAAGCGAGGCGGTGCCCTTCGAGAATGCGCAAGAGGCATGGTTTTGGTTCGTACAGGCGCAGGAAGCCAAAAACGAGGGTGCCCGTTTTACCGCCGGATTGGGGCTTTGCCAGCGTCCGTGTGAGCCGCTGGATATTTTAAAGATTCTGGAGCGGCTTTACCGCCAGCGCCGCCTTTTGATGGATCATCTAAAAGTGTTGCGCCACTATGGTCGCCGGAAAATGCCGCCAGATCCGTACCGCGTGAAAGAAGCCAGAGCGTATAAAATCTGGTCCGAAGCGCTGGAAAGACTCGAGCCGTGTTTCGAGCGCAAGGGCATTGTCAAAAAATGGCCTGCGCGTCCCGTCTGGCAACAGGCTGAACTGGATATGATGGAGGCGGGCTTGAGATGAGCGCCAACCAGCTTGCCAACATCCCTCAGAAAGTATGGGTTGTCTTCAGCGGGCAGACTGACCTCGCGTGGTTGCGTCTGCTCAAGCCCGGATTCCGGCACTGCTTTGTGCTGCTTAATGACGGGCGACGCTGGCTGACCTTCGACCCGCTCTCTAATTATACGGATATATGCGTTCATCATGACCTGCCCGCGGGATACAACGTGCCGCAATGGTTGGAAGGCCGGGGCTTTACGGTTGTGCAAAGCGCGATCGCGCATGAAAAAAAGCCCGCGCCTTTCATGATCTTTACTTGCGTCGAGGCGGTGAAGCGAGTTCTGGGTCTGCACAAATTTTTCATTTTTACGCCGTGGCAGCTTTATCGCCACCTAACCAAACACAACACCAACGAACACCATAGATTTAAAGGAGAATTATCATGGGAAGTTTAGGATCTATTGTCAGTCTTGGCAGTCTGTTTTTGGGTGGGGGTTCGTCATCACGAAGCTCGTCGCCGGTGCCTGTATCCGCGCCGACGCCTGTGCCCGTTTCCACTCCGGCGCCGGTTAGCACACCCACGCCAGCGCCAGCGCCGAATAATAACGGCACGTCGCAACCATCGGGGGGCAATAGTTCGTCCGATCCTGAAGCAACGGATTCGGCAACGCGCACCAATGATCTTTTACAACGCAACCGCGGGCGGACCGGAACCATTCAAACCAGTTACCGCGGTCTGCTCAGCACAGCGAATTCGGCAGTGCAACGCAAAACACTTTTAGGAGAATAAGAACATGAAAGTAATATTAAGAGACGATGAAGACCTGTTGGAAAAAGATACTTCTCTATTGCTGGAGCGCTATGAATCTGCAAAACGGGTGCGCAGCAACTGGGAAGGTCTGTGGCAGGATTGTTACGATTATACACTGCCGCAACGTGGAGGATTCCGCAGCGAGCTGACACCGGGCAGTGCAAAAAACGAAAATATTTACGACGCCACAGCGATGGACGCGGTGGACCAGCTTGCTGCGAGTCTGCTCGGTAACCTGACACCCACATGGTCGCAATGGTTTGGCCTGAAGCCCGGACCTGATTTGAGTAAGGCAGAGGCCGAAGCGCTTGCGCCGTTGCTGGAGGAAGCCGCCAAAACGTTGCAGGCGCATTTCGATCGTTCGAATTTCGCGGTGGAGATTCACCAGTGCTATCTCGACCTGATTGTCGGCGGCACGGCGAGTTTGTATTTCGAAGAGGCGGAGCCCGGTGGTTTTTCCGCGTTCAAATTTACAGCCGTCCCGTTGAGCCATGTCGTGCTGGAGGAGGGTGTGAACGGGTATCTTGATGGTACCTTCCGCAAGCTTTCATTAACGCTCGCTCAGCTTAAAACCCGTTATCCGGCGGCTGTTATTCCGCCCGCTGTCGAAAAGGACGGCACGAAAGATCCGCAGGCGCGGTTCAGAGTTCTCGAGGCCGTGCTGCCCGATGGACTAGTATACGAATTTGCGGCCTGTCTGCTGGATCAGGGTGGCGCGCCTGTGCTGCTTCATTCAGGCAGGTTCGAGGAATCGCCGATCATCAATTTTCGTTGGCTGAAATCGCCGGGGGAAATCTATGGCCGCTCTCCGGTGATGAAGGCCTTGCCCGACATCAAGACGGCGAACAAGGTTGTTGAGCTGGTACTCAAAAACGCCTCTATCGCCGTGACCGGAATATGGCAGGCCGATGATGACGGCGTATTGAACCCGGCCAATATTGAGCTCAAGCCCGGGAGCATTATTCCCAAGGCAATCGATTCCAAGGGTCTTCAGCCGCTGGAAATGCCTGGGCGTTTCGACGTGTCCGAACTGATGCTAGAAAGCCTGCAGGGGCGCATCCGGCATGCGCTTTTGACAGACCGCCTAGCTCCTGTGGCTTCTCCGCGCATGACGGCGACCGAAGTGCTGGAGCGCAGCGCGGAAATGTCATTATTGCTGGGCGCGACTTACGGGCGTCTGCAATCGGAATTGCTGACGCCGCTGATCAAGCGCGCCTTCCAGATTTTGCGCCGCCGCGGGGAAATTCCCGACATATCGCTGGATGGCCGTCTTATCACGGTGGATTACCGCTCGCCGCTTGCCCGCTCGCAAGGGCAGCGCAATGTGCAAAACACGCTGAGCTGGATCAACTCCGTTCTTGCTATGGGGCCGGAAGCGGCAAGTGCCGCGAATTTGCCGCAGGTCACGCGCTTCCTTGGCGAGGCGCTGGCGGTGCCGATCGACCTGATGCGCCGCGATGTGCCGGTTCCTCTGGCGATTTCCGGCGATATTCCAACACAAACGCAGTCTGAAAAGGAGACGAAAAATGAACCTGAACTTGTTGAATAATATTTTGCCCGCGCGTGAGGAATTACCTCTGACGCCCGCGGAAAAGGGGCTGGTTTACGCGCCCGTGGAATCGGGCAAGCGCGAGATGCGCGATGTCGAAAAAGCCTTTGCGCGTTTGTTTTCCAGCGAGGACGGCCAGAAGGTTCTTTCCTATCTTCAGGTCATCACCTTCCAGCGTGCGCTGGGGCATGCTTCGCCTGAAGAACAGCTTCGTTATATTGAGGGCCAGCGCTCGCTCGTGGCCACCATATTGCGCCTTATCGACCGCGGTCGAAAGCCCGTTTAACTCAACATCAACTTAATAAGGAGACTTAAAATGGATATTAATTTGTTAACCGAAGATCTGGACGAAACCACGTTTCCCGATAAATTCAAAGACCCGGAGACGGGGGCGCTACGCGTGCAAGCGTTGGTGAATTCCTATTCCGAGCTGGAGAAGAAACTTTCCAGCGGTCCGGCGGCGCCGAAAAGCCATGAGGAATATTGCATCAATTGCGAGCATGGCATGTTCGAACCCGACGAAGAGGTCAACAAGCGCTTGCATGCCAAGGGTTTTAGTACCGAGCAAGCGCAGGAGGTTTATGATCTGGCGGCTGAAAAAATGATGCCGCTGATGGCGGAAATGGCTGCGGAGTTTCAGGCCGACAGAGAAGTTGAAAAGCTGGTGGGTCATTTCGGCGGGCCGGAAAAATGGAAGGAAGTTTCCCGCCAGCTTCTGGCTTTCGGCAAGAAAAACCTTCCTGCCGATGTGCTGGGTAATCTTTCCAGCTCCTATGAGGGCGTTCTCGGCCTTTATAAAATGATGAAAGGTGAGGAACCCACGCTTAACCCTAAAGCTTCACCGGTGGAGGGTGTTAGTGAGAGCGATCTTGGCGCGATGATGCGCGATCCGCGTTACTGGCGCGACAAAGATCCGGCCTTTGTGAAGAAGGTCACCGAAGGGTTTAAAAACCTGTACGGCGATTCGTAAAAAATTTATACGCCAGCATAAAAACAAACCCCGCTTTCGTGTCACGAGGCGGGGTTATTTTTTTTAAGCCATTTGCGAGCTGACGAACTGGCGGGCGACGTAATCATCGACCACGGCTTTAAGTTTGTCCCTGATCTCGTCGGTAAGAGGAGAGAACTCCATGCCGACGCGGCCCTTATTCTTGCGGGTTACTTTGGCGGTGTGGCGCACTTCCATCACGTTATCGCGCAGCTTGAATTTCAACATAACATCGTATTCACGGCCCAGAGCGAAGAGGCGGTCGTCACCGGAAATAAGAAGCCCACCTATCCCCCAGTCTTCCACGGGATAGGCATGCCCATCAATCAGGGAAATGCACTGATCGGTTTTGCGGCGCGTATAGCGGCGGCGCGTGATCTGTTCACTGCTTTGAGATGACTGTTTGTTTTTGCGCGACTTTAAAAGGCCGTTAAACATATGATTATCCCCTGTATGATATTTTTATTTGATACACATAAAGTAACGTTATGTCAACGTATTATTTCTTTGGTTGTGACTCTTATTGTTTAAATCATGCCTTAAAGAAATTAATTTAGAAAGCGTTCATTTTTTCTCTTGACATTGAAGGTATTTATTCCTATTCTGGTTTTTATCAACGCCGGAAGTGTGACTTGTTTCAAGCTGCGCTCTCCGGTGTTTTTTATATCCTGCCGATAACGTTTCTTCTAACGCCGCGCGATATAGCTCCCGGATATTAAAGGCCCGATTCCACCTGTTCGAACGAACCGGGGCGGGCAACCTTTGACCCGGCTTTTCTCTTCCAACATCAACTTAAAACGAGGTTTGCTATGTCAACAACTCTTGACCAGGCTTTTATCAAGCAATTCGAACGTGAAGTGCACGAGGCCTATCAGCGCCAGGGTTCCAAACTCCGGAACACAGTGCGTACTATCTCCGATGTAAACGGTTCTTCCGCTGTCTTCCAAAAGGTAGGCAAGGGAACCGCCAGTACGAAATCAACTCACGGCATGGTTCCGGTGATGAATCTAGACCACACCAATATCGAAGTCACGCTGCAGGATTATTATGCGGGCGACTGGGTGGACCGTCTGGACGAACTTAAAACCAATATCGATGAGCGCCAGGTTATCGCCAGCGCCGGTGCTTCCGCGTTGGGCCGTAAAACGGATGAACTGATCATCACCCAGCTTGCGACCGCTTCCGCCAACGTGGTTCCCGAAGGTAACGTAGGTCTGACCAAGGCCAAAGTTCTCGAAGCTTTCGAAACTCTCGGCGAGGCAGACGTGCCCGATGACGGTCAACGTTTTGCCGTGGTCGGATGGAAACAATGGAGCGAGCTGCTCGCGATTGACGAGTTTGTAAGCTCCGAATATGTCGGCGCCACCGCGCTTCCCTATGCGTCCCTGACGCAGGCGAAAATGTGGCTGGGCACGATCTGGATCCCGCATTCCGGCCTGCCGATAGACGGCAACGATATCCGTTCCTGTTACTGGTATCACAAAACCGCCGTCGGTCACGCCGCCGCTTCCGATGTCCAGACCGACATCACATGGCACGGCGACCGCGCAGCCCATTTCGTCAATAACATGATGAGCCAGGGCGCAGGCCTGATCGACGAGGACGGCATTATCGTTATTAACTGTGACGAAACGCCAGACGCGTAAGGTTCAACCGATTAACTGAAGGAGATATAAAATGGCTTTTACAGCTTCCGATCTTTCCGTGTTGGCCTACGCCAACAATTTTACCCTGTGGCATTACGTCACAACCGATGACGCCGTAACAGGCGCGAACTACTTCGACAATGCGGCCGGCATGCTGCGTGTCGGAGATCTGATTATTGCCAATGTCGATACTGACGGAACCCCGGTCAACAAGTTTTATCTTGTCACCGGCAATAACGGCAGCACTGTGACCGTCACGGTTTACTCTTAAAACGGATAAACCGTTATTCACGGCAAAACGCAGATGCAAGATGGGCTTGTAGCGCCGCCCCTTTCCCGACCGCTCGCCCCGCCGTGCATCCGTTTTTTGTATCGACTACCAAGGCGAAGCCCTGCCTGTCATCACGGCGGGCGGGGCTTCGTTCTTATTCACCAACGAAAAGGAATTAAAATCATGGCCCTCAACGATGTGGCATT
The DNA here is from genome assembly GCA_964467925.1 of uncultured Pseudobdellovibrionaceae bacterium. GTDB lineage: Bacteria > Pseudomonadota > Alphaproteobacteria > Micavibrionales > Micavibrionaceae > CAYXSX01. Next base: position 536,902 of record CAYXSX010000001.1, on the reverse strand, counting down.
ATGTTCGCGCGCGCTTATAAGAATTGGCGCGGCGCCGATTACAAGTTTTGAAGACGGCACAGCCGAATCCGAAATCGCCGGAGCGTTATTCGCTCCCGTGCGCGATGCGCTGCTCTCAGCTTATGCATGGAGTTTTGCGAGCGGGCAGGTCGCGCTCTCACAATTGGAGACCGCCCCCGTTGCCGATTACGATTACGCGTATCAGCTTCCCAACGATTTCCTGCGCGCGCTATCGGCGGGCACAGGCACGAAGGGGCGGGGCCTGAATTACCGCATATCGCGCGGCGCGCTGCACACCAATGCGTCCGCCGTGATCCTGACCTATCTGTTCCGGCCCGAAGAGGAGGAGTTTCCTCCCTATTTCGATCAGGCGCTGATCGCGCGGCTGGCGGCGGAGTTCACCATTCCAGTGACGGAAAACACCAGCCGGGCCGAAGCGCTGTTCCGCCTCGCCCAGAAAGAATACGAAAACGCCCGCCAGATCGACGCGCAGCAGGACACACCCAGAGCGATCGAGGATTTCACGCTGATTAAGGTGCGAAAATAGACATAATAATTATTTATTGACATAACAAAACTTCTCCTCTATGTTCTGGCATCTTTAACACAAAGGGAGAAAATTATGACGAGTTTAAGACAAACACTGGCAATGGCTGTCGTTGCAGGTCCGCTGGCTGCTATGGCGGCGCCAGCTTTAGGGCAGACGCTTGATTTTGGTAACGGGACTTTAGATCTGGAAAATAAAAAACTATCAGTTGACCAGGATGGAGCTGCAACGATTAACAACATCGATGGGCAAGTTAGCCCGCGAAATATAGCAGGTAAAGAAGTAAAAAATGCTACGAGTACAATAAGCGATCAAAATATTCCCACTGTGGTCGTCAGCGGAAACTCTCCCCAAAACACTACCGGCGATGCTGTTTCTGTTGATACCGATAATCAATCGGCATTTCTTCCACAATACGGCACGGAAGGCTACAGATATCTAGTGGAAGTGGCTTCGGATGACGAAATTGAGCTAGTCCGACTTCGCTTGGAGACCATAGAAGAAATTCGATATCTTGATGACTTAATACTGCTTGCTGATCGTATAAAGGCCGGAGAAACTCTGGAAGTTGCTCAAGAGTTTCCCAAGGTACGGAATGAATATCACCAGAGACTGGAGAATATAGAACGTACTTTCAACAGTATTATCAGCTTCAGAGAAAAAATTAAATATCACGACTATCAGCTTCCGGACAATAACGGTAACGAATGCGATAGTCCTGTAATCAATGACGTCTCATCGAATATAGGCGGCCAGGGCGGAGTCTTTTTTAATGTAGCGATTCCGAATCCTACGCTTGTTGTTGATGGCAAGGTATATGAAATGAGGTTGCAAAATCCTGCGACAAACGTTGATGACGTTGGTGGTGGAAGTGAGCCACCAGGTCCAAATGGTCCGGTAGAATAGAACGATAGTTTCTAAATTTAAACCCGCCCTCCGGCAATGGAGTGGCGGGTTTTTTATTGCCTCCAATTAAAGGAAAAATCATGACACGAATAAGAGAGATTAAAACCACCTTCACAGCCGGGGAGGTGAATAAAGAATTATTGGGCCGCGGGGATTTGCGCGCCTATGAAAACGGTGCGCTGACATTGCAGAACGTCTTTATCAAACCGACGGGCGGGGTGACGCGCCGTGCGGGGCTGGGTTTCATCGACACGACCGCAGGAGACGGCAAGCTGATCGCGTTCGAGTTCAATACCGAGCAGACTTACTTGCTGGTCATCACGGATGCGCAGATCGATGTTTATGCAAGCGGCGTTTTGGAAGATACCATTGCCGCCCCTTGGAGCGCGGCGCAAATTCCCCAGCTTGCCTGGACGCAAAGCGCCGATACTTTGCTTATGGTTCACCCTGACGTGCCGCCGAAAAAACTGACGCGCAGCGCGGGCGGGACATGGTCGCTCACCGACTGGGAATTTTTCGCTGACGGTAATATCGTCCAGCAGCCCTATTTCAAATTCGCGGCTTCTGATGTGACCATCACCCCGAGCGGGACAAGCGGGAGCATCACCCTTACCGCATCTGCTTCCGTGTTCGAGGAAGAGCATGAGGGTACACGATTAAGGGTCGGTGGGAAGGAAGTGGAGATCACCGATTTCGATTCTCCCACCGTGGTCACCGTTACCGTGATCCAGACGTTAAGCGGCACGAGTGCGACTATCGACTGGCAGGAACAGGCTTTCAGTGCCGTACGCGGATATCCGGCCAGCGTGGCGTTCCACCAGGACCGTCTTGTTATCGGTGGGTCACGCGATCTGCCCAACCGTTTGTGGTTGTCCAAATCCGGCGATCTTTTCAACTTCGATCTTGGCACGGGCCTTGATGATGAAGCGATCGAGTTCGCGATTTTATCCGATCAGGTCAATGCTATTCGCGGCATTTTTTCCGGTCGACATTTACAGGTGTTTACCTCCGGCGCGGAATGGATGGTCACGGGCGATCCGCTCACCCCCACAAGCGTGCAGATCAGACGCCAAACGCGTGTTGGTTCTGTGGTAGAACGCCATATCCCGCCGGTCAACGTGGACGGCGCAACGCTATATGTCGCCCGCAACAGGCAGGAGATTCACGAATTTCTTTATACGGATGTGGAGCAGGCATATCAGTCAACGGATTTGTCTCTGCTCTCCCGCCATATCATCGGCACGCCGGTGGATCAGGATTACGATCAGAAACGCCGCCTGCTTTTTATTATTCGCAATGATGGAAATTTCGCCACGCTGACCGTCTTCCGCTCTGAACAGGTTTCGGCGTGGACGCTCCACGATACGCAAGGCGATGTAAAATCCGTCGCCGTCGTGGGGGACGAGGTTTACATGCTGGTGGCACGCAACGGTGCCTATACGATCGAGCTTTTCGACGAGAATTTAAATCTCGATTCCGCGCTGAGCGGGGAAACGGAAACGCCGACCGCAAGCTGGTCGGGGCTTGATCATCTTGAGGGGCTGGAGGTCGCAATTGTCGCTGACGGCGTTTTGCAGGCGTCCAAAACAGTAAGCAGCGGCGCGGTGACTTTGGACGAAGCGGCGAGCGCGGTCGAGATCGGCCTTCCCTATACGCATATCATCGAGCCTCTGCCGCCCAGTGATGTCGGCGGGGCAGGGGGCGGTCGCAGGATCCGTTTGATCGAGGCGATTTTCCGTCTGCAGGATACAGCGGCGCTCAAGCTCGATGTCGGGCGCGGCCTTCACGATATTGCCCTGTGCCAGATTGGGGAGGATCCCATTCTCGACGCTCCCCTGCCGCTGGTCAGCGGCGATATAAGAGTGCGAGCGTTGGGTTGGCAGGCGGACGGGCAAAAGCCGCTCTGGCGGATCGAACAATCCGCGCCGCTGCCTTTCACGCTGCTCTCGGTAACGACGCAGCTCAAAGTTAACGATTAACCATCTTCCGTCATCACCCGCTTTATGCGGGTGATCTATGGATTACCCGGACAAGCCGGGTAATGACGGTGATTTTAATTAAAGGAGACAAAAAATGGGTGCAATCAATTCGGTCGCAAGCGCGATCCCTGCGCTGACAAATACGCTGGGCGCGGTGGCGCAAACGGTGGGCACGGTGCAGACGTTGGCCGGTAAAAATCCGGCAGTGCGTTCGCAGGAACGTGAACAGGAACTGGCGCTGGAGCAGTTGCAACAGCGCCAGCAAGTGCAGCAAAAACAACTCGAGCAGGATGCGGCGCTGGAGCGCGAACGTATGGCGCTTGAGGGAAAACAGGTGGATGAACAAAGGCAGGCGGCATTGCGCCGGGCCGTGGCGCGCCAGCGCGCGCAATTCGGCGCCAGTGGTGTAGGCGGCAGCGGTTCCTCACAGGCGGTTCTTCTCGGGCTGTTCGAGGAAAGCGATGAGGAAAGAGCGCAGCGGGAAAAACTCGATAATTTGCGAAGCCGTGCTCTTGATAACGACTTGTTCAGCAGCCAGAGCGTGAACGTCCTGCAACGCGAGCAGCTTCGCCAGCGTCAGGATTTGCAGCGCAGCCTGTCGAGTTTTCGAACACTGTTTTAAATCTCTCACCCCACGTCACCCCGGAGGCGGCCCTGAAAGGGCCGCTTATACATCCGGAGCCCAAGAAGCGTCCGGCATAGCCGGGCACCTTATGGATCCCCGCCGTTTAAGCGCGGCATTCGCCGCGCCGCGGGGATGACGGTAATGAAAAAGGAATATCATAATGCCCGAGCATATTAAAATGCCCGATGTTACGCCTATCGTGCGTTACACGGCTGACGGCGAACAAACGGTTTTCGCCTATCCCTTTCCAATTTTCGCCAGCGAGGATTTGAAAGTCTATCTGAACGGCGCGCAGCAGGTGAGCGGTTTCGTCATTTTCGGCGCCGGCCAGACGCTGGGCGGAAATGTTACTTTCGACACTGCGCCCGCCGATGAAACGATCGTCACGCTGGAACGGTTCCTGCCTATCGAGCGCGTTACCGATTATCTGGAGGGTGGGGATTTTTCGGCCCAATCCATCAATAACGAACTTGATTATCTTGTGGCCGCGATCCAGCAGGTCGAGCGTGAAAACGACACCGCGTTAAAATACGGCGATCATGAAACGCCGGGCAACGTGCAGCTTCCCTCCCTTACAAACCGCGCGAACAAGGCGCTTGGTTTTGACGGTGATGGCAACCCTATCGCCGTAAGCCTTGAAGGCTCAATGGCTGCGCCCGATTTCACCGCGCAAGGTACAGGGGCAAGCGCGCGCACCAGCAGCGATAAATTTTCCGACCTGGTTTCTGTGAAAGATTTTGGCGCGCTCGGCGACGGCCTGGCCGATGACACGACCGCGATTCAAAACGCGCTGGGCGCGCATGATGCCGTTTTCGTTCCGGCGGGGGAGTATCTGATTACCGCCACTATATCGCTCGCGGCGCGAAAATCCCTGATCGGGGCGGGGCAACGATCCGTGATCAAATGCCAGAGCAACGGGTTTAACGCGATAGAGATTCCCGAAGGCTATACGAGCATTCAAAACCTTCGTATCGAGGGCGGCGCTATCGGGATCAAACTATACGGCGGGATTGCCGAATGCGTGCAAAACGTCGTTAGTGATGTTCAGATTTTTGGCGCGAATACCGGCATCCAGCTTGACGGTCATGACGATACGGACAAGCCTTGTTACTGGAATAACTTCCGCAATATACTGATCGAACAGCCGATCACCCACGGCGTTCACCTGACCAAAAGCGGGGCGGGCGATACGCCCAATGCCAACCGGTTTTACGCCGTGCGGGTTTATTCTAAGGGCGCGTCAACCGCGGGAAGCGGTTTTTATGTCGAGCACGGGTCGCTGAACAATTCCTTTATCGATTGCGAGGCGAATGTGAACGGGCCGACGGCCGATAGCTGTTTCCGGCTTGGAGCGAATTCCAACAAGACGCTTTTGATTAACCTGCTTTGCGAAAGCACGGATGTGGTGCCGAATGTAAAACTCGATAGCGGTTCGGTGGAAACGATCCTGATCAATCTTTCGGCGCAGAGCGACGGCGCGGCGCTCCTCGATAATTCCGGCGGCGATTACAACGCGATCAATGCCGGGTATCCGGAAAAGAACACAATGCGCAAAACGGTCATCAGCGATCTGAAGGCAACATTAATGCGCTACGATACCGAGTTCATCGATACGCCGGGAACGACCGCGATAGACTTGTCGCATACCGTGCACCTGGTCAACGCGACGGGCGGAGCGATCACGATCACGCTTCCCGCAGCCCCTGATGCTGTGGCCGCCGAAGTGACGATCAAGAAGGTCGACGGCACAGGCAATATCGTTACGGTGAACGAGGATGGTGGCGACGGGCCGGACGGCAATACGCTTTTACTGGGCGGGCCGAACGATTACGCGACGATGATATCGAACGGCGTGGGGTGGTATATCAAGGCCTCCAACCGTCTGGCGGGCAATACGCGCTTTATCGATACCAGCGGCACAGTCGATATCGACATGGCGGTGGACACTTATCTTGTTTCGAGCAATAGCGGCGCACTGACCACGCGTCTGCCCCCCGCCGATGCCGCCGAAGCCGTGGGCCGGACCGTGACGATCAAGAAAACCGATGCTTCCTCTAACGTTGTGAGCGTAACCGAGCAAGGGGGCAGCGGGCCGGATTTATCGACCCAAACTCTGACCGGGCAGTTCGATGCCATCACGGTCGTCTCGAACGGGGCGCAGTGGTACATCCTCTCGCGTTATACCTAAAAAATAAGAACAAGGACAGCTTATACATGGAGACAAGGTACAAGGATGCCGATTTCAGGGTGTTTATAAAATCCTGGAACCGGCTTCTGGGGCAGGACACGCCCGCCATTCATCTGGAGATGGCAAACTGGCTGGAACTGGCATGGCGGATGAAAGACACTCAACTTCTGCTCATGGCGTTCCGCTCCAGCGGCAAGAGTACCATTGTGGGATTGTTCGCCGCTTGGCTTTTGTACCGCAATCCCGATTTGCGCATTCTGGTGCTGGCGGCGGACTCGCTGCTGGCGAAAAAAATGGTGCGCAATGTAAAGCGCATTTTGGAGCGTCACGATTTTACCGTCGGTATGCGCCCCGCAAAAGCCGAGGAATGGGCGGGCGATAAATTCACCGTCAAACGCATGATGGTGTCGCGCGACCCGTCCATGCTCGCGCGCGGTGTGACGTCTAATATCACGGGCAGCCGCGCCGACATCGTGATCTGCGATGACGTCGAAGTTCCCGGCACGTGCGATTCCGCGGAAAAGCGCGAGGCATTAAGAGAGCGTCTTGCCGAAATTTCTTACGTGATGGTTCCCGGCGGAACGCAGCTTTATATCGGAACGCCGCACAGCTATTACACCATCTACGCTGAGGAAGCTCGGTTGGAAATCGGTGAGGAGCATCCGTTCCTGCACGGTTTTAAACGCAAGATGATTCCGGTGCTGAACGCGGACGGGCAAAGCGCGTGGCCCGAACGTTTCGATCTCGATCACTTGCGCCGGATCAAACGCCATACGGGGCCGAATAAATTCACCTCCCAGATGATGCTCAAGCCGGTGAATATAAACGAGGGACGTTTGAACCCCGATTTGCTGCAGGTCTATGAGGGAGATATTCACTTCTCGCGCGAGATCGGCAGGCTGCATATCAACGGTAACGTGATGGTCTCGGCCAGTGCATGGTGGGACCCGGCCTTTGGTAGCGCGCGGGGGGACAGCAGCGTTCTGGCCTGTATTTTTGCCGACGGAGAGGGGAATTTTTATCTCCAGCATCTAGAATATATTTCCTGTGACCTTCATGGCGAGGTGGATGAAGCCACGCAGCAATGCCGCATTGTGGCGGGGATTGCAAAACGGCTCATGCTGCCTTCCGTTGCGGTTGAGATAAACGGGATCGGACGTTTCCTGCCCTCCATGCTGCGTAACGAAATGGCGCGGGCGAAAGCCCCGACTACTGTGCTGGAAATCAGCAGCTATCGTAATAAAGGCGAGCGGATAGTTGAGGCATTCGATGCTGTTTTGGCCGCGCGGCGGCTGTTTATAAATAGGGAGGTTTTTAAAACCCCGTTCATGACGGAAATGTGCGAATGGCGACCGGAAAACTCACGGCTTAAAGATGACGGGCTTGATGCTGTCGCCGGGGCGCTTTCCCGTGAGCCCAACCGGATCGAGCGCGTGTATGGCTCCGGCGGGCATACATGGCAGGGCAACGGCAAAGCATTTTCGGCCAAGACGGATTTTAAAGTTTAGGGATGCTTTAGTTGGCAAGAGCGGGTGTGTCTAGCTCGATTTCTTGTCTTGCCAAGGCAAGTGAGGCATTGCCGATCGAAACAATTTCTTTGTGGTTGAGGCTTGATCCTGCCGTGACCAGAATGGCTGTGATTTGAGCGAGATTTTCGGGTCTAAGCGCTTGCATGTTAGGGGTAAGCGGCCTGAAGCTTGGGTTTTCTTGTTGCTGGATCAGTGTCTCTATCATGATCGCGGTTGCCGTATGAGTGAATTTCACGATCAGAGCGCGCCGCGCCGCTTCTTCCGCTTCGGCGGCTTTGTTGGCTTCTCTGGTTAACAGGCCTGCTTGCGTCATCGCTTTGCCTTACCGGGTTCGAGGTATGACATAAGCGTATAAGAGGGGCGCAATTATTTCAATAAAAAAGGACAAATGCCATGGAAAGCATATTTCAAGGACTGGGATGGTGGATCACCGCCGTTGAAATCCCGGTTATCAGCTGCCTGTTCTGGCTGATCTGGCGCACGCGCGAGCAATCTGAAAACGCGGTGGAGCGTCTGCAATCTTTGCTTAATCAGCGCTGTTCCCAGCTTCGTGAGGCTTTGGGCGCCTTCAAGCTGGAAGTTGCTAAAACCTATGCCAGCCATACCGATTTGCGCGAGCTGGAAACCCGGCTGGTGGAGCATTTGCTGCGTATCGAGATGAAGCTGGACAAAACGGCGCTCAAGGCTGCCGAGACGGCGGCCAGAAAACAACCCGAGTAAACAACCAAAAAGGAAAAATCATGAAAAAGCCGACATTGATGGCGCTGGACTCCAGCAAGGAGAACCAGAGCAAAGACATGAGCGAATTTTACCGTAATATAGAGATCGACGTTCTTGCCCGCACATTGTGGGGTGAGGCGCGCGGGGAGGGCACGGAAGGCATGCATGCGGTTGCCGCCGTGATCCTGAACCGCGTTAGAATTGCTGAAGAACGCGGCAAATACTGGTGGGGCGGCAACATCATACAGGTATGCCAGAAGCCCTATCAGTTCAGTTGCTGGAACCGCTCTGATCCGAATTTCCGCAAACTTCAGGACGCGGATGAAAACGATTTATATTTCGCAACCGCGCTGCGTCTTTCCCGCCGCGCTGTGATCGGCGCGCTTGAGGATACGACCGAAGGCGCCACGCATTATCACGCCATCGGTACCATGCCCTATTGGGCGAAACGTGAAAAACCCACGGCCGTGATCGGCAAGCATATTTTTTACAGGTTGGAAGAAGCGTGATGTGAGCAACAACTCAGCTGTCATCCCTGCGAAGGCAGGGATCTATTTATCCGCTTGGCGAGATTTGAGAAATGGATTCCGGCATGCGCCGGAATGACGGTTTTAAAATTGAGGAGAAATAAATGATACCCGCATTACTGGCGAAAATAGGCTTGCCCATATTGAGCGGGGTGATCGGCGAAGCGCTGGGCGCGATTGAAAACCCCGTTGCAAAAACGGCGGCAAAGGCTCTTCGCGACGTTGATCTGGCGTTGGGGCAGGGTGCTATTTCGGCTGATCAGATCGGGGAGGCCAACCGCCATGCGGAAAAGGTGATGGAAATCCAGATGCAAACCCATGCTGCCGTTCTCACCGAAATTAATGAATCCCTGCGCGCTGAAATAGCATCGCAAGATTTATATGTGCGCCGTATGCGCCCGACTTTCGGTTATCTGATGGCCATTACATGGGCGGCGCAGATGCTAGGGCTGGCTTATGTGATTGCCTTTGAAACGGAAAATGCGGGCGTTGTTCTCAACGGCATGGGGTCTTTAAGCGCGATTTGGGCTGTGGGCCTCTCTGTGCTCGGGATTTATGTGTATAAGCGCAGCGAGGATAAAAAACTGGTCAGATAAGGGCTTTTTTAGCGCCTAAAAACCTTTATATTCTTGAGTCGCTGTATATATGAGGCTCACAAATGTTGAGAGGGTTGAGAGAATTGGTGCAAAAAAGAACTTTCGAAATCACCTATTTCGCAAGGCAGTTTTTCAAGATGGAAGCTTCCGGCGGTATTCTGCTGGTCATAGCCGCCGCTATTGCTTTGATTGTTGCCAACTCCCCGCTTTATGATTTGTACCACTACGTTTTTAACGAAGTTAAATTTCACATAGGGTTTGATACTCCGGCCACAGAGAGCTACTTACAAATTAAAAAATCCGTGCTCCTCTGGATCAATGATGGTTTTATGGCTGTCTTTTTTCTACTGGTCGGGCTTGAGATCAAGCGCGAGTTAATGGGCGGGGAGCTATCTTCGCGTTCGCGGGCGCTTCTTCCGGCGATCGCTGCGGTGGGAGGAATGATTGTTCCTGCTTTGATTTATTATTACATCAATAAAGATACCCCCGAAAACCTTTCCGGCTGGGCGATTCCCGCTGCCACTGACATAGCCTTTGCGCTCGGGATTTTAAGTTTACTCGGAAGCAAGGCCGATGTGCGGTTGAAAGTACTGCTTACCGCGATTGCCATTATCGACGATCTTGGCGCGATCCTGATTATTGCCTTCTTCTATACGGGCGATGTGGTTATGGAGCCTCTCTATGTAGGAGCGGCGGCGCTTGTTGTCATGTTTATTCTTAATCAGCGCGGGGTGTCGCAGATAACCCCTTATGGTCTGCTGGGCATTATTCTATGGATTGCCGTGCTGAAATCCGGAGTGCACGCTACGCTGGCCGGAGTTGCCACGGCCATGTTCATCCCCATGACTTGTAAGCACGATCCTGATTATTCGCCCTGCAAGCATCTCGAACACGCCCTGCACCCGTGGGTGGCCTTCGGTATTTTGCCGCTTTTTGCTTTTGCAAATGCCGGGGTTCCGTTTACCGGCATGGGTTGGCACTCCTTTTCCGAACCGATCACGCTGGGCATTATTGCGGGTCTTGTAGTCGGAAAACAGATCGGTATTTTCTCAATGCTTCTCTTTGCCATCAAAGCCCGCCTGTCGCCAATGCCTGAAAACGTCACCTGGTTACAGTTATACGGCGTTTCTATATTGTGCGGGATCGGTTTTACCATGTCGCTCTTTATCGGTGGGCTGGCATTTTCTGGAATCGAACAACAGGCTGAAATCCGTGTCGGCGTTCTTGCGGGGTCCTGTATCTCCGCCTTGATCGGGTTTGTGTTGCTCTATTTTGCACCTCAGAAAAAGCCCCAGAAAAAGAAAGTGTAACCCTCTCCCCGAAAGCTTTCTGCGGTGATAGAGTGTTTCACGTGGAACATTGTGAAAAAGGAAATTCTCATGCCGAAATCTCCCCGTAAAATTAACGGTTCAATTGTCGATATGACAGGCGACGGCGTGTGGCCGCATATGTCCCGCGAAATTCGCGAGAACCTTATCGCGCCCTTTTTTGAAGTTGACTGGAAAGTGCATGATGTTTCTCTTCAGGCGCGCGATAAAACGAATGACGGCGCGCTGGAAGCCGCTCTCAACGACCTGAAAGAGCACAAGGCCGCCATTAAGGGGCCGACCATTACTCCCACAAAAGAAGAAACGAAAAAATTTGGTCTTTCCAAGCAATGGGGCTCGCCCAACGGAATTATCCGCCGCGCGATTAACGGCGCGGCAATTTTGCGCAATACGATTGAAATTAATGGCATTGATAAATTCGCTCCTCAGATGCGGGATGTCACCATCGCCCGTCAGGCGGTGGGCGGTATTTACGGCGCGCCCAACGTTGCCATTCCCGGTAAGGGGACCGTGAAAGTTGTATATGAGGGCGAGGATGGCTCTTCTGAAAATCTGGTGGAAGGGCGTGCGGTTGATGCCGGTGTTTTGATGCTGACAACGGAAACCGATCATTCCATTCGTGACTATGCCCAAGCTGTGTTTTCTATGGCGCTGGCACAGAAAAAATCCGTGATCTTTGCCGGTAAAGATACGATCAGCCCCGTTTATGATGGTCGCTTCATAGATATGTTTAACGAGATCTTTGAAAAGGATTTTGCCGATAAGTTTAAAGCTGCCGGTTTGAGTTTCAGCAACAAGGTCGAATTGATTGACGCGGTCGTTTCCAAAATTCCGCAAGGCAAGATGAACAATATGATTATCGCCCTTAAAAACTATGATGGTGATGTGGTCTCCGATCAGGTGGCGGGGGAGCACAAATCGCTGGGGCTGATGGATTCTACGCTTGTCAGCGCGGATGGGATTTTACTGGCCGACCCGCCGCATGGTACAGCCCCGGATTTAGAACCCGCTTGGCATGAAAAGAAAATTCTGTTGGCCAACCCCACGGCGCATATTTTCGCCTATGCCGAAGCCATCCGTCATAAGGCTAGCATTAATGGTCAGGATGAGGAGGCGGCTCTTGCTGAATCACTGAAAGCGGCTGTGGTGAAGACAATTGAAGAAGGGCTGAAGTCTGGCGCTCTCACTGGTGACCTCGCCCCCGATAAAAGCAAAGCCATCACAGGCCAGCAATTTATCGCGAATGTTCGGAAGACGTTTGAGGGGATGTAAGACAAGCTTTAATTCTTTATAGAATTAAAAAAACACAAAATAAGTCTTTATAGAATTAAAATTTTTTGATATAATTCTAATATGAATTATAGTGATGCAGCTAACATTCTGGCAGAACGCAAGGCCAAACTTGGAATGAGCGAAGCTTATATAGCGAGGCGCTCCGGTGTGTCTCAATCTGTAGTTCACAGGATTCTATCAGGTAAACACTCTCGAGCGGTGTTTAAAGACTTTTTGGCTATTGCTAAAGTTTTGGGGTTGAAAGAAACGCGTGTGCCTAACGGGTTTGATCTTAGGTGGCAAAGCATTCCCTCAATATTGGAAGATCGTGCGGAATTATTAGCGACCGTACAGGCTGCGCTTGTACAGGGAACATCTGGCTTAGAGGGACAGGCCGTTAGTCATCAGGAGCAAGAGCGTTTATTTCTAGAATATAAAAGCAAGCTCTTGGCCGGTCCCAAGAAGGATTTATGGAGTGCAGAAGACTAAGGGCCCATTTGAAGCTATGGAGGGGGAAACGCCGCTTGACGATCTTTCCGGGCTTACAGTCAAAATTCCCAATATTTCTAGACGACAGTTAAATGAAGCTGAAGCCGAGAATATTGCAAAAGCTACTTTTAAATATTTGGTTAAATCTGGCGGCGTCCAGCGTTTGGAGTTCACCCCTGAGGTCATGGCCAAGATTCATAAAGAAATGTTTTCCGATGTTTGGTTGTGGGCGGGGCAATACAGAACAACAAAAACGAATATAGGTAGTGCGCCAAGCGCAATCTATCAGGATTTGATCATTTTATCTCAGGATCTGAAATCGTGGGACGATTTTCAAATTGATATATTGGAACAATCGGTCAGGCTTCACCACAGGGCCGTTCAAATACATCCGTTTCTGAACGGGAACGGGCGATGGTCTAGAATGCTTGGAAATTTATGGCTTAAAAAACATAAATCCCCGCTTGTGTATTGGCCTTCCGATGTAGAGGTTTTAACAAAGGTTCGAAAGGAATATTTGAAAGCCTTGAAGGAAGCTGATGATATGAATTATGCCCCTTTGGTTGAACTTCATAAACGGTATCAAAAACTCTGAGCCGCCTTCACCGTATTGGCTAGCAAGCATGCAATTGTCATCGGTCCTACGCCGCCGGGGACGGGGGTGATGGCTCCGGCCACGTTTAGGGCCTCGTCATAATCGACATCGCCGCAGAGTGTTCCTCCACCATCTTTAGAGTCGATGCGGTTGATACCGACATCAATCACGATGGCACCGGGCTTGATCCAGCTTCCTTTGACCATTTTCGGGCGGCCCACCGCGGCGACCAGAATATCGGCGTTGCGGCAGACTTCTTCTATATCTTGCGTGCAGGAATGGGCTTGCGTGACTGTGCAGTTTTCGGCCAGCAGAAGACTCGCCATCGGCTTTCCGAACAAAAGAGAGCGTCCGATCACCACGGCATTAAGCCCGGTCAAATCGGCCCGCACGGATTTAATCAGCATGAGGGAGCCCTGCGGCGTGCAGGGAACCAGCCCGTCCAGTCCGGCGACCAGCGCCCCGACATTTGGCAGGGTCAGCCCGTCTACATCCTTGGCGGGGGAAATCGCCTGAACCAGTGTATCGCTATCAAGATGCTTGGGCACGGGAAGCTGCAACAGAATGCCGTGAACGCTTTTATCCGCGTTCAAGGTCTCTATAACCTTTAGCACGTCTTCCTGCGCCGCATCTTCGGACAGCCTGTGTTCGAAACTCTGAATGCCCACATCCTCGCAAGCCTTGATCTTGTTGCGCACATAGACGTGGGAGGCGGGGTCGTCCCCCACTAGAATAACGGCCAAGCCCGGTTTTGTTTCCATCGCAGCGACTTCTTTGGCCAGTTCTTCACGCAAGTTTGCGGCGATGGCCTTGCCGTCGATGATACTGGCTTTGGTGGCGGATTTTGGCATGGCTGCATTATCCATAGAACACCGGGTAAATGACAAAACTGCGGATCAGCGACAGGCCGATCATAACCACGATAGGGGTCAGGTCGATGCCGCCAACGGGCGGTATATATTTGCGTAAGGGGCGGTAAACGGGCTCGGTGGCTCTGGTAAGCAGGCGGATCAGGTTCTGTGCCGCCCGGTTTCCGGTATTGATAATCTCGAAGGCGACCAGCCAACTGATGGCGACCTGAAGGATGATAATGAAAATATAAACATCAATGGCTAGATTCAGTAGGTAACCTATGAGCTCCATAGAGTTTTCTCCTTAAATTAATTCTTGGGAAAAGACCTATAGCACAAAGGGCCGAAAAACAACAGCAATCAAGAACTTCGTTACCTCTTGTTAAGATTTGTGCTATAATATAAAGGAGTTAAAAATAAGGATTTTCAAATGCTTGGCGTCGATCCGCTGACAGTTTCCTCTCTTCTTGTTCTTGCGGCTTCCAATCCGGTTTGCAGCATCCCTGCGCCTGCCCAGATCAATGTCATACCCAAATCATCGACCGTTAAATACGATTATTCCAAATCGCTGGCCGCGCTACAGGCCGAACAGGTCGATACCATCAATCCTTACGGGTTTCACGGCACCAGCATCACCAACGGTTTTGCCAGCAGCCCGATCAGTATCGAGCCAAAAATTTCCATGAATCATAAATATTTACCGCAATATGGCGGATATTGCCTGTGGTATGAAAAGATCGATATTCACATCAATGTCAATCCCACCATCACGATTGCCACAGAGCTTGCGAAAGACAGCTGTAAAAGCAAGGCGGTGCGCGAGCATGAGTTAAAACACGTGCGCGTTTCCAAGATGATCGTGAATAAATACGCCAAAACCATGGGCTCGAAGGTGTTTAACGCGCTTCAGCAGCGCGGTTTTGTAGCCGGACCGATCCCGGAAGCCAGCGCGCAGGAAATGCAAACCCGTATGGCCGAAACCGTGCAGCAGATTGTGGAGTTCGAGTTCCGCAAGATGCAGCTTGACCATGAAGAGCAGCAGCAGGCTGTGGATTCACTGGCAGAATACGAGCGCGTGAATGCGCTTTGCCCTGATTTTGATTATTCCGGCGCGCTTAAGTCAAAAGCCAGGTAGTTTTTTGGCGTCGTTACCCGCCTTGTGCGGGTAATCCATGGCCGAATTCGTGTATGGTTTCGCTATGGATACCCGCATGAAGCGGGTGATGACGGGGTAGATAAGTTGATAAGAACCGCCCCTATTTACCCGTTTTTTATCGCTTTTAGTCGTGGTAGACTGTTTCTTCGAATTACCCACCTTCTTTTTTCAAAAGGCAATTCCCATGACACGCATAGGTCAAGACACATTAGGAACCCGCAAAACTCTCTCCGTCGACGGCAAGGATTACGATTATTTCTCGCTCAAGGCGGCGGCGGAAAAAATCGGCGATATATCTCGCCTTCCTTTTACGCTTAAGGTGCTGCTGGAAAACCTGCTGCGCTTTGAAGACGGTCAAACGGTTAAAACCTCCGACATTCAGGCGATTGCCGACTGGCTGAAAACCAAGCGTTCCGATACCGAAATCGCCTACCGCCCCGCGCGCGTTTTGATGCAGGATTTTACGGGGGTTCCGGCTGTGGTGGACCTTGCCGCGATGCGCGAGGCGATGGCCTCTCTGGGCGGTGATCCGCAAAAAATTAACCCGCTGGTGCCTGTTGATCTTGTGATCGACCACTCGGTGATGGTGGATGAATTCGGTTCTCCCCGCGCCTTTCAGGCGAATGTGGAGAAGGAGTTCGAGCGTAACGGGGAGCGTTACGAGTTCCTGAAATGGGGGCAGGGTGCGTTTCGCAATTTCCGCGTAGTGCCGCCCGGAACGGGCATCTGTCACCAGGTCAATCTGGAGTATCTGGCCCAGACGATCTGGACCGACGAAGACGAGAAAAACAAGGGCAAAACCGTGGCATATCCCGACACGTTGGTGGGTACGGATTCCCACACGACCATGGTAAACGGTCTGGCCGTTCTGGGTTGGGGTGTCGGCGGGATCGAGGCCGAGGCCGCCATGCTGGGTCAGCCGGTTTCCATGCTGATCCCCGAGGTTGTGGGCTTCAAGATTACCGGCAAAATGAAGGAAGGCACGACGGCGACCGACCTTGTGCTGCGCGTTGTCGAAATGCTGCGCGAGCTTGGCGTGGTCGGCAAATTTGTCGAATTTTATGGCGAGGGGCTGGATCACCTGTCACTGGCCGATCAGGCGACCATCGCCAATATGGCGCCCGAATACGGCGCGACCTGCGGTTTCTTCCCGATCGATCAGGAAACGCTCAACTACCTGCGCTTTACAGGGCGCGAGGAGGCGCGGGTGAAGCTGGTGGAGGCTTACGCGAAAGAGCAGGGCATGTGGCGCGACAGCAATACGCCTGACCCTGTATTCACTGAGACGCTGCATCTTGATCTGGCTGACGTAGAGCCCGCGATTTCGGGCCCCAAACGTCCGCAGGACCGTATCGCACTGGCAGAGGCAAAAGCCGGCTTTGCTGCGCTGGAACCCTCCCGCAAATCAGAAAAAGTAAAGGGTGCGGATTACACGCTGGATAACGGCGATGTGGTGATTGCGGCTATTACGTCTTGCACTAATACCTCTAATCCATCCGTTATGGTGGCTGCGGGGCTTGTGGCGCGCAAGGCGCTGGAAAAGGGGCTGGCGGTTAAGCCATGGGTGAAAACATCCCTCGCGCCGGGATCGCAAGTCGTGACCGATTACCTTGAAAAGGCTGGGCTTCAGGACGATCTGGACGCGCTGGGTTTTAACACCGTGGGTTACGGCTGTACGACCTGTATCGGCAATTCCGGCCCGCTGCCTGGACCTATCGGTGATGCGGTGGATGCGGGCGATCTTAACGTCGTATCCGTTCTTTCGGGTAACCGTAATTTCGAGGGACGCATTTCCCCACACGTAAAATCCAACTATCTCGCCTCTCCGCCGTTGGTGGTGGTGTATGCGCTGGCCGGCTCCATGCATGTGGATGTGATGAGCGAGTCGCTGGGCAAGGATAAAGACGGCAATGATGTTTATATGAAGGATATCTGGCCGAGCAATATGGAGATTGCCGAAACTGTGCGTGAATGCCTGACGCCGGAAATGTTCAAAAAACGCTACGCCGATGTGTTCAAAGGGCCGAAGGAATGGCAGGCGATTGGCGGGGCGCAGTCCGGTGAAACCTATGACTGGGACAACGATTCCACATATGTCCAGAATCCGCCCTTCTTTGACGGGATGCAATCCCGCCCGTCCGGTACCTCCGATATCGTGGGGGCCTATGCGCTGGCCATTCTGGGCGACAGCGTGACGACCGACCATATCTCTCCGGCCGGATCGATCAAGAAAGACAGCCCCGCGGGAAGCTACCTAACGGGCCATGACGTGCAGCCTGTGGACTTTAATTCCTACGGCTCGCGCCGGGGTAACGACCGGGTTATGACCCGTGGTACCTTTGCCAATATCCGCATCAAGAACGAGATGCTGGACGGCGTGGAGGGCGGCTATACGAAGCACGTCCCCACAGGCGAGCAGATGAGCATTTACGACGCCGCCATGAAATACCGCGAGGCGGGTACGCCGCTGGTGGTAATCGGGGGCAAGGAGTACGGCACGGGATCTTCGCGCGACTGGGCGGCGAAGGGTACGCGCCTTCTGGGCGTGAAGGCGGTTGTGGCGGAAAGCTTTGAGCGCATTCACCGTTCAAACCTAGTGGGCATGGGCGTGATGCCCCTGCAATTCAAGGGCGATGATACCCGTAAGAGCCTCAATCTGACGGGCAATGAAACCTTCGACATCAAAGGGATCGACGGAGAAATCAAGCCGGGTCAGGACGTGGTAATGCATATCAATTATGCCGACGGCTCCAGCAAGGATGTGACACTGCTTTGCCGCATCGATACGCTGGACGAGGTGGAGTACTACCGCAACGGCGGTATCCTGCATTACGTCTTAAGGCAACTCGCGGCGTAAGTTTTAATTAGCGGGATGACGAAGAGGAAGGATTAACCCTTAAAAATCCGTCCCGCGCGTTCTTCGGAATCGGTGACGATTTCCTGAAACTCCGGTCGTTCGGGGCGGTAATGTACATTATAAGTGTTTTCCAGCGAATTCAGTTCCTCGCCCAACCTTCCCAGACGCTGGCGGGCGTCCTTCGTTTTCTGTTCGGCGTCTGTATAGCGCTTGATCAGACCGCGGTTCATCTTTTCGTTATTCATGCCCACTGTGAAAGCAAGCTGGATTCCCTCTAGTAACGCCGCTCCCGCGCTCAAACATTGAGAGATGCTGACCTCCCTGCCGCCGGCTAGCGGATGGGCCTTGAAATTGAATGTGGTGGTACGATTGGGGTGCCGCAAGATGAAGGCGCATTTCCCGAAACCTTCTTCAAAAGTGGCAACCATAGCCATTTTTCCGTCATATTCGATGGTTACATCCTTGCCTGCCTTCTGGAAGCTTTCTTCTGCAATCGCAACGGAATAATCGTAAGGTTCCTCGCTCGTGAAATCGCATTTTTCGATCATGTCCAGAAGCGCGTGGTGTTTACCGCGTTCGAAAACGATTTTCCCCTCGCTGTATACGGCCACCCATAAATCGGGGTTATGGGCGCGTTCGTAATCTTCGATAATATTTTCCCAGCTTTCGTCCCAGTCGAACGGCTTGGGGCGATTCAAAATGGGGCCGCCATCGATAAATGCCTGTATCAGGCGCGCGCAAAGCCGTACGCAGCTATGCATGTTATGGGCCCGCACGATCAGGGTTTCGGCGATATTACCTTGCGCATCGGTTAGTTCAAGCGCCATACGGTTGCTCATCGCCACAAGCGAGGAGCGCGGAGAGGTTTCTTCTATCGCGCCTTCGCGGATGGTGAATTTTTCCCGTAGCAATGTGGATTTGAAATCGATCATGGAGGGCCCCGCGGCTGACTTGGATTTTATAAGTAACGGTTATCGTCGCCCTTTATTATAGCGTGCCTGCACTTTTAATAAATAGCGGAATTGATAAAGCGGGGATGGGCTTTGTGATTATGCGGCGATAGGTTCCGGAGGGGCGATGCTCTCGGAGGCGCTCAAATATTCAAGCTCGCGTAAAAGTTGCGCCAGATTTTGTTCGATGGCCATGCGCGCGGGCGAGATTTTGACGGCTTCGGTGCTCGTCTTGTTTGCATCTTTGTTGAACGCAGCGCAGATTGCCCGTGAGCCGTCCAGCGCATATGTGCCTTTGCCGCGCTTGCCGTTATCCGCTTCGCGGTCCTGCAGGAAGTCACTGTAAAATTCCGCCAGATCGTCCGGCCCGATCATGCAAATGGCGCTTTGCAGACCGTTTGTATCCGATGCCGTACCGTTATCGTTGGCGGCGAAGTTAAAGGCCCCGCCTAGAAAATGCTCGGTCAAAACCATGCCGAGCATGGCGTCGCTTTCCGTGGCGGGCTTCAAATTGTCGTTTTTGTAAAGAAGAGCGGGGCTTTTGCTTGATGCTTCCCCCGGAAGAGCGGGTAGGGCGGCAAGACGGTTTAAAAGTGCCGTAATTGCACCTTTTACTTCGTATTTTTCTTTTACTCTTGAAGTATTTATTGTCATATACCCCTCTCTTGACTTGATATTAGTCAAGCGGGGTAAAGATGAATTTAATTATGGATAAAGTTTTATTTGATGATATTTATCTAAAATTTTATCTATTTTGGCTTTATTTGAAGGTGGGGTAATAAAAAACCCCCTCGCGAGGGAGGGGGTGAGGTAATCGGGGTTTTTACTAGTGGAGGATAAACTAGTTGCCTGTACTCTTTTGCTCGTGTTCTGTGCGGAACAGCGCGTCAATTTCGTTTTGAGAGGCCGCGACTGGGCATTGGTCTTCCGGGTGAACTGTAATGGAAATTCCCAGCTTGCTTAGGGTCCCGCTCAAACGCTCCTCGATCATTTTTAGGTTTTCGAGGGTCTTACGGATGCGCTGGCCCGTAATATCCTGAAACGAACAGGCCATAATGACGGTGTCCACGTCGCGCTCGATGGCGGCAAGCGCCCTTTCGCGCTTTTTCGTCTCTTTCCATTGTGACGGGTCTTTGGCAAGTGTGCTGATACGGGCTGCGGCATCAAGAATGGTGTTGGCGGCGTCCTCGGTCATATCGACCACGGCGTCCAGCTCGACTCCCGCATTGGCGGGGCTTGTGCCGTCGCCGTGATAGGAAATGGCGCTCAAGACCTCCAGTATCTCGGTAAAGCGGTTAATAATACCCTCTTCGGCCATATCGACCTGCTGCGAGGTGGCGTTGATCTCCATCGAGATTTCATCGAAACGCCGCGCAATAAAGGTTTCGACTGCTTCCAGTTTCCGCTGTAAATCCGTGACGGAAAAATGCGCATGGCAATGCGGATTCTCGTCAGGTTTAGTTTCGTCTTTTTCGGGTTGTGCGGCGTTTTTACGGTTTGAATTGCCCGCCGCATTTTGCGGGTTTTTCATGGCGCTATTATAAAAATTTTACGCGCGCCCGTATATAAAAGCAGCATGCGGCATACTAGCGTATTGATTGAAAACCAGAGCCTTTAGCGCTCGTAAAGCTCGAGAATATCGATGATGGAAAGAATTTTACCGATCTCCTTTTTCAGTCGCACGATCTCGGTATGGCTGGAGATGGGCACGAGCAGATGAGAGGGCTCGAACAAATCCTGCGGGCTGGGGATCATCAGGAACAGGTATTTTCCGGCGAAGAATGTCAGGCTGATCGGCGCGTTTTCAAACAGGGCGGAGATTTCGGCCAGTTCCTTAAAAAGCGCATCGCTGGCCAGTTTTTTAATATTATCGGGATGGTTGGTCAGAATTTCAAACCCCTGGTTGCGCATGCGTTTTAGCCCCTCGCGGTGGCGCAGCCTTCGTTGCAGGGCCGGGTCGCTGGTGATGATGACCCGCCCCTTGAAAGGTTGGCCACGAATTTCGAGCATAACGAAAACACCTTCGAAATCCGGCAAGCCCTCCCGGTTTCCTCCGCTCAGGCGGGCCTCGGATAACAGCATTTTAACGCCCTTGTACCTGCCGGTGAAACAATCCTCGGCGTGATAGTTTTTGTGGGGTGGAGCAATTCCGGCCTTTTGTATGACCGCCCGGCTGATGCCCATTTTCTGGTTGTATTTCAGGTTGCCCAGCGCCTTGCCAAGGGCAGGCATTATTTTGACTTTGTATTGCTTGCGGTATGTTTCCAGCGGCACGCGCGACCACATATAGGTGGCCGAGCAAAGTAGCACGCTGCAGATCAGCCAGAAAACGCCCTTGTTCAGGTTATATTCGAACAGGAACGCCCAGGCGAGCGCGCCGCCGCCGATCAGCACGCAGGCAAGAAGCATGAAGATAAAAACGAAATGCCGAGTGCGGAGCTTTCCCATCTGACGCATGCGGATGTTTTCGGCGTATTCCAGAACATATTGCAGCTGCTCGGAAAACTCCTGCTCCGGCGGGGCGGAAATTTCACCCTGTCCGGCGGGCGGGTTGGCCGCTTTTTTTGTATTGATTTCCGGCTGTTCTGATTTGTCCAATTTTTACAGGCTCCCGAAGTTAAAAGATACCCGCTTTAGCCCGCATTGGAAAGCGTATCCTGCGCATTCTGCCCGTCCAGCGTATCGGCCAGCGGCTCGTACCAATCACGGATCATGCCTGCTTCCTCTCGGCCCGGATGGTTGAACGGGCGTTTTAGCGGACCGTTGAAATAGCGCTTCACCAGCGCTTGCCAGTGCTCCTCGACATCCAGCCCGTTATGCGCACACCAGCTTTCAAACCATACCGTACCGGCGCGTACATGGGTGATTTCATCATCGTGAATGACGCGCAGTATTTCGGCGGTTTCGGTATCACCCTGTTTCGTCATGGCTTCGATCATACCCGGCGTAACGTCAAGCCCGCGGGCCTCCAGCACCATGGGCACGATGGCAAGGCGGGCAGCAAAATCATGGGCCGTTTTCTCGGAGGCTTCCCACAATCCGTCATGGGCGGGAAGATCGCCGTAAGAGGCATCAAAATCGTTCAGACGCGTTTCAAGCATTAAGTGATGCTTGGCCTCGTCATCGGCGACCTTGATCCAGTCGTCGTAGAAAGCTTTGGACAGTTTAAATACTTTGTTATTCTGAAGCCCTTGGGCTGAAGAATCTCCTTCACGAGCTTTGAGATCCTTCAGACGTTCGCCTTCAGGATGACAATACGGGAAGGATCGCGCCATGACATCCCATGCAAGATCGATGGCGTTAAGCTCGATATGGGCCAGAGCGTGAAGCAGGGCAGTTTTCGATTTACGTTCCCCCGCGCGGGCACGTTTGGGCATGTCGCGAGGCAATAAAAGTTCGGGTTTTTCAGGGCGTGCCGGGCGGTCGGGCAGGGAAGCACTGCCGATTTCACTGATCCTGCCCGCCCGCCATTTTGCGGCGTAGCTGCGCGTCTTTTCCGCTTTTTCGCGTGGGTCGGCGGTGGTCAGAACATCCAGCGCCGCCGCGCTCAGGGTAGTCACGGTTTGAGAATAGCGCGCGCGGATACGGTCAGGGTGATGGTGTCTTCTCCCCCTTCGGCAACGGGCGCAGCCATATCCATAGCGACCGATTCCATCATCATAGCGCGGCCTTTATAGACCGGGCGGTAAGGCATCATGGCCTGATTAACGCTTACATCACGAAGCTCGGCAGATGATTTTCCGAGTGCTGCAGCGGCGCGGCTTGCACGCTCCTGTAATTGTGTCAGGGCTGCTTCCATCAAGCTGTCCTGCACGGTCACAGCAGTCTTGGGATCAAGAGTGTAGGAAAGGCCATTCATGGTCAGGCCTTGTTCCTGAAGCTTGCCGGCAACGTCCAACAGCTTTTCCGCATCCTTGGATTGCAGCGTGATATTCTGACTGCCGCGCCATAATTTTTCCTTGGTGCGGTCATCGGTGGTTTCATAAACCTGATACGCGCCGGTGTTTACTTTAAGGGCCTCTTCCTTTTTGGCTTCTTCCAATGCCTTGGCCATCACAGTGTTGATCTGGTTCTGCACGACGGCGGCTTCGCGGTTGGTGACAACATAAGACAATGTGCCCACCAGCAAGTCCTGCGCGACGTCTTTGCTCTCTGTCGCCTGAATGCTCAGGATCACCTGACCATCAGGCAAGGCGAGAATCGGATCCTGTTCCTGCGCCTCAGCGGCGAGCGGAAGGGTAAACATTATCAAGGCAAGCAGAGTTAAAAAGCGCATGGTTTTTCTCCTGTTGTTATCATGCGCACACCATAACGTTTTGCACCCCGCCGGGCAATGAGCGCGGCAAAACTTTCTTCAGTTCGTTTGCGTGATTTTGGGAGGGGGGAGGGGAGAGCCTTGATTTTAAACAAAATTCCTTCAGTTCGTTGGTCGCGAGGCGAGGGCGGAATGAGGGTGGTTTTTTGGTGTTTTCTTTCTTGCAGGCCGTGTAGATCATGGGGATATTGTAGGATAATATTCCTGAAAATGCAAGGGTTTTAACACGGAGGGCACGGAGATCACGGAGCTTTTTAGCATAGGCCTCATTGCGAGGAGGGCGACTTGTCCGCTGAAGACAAGGCGAAGGCGGAAGCCCGACGCAGCAGTCCAGAAATTTTAAATTCGTATTGAGTTAGTGTTTGTAAAAACTAACTTTCTAGTTTTTTTCTAAGCTTTCTAATGAGTTCATTATTAGAGCTATTCTGATTTTTTAAGAAGGCTATTTTTTGTGCAGGGCTTAACAAGTATTCAAGATAAAAGCCTATACAGATCACTATAATTATTCCAATCGCAAATATCCAAAACATAAAACCCTTAAACTCATCAAAAATGGGATCTTTATTTTTTTGATGGGCTATCCTTTGTTCGGAGGTTATTTCTATATTATTGATAGTTTTGTCATAGGTTGAATAATATAACGCAGGTGATTCTACTAAAAAAGTTGCAGCTAAGACTTCCTGAGATTTTAAATCTCCAATTGTAAAAATATACTTATGAGGTTCTTCGGCAATTTCTATCTTTCTACTACTATCAACTTTTACCACAGATTTTTCGTCGGGAGCATTCTTGCTTTTAGGTATTATAACTTGGACAGACTTTTCTGCTTGAGTGCCGAGGTTTTCAATTTTTATCTCAAATATATCAACCGAACCTATCTCGAGAAAGTTGGTGATTTCAAAGTTCAAATTGTGAGTGGGGAATATTTTGTTGCTAATGTTGGGTGCAATGATTGCAATAGTGGGCAGTATAATCCCGCTAATGAAAGCTATTATTAAGGCAACTTTATTATTCATGCTATAAGGTTAGCAAAATAATAAAAATATGTAAGCAATATATTATTTTTCTTCCGCTGTTGATCATACATTAAAAACACGTCGGAAGATCACTCCCCCTCCATGCGCCCCAAACAAGTGTGTTCTATTTCGCGGACGAAGAAGCCGAAATCTTCTGCGGCGAAATAGCTTTTCCCGTTTTGCTCGTTGAGGGCAACGAGGTTTTCGATGCAGCGTGCAGCTTCGCCCTCGCCCTCTTCGGGCTTGCTGCGGCCGGGCGGGAAGTAAACGCCGCGAAATTCCTCGTCATCGAATTCCGCTTCGCCATAACAACATGTGGCGCAGAAGGGCAGGCTTTTCGCTGCCTCTGTTTGCATGATTTCGCGCTCGGGGTCGGCAGTGAAGTTCAGCATATCGGCCATCGTGGTGTGAACACGATAAGTAAGATAACCGTCACCGGCGATATTGGCAGCGGCGATTCCGCCCATGCAGCGGTCACCCGCAGCAAGGCCCTTTACCAGTTTAAGAACATCGCCGTCACGGCGCAGCCATAAAAGATTGGAAAAATTGCCAGTGCCGCCCGTGTTGTAGTACAGGATCACGGGGAAGTCTTCATCGATAGCGGGCAGCGGTGTTGGCGCGGGCGCTTCGGCAGGGGGCAGGGTTAAATCAGGCCCGACGAATTGATAGAGCATATAGGGCCGCGCCATGGAATGTTCTTCGCTCTTATAGCTAAAATGCACGCCGTAGCTTTGCGGCCCCTTTTCGAATTCCTCTTCCTTTTGAAGAAGGTCGCTTTCGCAGTTCCGCACGGGAACATCGGAAAGGCCATCTTCGAAACTATGCGAAACGGCAAAACAGAAGGGGTCGATGGGTTTACCATCCACCAGAAGGCCCGCGGGAAGGGCCTTGGAGTAATCGGTGGAAGAAGTTTCTTTGGCGCTATCGCCGCCTTGATCACAGGCGGATAAAAACAGGAAAAGAGAGATTAAAAAAAAGCGCACAATCACTCATCCCCCATCTTAAGGGCCGCGATAAACGCGCTTTGGGGGATTTCGACATTGCCGTACTGGCGCATTTTGGCTTTACCCTTTTTCTGTTTTTCCAGCAGCTTTTTCTTACGGGTAATATCGCCGCCGTAACATTTGGCCGTTACGTCCTTGCGCAGGGCCGAGACGTTTTCGCGGGCGATGATCTTGCCGCCGATCGCGGCCTGAATGGCGATTTTGAACATCTGGCGGGGGATCAAATCTTTCAGGCGTTCGCACATATGGCGACCGCGAAATTCGGCATTGGAGCGGTGGACGATCATGGCGAGCGCATCCACCGGTTCTTCGTTCACGCGGATTTCCAGCTTCACAAGGTCGTTGGGGCCGTAGCCGTCGAGCTCGTAATCAAAGCTCGCGTAACCCTTGGAGATGGATTTCAGGCGGTCGTAGAAATCGAACACGACCTCGTTCAGCGGCAGGCGGTAAACCAGCATCGCGCGTCCGCCGGCATAGGTGAGGTCTTGCTGGATTCCCCGGCGGTCCTGACAGAGCTGGAGCAACCCGCCGAGATATTCGTCGGGCACGAGAATGGTGGCCTTGATCCACGGTTCCTCGATGCTATCGATGCGCACGACCTCGGGCATGTCGACGGGGTTATAGAGCTCTATCTGCTGGCCGTTGGTCAGGTTGACCTTATAGACCACGCTTGGCGCGGTGGGGATGAGGTCGAGGTCGAATTCGCGCTCCAGCCGCTCCTGTATGATCTCCATATGCAGAAGGCCGAGGAAGCCGCAGCGGAAACCAAGCCCGAGAGCTTGCGAAGTTTCGGTTTCGAAATGCAGGGAGGCGTCGTTCAGGCGGATTTTGCCCAGCGACTCTTTCAGCTTTTCAAACTCGCCCTGATCGGCGGGATAGAAAGAACAGAACACCATCGGGATAGAGGGTTTAAAACCCTTGAGCGGCGTATCGCATGGTCTGCGTTCATCCGTGATCGTATCGCCGACATTGGTTTCGCTGATGTCTTTAATAGAGGCGGTGATAAACCCCATCTCTCCGGGGCCGATTTCGGGAAGCTCCACCTTTTTGGGCGTGAACATACCGACGCGGTCAATTTCGCGCGTTGCGCCGTTGCTCATGAATTTGATCTTCTGGCCCTTTTTGAGCGTGCCGTCTATTACGCGCACCAGCACCACAACGCCCAGATAAGTGTCGTACCAGCTATCGACCAGCAGGGCCTTGGTGGGTTTCGTCACATCGCCCTCAAGCGGGGGCGGGAGTTTGGTGACGATAGCCTCCAGCAAATCGGGAATGCCCTTGCCGGATTTGGCTGAGACGCACACGGCCTCGCTGCAATCAAGGCCGATCACATCTTCGATCTCTTTTTTCACCTTTTCCGGGTCGGCGGCGGGCAGGTCGATCTTGTTAATCACCGGCACGATTTCATGGTTGTTATCCAGCGCTTGATAGACATTGGCGAGCGTCTGCGCCTCCACCCCTTGCGAGGCATCTACAACCAGAAGCGAACCTTCGCATGAAGCCAGAGAGCGGGAAACCTCGTAAGAGAAATCCACGTGGCCGGGCGTGTCCATTAGATTGAGCTGATAGGCGATGCCGTCTTTGGCGACATATTCAAGGCGCACGGTCTGGGCCTTGATGGTGATGCCGCGCTCGCGCTCGATATCGGTGTTGTCCAATACCTGTTCGGTCATCTCGCGTTCTTCCAGCCCGCCGCAGGTTTGAATCAAGCGGTCGGCCAGCGTCGATTTCCCATGGTCGATATGGGCGATGATGGCGAAGTTGCGAATATGTTTTAAGTCGTGCGTCATGGCCGATAATCAATAGACGCAGATTGCGGGAAATTCAATCCTCTGTTACATAAATAAGCATGAGCGATGAAGAAAAACCTCCCCGCAGTTCCGAAGAAGAGCCAGCAGATCATAAACTGGATTTTTCCGGCCCCGTCAGCGGCCCTGTGGCGCGCTGGGCTTTTTTGCTTTTACCCGCTGTTGTGGCGCTTTTGCTGATGATGCTGGCGCGAGAGGTAATACAGGATAGAACGCCTGTACGGGCGGAAATAAAGCGCTCTGATGCGGCCTTTTGCGATTTCCGGGAATGGATGGGCAAAAACGTAAACGACACCGATGTGGCCGCTTTGGGCCGCCCTTACCGGATTATAGAGCGCGATCCACCGCCGCGCGAGCGCGGCGTTCCGGGCCGGGTGAATATTCAGATTGATGATAATATCGTTGTAAGGGTTTGGTGTGGTTAGACGTTAAGCTTGAGAGTGTTAGAATGGTCTACTTCAGGTACGGACCCTGTGTCAGGCGTTATGTAAGAACATGCCCCGTTGAATTCGAGGCGTATAGCCGTGGTGTGTACTTTACATGCGTCGGAAAATACGGCTCCCAGATCACTTTTCAATTTAACCCACTCCTTGTTATCAATCCGCTCGATGTATGATCAACGGAATATAAGCTCCTTCGATAGCTTCTCCTGTATTATTGTCCATGAAAACAGTTAAGATTTGGTAACTATTTTGCATATATTTGGCCACGTTTCCTCCCAGAGGCAGGCCTGCATTGCGTATGTCACCGTTATCTAGAACAAAATCTAAGTGGTTGTTTCCCAAGTCAAATTCGAACCAGGCGATGTCTTTTTTAAAGCGCCGGTTATGGAAAACGACGACCTTGCCCGTTTCGTTAACGGCAACTTCGATGTCGAGAGGGTTTGTCTCATCCACGCCCTCGACAAAATCGACCAGCGTGCCCACAGGGGGGCGGTCGATGACATTTTTATCCATGTTTTCAGGTGGAATTTCGCTCATAGCGCTATTTATACACTATTTTGCCGATTTATGCACCTTATGCACCAGGGGCACTATAAAGCCTTCTATGGCCTCGCCGTCCTTGGTCTGGACGATGGAAACCTCCTTGGCCTTGGTGAAATAGGGGCGCACCAGCCATTGCACCTTGACCCCCAGATCCATCAGCGTGCCGTCTTTTTTAACCACGGTGACACTGTGATCCTCCGGATCGTATTCAAGCCGCTCTATATCCTGTTCCACCGGCTTGCCATGGAAAATATAGGCCTCCAGCGTGACTTTGTTGGCGAAAAGATCAAGCTCTTCCGGTTGAAAGAGGGGCGGTAGCACAGTATGCGCCGCAACGGCCTCACCGGGGCTGAAATGCCCTTTAATACTGGGCTTGCGCTCGTCGCTGTGTTTATCCTGATCTTTGTCTGACATGGCCTAAAAGTGTGCCGGAACCGGCATTGGAAATGATAAAAACGCATGGGAAAACGGCGCAAACACGCTATCCCCTCTCGAATCATACCATTTGACGGATAAAGTATAAAGCCTTAGCTGCAAGAGGTCCTTAGGCGACTTCCGGATGCTGATTGTCAGGAACCAGATCGTGATAGGAAACCGGCTTGTGTTTTTGAGTTGGGAGGGCCGTTCTGTGGTTGTCTAGTACGATGATATTGCTGTCGCCGCCATTGTGAGGCACAGCTTCTATCCGTGCGGTGCCATTTTTATCCAGATCGTTATTAAGGCCATGTCTGCTGCCGGTTCCAGTCATTGTTGACCCTACCGCTACCGAGGCGAGTACAAGCTTCGCATCGCCTTGCACTACTAAATGAGAGGATGAGCTGTCGTCATTAGCGGGGGTAAGAAGTGCCGCGGCCATGGCGCCTTGCGTGCTATTGCCCTGAAGAACGACCGGCTTGGCTATCCCACCTTTATGGGTGCCGAAATTAGCGGTCTGTAATTTTGCATCATCGCTGTTTACCTTGCTTTGAGCGCCCGTGCCGGATTTCAAAGCTTTTGCTTTTGCTTTTGCTGCATCCGCCTCGGCTTTCGCTTTTTCAGCTTCGGCCGCTGCTTTTGCCTGTTCAGCCTGTGCTTTTGCGGCTTCCGATTTCGCTTTTGCGGCGGCGGCCTCTGCTGCTTCGGCTTCGACCGCTGCCTTTCTTGCGGCGAGTTTTGCCACTTCTTCCGGATTTTGTCCTGTAGCTTTTGCGGCTGCTAGACGAGGGTCGGGCGGCGTGTGTTTGCCGTCGCCCTGACCGAAGACATTCTCGCTCAGGAACTTGCCGCCCGCAAAAAATGCCAGCGCTGTACCAACAACCGATAATATCGGGCCAAGGACACCGGAGAAGAGGCTGCCGACAAGCGGTAATTTACCGAAAGTAGAGTCAATGAATTTGGTCATGACTTTGGGAATGATTATCCAGGACCCAATAGCCGCTGTGAGATACCCTTGTCCTGTCGGGCCGAGCCAATCCCATGCCCCCTCTATGGCGTCTAATGCCCCGCCGGCCCAACCGCCGAGGTAGTTCTTAAGGTTTTCAGCCTTTGGACCGCTTCCGGGAATGATGTAGTCGACAGTATCGCTCGCGACTTTATTAAATTTTTCTACGCGGCTGATGCCGTTGTAATAGTCCTCATAGCCTTCCTTGAGCGCCAGAACCTGTTTCATATTGCCGTGCAGGTTGGATTGAACCTCCGCGCGGGTTTTGGCAAGCATCTTCAGCAGGCCGTGTTTGTCGTAGATCTGGCCCAGATCGTCCTTGTCTGCTTCTTCTATAATTGCGTCTGCCTGTTCAAGGGTGAGTTTTTCGACTTTTGCCTGCAGATCATCAATAATCGCCGTATTCTGACGAATGGCTTTGGCGGCTTTCGCGGCTTCCTCTGCAGCATAGGCGGCAGGGGTTTTTTCTTCCGGCTTGGCTTTGCTGGCCTTATCGTTCTTATCGTCCTTCGCTGTATCGGCGGGTTTTGTTTTATCGCTGCCATTGCCACCGCCGGAGGGAGGCGTGCCCACGGGTGCGATGGCGGTAATGGAGCCACTGTCATCCGTGCTTGCCGGAGGCGGGCCGCTGGTTGCTGCCACGTCATCTTTTTTATCTTTGTCGGTTGCGGCTGCGGGGTCCTTTTTGTCCTTCTCGGCTGCAGGAGCCTTTTTGTCTTTGTCGGCGGCGGAATCATCGTCTTTCTTGTCTTTGCTTGCTGCGGCATCGGCATCCTTTTTATCCTTATCAGCTGCCGCGTCGGCGGCGGTTTTTACGGCCTCGTCATGTTTCTTGACGGCCTCTTCCAGCGTTTCGATTTTTTCGTCGTATTCGTCTTTGCCTGCTTCTGTGGCTTCTTTCGCTTTGCCAAGCATCTCCAGCAGCTTTTTCTTGGCTTCCGCCGCTGTTAGATTTTCATACTCCTTGCGGAACGTGGCATCGTCGGCTCCTTTAATGATTTCCAAGACTTGTGCATCGTCCATGGGGGTGATGGCGGCGGTGAGGGTGTTTATAGCTTCACGATAGTTTTTCCAGCCACGATCTCCTAGATACCTATTCCAGCCAATTGGATCGATATATCCTCCAAATCCTCCGTCTAGACTTAAATGCTCAGGCTGTAGGCCAAGTCCCAGAATGCTATCCTGATTTAAGAAAACTTTAGATGCATATTTATATGGGTAAAGGCCCCAACGAAGAGGAGCTAAAGCGTAGTCTGCAATAGTAAGTCCCAGACCTGTACCTGCTCGAGCGCCTATATCCCAGTGATTTCCTCCGATATATGGTACAACCTCTGGAACTATTAAATTCCCTTCTTCGTCTGTGAACCACCCGTCGTGCCAGCTTTCGGGCATCCATTCTTCTATACCTTCTTCTAAAGCAATTAAACCTAAACCAACTCCTGTACTGTATAAAGCAACATTTCTTATGACATGGTTGTTTGCTGCAAACTTAACGGTCATAATTCCAGGCTTTAAAGGTAAGGTGGAAATGTTCCATGCCGCTTTAAGAGGAGATTTCGCAAATTCCCATCCTACAGCTCTAAAGTGCTGGAAGTTCGATGATCCTTCTGCTTTTTCTATATCCCATGGCCACTGAATTTTAAGAACGTCTTTTCCATCTGGATCTTTGACGGTTATTAATTTGCGACCTAGTAGATGAGCTGAGCTAGCTTTCCAGACATAAATTGCAGGATTTGTTATAAAGTACATACTTCCAGGGGTCGAAAGGATTTTACCAGCACCCGGAAACTTTCGGGCATGGTGAAATTTGTAACTCCATCTCGAAAATATGTCGCGGACATCCCTTTGAGCCCATGCATAAGGGCTGTGTGGGACGCTCATAACATGGGGAAGATATTCTTCAAAATATTTAAAATGATCTCCACCTTTGTTTCTGCTGTCTACCGGGCCTTCAAACTCTCTAACCAGTTCATCAAGAAGTTGGTGCTTTTTGGCTTTGCCAGCTCTATAATTAAGCCGTTCAATGGCTTCTATAATTTCATGGTCTCCACCATATTCGTAGCCTTGGATAATGAGGCCCAAAAGCTGTCTAGCGTTACTTTTGTCCGATGGATCCATGGTTTCAATATCCATAACAATGGCTTCGATGTTATTCTCCTGTGATGGATCTTTTACTGCCATCACTCTTTTGTGTGGATTTATATAGCCTCTCCGTAAGCTAACCCTTAATCTGTTGACGTCTTGAAGCTTCGCTTCTGTGGCTTTAGGTATTATTGATTGTGATGCTTCCCGATCATTTGTTCTGAGATGTGCTTCTTTGGCTTCCAGAGTTAGTAGGTGTAAATCATCAAAAAAGCCTTTTGTAACAATTCTGGGATCCTCGTTTCCCAGTGTTCTTTCTATGCGTGCTGCATATTTGTCCAAGAAATCAGGAGAGGTAAGGTTTCTTGCTGCGTTTTGAAGGGCTTTTGCATGATTTAACATGGCTGTGGCTTGTAAATGGCCTAGATGGAATTTTTGTTTGGCTCCATCAGCAGCCGCGGTGATGTATGCATCTGCATTATGAAAAGTTCTTGTCTTGGGTGTTCCTTCATATCTTTCTATTAATTGCTTTGCCTTCTCTGCTGCTGAGCTAAAGTCAACATGCTTGCCTTTGTCCCTGCCTTGTTTTGATTGTGATGTTAGGTCGGCCAGATCTTTTTCAAGTTGTAATTCGTCAACGATTGGTGCCATTGAGTCTGCAAATGCATCAAGCTTTTCACGGTGAGTGTTGATGAATTTTTCAAGTAGAGAGATGCTTTCTGCTTTGGCTTGCTGCGGGGTTAAACTATGGCTGCCTCCCCCTATTCTGTCTGTAATGTGTTTTAGGTCGCTGGAAAGTTGGCTCATTACAGGGCCAAGGTCCGAAGTGTTGATGCCATCGGCAGTCCCTATTAACCGGTCGTCTACGGCATTAATAAAAGGTAGGATATAGCGGTCAAATGCTAAGTCGTTTGGTAAGTTATCCGCAGGATTAGATGTTTGGGGAAAAATTCGTCCAATCATTACATAGGGGTTCCAATGCAACGCCCTATGCATCCAAGTTGTACGCGGAGGTGGTAACAGGTTGCTTTCGTTATTAATTGGAGTGGTCAACTCGGTTTCTCTGAGGGGCGGATCGGGCGCTCTTGCAAGAGTGCTCGCATTACCATCATTCACTGCGGTTGTCTCGGCTTCGTTGTCGGCTCTGGCAGCGGGATCAGCCTCGCCGTCTGCATGCGCTTCGGCTTGGGCTCTTCCATTCGTGGGAGCGGGGGCGTCTGCTGCGGCGTCGCTTGCGGCGCCGTTGAAATCGCGGGCTGCGCCGTTTCCTGTACCGCCACCTTCGCCGTTATGAATGTGAACGTCACCCGTTACATGATAGATGTGTTGCGTTTGGGCGCCGCCTGTGACCGTTTTATGGCTTGTGGAGCCTGAGGGGGCGGTTGCAGACGATGGTGCAGAGGGTGGCGGAGGCGTGCCCGCGTTGTTGTTGTCAAGAATTATGGTTTCCGGGTCGATGTTGTCACGCGGCTTATCGCCTTGTTCTTGCGTGGTTTTGTTAAATCTTGATTGACCGTCACGGGCCATGGATTTCAGGGCTTCGTTATTTGTGGTTTTGGTCAGGTCTTCGGCGGTGAAACGGGGGCCGCCGTTCAGAGTGTCAAACGCGGTATCCACGAAATTTTCATAGAATGCGCGGTTTTCAGGAGCATCAATGCCGTCCAGAATTTCGCGGAAGGCCTTGCTGCGCAGAGTTTTACCGCCGGCCTCGCTCAGCAGGTCCTGATCTTTTTTGGCAAGGCGCAACCAGTCGCGCGTAGTACCTTCTTTGACCGCTTGCGCAAAGCCGGCGCCGAAAGTTTCAATGATATTGTTTAGACCGGCGGTATTGCCCTTCAACGCCTTCGTGTTCTCGGCGCTAAACAGGATAGATTTCGCGATCTCGCGTTCCTGTGCGCTCGCCGGGCGGGCAGCGGCCCCCGCGGCCTCGCGCGCGGCAGAAGCCGTGCCCACGTCTGTCGCCTCTATTGCTTCGGCATCTGGCGCGCTTGGGCGTGCGGCATTCGGCGCATCTGGCGTTTCTGCCTTCGGGGCGTCTACTGCTTCTGCATTCGAAGCGATCGGACGATCAGCGGCGGGTGCTACTGGCGTTTCAAGGTCCGGTATATGCGTTGTTCCTGTTGTTACGTCCGCCTTAACGGGCTGCAGAACGGTGTGCTCGACGTGTGCTGCCGGTGTCTCGGTTGCTTGGGGGCGTGTGGCTTCCGGAGCGTCGGGAGCGGAGGCTGTTTCGGCATCAGGCGATCTTACTGTTTCAGATTCCGGCAGATCGGCGTTTGGTGGGTCAACGGTTTCTGCGTCCGGGGCATCCAGACGATCAGCAGCAGGAGCATCGGGTCTTGCGGCAATGGGAGCGTCCGGTCTTTGCGCCGTTGGCGGAATAAGATCATCATCTCCGTCTATGATCCTGCGAATACTTGCAAACATTTCTTCCATGGTAATGTCTGCATCACCTTCATGTACGATGGGCTGTTCCGCAAGCGGTGCTGTCGGCGGTACGGTTGCCGCCGGAGGTTTTACGGGCTGCATAACGGCTTCCGTTGCCGGAGGTATGGGCATGCCGTCAGCGTCAACTTCTGCTGTGCGGTCAAAACCCCATTCCATGCGGGATAACTGTTCTACATCAGGTTCAGGCCGTGCAGCGGCAGGCGCATTCGATGCGTCTACTGCGCCTACCTCCGGGGCTTCCGGACGATCGGCAACAGGGGCGTCGGGTCTTGCGGCAATGGGAGCGTCCGGTTTTGCAGCGTCGGGGGCGTGTATATTTGCTCCCACCGTTTCAGGGCCGTTGAGGGCCTCTTTCATTATTTTGCCTGTGGTCTCGATGTGTTCCGCACTTTCATAGAGCAGGGCAGCCAGTTCTGTTGTGTCCACATTTTCTGCGTTAGCGGCGGCATCTATTTTTGCAAGAAGTTCGGGCGTACCTTCTTTGAAAGATTGAGAGGTCTGTTTTAATTCTGTAATCTTTTTCTCTGTAAGTGCAATTCTTGCGTTTAAGGCATCGATTTCTGCCTCGGAGAGGGTCTTCGTAACACCGGGGTCTTTAGCATGTTTTTTTAGTTGTGCTAAACCTTCTTCAAACTCGATTACGTGCGATTCCAAAGCATCCGACAGCTTGCTAATCGCTGTTTTGTTACCTTCAATGAGATTTTTTATTTCATTTGGGGGCGCTTCTCCGCTGGCAATGAAATCAGCAATTTGCCTTGTGTTATGGCCAAAGAGGTCAAGCCCGATTTCAGGTGAGGTGCCAGCTTCGTAAATGCGCGTAATCTCTCCGTCTATAACGTCGAGCGCGGCTGTTAAATTTTGGGGTGTGACCTTGGATTTAAACAGGCCGCTTATGGAGTTACTAATCTTTCTTACGGCAAAATCCGCCCCTGCGCCAATTATACCCCCAAGCAGAAAATCAGTAATCCCTCCGACCCCTGCGCCAATAACCACATTTAAAAGACTATAGTCAGCGCGGCCTGTGGCTTCGTTCAGCTTTTCCGTTACATGAGCTCGTACGCCACCTTCAAGAGTACCTTCTGCTGCCATTGTTGTAGAAAGAATTTTGGCTGTTGTGCTGGTTGCGCTACGTATGACGATTTGCTTGATTGTTTGTACGCCGGCGGTTTTTGCGCTCTGAGAAGCTATAGTGACGAGCCCCCCGGTTGCCAAACCTGCGGCTATGGAAACGAGAGTCACAGGATCGGCGGCTGTATAGCCCACCGCCCGTTTAAAGCTTTCCCAGTTGTTTTGTGAATAGCTGAAAGTGTTATAGGCATAAAGGAACGCCATTTGCTGGTCAGGCGTCGCGTTTTCGAGATCGCTAAAAGCAACGGTAAGCAGTTTCCCTGTCTGGTTTTCGAACCTGGACATATAATTGATGCCCCACTGACCGATGGTTTCTCCCTCGACCAGACCGTTATTGTCAGCGGCGTCTTCCCAATTTTTTCCGGTATCCATCTGATAAAGAATTTTGGAAGCCTTGATAAAGCTTTCATGGGCGGCGAGGTCTTTTTCACTTATTCTGTGGCTTTCCAGTTCCGCATCGTGGAAGACGGAACCATCATAGCCGAAATCTTTTCCCTTACCTTCTTCAAAGAATTTGCGCCATTCTTCGGTTTCGATTTTTCCTGCGGCTTTAAGGGCGGTTTTAAGTTCTGTAAGTCCGGTGGTGTATTGATTCAGTTCACCTAAAACTTGTGCTTCCGCCGCGAAAAGTGCTTCTTTTGCCGCAGATAATCCTTCGGGCTTCGGCTTGCTGTGATCAAACAGGAAGTGTTTGGCGGCAAATTCCTTTTCCTGCTCGATATAGCTTTGAGTGGCTTCCCAGTTTTCTTCCCGCTCAAAGTAAGCTTGAATTTTTGCTCTGTTCTCAAAAATATCGGCAATGCGGCTGATAGTATTGGCATCTTCCTTAAAGCCTCTAGCATGGGCCATCATGGCAAGCTGACGCAAAGATGCTAATTCATCCCGTGCAAGCAGGTCGGTCACGCGTTCCTTAAGCGCGGGATCCGTGAAATTTAATCCAAATGTTAAGGCGTTCTTGTCCGCCATCTCAGTCTTAAACTCCTTTAATTACACTTCCTAAATACTTAAAAATTCTTACTTTTTGGTTAATACGGTAAATTTTTTAAACCATTTGCGGTTCCGGCCCCGGCTCCGGTTCGCTGTTCATCCAGTAGAGCAGCGCACCTGTCAGGAGGAGACCGCCAATAATTGCAAAAGACCAGTTTCCCTTTGTTACACCCGCAAAAAGCCCGCCAAGGCCGCCTGCACCGCCTAGAAGGCCCAGCGCATCCTTCGTTTCGAAAGAGGGCACAATGCCCATGACTTGCTTTTTGAACCAGCTCACAAGACTTCCCTCTTCCTCTTTGGGCTTTTCAGGTTGGCGTACTATAGGTGCTGGCGGAGCAGGGGGAGGAACTGCCGGAGCGTCTCCTCCATTGTTTGCGCTTGCTAAAACAACGGGCGGGGTGGCATCGGCAGGAGGTTTTTGTCCAAAACGCGCTTCAGCAAGAGCTTTAAGGCTGCCTGTTTTCTGGTATTCTTGGTATAGGGTTTCTGCTTCGGCAGCGGCATCCTTTGCATCCTTTAGCGCGCGGTCTGGATTTGTCACATAATCTATGGTGGAGTCGATGGCACCTGCGGCTTCTATCGCGGCTTTGCCTGCAAGCTTTTTGGCATCTTCAGCTGCCTTGTCTGCCAGCTTTTCCGCCTCTTCAGGATTATCTATCGCCTTGTTTACATCCTCACCATATTTTTTGGTGAACCAAATGCCGCCAATGGTTGTGACGACAGTGCTTCCAATCAACATAAGGGGACCCAATAATGGTATTGGCATTAGAGTGTCTCCAGGCTGGTTTCAATTTTTTCTTTAAATCTCATACTGTTAGCTATCATTTTTGTTCGCCGATGGGCTTACAATGAGCCCAATTTATGAGCCCATGATAATTATGAAATATAAAGATTTAGTTAAGATCCGCGGTGAGAGCGGATTTTTGTGGAATGACAAATGGTTATGGGAAATTTAGCTGGTTGCTTTCATGTCATCCCCGCGGCGTTGCGTTAGCAACGCTTATACTGCGGGGATCCGTTAAGGACGGCAGGCTTTGCCTGCCACATATGGATTCCGGCTGTTTAAGCCTCGCATGCGCTCGACCGCCGGAATGACGAAGAGAGTGTTACGCTCTAATGCTTAAAGTGCCGCATTCCGGTGAAAACCATGGCAAGGCCACGTTCATTGGCGGCTTCGATGACTTCTTCGTCGCGGATGGAGCCGCCGGGCTGGATAACCGCGGTTACGCCCGCTTCGGCTGCTGAAATAAGGCCGTCGGCGAAGGGGAAAAAGGCGTCGGACGCCACAACGGAGCCTTTGGTTAGGGGCTCGGGCAATCCGGCCTCTTTGGCCGCTTCGGCGGCCTTCCACGCAGCTATGCGGGCGGCGTCCACACGGCTCATCTGGCCTGCGCCGATACCGACGGTCGCATTATCCTTGGCGTAGACGATGGTGTTGGATTTCACGTGTTTGGCCACGCGGAAGGCAAAGATCATGTCTTTAAGCTCCTGCGGCGTCGGTTCGCGGTCGGTAACGACTTTCAAGTCTTCGTCGGCCACACGGCCCGTATCGGCATCCTGCACCAGAAGGCCGCCCGCCACGCGGGTTACCATGCGGTGGCGTTTCAGCGGATCGGGCATGGAGCCGGTGGTCAGCACGCGGATTTTATCCTTGGTTTTCAGGATGTCGATTGCACCGGTTTCCACGGAAGGAGCGATAATCACCTCTACGAAGCTTTTGACGATCTCGCTTGCTAGTGCGGCGGTAAGCGGGCGGTTCATGGCGATAATGCCGCCAAAGGCGCTGACGGGATCGCAGAGTCTTGCCCGTTCATAAGCTTTCAGAAGGTCTTCGTCACATGCAACACCGCAAGGGTTGGCATGCTTGATAATGGCCAGTGCGGGATTGTCGAATTCGGCAACAAGCTCGAAAGCGGCGTCGGTGTCGTTCAGGTTGTTATACGAAAGCTCCTTGCCTTGCACCTGTGTTGCCCGCGCGGCGCCGGGGCGCATGGAGTTGTCCATCAGGTACAGCCCCGCCTTCTGATGCGGGTTTTCGCCGTAACGCAAAGTTTGCTTGAGTGTGCCGGAGAAGCTGATGCGGCGGGGGAAATCTTCCTCTCCTTGCGCGGCGAACCAGCTTGCGATGTTTGAATCGTATGTCGCGGTCAGGGCGTAAGCATTGGCCGCCAGCTTTTTACGGGTGGAATAGGTCACCGCGCCCTGATTTTCTTCCATATCCTGTAACACGCGGGCGTAATCCTGCGGATCCGTGATAATGGTCACGTCATTGTGGTTTTTTGCCGCTGCACGGATCATCGCCGGGCCGCCGATATCGATATTTTCGATGCATTCTTCGAAATCGCCGCCGCCCTGAACCGTCTGGACGAAAGGATAGAGGTTGACCACCACCATGTCGATGTCGGCAATGCCGCTTGCTTCCATGGCGGCACGGTGATCTTTATTCTGGCGCACGGCAAGGATACCGCCGTGAATGGTGGGGTGAAGGGTTTTTACACGTCCGTCCATGATTTCAGGGAATCCGGTGTGGTCCGATACGTCCTTGACCGGAATTCCGGCCTCGGCCAGAAGGCGCGACGTACCGCCCGTGGACAGGATTTCAACGCCGTAGCCATGCAGTTTTTCCGCGAAATCGGCAATGCCTGTCTTGTCGGAGACGGAAATAAGCGCGCGCTTTATTTTGACGGTGCGGGCGGCGGAAATGGCTTTGTCACTCATGAAATACCTTCTTTAAATTCTTCGTATAATAAACCGGAAGTCAGGGTTTTACGCGCAAATTCCGGCCTTGGCAAGTGCCTGATTTCCTGCTTTTGCGCTGTTATTTCTTGGTCAGCGGATTATCCGGTTTGGCGTAAAGCCCGCGTTTATCTACGACAGGTTTCAGAGCGTCCGTTATCCCTAGAACCGTTTCCGCCCCGCCAAGCAAAAGCACAGCATCATCGGTCATCTGACGGGTCATACGCTCGAGTATCTGTTTTTTATCGGCATCATCGAAGTAAATAAGAACGTTGCGGCAAAAAACAATGTCAAAAATTCCCAAAGAGGTCATAGGCTCCAGTAGGTTGAAATACTGGTATTTCACCATGTTTTTAATCTCGTTATCCAGGTTCCATTTCTTATCGACCTGTTTGAAATATTTAACCAGCATCTGGATAGGCAGGCCCCGCTGCACCTCGAACTGGGTATAGGAGCCTTCGCTCGCCTGCGCCAGAATTTCGCGCGATATATCCGTGCCGATGATCTCTATGTTCCAGCCCGCGAGCTGCGCGCTGCGTTCCTTCAGCAGCATGGCGATGGAGTAGGGCTCCTGACCGCTCGAGGCCGCCGCGCACCAGATACGGATTTTTTTACGCGCCGCGCATTTTTTCATGGCCTCGGGCAGGACGAAATCGGTGAACAGCTCGAAAGGGCGCGTATCGCGGAAGAACGATGTTTCGTTCGTGGTCATTGCCTGCACAATGTCATAGACCAGTCTGTAATCCGGCACACCCTTTAACGCCCAGGTCATGGCATCCAGATTATCGAACCCCCATTTTTTTGCGATGGGGCTCAGGCGGGATTCGATCAGGTATATTTTTTCCTGCCCCAGAACGAGGCCGGATTGTTCCTTGAGAAGGTCTTTGTAAATTTCAAAATCGGTAATATTCATGCTTTACCCTAACACAACTCTGCGGACCAACGGCCCTATCTGGTCAAGCGGCAAGACCGCATTGCAAATTCCCGCCTCTGCTGCCGCGCCCGGCATGCCCCAGACTATGCTGGAGGCTTCGTCCTGTGCGATGACCCTTGCACCTTGAGCGGCGAGAATTTTCGCACCTTCCATCCCGTCATGCCCCATTCCGGTCAGGATAACGGCCAGTGTTTTCTTCCCGTAAATCTCGGCCACGGAGCGCAGCATCGGATCGACCGCGGGCTTGCAGAAATTTTCAAGCGGCCCGTCATCGAGATGAATCACCGTTTCGATGATCTTGTGTTTGAGTAGCATATGATAGCCGCCTTTGGCTACATAGGCATGGCCGTTTTGCAAAACCATCCCTTCTTCGGCTTCGTGGGCGGGTATTCCGGTTTGCTGGGTGATATGTTCGGCCAGAATTTTGGTAAAGGTCGCGGGCATATGCTGGGTGATAACAATAGGAACGTTAAAACCCGTAAAGCTTTTGATGACCTTGAACAGTGCGGGAGGGCCTCCGGTCGAGCTGCCGATGGCAACGATTTCCGGTTTTCCGGTGTACCCTGTGGACATGGGGCGCAGCGTATAGGTTTTGCCGAAGAGGCCGGGTGTTGCCGAACGGGTTTGCACAGCGCCCGTTGATGTCCGTCTTGGCGCGGGCACCAGCCCCTTGATCAGGGTAAGCAGGCGGCGGTCGAAATCCGTATCCGCGCCGGGAACCGAAGTGGAGGTCGGCTTCACAAGACATTCCACCGCGCCCAGCGCCATCGCGCGCAAGGTGATGCTCGCCCCTTTTTCCGTCAGGCTGGAAAACATGATCACTTTCGTTTCCGGGCTGGCGGCCAGTATTTTAGGAAGGGCGGTAATGCCGTCCATCACGGGCATCTCTATATCCAGGATTACGATATGCGGTTTTTTCTCTTTCGCCGCTTCAACGCCCTGCACGCCATCAGATGCGGTATCGACGATTTTGATGGAGGGTTCGCGTTTCAGGATGCGTGAGAGCGCGCCGCGTATGACCGATGAATCGTCAACCAGAACGACGTTGATGGTATTTTCGGGCGAAGGCGAAGTAGTGTCTGACTCCATGTTTTTCTGTCTGCGAGGCGGGCGTTGAGAGGAACGGGCGGGTTAAATCAACCCGACCTGTTTGAACTTTGATTCGATGATGTCGCTATCGAAAGGCTTCATGATGTATTCATCGGCTCCCGCATCCAGTGCCTTGACGATATGGTCCATATCGTTTTCGGTGGTGCAGAAAATCACCAGCGCCTTGTCGCCGCCGGGCAAAGCGCGAAGCTTGCCCAGATATTCGAGGCCGTTCATCACCGGCATATTCCAGTCGAGGAAAATAACGTCGGGGATTGTCTGCTGGCAAGCTTCATAAGCCTGTTGGCCGTCTTCGGCTTCGGAACATTCAAAGTCGAGGTCCTCTATAATCCGGCGTGCGACTTTTCTGACTACGCGGCTATCATCGACAATAAGACAGGTTTTCATCGGAACTCTCCTTCAGGCGCGGCCCCGGCGGGGCCTGACAGGATTTAAGTGTAACAAAGGATTATCATCATTCATACGCGTAATTTTCCCTTACCCGTGAATGGAGCTGATAAATTTGGGAACGTCGATTACAACAAGCAGGCGTTTTTCCAGCCGGAAAATGCCGAGCGATATTTCCTTCCAGACGGGATCGAGTGTCGCGGGTGTGTTTTCGAAATCGTTGTTTTGGAGTGTAAGAACGTCTCCGACGCGGTCGATCACAAAGCTGTAAAGCTCACCCTGATGCTCGACCACGACGCTCATGTTATGAGATTTTTCCGCTCCTTTATCCAGGCCCAGGCGCCTGCGCACATTGATGGCGGTTACGATGCGGCCACGCAGGTTTAAAGAGCCTGCCACTTCCGGCGGGGCGAGGGGGATTTTGGTTACGGCCTGCTCGCCCAGTACGTCCTGCACCTGCATGACCGGAATGCCGAAAATCTGATCGCCGATAAAGGCGGTCAGAAAATCGGTCGATTTGGTCGCCGAAAGTGCGCCGTTTAAATGAGTTTGCTTGGGAAGTGTTACGGTTGCGCTCATCTGTTCATCCCTCACGCGGCCTGAGATTGTTCGTAAAGGGTTTTGGAGATCGTAGAGAGCAACGTATCGCGGTCGAATTTGGGAACGTATTTGTTAAAGCCCACGCTTTTGCCCCGATCTATATCCTGCGGATTGGTGTGGGATGTCAGGGCGACAATCGGCGTTTCCTGCCAGCTTGATCCGTCCTTTATTTTCTCGGCGAACTGGAAGCCGTCCATCTCCGGCATTTCGATGTCGCTGATGATCAGGTCGAAATACGCCCCGTCATCGCAGAGCTTTAATGCATCGAGAGCGCTTTCCATCGGCGTGACGTCATAGCCTTCGATATTGAGCAAAGGCGTGATCATGTTGCGGAAGAACGGGCTGTCATCCACCAGCAATATCCGGGTCTTGGGCGGCTTGTCGTTCGCGGTGCCTGCTCCGTTCGGTTTGGCGCTTTCGAAGGGCTCATCTCCGTGATTTTTGAACCAGTCCTTGCTGACCGCTCTTAGGAAATATCCCACATCCATCACGTCCGTGGCTTTGCCATCGATGATCGCGCTGCCCATCAGCCCTTGATGATTTGTTTCCACCTGCACATCGACCTGCTCTTCCTTGATGTCGATAATCTCATCCACGACAAGGCCCATGGAACGGTCGCGGTCGGTAAACACCAGAACGGGTTTGTTCCCTTCCGCGCTTTCCATCAACACGTTGCCGTCAAAGGGCAAGAGAGGCATAAGCCCGCTACGGTATTGCACCATCATCTGGCCGCCGGAATATTCTATGTCCTGAATTTTGACATTCTCAAGGCGCGCCACCAAAGATAAAGGCACGGCCTTGGGCGTGCGTGAACCCGCGGCAA
This sequence comes from uncultured Pseudobdellovibrionaceae bacterium, assembly GCA_964467925.1. Lineage (GTDB taxonomy): Bacteria > Pseudomonadota > Alphaproteobacteria > Micavibrionales > Micavibrionaceae > CAYXSX01. The sequence continues at coordinate 494,003 of CAYXSX010000001.1, read as the reverse complement.
AGATGAGCAGGGAAGTCGTATCGCTTGCGTGTGGCAATACGCTTTTTTCTTCTTTAACGCTTACTCCCGCTTTGTCCGAGGCTTCCATCTCGCCCGTTGCCCGCGCGATACCGTTGGGGTCCAGAATCATGATCACACTGCCGTCACCCAGAATCGTGTTGCCGGAGAATAATTCGATATTGCGCAGAATGGTGGCAACCGGCTTGACCACGATTTCTTCGGTGTCGAATACGCGGTCCACGATAATCCCGAAATCATAGGTGCCGACCTGCGTGACGATAATGTATTTATTTACTGTATCCGTTCGTGTCTTATCCGGCCCCGAATTGTCGTTTGTTTCCGGGTGTTCTTCCTCCCTGCCAGCGGGTTTTGTATGTGAGGCGGCGCGTTCGAGTTTCAAAAGCTCGTCCAGACGCACAAGCGGAAGAAGGTGATCGCGCAAACGAAAAACCGGCGTGCCCTTGATGTTTTCAATCCGGTTTTCTCCCTGATCGGATGTCATCACAAGTTCGCGCACACAAAGCTGCGGAATGGCGAAACGCTCTCCTGCCGCCTCGACAATCAGTGCCGAGACGATGGCAAGGGTAAGCGGGATCTTGATGGTAAAGGTCGATCCTTTTCCTTCTTCGGAATGAAGTTCGATCGATCCGCCGATCTTCTCGATATTCGTGCGCACCACGTCCATACCCACCCCGCGTCCCGATACGGATGTGATTTTTTCAGCAGTGGAAAATCCGGCCCTGAAAATAAACTGGTTGACCTGTTGCTGTGACATTTCGGCGAGCTCGCTTTCGGTTGTCAGCCCGTTTTCAAGCGCCTTTTTCTTGATTTTTTCCGATGACAGACCCTTGCCGTCATCGGCGATTTTAATGATGATATGCCCGCCTTCATGGAAGGCTTCAAGCGTGATTGTGCCCGTTTCCGGTTTGCCGGCCTTGCGGCGGTCGGCGGGCGTCTCGATGCCATGATCGCCGGAGTTTCGCACCATATGGGTAAGCGGGTCTTTGATCAGTTCCAGAACCTGACGGTCCAGTTCAGTTTCTTCGCCGCGCATCTCGAGGTTGATTTTCTTTTCCAGTTCCATGCCCAGATCGCGGATAATGCGCGGCAGCTTGGCCCATGCATTTCCGATGGGCTGCATGCGGGTTTTCATCACGCCTTCCTGCAGGTCGGAAACGACATGGTTCAGGCGCTGGAGCGGCGTTGAAAAGTCGCTGTCATCCTGATTGCGCAAAATCTGCAAAAGCTGATTGCGGGTAAGCACTAACTCGCTGACCATGGTCATCAGGTTTTCCAGCGCGTCCACATTCACGCGTAACGTTTGGGCGATGGCGGCGGCTTCTTTTTTCTCCGCCGCATCCTCGGCATTTTTAGGGGCAGATTCATTCGCGGGTTTTTTCACACTTTCCTGTGCGGGATCTTTTATTGCATTTTGCTTTTTACGTTTTTCCACCAGGTCGACCGGAAGCTCTGCTGCGGCAAAAGCGGCTTCAAGATCGGCCTCACTGACCATGCCGACGGGCAATTCTTCTTCGGGCTCTTTTGTTGCTTCTTCTTGATGGGCTTCTACCGTTACAACTTCTGCCGCCGGTGCGGAAACCTCGCTCCCACCTTCGCCGTCACTCTCGTAAGCGGCGTCGAGCTTGGCGATAAGCGTGCTGTCATCGCCTTCGGGCTCGGTACCTGTTTCCTCAATGGCTTCGATAATACTGCGGATCACATCAAAGGATTCGAAAATCAGCGATACGTATTCTGGCGTGACTTTCAGGTCGCCATCGCGGAAACGGCCCAGCACATTTTCCCCGTGATGCGCTACTTTTTCAAGGCGCGGCAGGCCTAAAAATCCGCAAGTCCCTTTTATGGTGTGCACAAGGCGGAAGATTTTTCCGAGCAAATCCTTATCGTCCGGGTTTTGTTCAAGGCTGACCAGGTCGTTATCAAGCTCGCCCATGCTTTCATTGGTTTCGGCAAGAAAATCGGCAATCAGGTCGTCCATGTTTAACGCTCTTCGTTTCGGTTTTTCGGATCTTTATCGGTGGTACGCAAAAAATAACGCGGCTATGAGGGGCAAAAAATCACGCGGCATGACGCACTCGCCCCATGCGAAAAATTATATTCCGATATGAAATGAAAATATAATTTTATGAAGAAAAACGGCCCAAAAGGGGCGAAAATCCTACCCCTGTGTTCAGAAAAGAGGTGTGAGGCGTATTAAAACCGGATCGTGAGCGTAACCGATTCATCTTCCGCTTGGAGGGAAATGTTGTAACCGTAATGACGCGCCGTCAGGGCGGCGGTGTAGGGATGCATCTGACGCTGGGTGAGATCGTTTTTATCAACCGTGAGCGCCAGCGCGCCGGGCGTATCGTCGCGAAAACCCGCATCTTCGCCGCTGGCGGTAATCTCTGTAAATCCATCACCGTTCTGGCTTACCGAGATCGTGCCGCCTTTGGGCAGCGCGCTATGCGCGATCAGAAGCGTGGAGATCAGAACCTTGCAAAATCCGTCCGGGCGCTCTTCCGGCGCTAAGGGGGCATGCGGGTCCCAATTCTGATTGATCTTGCGGCTGTCTTTCGGGCCGAGGTAATCCTCGAACACTTTATATACGTCTTCCGGCTTGATGCTCGGGTCTGCGCCGCCCGCTCCGTAAGCCATGCGGTAGGCCTTGAGCTTGGCGTTGGCCTGAAGCGCGCTGTAGGAAATAAGCGCGAAAGCGTCTTCGGCGGCGTCCATGCCCATTTCCTCGACCAGTTCCACGCCGTTTGAAATCGCGCCCACCGGGCTGATAAGGTCGTGGCAGATTTGCGAGGCAAGTTTCTCCATGAAGGCAATGTCGATATCGGGCATGAGGCGGGCTCCTAAAAATTTATAAGGGGAATTCTAACGTGTAGCCGAGCGCTTCCACAAGCCCGCAGGCATGGGTTTTCAACCGTTTAAGCCCCTCGGTGCTGGAGCTTTCCGCGCGCGCAACCAGAACGCTTTGCGTATTGGAAGGGCGCAAAAGCCACCAGCCGTCGGGCGTGGTCACGCGTACGCCGTCGATATCGTCGATCGCAACGCCGTCCTGCGGCGCGGCTTTAAGTGTTTCAATGATACGCGGCACGATGGAGAATTTTTCTTCCTCCGGCACTTCGAAGCGCACTTCCGGCGTATTAAAGAGCGTGGGAAGTTCAGCGGTCAGGGTCGAAAGTGGCCCGTCCGAATTATTCACCGCGTTGATCAGGCGCACGGCGCAATAAAGCGCATCGTCAAAGCCGTAATATTTATCGGCGAAGAAAATATGACCCGAAAGCTCGCCCGCCAGCGGCGCCTTCAGCTCGTTCATTTTCGATTTGATCAGCGAATGCCCCGTCTTCCACATCACAGGCTCTCCGCCCAGCGCGGCGATTTCATCGAACATGACCTGGCTGCATTTCACATCGCCGATAATCGGTGCGCCGGGATGTTCTTCCAGAATGTCGCGCGCGTAAATCGTCATCAATATATCGCAGCGAAGAACGGTGCCGCGTTCATCCACCACGCCGATCCGGTCGCCGTCGCCGTCAAATGCGATACCGAGGTCGCAGCCGTTTTCCTTCACCGCTTTTTGCAAATCGATCAAATTCTCGTCCACCGTGGGGTCGGGGTGGTGGTTGGGAAACGCGCCGTCGATATCTTCGAACAATAAAATATGTTTACCGGGCAGTTTGGCGATGAGCATTTGCAAAATCTCGCCTGCCGCGCCATTGCCGTTATCCCATGCGATGGTTAAATTGCGCGCGCCCTCCATATCTTTCAAAAGGCGCTCTACATAGGTTGCTTTAATGTCGATGTCGCTCGCGCTGCCCTCTCCGGTTTCGAAATCTCCGGCGGCGGCGATCTTGCCGATTTCCTGTATCATCCCGCCGAAAACGGGCGCGGACTGAAGCGCCATTTTAAACCCGTTATAATCGGGCGGATTGTGAGATCCCGTAACCATGATCCCGGCATCGGCCATACGGTCTTTCACCGCGAAATACAGCATAGGCGAGGGGCCGAGGCCGACATTTTCCACCAACGCCCCCGTAGCGGTCAGTCCGGAGATTAACGCTTCGGCCAAAGCGGGCGAGCTTTTACGCCCGTCATAACCGACACAGATTTTGCACTCGTCCTTGCCCGCATTGCGGCGCACGAAAGTGCCGAAAGAAAGCCCCAAAGCGTAAGCATCGTCTTCGCTCAGATTCTTATCCAGTTGGCCGCGAATATCGTATTCCCGCAAAATTGTGGGATCGAATTGATAAGGGGCAGGGGCGTGAGTTTTATTTTGTGGCTGCATTCCTGACAATCTCTTTGACGGTCGGGCCGATCTCGGGGTCCTGCATCGTCAGGGCAAGATTGGCGGCGATAAATCCCAAACGGCTACCGCAGTCAAAATGTTCCCCTTCGAAACGCAAACCGTGGAAGGGCTGCTTGCCCAGCAGCTTCGCCATGGCGTCGGTAAGCTGGATTTCGTTGCCCGCGCCTTTTTCAAACGCGGCGAGGTAATCGAATACCTGCGGCTGGAGGATATAGCGTCCGATAATCGAAAGCGTGGAAGGGGCATTCTCCGGTTTCGGTTTTTCGACAAGCCCCTTGATGGCAACGGTCTTGCCGTTCTCGCTGCCGATATCCAGAATGCCGTATTTGGAGGTTTCTTCGCGCGGCACGTCTTTGACTGCCACCACGTTGCCACCATGCTCGTTGTAAACCTCCATCATCTGGGCGAGGCACCCCTGGCCGTGATTGACGATGTCGTCGGGCAACAGAATGGCAAACGGCTCGTCATTGCCGATCAGCTTTTTCGCGCACCATACCGCGTGACCGAGGCCCAGCGGCTTCGGCTGGCGGGTGAGGAACAGCGCGCCGGCGGGCATTTCGGAATCGCGCACCTTTTCCAGCATGTCGTCTTTACCTCGCGATTGCAGCGTTTCCTCCAATTCGGGCTGGAAATCGAAATGCTCTTCCAGCATGTTTTTATGGCGGCCCGTGACGAAGATGAATTCCTCAATCCCCGCATCGCGCGCTTCCTCGTACACATGCTGGATCAGCGGGCGGTCATTGATCGGCAGCATCTCCTTGGGCATCGCTTTGGTCGCGGGCAGGAAACGCGTGCCCAGCCCGGCGACGGGAAATACGGCTTTACGAATGGGCGGGGGCGTTTTCTGGCTCATAAGGTCAAGTTTTTCGCATTTTTTACATGTTATTGCAAGGGCTTCGGCTATTCCTTCAGCAGTAAATCCTTCGCCGCGTTCAGCTTCGCCGCCATCCAGCCGGAACCTTCCTGATCGGGATGAACCTTTTTCATCAGCTTGTTATAGGCGGCTTTTATCTCTTCCCTGTTCGCGCCCTCTTTAAGGCCGAGGATTTCCAAGGCTTCCTTACGGCTCAGCGGGGCGTTTTGTTCCGGTGTTTTTTGCTTTGCCTCTTTCGCGGCCTTACGAAAGCGAAGCCAGCCCATAACGAAGGGCGCAAGCGCCGCCACGAGCGCGATCGCGGCGGGAAGGCGGCCCGTTACGGCCATGAAAAACAGCGCCGCGCACAGCACCAGCGTGGCGAGCGTAAAGCCCAGCGCCTTGATCTGCGCTACATTGGCGCGCAGGAAAAAGCGGTAAAGCGCATAAAGGCCGATCAAAAGGCCCAAGCTTAAGAGAATATAGGGCATGGCGTTTCCGTTTCTTATTCACTAATGTTTATAAAGGATTGTATAAAAATGGCAAAGCAAGGCTCTTCATCTCTGGAAAAAATCACCGCCCTGCGCACGCTTATGAAAGCGCGCGAAGTGGACGGATATATCATATCGTTGGCCGACGAGTTTCAGGGCGAATTCCTTCCCGAATGCGCGCGGCGACTGGAGTACCTGACCGGGTTTACCGGCTCGGGCGGCGCGGCCATCGTGCTGGCGGATAAGGCCTGCGCCTTTACCGACGGGCGTTACATGCTCCAGATCGCGGGGCAGGTTGAGCGCAGTCTCTACGATATCGCCGATTTTACCAAACTGCCGCTCGGCGAATGGCTGGAGCAGCAGGCACCGAAAGGGGCCGTGATCGCTTTTGATCCCAAACTTCACACACCCGAGCAGATAACCGCCATGGCCGAAAAAGCGCCGGATATCACGTTAAAGCCGCTGGCGGGCAATTTGATCGATGAAATCTGGCAAGACCGCCCCGCGCCGCCGCAAGGCACGGTGAGTCTCTTCCCCGATGAGATCGCGGGACGCACGGCAAGCGAGAAACTGGCGCTCGTGGCCACAGAGCTTAAAGAACACGGGGCGGACGCTGCGCTGATTACCATGCCTGATTCCGTGTGCTGGCTGCTCAATGTGCGCGGTCATGATGTGGACCAAACGCCGCTGGTGCTTTCCTACGCGCTGGCTTTCCGCGACGGCACGGCGCAGTGGTTTGTGGACGGGGCAAAGGTTTCGGACGCTGTAACGGATGCTTTAAGCGACAAAGTTGCCATTAAGCCGATTGAAGAGATGGAAAACAGCCTTAAATCACTGTCCGGCAAAACCGTCCTGATGGACGAACGGCGCAGCGCGGTGTGGTTCAAATCCACGCTGGAAGAGGCGGGCGCAACAATTATCAACGACCGCGACCCTTGCGCCTGGCCCAAGGCGTGCAAAACCGCGGCGGAAATTCAATCCATTAAAAATGTGCATATCAAGGACGGCTTGGCCGTCGTTAAATTCCTGCACTGGCTGGAGCGCGAAGCGCCCAAAGGCGGCCTTACCGAACTTGCCGTGGTTGATAAAATCCATGATTTTCGTGCGCAAGACCCCGCGTTCCGGGGCGTCAGTTTTTCCACCATCGCCGGATTCGGCCCGCACGGCGCGATCATCCATTACCGGGCCGACGAAAAAAGCAACACGGCCATCAAGCCCGGTAATTTATTGCTCGTCGATAGCGGCGGGCAATATGCGGGCGGCGAGCTTTACGGCACGACTGATATTACCCGCACGGTGGCGGTAGGCGAGGTTTCCGAGGAGATGCGCGCTCATTTTACGTTGGTGCTCAAAGGGCATATTGCGCTGGCACAAGCAAAGTTTGCTAAAGGCACAACCGGCGCGGAGCTTGACAAGCTGGCTCGCGCGCCGCTACAGGATGTCGGCCTTGATTACGCGCACGGAACAGGCCACGGCGTTGGCTGTTACCTTGGCGTGCACGAGGAAGCGGCTAATATTTCGCCCCGCGGCAAGGATGCGCCGGAAGCGGGGATGCTGATTTCCAACGAGCCGGGATATTACAAGGAAGGCGCTTACGGCATTCGCATCGAAAACCTGATTCTGTGCGTCGAGGATGGCGATGGCCTTGCGTTTGAAACGGTTACTCTCGCCCCGATCGACTTTAATCTTATAGTGGCCGAAATGCTGGATAAGAGCGAAATCGAATGGCTCAACGATTATCATGCGCGCGTATTTGATACATTGTCACCTTTACTTGATGGCAAAACAACCGCTTGGCTGAAAGAAAAAACCGCGCCGCTTTAATACCAACTGAAAAAGAAAAAACCGCAGGAAAAATTCCGGCGGCTTCCTCAAAAATTTATAACGCAAAGTGCGTATTAATCGCGATCCGTACGTTTACGATCCATCTTGCGAGCACGGCGAACGGCTTCGGCCTGAACACGTGCTTTTTTCTCGGATGGTTTCTCGTAATGGCGGCGAAGTTTCATCTCACGGAAAATGCCTTCACGTTGCATTTTCTTCTTAAGAACCTTCAGCGCCTGATCAACGTTGTTATCGCGTACACTTACACTTACCACGTTATCAACCCCTTTCAAGAGTTTGGAGCGTCCATCGTTCGATTTGGCCGTTGTTACTCGGTCGCTTACGTAGGTTTTCTACGCTGCGCTCCTCGCGCCTAGTCCAAATCAAACGCTGTTTGCTCCGGTTAGCGTTTGCGCCTTTTTGTTACTTACAAAAAAGCTCACGTTTTCTACCATCCTGCGCGCAGAATGCAAGCAAAAAGGAAAAAGCGTGAATGTTTAATTATAACCCACCGGCGGCATTTGCGCAAATTTCTGATTCTAATGTATTTTGCGCCTTATTCGTTCTGTCATCCCGGGCTCGTCCCGGGATCCATTCAGCGGCTTGGCGGGATTGGAGGAATGGATTCCGGCATGCGCCGGAATGACGTCCGGGGTTTTGGAAAGTTTTCGTGTTTTCGCGGCAAAAGCAATCATGCTGCTCTCGCCTTGAGGTTCATGGCAGCGTCGATCAGCGCTTTTGTGTAGTTTTCTCTAGGCGCATCGAAAATCTGGGCGGCAGTACCGGATTCCACGATTTTACCGTCTTTCATCACCAATATGCCATGCGCCAGGGCGCGGACGACGCGTAAATCGTGGCTGATGAAGAGATAGGTAAGATCGTGCTTTTCCTGTAATTCGCGCAGCAGGTCAACGATTTCGGCCTGAACAGAGACATCAAGCGCAGAAGTCGGCTCATCCAGAACAACAAAATCAGGCTCCAGCACCATGGCACGGGCAATTGCGATACGCTGACGCTGCCCGCCCGAAAACTCATGCGGATAACGGTGACGCGTTTCGGGGTTCATGTGAACGCTCTCAAGCGCTTTGATAATCAGGGTTTCCCGCTCATCCTTCGTGAGATCCTGACGGTGAAGCTCTAACCCCTCGCCAATAATCCGGCCCACACTCATGCGCGGGGAGAGAGAGCCAAAAGGATCTTGAAAGACGATCTGCATCTTTGACCGAAAAGCGCGCATGGACTTACGGTTAAGCCCCGTGATGTCTTGACTGTTAAAGGTAATACTGCCGCCGGATTGCTGAAGTTTCAAAAGCGCCAGCCCTAAAGTCGATTTACCGGAGCCGCTTTCGCCCACCACGCCCAGCGTATGTCCCTTTTTTATGACAATGTCGATATTATCGACAGCTTTCACAACATCTTTGGGTTTGCCAAAGAAAGTTTTGGTTTTCGGGAAGTGAACGTGCACCTGTTTCCCTTCCATCAGGACAGGCGCGTTATCGTCCTTGGCCTTGGCATAACCGCGAGGCTGCGCGGCTAGCAAGCGTTTGGTGTAGGGATGTTGAGGAGCTTCGAAGATATCTTTCGTGCTGCCTTGCTCCACCAGTTCACCATGTTGCATGACGCCGATATGGTCGGCCATTTTCTCAACGATGGATAAATCATGGGTAATGAGCAGGAGCGCCATGTTAAGGCGGTCTTTCAGATCCTGCAGCAGTTCCAGAATTTGCGCCTGTACGGTCACATCAAGGGCCGTGGTTGGCTCATCCGCGATCAACAGGGCAGGGTTATTCGCAAGCGCCATGGCGATCATCACGCGCTGGCGTTGCCCGCCCGACAACTCATGCGGATAGGCGCCAAGTCGGGTTTTAAGCTGCGGCAGGCCGACAAGATCAAGAAGCGCCAGCGTACGGTCGCGGGCTTGCTGCTTGCCCATACCTTGATGCAGGCGCAGGATTTCACCGATCTGCTTTTCGATGGTATGCAGCGGGTTAAGCGCTGTTAAGGGCTCCTGAAAGATCATCCCGATCTTGTCCCCCCGAATGCGGCGCATGAACTTGTCGTCCTTGCCGACAAGTTCTTCGCCCTCAAAAGTAATAGAACCGGAAGGGTGACTGGCGAGCGGATAAGGCAGAAGCTGCATAACCGAAAGCGCGGTTACGGATTTTCCCGAACCGCTTTCGCCCACAAGCGCCATGGTTTCGCCGCGCTTGATCTCAAACCCCACATTTTTGACGGCATGAAATACGCCGTCCGCGCCTGCGAAATCGACGCTGAGATTTTCAACTTTGATGAGGGATGCGTTATTCATGGCCATGCACCATAGTTAAAGCATAAAGCCCGTTGGGGGAATACGCAGATTTTGCGGGAAGCCAAAAACTCACAAAAAACACGCTGTAAAGCTTTGGAAATAAAAATGAAATAGACTTGTTCATTTCGTTTTTCATTTTTAGGGGGGGAGGGGGGTATGGCGTCAAAATTTTGACATAAAAATATGGCGTCTATATGGCGGCTTGTGTGGTTTCGGGCGCTTAACATCATGCGGCCACTATAGCCGGTTTTACGGCAAAAGTACAGGAATTTATTCCTTTTTTATCTTTCGTCATTGCGAGCGCAGCGAAGCAATCTAGGAATTGATCTTGCTGTTCTGGATTGCCGGGTCGCTGGTGTTCCTCGCAATGACGACAAGTTTTATATTTTTCACCACGAAGGAATTGTAGTATGAGGGAAGTATGGAATTAAATTTATCAAAAATATTTATAAGCATATGTTCCACGCTTTTTGGTGAGGGGCTGACGAATTTGCTCCCTGAAGGCTTTGATATTGCTGGTTGGCCTTTCATAATAATAGGAGCTATAGGACTCTTTTATTATGGGCTAATTGATCCAATATTTAACAAGCTGGGTTGGATATTCTACCCTAAGTGGTCATTCGAATTTGATTCACTTTGGCCCTTTGTCATTCTAGTGCCATTAGAAAGAGCAACGCAGATTGCCTATACGCAACTAAGGCATACTCTTGTTACTGCAGCTGCTGATCATTTTGATGAAAAGGCATTGGATTATTATTCTACAGCCTTCGGCACAGCTGGGATGGATTTCTACGGGAAAAGAAATTTATCTTCAGTAGTGGATCGCATTCCATATGAGGATGTGAAATCAGGTAAATTCCAAGATAGCTCTTTAATCTCAAAGGTTGATAATAAAAAACCATGGGTGAGCGTAAAGGTTGAACGCAAACAGCTTTTATCATTTATTAAAGAAAGAAAGTCTGCGTATAAAAATGATCCTGCACGATGAGTATGTATTGATTGTCGTTTGCCGAAAATACAAGTTCTTACAGGTTTATCCCAAACCGTTTCAAACCCCATGTCATGGCGAGGTAAAGGATGGCGGTGATGGCGCAGGATAATGCCATGGCGACGTAGAACGGGATATTGGCGCGGAGTAATGCCGGAAGAACCAGAAACATTGGTAAGGACGGCAAGACATACCAGAATGTCGATTGCGCGTGGTCGGCTATGCGCGCGGTATCTTTTGTTTCCTGCCACATCCAGATCATGGCCATGACGGAGACAAGGGGCAGGGAGGCAATCAGGGCACCTAGAGCAGGGCTTCGTTTTGCGGTTTCGGAGACGACGGCAACAAGGATGCCGGAAATCGCTGCCTTGATGATCGCATACATATTTAGCCCTCCGGCTTACTCTTAAATCTTCAACACCCGGTAAATATCGGTGGTGATTTTAGATTCGATGCTTTGCATGTCTTCAAGCGGAAGTTCGTGCAGTTTGCAACCCCTGCCCTCGGCCATCTTCACGATTGCCCCCGTTGTATGGTGGGCGTGGCGGAAGGGGAGTTTCAAATTCATCACCAGCCAGTCGGCAATCGCTGTGGCGGTGGTGAAACCTTCATCGGCGGCCTTGTGCATTTTATCGGTGTTGAATTTGGCGGTAGCCAGCATGCCGTTCATGGCCTCAAGGCACAGGCAGATTGTATCGTATGAATCGAATACGGGTTCCTTGTCTTCCTGCATGTCCTTGTTATAGGCAAGCGGCAGGCCCTTCATCACCGTCATCAGGGCAATGAGATTGCCGTTCAGGCGGCCCGTTTTGCCGCGGATCAGCTCCGCCGCATCGGGGTTTTTCTTTTGCGGCATGATGGAGGAGCCGGTGCTCCAGGTATCCGAGAGATTGATAAAGCCGAATTGCGGCGTGGCCCAGAGGATGATTTCCTCGGCGAGGCGAGAGAGATGCAGCCCCGTCTGCGCGCAGGCAAAGAGGAATTCATTGGCAAAGTCGCGCGCGGATACGGCGTCCAGCGTATTGGGCATGGGCTTATCAAAGCCGAGCTTGGTCGCGGTGAATTCGCGGTCGATGTTAAACGGCGTTCCGGCGAGTGCCGCCGCGCCCAGCGGGCATTCGTTCAGGCGCTTGGCGCAATCCTCAAAACGGGATTTGTCGCGGGAAAGCATCTGGCGGTAGGCATCGAGATGCTTGCCAAGCGTAATAGGCTGAGCGGCCTGAAGATGCGTAAAGCCGGGCATGACGGAACCTTTGTGATCGTCGCTTAGGGTCTCCAGCGTGTCAGAGAGGGATTTGATTTTAGCAACAATGTCGCCTACCGCGTCACGTGTCCAGAGGCGGAAATCGGTTGCGACCTGATCATTGCGGGAACGGGCGGTATGAAGTTTGCCCGCGGGCGCGCCGATAATATCGGCAAGGCGCGCCTCGATATTCATATGGATGTCTTCGAGCGCGGTGGTGAATTCAAATTTACCGGCTTTGATTTCCTCGGCAATCTGGCTCAGACCGCCGATAATCGCCTCGCCGTCGATACGGTCGATAATCCCCTGGGCCATCAGCATTTCGACATGGGCGATAGAGCCGCGAATATCCTGCGCCCAGAAACGTTTGTCCACGCCGATTGAGGCGTTGATCTGTGTCATGATGTCGTCGGGCTTATCCTCGAACCGACCGCCCCACATCTGGTTGGCTTGTGCCTTTGTCATTTTTTATCCCGCAAAAATTGAAGTATCAGGATTTAAGACATAGTGAATACTCAAGGCCAATGCAATAGAGACGCCAAGCCCCACCATCATTTTCACGAAATCCTTGCCGATCAGCGGAAAAACATAGCCGAGGTGATACTGCGCGCGGTAGGTGGTGGCAATCGCCAACTCGCGCCCCGTCAGAAGGCCGACGAACACCCAGGTGGTGGACATGGGAATGGCGTTCATTTGTTTGAAATAGATCAGGATGGCGGCGTAGACAAAATCGATGATGGTGGCGGAGCGCATAAACCGTGTGCCCGATTTTTCCAGCACGATGCGCTGGATTTTGCCGCCGTGGCTCCAGAAAATATAAGCAAGCCCGGAGCATAGTGTGGCCAGTACACCGGCGAGCATAAGCGGGCTGAGCTCGCGCGGCAGAAAGACGGCGACATTGGCCATGTCGTGCGAGAGCCATGAATACCACAGAAAGCCCGTGGCGATCCATTGCAGGCTGCGCCACATCGCGCGGTGCTCCTTTTTCACCTTGTCGTATTTTTCGTTCAGGATACGGGCCACGATCATCCACAATCCGTAGGCGACGATGGCCGCCAGCCCGTAACCGATGATGGATTTGACCAGCATTTTTTCCAGCACGAGAGAGGAGGCGAAAGTGGATAGCACGAGGAAGGTCGTGGAAACGGGAATGCCCGCCCGCGTGAGCAGCACGAGAATGGCGGGCGCGGCGGCGTGGTACCATTGAATTTCAACCGGCGGAATTTTCGACAGGCGGCCCCACGATATGTCGCCGCCGTTGATCCACCAGCCATAGGTGATGGTCAGAATCAGAACTGCGCTGGCCGCAAGCCAGAGCGTCGTCCATTTAAACACCTTGTGATTGGAGGCAATAAACGTGCCCAGCGTCTGCACCGCGTCGTTGCCGACCACCGCATACGCAGCGAGGAAAAAGCCGAGAACGGCGTAGATAGTGTGGATGTCGAAGGCCATTCGAGCGTCTCCTTACGAATAGTTTTTGCGGGTTGCCTTAAGGCCTTTTAGCGGGCGAGGGCGGAAATTGAAAGCGTTAATACTCTTCGCACCTGCTAAAATCGCAACCCTGTTATATGGGGGAGGCTGCTGTGATTTCCTGCGCTTGCGGCATTTTAATGGTAAAGGATGAAATGATTGCGGGCATCTCATTGTCACAGGGTACAATACCACTTTCATCACCACTGAAAAGAACAGCAGCATTGGCAGGTTCGGTTATAATCTGGATGCTTGTTGTTACGCGTGTTTGGTCGGCTACATCTTTTAGCACGGCCTTGGCGGCGGCAAGTGTTCTACGCCCGACGAATTCCTGTCTGCCCATACCATGTGTGGCGTTTTGCGCTGCAAGCCGGTCGTAAGTTTCGTCTACCTTGTCGAAGGAAAACTCTCTGGATGCTGCACCCCATTCCACCCTTAGATTCTCGGCCGCCGTTTGAAAAACGTGTCTTCTGGTTCCCCGAGGCAGAGCCTGCATCAGGTGGGAGTCTGCAACGATCATGAAATGGGAAATAATGGTTTTATGGTCGGCGCTGCAGCTTTTGGTTACCACGTTTGCGGCGTGCTGGCCGTCGAATAACATAGGTTGATTTGAAACCTGATCATTTGCTGCTGCGACCGGCGCTCCCGTTAACAACAATCCCCCTAGAGCAGTGGGGAGAATGAAAGTTCTACTCAGTGTACTCATCGTTACGCATAGTCCCTGTACATTTTTATATATGCATTAAATAAATATTGATCATGCATAAAATGCAATACTGAATTTTTACCATTTTTGAAGTTATCAAGAAAAAAACGGAGCCCGCTTTGATGAAGGGGGCTCCGTTCCTGAGATTTGTTCTGATTGTATGGCTTATGCAGCTTTGCTCTTTGCCGCTTTGGCCTTGCTGCCGCGCATGTTTGTATTGTTGCGTAGGCGCACAGCATTAATGCGGATAAAGCCTTGGGCGTCTTTCTGATCGTATCCGCCTTCTTCATCCATGGATGATTGTTTCGGATCATACAGCGCGTTTTCGGATGTTCTTGCGATTGGGTAAGCGCTGCCCTTGAACAACTGTACCTGAACGTCGCCGGAAATGTTTTCCTGCGCCTTGTCCATCACGCTCATGAGCAGGTCGAATTCAGGTGAAAACCAGAAGCCGTTATAGATAAGCTCCGCCACTTTCAGGGAAAGACTGTCACGGATTTTCATGACTTCGCGATCCATCGTCAGCCCTTCGAGATCACGGTGGGCATTGTGCAGAATTGCGCCGCCGGGGGTTTCATAAACGCCGCGCGATTTAATGCCGACAAAACGGTTTTCCACCATATCAAGGCGACCGATACCATGCTTGCTGCCGATCTCGTTCAGTTTTGTGAAGAGGGGCAGGGCACCTTTGATTGTTTGACCTTCAGCTTGCAGTTTTACCGGGATACCGTTTTCAAAGCTCAGCGTGATGACTTCTGGTGTATCCGGCCATTGGGCAGGCGTTGATGTACGGGAATAAATATCCTCGGCGCAGGGCGCATTGGGGTCTTCCAGAATGCCGGCCTCGTGAGAGATGTGCAGAAGGTTGTCATCCTCGGAATAGGGCTTTTTACGCGTGGCCGTAACGGGGATGCCGTATTGGTCGCAGTAATTCAGCATGTCCTGACGGCCTTTAAAACGTGTCAGGAACTCTTCCATCTTCCACGGAGCCAGAACTTTGATGTCTGGCTTCAGGGCATAGTAAGAAAGCTCGAACCGGACCTGATCATTCCCTTTGCCTGTGGCGCCATGACCCACAAATTTAGCTTTTTCTTTGATCGCGATTTCGATCTGGCGTTTGGCAATCACGGGGCGGGCGATGGAGGTACCGAGCAAATAACGGCCTTCATATACGGCCTGTGATTTAAATGCGGGGAAAATGAAATCTGTGACGAACTCTTCCTTGAGGTCTTCGATGTAAACTTTTGAAGCGCCGATTTTTTCCGCTTTTGCTTTGGCGGCCTCAAAGTCCTCGTCCTGACCGACATCGGCGATATAGGCAACGACTTCGTAACCTTGTTCGATCATCCATTTCAGAATAACGGAGGTATCAAGACCTCCTGAATATGCGAGTACGACTTTTCCTTTAGACATCATCTTTTCCTTTCTTATTTTTTAACTACAGAGCCAGACAGAGATAAACAGAGGTTTCTAATTTCTTTTTTTAACCCCTCTGTCTTGCTCTGTTTTTCTCTGTAGTTAATTTGTTTTTTTTATTTCCAAACGCGGTTTTAAAGGCGTTTTCGAGATCGGCGATCAGATCGTCCGGATGCTCGAGCCCGATGGACAGGCGCACAAGGCCGTCTGTGACGCCGACTTTATCGCGCATTTCTTTTGGTACACCGGAATGCGTGGTGGAGGCCGGGTGGCAAACAAGCGATTCCGAGCCGCCCAATGACACCGCCAATTTGAACAGCGAAAGCGAGTTCAGGAATTTGAACACATCCGGTTTTTCAGCCTCAAGGACGAAAGCAAATGTGGAGCCATCGCCCGTTGTCTGGCGCTTGCGCACTTCCTGGTATTGGGGGTTATCGATAAACGCTGCGTGCAGGATTTTTGCTTTGCGGTAGGGGTTGTCCTTGAGCCATTCCGCAACCTTTAATGCCGAGGCCGCGCCGCGCTCCATGCGGATGGTCAGCGTTTCGAGCGAGCGGGAGATCATCCAGCTTGTATGCGGGTCGAGGTTCAGCCCCATGGAGGAGCGCACTTGGCGGATTGGCTTGAGAACGTCGCGTGCGCCGCAAACCGCCCCTGCAACCAGGTCGCTGTGTCCGCCGACATATTTGGTCAGCGAATAAAGCGCGATGTCGATACCATGAGGCACTGCCTTTTGGAAGACAGGGCCGAGCATGGTGTTGTCGCAAACAATAATCGGGCGGTTTCCGGTTTCTTTTTCAATTTTTTTAACGGCACTTACGAGAGCTTCGAAATTGATAATCGCGTTGGTCGGGTTGGCAGGCGTTTCCACGAAGACCATTTTGACCTTACCCTTTTTCGCCGCTGCCTGCAGGGCAGTAAGAATAGGTTCTTCGGTAAGACCGTCGGCGAAGTCCTGCGTCTCCACCCCAAACTCCGGCATGAACTTGCGGATTAATGTTTCTGTGCCGCCGTAAAGCGGCGTGCTGTGTACGACCACGTCACCGGGGCGAAGATAGGCCATAAGCACCGCGCTGATCGCGCCCATCCCGCTGGAGAAAGCAATGGCGGCTTCGGCTTGCTCCAACAGGGCGAGACGGTCTTCGATAATTTCCGCGTTGGGGTGGTTGAAGCGGCTGTAAATCAGGCCACCGACACTATCCGCCGGAGCGGGTTTACGTCCGGCTGTGACATGGAAGAATTCTTCGCCGTCTTCGGCGCTGTCAAAAGCGAAAGTCGATGTCAGGAATATGGGCGGCTTGACGGAATTTTCCGAGAGCTTCGGGTCATAGCCATATGACATCATCAGGCTTTCGGGTTTGAATTCGTGGTCTTTGATACCGCGTTTTTTATAGGATTTTTTTTCTGCCATTGCTCTTACTTCTTATAGATGTTTTTGATCCATGTGGCCTTGACCGCGCCAAGGCCTAGGGTTGATAGCACATAAGCCATGGCCGGGACAAGGGCGTGAAGCCACGCTTTGTCTACGTCCAGATAGGTGAGGTAAGCGCCGACGGCCAGATAAGTACCGATCACGATAATCGTGCGGCGGGTGCGGGATGTCTCCCACGCCTTGTCGGCCTCTACCCGCGCATTGCGCTGTTTTATCGTTTCAGCAGTTTTGGTCATCGTCCTGATACCTTCACTCCCGCATCTTCAAGGCACCAGGCAAGGATGGCTTTTTGGGCGTGCAGGCGGTTTTCCGCTTCGTCATAAATGACGCTGGCCGGGGATTTTGCGACTTCTTCGCTGACTTCTTCCCATTCATGCATGGGAAGGCAGTGCATGAAGATGGCGTGATCTTTGGCGGTGCCCATGACTTTGGCGTTCACCTGATACGGCCAGAACATGTCTATACCTTTGCCTTCCTGGCCCATGGATACCCATGTGTCGGTGACAATGACATCGGCGTCTTTGGCGGCGGCCATGGCATCAGCCGTGACGTTCGCGTCCTTAGGTGCCTTACCGTGAATTTCTTCAGGAAGCGCCAGCACGAGATCAAAGTTGAAAACCTTGGAGGCCACAACAAAGGTGTTGGAAACGTTGTTATAATCCCCGAACCATGCAACTTTTTTACCAGCAATGTCGCCCAGCTTTTCCTCGATCGTCAGGATGTCCGCCATGATCTGGCAGGGGTGGGAACGGTTGGTCATACCGTTGATGATGGGAATGGCGGAATGTTTTGCGAGTTCCTCCATCGGTGCCTGATCGCTCATCCGGATCATTACGGCGTCAACGTAACGGGATAAAACATTGGCGGTGCTTTCGATGCTTTCCGCGCCGCCAAGTTGCATCTCGTCCATATTCATGACGATGGTGTGACCGCCGAGCTGTTTCATGGCAACCTCGAAGCTCATGCGCGTTCTGGTCGAACGCTTGTCGAATACCATGGCGAGCGACAGGCCCTCGAAAATCTGCGGCGGGTTGAATTTCTGTTTCTTGAGCTCATGCGCACGCGCAAGTATGCCTTTCAGCGTATCGGGGGAATGATCGCTGAGCTGTAAAAAATGTCTAACGGGTTTCATTATTCTTCTTCTTTTAATGTTTTTGCGAGGATGTCTAAAGCCTCCTGCGCTTGCTCTTTGGTTAGGGTAAGAGGCGGCACAAGCCGCAATGTTCGTTTCCCGGCCTGCGTGCCCATGAGGCCGTTTTTCTGTAGTGCTTTGATCAGGTCACCGATGTTCAAGGTCGTATCGATACCGATCATCAAACCCATCGCGCGCACGTCCTCGATCTTGTTGGAGTTGCGTTTGATTTCGTTGATCCCGTCGATGAAATACTTGCTGACCTCGCGCACGTTTTCAAGGAATCCGGGCTTTAGAATTTCACTCATCACGGTTCCTGCCACGGCCGTAGCAAGAGGGTTGCCGCCATAGGTCGTGCCATGCGTGCCGGGCCCCATATGCTTGGCGAATTTGTCTTTGGCAACCATCGCGCCGACGGGGAAACCGCCGCCCATACCTTTGGCGAGCGCCGCAATATCGGGGCCTGTCTCTTCTTCCGTGCCGAATGCTTCGTAAGCGAAGAAGGTGCCAAGACGCCCCATGCCTGCTTGAACCTCATCATAGATAAGAGCCACGTTGTTTTCGTTACAGAGTTTGCGCAGGCCTTTCAGGAATTCCGCCGTCGAGGGAACAAGCCCGCCTTCGCCCTGAACAGGTTCAACGATAATGGCCGCTGTATTTTCATTGATGAGAGGTTTGACGCTCTCGATATTATTAAACTCGGCGAAATGAACGCCTTCCATATAGGGGCCGAAAAACGGCTGAACGAGGCGTTTTTCCGTCACGCTGGCCGCGCCGTATGTGCGCCCGTGGAAGCTGTTCCGGAACGCAATGATCTCATTACAGGCCTGGCTTTTTTCTTCATAGGCCCATTTGCGGACGGTCTTGAGAGAAGCCTCAATCGCCTCGGTGCCGGAGTTGCAAAAATAAACTTTATCAAAGCAAGAATTATCAACCAGAAGCTTTGCGGCTTTTAATTTCGGTTCCGTCATGTAGGAGGCCTGACAGATCATCATCTTTTTGGCTTGGTCATTGATTGTTTTGAGGATGGCGGGGTGGGCGTGGCCGAGAGAGGCCACGGCATAGCCGACAGAGCAGTCGAGATATTTATTGCCATCCGTATCCCATGCGTAAACCCCTTCGCCGTGATCGAGCACGAAAGGTTGAGGCGCGTAATTCTGAATTAGAACTTCCGCAGAATCCGCGATAATTTTTTTTGCATCCTCTGAAACCATTACTTCATTTCCTTCTTATTTATGTCCTTCGAGCAGCATTTGCGCTGCTACTTCGTTGTTATAGTGATCCCGTTCGGATTCCAGAATAAGCATCGTGCACGGGCCTACGGGTTCGAAAATTTCCTTCGATAAAGCGTTGTGGCGGAAACCGTTGATCAGGTGAATACGGCGCACGCCGCCCTTTAAAGCTTCGAGGCAGTTTTCAAGTTTTACCTTCATGCCGCCTGTCGCCTTGCCGGATGAAATCATCTCGGGGATGTCCTTGTCCGTGATGATCGGTACGGCCTTGCCGTCAACCTGAACGCCGTCAACATCACTGAGGAAGATCAGCTTGTGCGCCTCGACGCCCATTGCAAGCTGGGTGGCGATCGTATCGGCGTTGATGTTGACCAGTTTCTTTTCTTTCTCCGTCCACGCCATGCAGGCCACAGCCACGAAATCATGTGATTTGAACAGGCGGCGGATGGGCCGCGCGTTCACCGTTTTGATATCACCGACAAGGCCGTAATCAACGGGCTTTTTCGGACGCATAACGGTGCGCATCCATTCCGGCGGCACAGCATTCAGCGTGATGCCTTCGAGGTATTCGCGTGCCATGCTCTCGTAAACCTTGAGCGACAAATCGCCGCCGACCACTTCTTTCATGATCTGCATTGTGGCGGGGTCGGTCACGCGGCGGCCGTTTTCGCGTTTGATGCCGTTGCCGCGCGCTTCAACGGCGCGATCCAAAGCTTCGCCGCCGCCGTATACAAGCAGGACCTTAATGCCCATCAGGTTCAGGTTGCGAATATCGGCAATTAGGTCATCGAGCGCTTTTTTGTCTTCAATGACTTTGCCGCCGGCCTTGATCACGAAAAGATTATCGCGGAATTTGCTGTGATAAAAAGCATTGATAAAAAACTGCGGCATGTTGCGCTGATTTTTGGCTTTCTTCGGCAATATGGGTTTTTTAGCAGAGGGTGTTTTGATGGTTGTTTTGGTCATGGGTAGAGTGCTCCTAAAGTTATAAGGCCTTCGGTTTCATTAAGGCCGCACATTAAATTCATGTTTTGTATCGCGCATCCGGCAGCGCCTTTCATAAGGTTGTCGAGCGCGCCTTGCGCCACGATGGCGTTGCCTTTTTTCGCGTAGCTAAGATCGCAGAAATTGGAGCCGACGATATTGGCAAGTGCAACGTTATCGGTGACTCTTACAAAGGGATGATCGTCGTATATGTCGGCGGTGCATTTAAAATCGGCTTCTTCTTTTAGCGTTATAAAAGCGGTTGCGAAAATACCGCGTACGAACGGGCCGGATGTGGGCACGAAGTTCAGTTGCTGTTCGGTGATCTTTGCCGTTCTCGTGATTTCGGGAATGTGTCTGTGCGCATTAATATTATAGCTCTTCATATTGTGGGAACGTATCGGGTGGTGCGTTCCGTCCGATGCTGATTTCCCTGATCCGCTGGAGCCTGTGACAGCCATGATATCGGCGGATTCTATCTGGCCTGCAAACGGGTGGAGCATAAGCTGGGAAAGGAGCGCGAAACATCCGGGGTTAGCAACACTGCTGGCTTTTTTAATAGCATCCCGGTGAAACTCCGGTGCGCCGTAAACAACTTCTTTCAGTAGTTCCGGATAAGCATGATCGGTGTAATATTTCTCATACACTTTTACATCATCAAGACGGTAATCGGCAGAAAGGTCGATTACCTTTACCTTGCCATGAAGTGATGCCACGGCTTCTTGTGCTGTTTTGTGCGGCAGACAAAGGAATACAACATCACTATCCGCGATCAATGTATCGTAATCGGGGTTTGTGATGGCGTGATCGAGATGCGCAAGGTGCGGGTAGAGCGCGCCAATCTGCTCGCCCACGTTCTGACGTGATGTCAGATGTGCAAGCTCGATTTGTGGGTGCGCGAGGGCGAGGCGTAAAAGCTCCAGCCCTGTATAGCCGCTGACACCTACGATGGATGTTCTAATCATTGAGTTTCTCCCGCCAGCGAAGTAGTTACAAGTTGCAAGTTGCAAGTTGCAAGATTTTTAGTGAATCCTGCTTTCTTGAAACTTGTAACTATAAGCTTGTAACTATTAAGCGGCATTCTTCTGGCCTTCCTGAGAGGCTGCCCATCTGGCAAGAACGAGGTCGAGCCATTCGGCTGTCGGTTTGAAAGCGTTATAGGTAAGGATATTCATGTGATCGGAAATAATATCCTTGCCGACCTGATTATCCGTTACGGGGCCGCTGATTACATCAAGAGGAAGGCCGATATTGGCGCAGGCATTTGCCAACCCCAAAGCGCCTACGGGATCACGGGCACAACCGATATGCAGGCGGACATTGGCCTGAATTTCGGGGTCTTCCAAAATATTGCGCACGCCGTAACGGCCCATAAAACCGTCGCCGAATTCGATCATGATCGCATCGGGGTTATTTTTGGCAAGGTGGTTGAGCGCGCCTTTTGTTACGGACGTTAAAAGCTCGGGATCCATATTGGCGGTAGAGGTAATACCGCAATCGGTAAAGGAAACCGCTTCGGAAACACCATAATCTTCCATCTTGTAAACATCGCGGTGCGCGCCTACGCCTGTTACCTTGGCGCCGGCCAGCTTCATACCCATGCGCGTAAGAGTTTTAATCATCTCAACGGCGACGGTGGTTTTACCGCTGTCCATGGATGTTCCCGTCGTGATGATCAAAGGAATATCGTTCTTCAGTTTCGTGGAGGGTTTGAACAGGCGCGCATGGGCGATGTTCGCCAGCTTGCCGTTTTTCACGATTCCTCCCAGAACACGGATTCTTAAGGGTTCTCCCACTTCTTTGACGTTGGCGGACGTACATACACCAGCAACACCGCCGAAGTTAAGCAGGTGAATCACATCATCAACCTCCAGCGTTTTGGGGAGGTGCCCCACGAAGCCCTGAAGCGCCATACGGTTACCCAGGGCGACGGCGATAATATCGTCCTTCTTGATCTTGGACATCCTGCCGTTAGTCAGCTCCAGCTCGTTATAGATGTTTTTGTCTTCCAGAATCTGCACCGCCAGAACCGTGCCCATGTCACAGGATAGCTCTTCGGTCAGCCTGACTTCATGTTTGAGGCCGAGGTTCTTGGTTACGGAGGCGATTTTATCAATTTTAATTTTCTTCATTGATCTGGTTCTTCTTTCGGTTCGAGAGGGAATCATGCCAAGCACCGGAGCGCATTGCAACAATAGCATTCCGGGTTCACGTGTTTTAAAAAATTTTCAGGAAAAAGACAAAAAGTTTCCAAGCGCGTAAATCCGGAAGGACTAACAGCGTCGGCGTCGCGGGTTTTGGGCGGTTGTTTTTGTCATAGGGTCATAAATGCGGGAATTGGCGCTGTTTGTCAAATTTATTTTAAACTACAGAGCCAAACAGAGCGCGCAGAGATTCCTTTTCTCGTCATCCCGGGCTTGTCCCGGGATCCATTCATGGGCCTGGCGTTATTTGAGAAATGGATTCCGGCATTCGCCGGAATGACGTAAAATTAGGACTCTGCGCGCTCTGTTTGGCTCTGTAGTGAAATTACTTAAGCGGCAATGCTGTTTCCACAAGCCGCGCCCAGTATTCGATGCCGAGCGGGATGATGTCATCATTAAAATCATAGCGCGGAGTGTGAAGACCGGCATTATGCGGGCTGTCCGGCTTATCCGGTTCGCCCTGACCCATCCAGATATAGCATCCGGGCGTTTCCAGCAGCATGGCGCCGAAATCCTCCCCGCCCATGGAGGGGGTGACATCGACATCCACGTTATGGGGGCCGAAAATCTCTCCGGCCACTTCGGCGCAGAAATTAGTGGCCGCCAGATCGTTAATGGTGGGGTCAAGGATAAATTTGAACTCGTAATCCATCTCCGCGCCCATGGACTGCGCGATACCGCGCGCCATGGTGCCGATTTTTTCGGCAAGCTCGCGGCGAAGCGCGTCGTCATAGGTGCGCAGTGTTCCGGTCATATCCACGTTGTCGGGAATGACGTTATGCGCGCCCGTACCGCCGGAGAAATAGGGGATGGAAAGTACAACAGGCTCCGCCGGATGGCTTGTCCGGCTGACCAATGTTTGCAGGGCGGTAACGATTTGCGCGCCGATCACGATGGGGTCGATGGTTTTATGCGGCATGGCGGCATGCCCGCCGCGGCCCCTGACCTTGATATGGAACACATCGGCGCTGGCCATCAGCGGGCCGGGGCGCATGGCCACCGTGCCCTTGGGAAGCTGGGGCCAGTTATGAACGCCGAAAACCTGATCGCAGGGGAATCGGCGGAAGAGGCCCTCCTCGATCATCATATGCGCGCCCTTGTGCCCTTCCTCGGCGGGTTGAAAGATCAAATGAACTTTACCATCGAAGTTTCTTGTTTCGCTTAAATATTTGGCCGCGCCCAGTAGCATGGCCGTATGCCCGTCATGGCCGCAACCATGCATTTTGCCCGGAATTTTGGAGATATGAGGTTTGTCGGGATGGGGTTCCTCCACGATATTGAGCGCATCCATATCGGCGCGCAAGCCTACAGCGCGTCCACTTTTGTTGGTTTGACCTTCAATCGTGGCGACAACGCCTGTTTTGGCGATTCCGCGCTCGAACTCTATGCCCCATTCGTCGAGCTTTTCACACACAAGATTGCTGGCGAACTCCTCCTCATAGGCGGTTTGCGGGTTTTCGTGCATAGCACGGCGATATCCGGCGATTTCTTGTGCGATAGCGTTGATGGAATTGGATTTGCTCATAAGAACAGAGATAGATTGAAGCGCGGGGCAGGGCAAGCGCTATTTTAGGGCGCGGGCGTGTCTTCCAGAGATGAAATGCCGGGTGCAGTAAAGCCTTCAGGAACTTCAAAGCCGAGAGCGGCATATTTTTCTGCAGAGGTTATCGCGGCAAGTGTTCTTTGCTTCCCGTATTCCTCGACGATAGGGCGGTAGGCGTTAGGGCTTACGGGCTTTCCCGACCTGATGTTGTGAATCGTAAGGTAAAGCATTGAAAAACTTTGTGACGGGGCAAACATCGGGGCAATTGTCTGGTTGGCGTCATAGGGCACGATAGCGAAACCAATTCTTTTACCGTTGAGCCGCCGCTGGTTGTCCGGAGTGAAAATTATAGGAACCCCCGTAGCGCTTACAAGTCTTGGCCATATGCCCGGGCTGTTGGTGAGGGAAGAGAAATGAGCGCTCAGGCAGCGAGGATAAGCAAACAGGTTTCTTCCGCTAAGCTGGAAAATTTTTGCAACGATGTCGGGAAGGGGGGTGTTTTTTAGGTCGCTATCCAGAAAAAGCCTGAGGGCGTCGCTTTTTGTGTTCCTGACGCTTTTGATAAATAAAGGTGTTAAAGGCTTCGCAGTGTTACTCATAGCGCAATGCATATGGCATTATCGCAAACAAAGTCAACAAATATTATGCATAAAATGCTATAAATTTGTTTTTCGAGGGTCGAAGGCGTCTCTGACCGCCTCGCCGATGAAGGTGAGCAGGGTGAGCATAATAGCAAGAGATAAAAACGCGGCGATGCCCAGCCAAGGGGCTTGCAGGTTATTCTTCCCCTGCGCCAGCAATTCGCCGAGAGAGGGGGAACCGGGCGGTAGGCCCAGGCCCAGAAAGTCGAGAGAAGTCAGGGCGGTAATGGAGCCCGTTAAGATAAAGGGCATAAAGGTGATCGTGGCGACCATGGCGTTGGGCAGAACGTGCCGCCAGATGATTTTTAGGTTCCCCATGCCCAGCGCGTGGGCGGCGCGGACATAGTCAAAATTGCGTGCGCGCAAGAATTCGGCCCGCACGACATCCACCAGACTGACCCATGAAAACAGCAGCAGGATAAGAAGAAGCGTCCAGAAGCCCGGCACGAAGATAGAGGAAAAAATAATCAGAATGTAAAGCGAGGGCAGGGAAGACCAGACCTCGATCACGCGCTGCATCGTCAGGTCGAGCCGCCCGCCGTAATAGCCCTGAAAAGCGCCTGCCGTGACCCCGATTATCGAACTGATCAGGGTCAGTACAAGGCCGAAAACAACGGAAATGCGAAAGCCGTAAATGACACGCGCCGCCACATCGCGCCCCTGATCGTCCGTGCCGAAAATGTTCGTACCGTCCGGCGGAGAGGGGGCGGGTTGGGTAAGGTCGTAATTGATCGTGTCGTAAGAAAAACGGATGGGCGGCCAGATCATCCAGCCCTTTTCACTGATAAGCTCCGCTACAAATTCATCGCGGTATTCTGCCTCGGTTTCGAAATCGCCGCCAAACGCGGTTTCGGGGTACGCCTTAAAAACCGGGAAATAAAAACCGCCGTCATATTTCACAAGCACCGGTTTGTCGTTAGCGATAAACGGCGCGAGCAGGCAAACGCCGAGCAGGCCCAGAAATATCCAGAAGCTCCAGAAGCCCCGCCTGTTGGCGCGGAATTGATGCAAGCGACGGCGTGTGAGGGGCGATAGGGTCATGGGGCGTAGTTTATAACGGTAAAATTACAAACGCACGCCCGATTTTTTAGAAAATTTATTATCTTTGTCCTAATTCAAGGGGCGTTCTATCTAGCAGCTCTTCTTTTCTTACAGGCGGCTTTGAAGGGGGTTGTGTTTCTTCCCTCAGGTCCAAGCAAGCTCTAAGTCCGTCCGCGACATTTCTTGCCGTATCCAGTGCCCAACGGCGCTGGGTAAGGTTACGGTGGATCAGGCCTTTGGGCGGGTCGGATTTCATAGTTCCCCATTGATATGCAAGCATGCCATTTTTCAAGCGTATGATTTCCATCGCCCAGAAGTCGTCGTTTTCAAAGTTTGGCTTTCCGGGGTGGGAGGCTTTGATCAAAATTTCGCCCGCTGTAAACGTAATGACCGCGCTTGCTTCTTCGCCGAAGTCATTAGAGACGGAATGCGTGGCGGTAATATCGCCGTCCGTTGTCATCCCGAAAAATATTTCGGCGGAAGAAGAGGCCGCAAAGCTTGTAAAGTCGACGACAGAAAGGGCTTTGACGGTGCAATCCAGATGCTGTGCGTCTGGTTGCCATTCCTGCGCTGTGGTATTTGTCGGGAACGTGGCTACATATAGAGCGGCAAAAGCGGCCCTCGCCGCTGCTGAAAAATATCTTGCCGAATGCCTGCTCATGTTTTCTAGCCGCCTCTGTTTGAATTATTTCGGCACATAAACATATTGGCTTAGAGGTTCGCCGTATGTGATTGGCGCTGTGGGTGCCTCCTTCTTTTCAGCTTTAATTGGCTCGTGTTTCATGCAGGCGGTAAAATCGGCCTGAGCTTTACCTGTGGCATGGGCGAGCCATGCCCCTTGCGGGGTGTCGAGGGGTTTTTTTTGAGCGCTACCCAGCCCTTGGATGCTTTCTGCTAAAACTTGGTAACCGATTGTCTCAATCGCCTTAACGACAGTTACCGTTCCGTCGTTCTTGGTGTAGCTGCCATCATGCTGTGCCGCCAATATTACAGCGCCTCCTTCGGGCATGATAATCCATTGTACTGATATTTCATGAAAACGCCGGTTTTTAATGTGTGTTTCATGCTTGGTGCCCTGATTGAAAACAAGGTCCGAGCCCTCGGGATCCCTGATATAGGCGGTTCGGCTAACACCGGTTGTAATTGATCCGCGCGGGCGGTTGGGGTTTTGATTTGATGTGGCGATAAAGGAATTGTGCAGGCCTCCGGGCAATGAGACGTTTGCGAGTGACCGGCTGGCGCACTCAAAAAGATCAAGAAGGAAAATGGGAACAGTATCGGCAGGGATCGTTCTGTATGGCGGATCGTGATCGATAATATCCGGCAGGTCGCCCATTTGGGCTGCGGCGCCTGTAGTGATATTTGCCGCCAGTATCGTTGCAACCAGAGCAGAGCCGTAGGTGGTCAGGTTGTTTGTCATGTTGCCCTCTTTAATTTTTTGAACAGGCAACAGAATAGAGACGGTTGTAAGTTATGTCAATTTAATTCGGTTGTAGAGAAGCGGGCAAAAGGTGGATGACGTTGCCGTCAGGGCGGGGCACGAAACGCTGACTCTGCAGGCGTTTGGTATAGGAAGTCAGAGAGGCTGCAAAATCATCGGCGTCTTGAGAGCTGTTTCTTGCCGCTGCTCTGACTTGTTCGATTTCGTCTTGTGTAAGCATTAAGCGCCTCTCGCCTCGAAATCGATGCGCGGATCGACAAGCACGTAAACCACATCGCGCACCAGCGTCATGACAAGGCCGATCAGGGCGTAGATATAAAGCGTGCCGAGAACGACGGGATAATCCCGGTTGATCACGCTTTCATAGCCCAGCAAGCCAAGGCCGTCGAGGGAGAAAATGACCTCAATCAGCAGCGAGCCGGTAAAGAAAATATGGATGAAGGCGGCGGGAAAGCCCGCAATCACAATCAGCATCGCGTTGCGGAAGATATGGCCGTAAAGCACTTCGTTTTCGGACAGGCCCTTGGCGCGGGCGGTGAGCACGTATTGCTTGCCGATTTCATCGAGGAAGGAGTTTTTTGTGAGCAGAGTAAGGGAGGCAAACCCCGAAATCACCATCGCAGCGATAGGCAGGGCCATGTGCCACATGTAATCAAGAGCAAGCTGGATAAAATTCATATCTTGCCAGCTATCGCTGACCAGACCGCGCAGGGGGAAAAGATCGAAATACCGCCCGCCCGCGAACACGACGATCAGCAAAATCGCAAACATGAAAGAGGGGATGGCATAGCCGATAAACACGGCCGCGGAAGTCCAGATATCGAAAGCGGAGCCGTCGCGTACGGCCTTTTTAATGCCGAGCGGGATGGAAATGAGATAGATAATCAGCGTCGACCAAAGGCCGAGCGAAATCGATACCGGCATTTTTTCCAGCACCAATTGCCCCACGCCCACATCGCGGTAATAGCTTTCGCCCAGATCGAAACGTACATAATTTTTGAGCATGATCCAGAAACGCTCCGGCGCGGGCTTGTCGAAGCCGTAAAGCGCCTCCAGATCCTTGATGAACTCGGGGTCCAGCCCCTGCGCGCCGCGGTATTTGCTGCCCTCGCCGACGGAAGATTGCGGCATCCCGCTTGCCATGTCGCCGCCCCCGCCGGAAAAACGCGAGGTGGCATCGCTCCCGTGGCCTTGAAGCTCGGCAATCATGCGCTCCACCGGGCCGCCGGGCACGAATTGCACGATCACAAAGCTGATCAGCAAAATGCCGAGTAGGGTGGGGATCATCAGCGCAAGACGTTTCAGGATATAGGCGGTCATGATTAAGGTTTAATATTCCAGCCTTGAACAGTCCAGCGATTATCTTCGTATTTCAGAATTCCCAAAGCGCCGGTGGAGAGTTTTAGGGGGTGATTTGCACGGAAGCCTTCAAAATCGCCCGTTAAATGCGGGGCGAAGCGGGCTATGCCGTTGGAGGTTACAACCAGAACCGTTTCATCATCGTCATGGGCGCGGATTTGCTCGGCGAATAATTCCCAGTTGTGAATGATTGTTTTGGGGTCAGCTTTCCAGCCATCCGGCACGATGGCTTCCTCATCCCATTTTTTTATGGCGTATGCGCCGATGCGGGCAATCACTTCCTCTTCAGTTTTATTTTCATCGGGGCCGTAATCAATCTCGTTAAACATATCGAGGGTAAAGACGGGGTTTGTCACGCCGGATTCTTTGACTGCGATTTGCGCGGTGGTTTGGGTGCGCTGTAAGTGTGACGCATAAACAACATCCGGTATCATCCTGTTTTCTTTTAGGTAACGGCCTATGGCTTTGGCCTGTTCAATGCCCTTTTCCACGAGCGGCAGGTCGGTATGGCATCCCACGCGGGTGGGGGTGTCATCAGGGCCAAAGGTGTTGCCGTGACGGGCGATGATAAGAGTTGTCATGAGAAACAAAAAACCACAGATGGACACGGATTAACACAGATTTTGTTTTTTGAACCACGAAATTCACGAAGGGTACGAAAAAAAGAAAATAAACTTTCGTGTTTTTTCGTGCGTTTCGTGGTTAATTTTTTATCTGCGTCCATCTGCGTTTATCTGTGGCTCAAATTTTTAAAAATCTTTCAGCGCGTTTTAGATCTTCCGGCGTATCGATGCCGGATTGTATTTGTCCCTGTTCGATTTCAATTTCCACGGCGCGGATGGTAATGCCGTTTTCAAGGAGGCGGAGTTGCTCCAGCCCCTCCAGTTTCTCGTAATGCCCCTGCGGTAGAGCGCAAAATTTTTCAAGAATATCGGTGCGGTATCCGTAAACGCCCATATGCTGATAAACGGGGGAAAATTTATCACCTTCCCGCAAATTATCTTCCTTGCGGATCGCGGGGATGATGTTTTTTGAAAACCAGAGCGCGTTGTCCGCCGCGTTTATTACCGCGCAGGTGCCGCTGAAGGGCGTTTCTTTTTTGCTTTCCCGCAGGCGATCCAGATCATCCCAGCTCAGACGGTGAACGGGGGTGACGACTTCGGGTTCGTCCGTTTTGATGGCGTCAATCAGCGCGGTCAGAACTTGTGGCGGGGTGAAGGGGGCGTCACCCTGCAGATTAATCACGTGATCCGGCATTTCGCTGTGTTGCTTGAGCGCGGCCAGAACGCGGTCTGAACCCGTGGCGCAGCTTTCGGGTGTCATGATACATTCCGCGCCGATTTCTTTGGCGTGATCCGCGATACGCTCATCATCCGTGGTCACGAAAACATCGATATCGCGGCCTGCGGATTTTGCGAGCTCAACCACGCGGGAAAGCATCGTCTTGCCGCCGATCACGGCCAGCGGTTTGCCCGGAAATCTTGTCGAACCGTAACGGGCGGGGATACCGATTGCTATCTTCATTGCGCGGGTTCCTTTTTCATCCACCATGTCTGGCTGATCATCGGGCTGATGGGGGAGAGGGTTTTGGGCCGCGCGAGCTTGCTGCTATAAGCGATACGCCATTTCGGGTAATGCCACATGGGAATGACGTAGTGCCGCCAGAGCAAAATACGGTCGAGCGCGCGTGTGCGCACTACCAGTTCCTCACGGCTAGGCGCTTGAATGATCATATCGATAAGTTCGTCAATCACGGGGTCTTTGATGCCGATGATGTTGCGGGAGCCGGGAAGGTCTGCCTTATCAGAACCCCAGAAATCACGTTGCTCGTTGCCCGGCGATTCCGACTGGCCGAAGCCGCCGATGGTCATGTCAAAATCGTAACTGTTGATGCGGTTCTGGTATTGCGCGGAATCAACGGCGCGGAAATTCGCCTTCACGCCGATGCGCTCCAGATTCTTGAGGAAGGGCAGAACCCATCGTTCGAATTGCGGATTGGCATCGATAATTTCGAATTCCAGACGCACACCGTCTTTGGAGCGCACGCCATCATCGCCAAGCTTGTATCCGGCCTCGTCTAAAAGCTGCGCGGCGATGCGAAGGTTTTTGCGTGCGTTGCCCGAACCGTCGGTCTTTGGCGGGGCGTAGGTTTTTGTGAACACTTCCTCCGGAATTTTGCCGCGAAATTTTTCAAGGATTTCCAGCTCGCGCCCGGTGGGCAAACCTTCCGAGGCGAGTTCGGAGTTCTCAAAATAGCTGTCGGTGCGGGTATAGGAACCGAAGGCGAATTGCTTGTTCGACCATTCGAAATCAAACGCGTAAGAAAGAGCCTCGCGGAGTTTAGGGTCGGCGAAGACGGGCTTGCGGATATTGTAAACAAAGGCCTGCATTCCCGCGGGGCGACCGTTTTCGATTTCTTCCTTGATGATGCGACCGTCTTTTACAGCCGGGGCGTCGTAACCCTGTTCCCACATCTTTGCGGTGTTTTCCATGCGCACGTCATATTCTCCGGCAAAGAACGCCTCGAGCGCGACGTTGTCATCGCGGTAATAATCGTAAGTCAAATGATCGAAATTGTTCATGCCCTTGAAGAACGCCAGATTTTTACCCCACCAGTTTGGATCGCGGCTATAGGTGATGGAGCGACCGGGCTGCACATCCGCGATTTTATACGGTCCGCTTCCCAGCGGCGGTTCAAGCGTGGTTTCCCCAAACTCGCGCCCCTCCGCGTTCCAGTAATGTTTGGGCAGGATGCTCATTTCCGCAATGATCAAGGGAAGTTCGAGGTTGCCTTTCACATTGAAGGTGAATTTGACGCGGGAGGAAGAGGTCGCGGTGACGTCTTTAACGTCATGCCAGTACGCCTTGAAAAACGGCGTGCCCTTTTCCATCAGCGTGTTGAACGTCCAGATCACGTCTTCGGCGGTGATCGGCTTTCCGTCGCTCCATTTCGCTTCGGGGCGCAGGTTAAAGGCCACCCAGCTGCGGTCTTCCGGCAATTCGATGCTTTCGGCAATCACGCCGTAAAGCGTAAAAGGCTCGTCCCATGAGTTCTGCATCAGCGATTCATATAAAAGGCCGGAGCGCATAAACGTCATCCCGGCGGCGGGGGAACCCTTGACGATAAAGGGGTTCAGGGAATCATACGTGCCGATGACATGCTGTTTCAGCGTGCCGCCCTTGGGCGCGTTTGGATTGGCGAAGCTCAAATTTTTGAAATCGGGGCCGTATTTCGGCTCCCCGTGCATGGCGACAGCATGGCGGGGCACGGCGGAATCTTGCGCCAGCGCCGGAAAGGCAATAGCCGTAAGGGTGATGAATATAAGGATAATTTTGCGCATACAGGTTTTTTAGCACAGAGAGCGCGGAGATCACAGAGGGTTTATTCACGCCGTTTGTCATACCCGCTTCATGCGGGTATCCGGTCTTTGTCTGTGTTGGTGTTTCATCATTTCCGGATTCCCGCACAAGGCGGGGATGACGGGAAGAGCCTACCAATTAAATCCGGCCATTGAATAGGTCGGGCTATGGGCCTGCGTTTCGAGGATGTGCCGGATTTTGGCGAGATCGGTCGTGCCGGGGGAGTGATCTAGCTGCACTTCTTCCCAATGAATTCCCACCAGATTGAAACAGGAATCGATGCCGAAACCGTTTGCCCCGGCAATGTCGGTGTGAAGGGAATCGCCAATCGCTAGAATTTTTCCCTTTGGCGGACGGCCCAGTAATTCCCACGCCCATTCATATACGGGGGCATGCGGCTTGCCGTGATAGGTGACGGCCCCGCCCAGCGTCTCGTAATGGGCGGCGAAGGTGCCTGCGCATTCATATTGATGCGGGCCGATATTGACCACCAGATCGGGATTGGCGCAAAGCATCGGCATATTTTTATCCGCGGCGGTTTGAAGATCGCGCATGAGTTTCGCACGGTCGCGGTCGCCCAGTTCGGGGATGGAATTGAGCACGAAATCGGCATTCGCCGGATCGTCCAGTAATGTGTAACCCAGCCCGTCGGTAACTTCCTCCATCACCGATTTACCGATGAACCAGCAGCGCTCACCCAGTATCTCTTTACGCGTTTTGAGGTCGTTATAAGTGGCTTCGCCCGAGGTTACGATATGATCGTAAGTGCCGCGCGGAATGCCGAAATAATTTTCCATCTGGAACACAGTGCCCGGCGCGCGGCGCGGAGAGTTGGAGAGCAGGCAGATTTCTTTACCCGCTGCCTTTAATTGCGAGAGGCATTCCAGCGTGTCGGGAAACGCCTCGATCCCGTCATGCAGAACGCCGTAAATATCGATGATGAAATGATCGTATCGTTCAGCGATTTCCTGAAGGCCGGCAATGAATTGCGGGTTGTGGCGGTTCATTTGTGATCCGCGCCGATGGCCTGTGAAATATGGGTGTAACCGTCTTTGACGAGCAGGTGTTCAAGGTCGTCCAGAATAGCGCCCACAAGAGCAGGCCCCTGAAAAACAAGCGCGGTATAAAGCTGCACCAGTGAGGCGCCCGCGCGGATTTTGGCGTAGGCATCCGCGCCGCTGGAAACGCCGCCCACACCGATGAGCGGGATTTGCCCCTTGGTCAGGCGGTAGAAATTGCGCAGCACATCGGTGCTTTTTCCGGTCAGGGGGCGTCCGCTCAGGCCCCCTTGCTGGCTGCGGAATTCCTCGGGCAAATGCTCTGGCCGCGCCAGTGTTGTGTTGGTCAGGATCAGGCCGTCGATTTTTGCCTCTAACGCCACCGCGGCCAATTCCTCCTGCTGCGCTTCCGAAAGGTCGGGGGCCAGCTTGACCAGAATGGGCGGCGGCGCCTCGCCGCAGGCCTTGCTTGCCTCCTCCCTGATCGCGCCCATAAGTTCCAGCAGAAACTCCCGCTTTTGCAAATCGCGCAGACCCGGTGTGTTGGGCGATGAAATATTCACTGTCAGGTAATCGGCAAACGGCCCCAACTGGCGGATCAGGAAACGGTAATCCTTGGCCGGCTCCTCCTGCCCCTTGTTCATGCCGATATTGATGCCCAGAACGCCGGAGGGGCGGGGTTTTCGGGAAAGGAATTTCTCGATATTACTTTTAAAGACGCCCGCCCCCTGATTGGGAAAACCCATGCGGTTGATGACGGACTGGCTTAAAGGTTCGCGGAAAACACGGGGGCGCGGGTTGCCCGCTTGCGGTCTGGGCGTGACTGTGCCCGGCTCCACAAAACCGAAGCCGAGGCGAAAGGCGGGGCCGATCACTTCGGCGTTTTTATCGAACCCCGCCGACAGGCCGACCGGGTTGGGGAATTTCAGGCCCCATATGGTTTGCTCTAAGCTTGGTGTTGCGCGGGCAGTGGGGCAGGGCAGCGCGCCCAGCTTCATAGCCCGTATCGTCAGGCCGTGGGCGGTTTCAGGCTCTATTTTAAAGAGCAGGGGGCTTAGCTTGTTATAAAGGGTCATGCCTATGAGGTTTACGGCATTTTCTTCATATGATCCAGCCCGGTTTTTAAGGCTCGCGTCCATTGTCGGGGGTTTTGTCTGAAACGAGAGTAAGGCGAGTTGGTTTAGCCACAGGCGGTGCCGTGCCCTTAGGCTCTTCAAATATTTCCGGAGCTTCTTGCTGAATTATTTGTATAGCTTTGAGTGCGTAGAGTAATCCTTCGATTTGCGTTTCGGTCATACCGGTTTTTTGAAAATTAGCCGTCAGGTTACTCTGGTCAAGCTTATCTTTTGCAAAAATGCTTCTTGTTGCAGCTTCAAAAAATGACCGTGCTAGGACTTGTTGATTATGATCTAGTCCGTCGAGGTAACTTGGAGGGATTATACTAAAGCCCTTTCCGTACGATGCATGTGCAGCCCCGAAATCTTTGAGTCTCATCATTCCCGCGAGGCCTACTTCATTGTATAGCCGGGAGGCAATTTTAAGTAGCTTTTGTATTGGGGGTCGCATTTTGTAATATATTTAATAGGGTGAGCGCTGTATGTAGCACCGTTTGTGAAATATGGCAAATTATTTCTTCATATGTTTCAGCCCGGTTTTTAAATACCCCCAGCCCGTAATGACCGTAATCAGCGCGGCGAGGCAGAGCAGGATTTGCCCCCCCAGAAGGCCATAAGGGTAATAGGGACCGATAATCAGAACGCCAAGCGCGATCATCTGGAGCGCGGTTTTCCATTTGGCGAGCTTGCTGACGGGCAGTTGTACGTTCATCGGGCCCAGATATTCACGCAGGCCCGAAACAAGGAATTCCCGCGCCATGATAATGATAACCGGAATAATCCAGAGACCTTCCAGCCGCCCGAACGCCACCATGGCCACGAGCAACGTGGCGACGAAAATTTTATCT
Organism: uncultured Pseudobdellovibrionaceae bacterium; assembly: GCA_964467925.1. Classification (GTDB taxonomy): domain Bacteria; phylum Pseudomonadota; class Alphaproteobacteria; order Micavibrionales; family Micavibrionaceae; genus CAYXSX01. Next base: position 459,059 of record CAYXSX010000001.1, on the reverse strand, counting down.
GAAATGGGATCAAGGAACGTGCCCAGCGGTGTGACCTTGTTATATTTGCGCGCAAGATACCCGTCGAGAAAATCGGTGACGGCGGCAAGGATGTAGAATTGGAGCAAAAGCCAGGCGGTTTGCATTCCCCACTGGCGTTCCATGAAGAACAGCCAGATAAAGACAGGCAGGAGCAGGATGCGGATAATCGTTAGCGCGGTAGGTAGATTTATCATTCGGCCAGTTTAAACACGGAGCGCACGGAGTGCACGGAGAAAATGCAAATAATTTTGACATAATTTTAAGGTGTGTTTATACGTTCTTCACATGACCGAATTATTAATTAAAAGTGTTGAATTTCTTAAGGGCAGTTTCGATCTTGAATGCGCGGCTGCCGTAGAAAGCGTATCAGGCAAAGAGATAGACCCTGAGGCCTATCGAGCTTCTGTAAGGGAAGCGACCGAGCGTCTTTGCAGTATGTTTGCAGATGGCACAGAGGATTTGTTTATTGTTTATAACAATGCTGCCCGAGCGATAGAGCCATGCAATATGGTCATTTCTACTCATATTTCCGAGCCCGATACGTCCGGTTTCAAACGCCGTTCTTTCAAACTGGACTTCGTATCGCCAGAAAGTGGTGAAAGTGTGCTGGTAAGGGATATATATTTTGGGACGCTTCAGAGCGTTATGTTGCAAGTCAGAAGGAATCTTTTTGAGGCTGGAGAGCGGGGAGATAGCCCCAGAGAGATGACCGCTCAGGGAGGTTTGACACTACAGCGTCTTGAAGAAGCGAGTAAGCTTTTCCCTAGCGATCGCAGTGTTGCGGTACTGCAGGGGAGGGAACCCCAATATTCTATAGATGCGAATGTTCGACTGAAATTTCTCGATTTGCTTGTTGCTCTTTTTCCAAGCGGCCCTTTTAAGGAGGGTGTCTATGGAGCAGAACAATCCGGTCAGGACTTTTCCCGCGTCATGGGCTATAGCCGTGTAGAGATGGGTTGGGCCCAAGGCAAATTAAAGGGAGAGGGTGTCGGGTTGTTACCCGCTTAACCCCTTGCCGCCGCCTTGGCCTTTTCTTCCGCCGGGTCGCGCAGGACATAGCCGCGGCCCCAGACGGTTTCGATATAGTTATCGCCTCCCGCCGCGTCCTGCAGCTTCTTGCGCAGCTTGCAGATAAATACGTCGATGATTTTCACTTCCGGTTCATCCATGCCGCCGTAAAGATGGTTCAGGAACATTTCCTTGGTCAGGGTGGTCCCTTTACGAAGGGATAAAAGCTCGATAATGCCGTATTCTTTTCCAGTTAAATGCAGCGGCTGGCCATCGACCTGCACCGTGCGGGAATCGAGATTCACCACCACTTTGCCGGTGACGATCTCGCTCTGGGCGTGGCCTTGAGAGCGGCGGACAATGGCCTGAATGCGGGCCACAAGCTCGCGCTTGTCGAAAGGCTTGGTCAGGTAATCATCCGCGCCGTAGCCCAGACCCTTGATCTTGTTGTCAAGCTCGGTCAGGCCGGAAAGGATCAGGATCGGCGTTTCCACCTTGGCATCGCGCAGCGCCTTGAGAACGTCATAGCCATCCATATCGGGCAACATAAGGTCGAGGATAATGATGTCGTATTCATAGATTTTACCGATCTCCAGCCCGTCTTCGCCAAGGTCGGTGGTGTCGACGATGTAGCCCTCGGATTTGAGCATAAGCTCGATCGATTTTGCCGTGGAGGTATCGTCTTCGACTAAAAGAACCCGCATGTTTATCCCCTATTCGTGATTTTTATATTTTTAACAGGAATCTGTTAACCTTTATTAATATTAACAAATATTAACAAATCGCACAAATGGTTATTTATCTCCTTACTAATGGACCCCGGATGTTTAAGCGCGCCGTAAGGCGCGCCTCCGGGGTGACGGTCGGGTTTGAAATGGTGTATCATATAAATATGGACCGTCTTGCCGAACAAGTTGAAGCCTCGATTGCGCTGTTGCCCGACCACGAAGTCTATGGGCGGGTGACGAAAATCCTCGGCCTTTTGGTCGAGATTGCCGGGTTTGGCGCGGGGCTTTCGATCGGCTCTATGGTTTATTTGCGCCCGCATGACAGGCCCGAAGTGCCGTGCGAGGTTGTGGGTTTTAAAGACGGTCATGCGCTGCTCATGCCCTTTGGTACGCTGGACGGCATAGGGCTGGGCTGCCGCGCGGTGATCGAGGATCACGAGCCCATGGTCATGCCTGACGACAGCTGGTTGGGCCGTGTGATGAACGGTCTGGGCGAGCCGATAGACGGGCATGGGCCGCTGCGCCATGGCGGTCATCCGGTTCCCTTGCGCAATAAGCCGCCATCGCCGCATTCACGCCAGCGCATGGGTGCGCAGCTCGACCTTGGTGTGCGGGCGGTCAACACTTTCCTTGCGATGCGCAAGGGCCAGCGTATGGGTATTTTCTCCGGCTCCGGCGTAGGGAAATCCGTGCTGCTTTCCATGATGGCGAAATATACCGAGGCCGATGTGAGCGTGATCGGTCTGATCGGAGAGCGCGGGCGTGAGGTGCAGGAATTCATACAGGACGATCTGGGCGAAGACGGCCTTACGCGCTCCGTCGTTATTGTGGCAACGGGGGATGAACCCGCTTTGATGCGCCGTCAAGCGGCGTATATGACACTGGCCACGGCGGAATATTTCCGCGCGCAAGGCAAGAATGTTTTATGTCTGATCGACTCCGTCACACGCTTTGCTATGGCCCAGCGCGAGATCGGCTTATCAGCGGGCGAGCCGCCAACCTCCAAGGGCTATCCGCCCACCACGTTCGGGGAGCTTTCCCGGCTTCTGGAACGTGCTGGCCCCGGCGCGCCAGGCGAGGGCGGCATTACCGGTATTTTTACAGTGCTGGTAGAGGGCGACGACCATAACGAACCCATTTCTGACGCTGTGCGCGGTATTGTTGATGGTCACATCGTGATGGAGCGGCCCATCGCCGACCGCGGACGTTATCCGGCGATCAACGTGCTGAAATCTATTTCCCGTTCCATGCCCTCCGTGTTGAGCGAACAGCAGAACGCGATTATCCGGCGCGCGAAACAGGTTATCAGCACCTATGAGGATATGGCCGAGCTGATCCGTCTTGGTGCGTACCGCCGCGGCTCCGACCCTGCGGTGGATGAGGCGATTTTGCTCTATCCCCAGCTTGAGGATTTTCTCGGTCAGGACAAGGACGAAAGCACCACGATCGAAGAAAGCTTCCAGCGCCTTGCCATGGTTCTTGGTATGGATTACTGGGGCGAGTAAGAGGTAAGTCATGGCCGATTTGAACCCCCTGATACGCGTCCGCAAACATGTGGTGGAGCAGAAGCAAAAGTTTCTGGCCGAGCTTTACCGGCAGGCCGAAGAGCTTCAGAACCAGAAGACCACATTGCTGGGCCAGCTTGAGGAGGAGCGGGAAAAAACAGCCGCCATGGGCGTGGAAATGCTGTCTTATTTCGGTCCGTATTCGGAGGCGGTAAAAGACCGCGTTGCGGATATAGACGAGGCCTATGCCAAGCTCGAAACCCGCATCGAGATCGCCCGCGAGGATATGCGAGAGGCGTTTTCATCGCTCAAGAAAATCGAAATCACGCAGGAACATCGGGAAAAGGCCGAGCAGGCCGCCCGCGATAAAAAAGAATCCGGCGAGATGGATGAAATCGGCCTTACCGCTTTCCGCCGTTCCCGCGAAGAGGCGGGGGATTAGTGGCTTCTTTATTGCTTTTGTCTAAAAATCAGGAAGACTAAAAGGTGCTTGTGAACGTTCAACATCCTGAAGGCGTAAGCCAAGAGGTGGAAATTCTTTGCGCATTTTTAATGCCAAGCTCTGAACAGGGCCTATAAGCGCCATACCTTCGGGCCATTTAACGGGTTCAATCATGTATTCTTCCATGATGCTAGCCAGGTTGGGCTGCATGTTGTCCTGACTTCCCATGGTTGGCTTAAGGCCATGTTCAGCCATAAGTCTTTCGTATTGTTGCAAATAAAATACTGTCTCACGCAAAGAGAAGCCTATAAATAGGCCGTTATTAATTTTTTTCGTAGGGTTTTCAGGAAAACTGCAGTTCTCTTCCAGCCGGAACATGACAATACCGCCGGAGGTTTTTACAGGTCTTGCGATTAGCTGCAAATTAACAGGCTGATCGAAGGCGGCGTTCGGTGCAGGAACATGCCAGATTTTTCCCGCTATCGGTGTATTAGGCGGGTCAGATGTGAAGTAAGCCTGAGTCAAAAGGCTCACAGCCTGCTGCGTGAACAACCGCGCTTTATTGAACGCTTGAGACATATCCATAGCGCAATATAATTTATGCATTATGTATATTTCAAGCGATTTTATGCGGAAACGCTCTGTTGTTTTTCCTTGAGGTTTATCGTTACCCAGCTTTCCGGCTTTGCCGTAAAGGAAAGCTCGCCGCTCATCTGCGCTTGCTCCAGCGCGCCGGTATAAAGGCGGCGCATTTCCTGTTGCATGGCCTGAGAAAATGACTGGCCCGTGCGTACGATGAGATCGAGCTTTGTGCCGCGTAAAAGCCCGTCGAGTTGCACCTTTCCCATATGGCTTAAGTTGAGGTCAAACAGGAAACGGGTATTGCCGCCCTTGCTTTCCTGTTCCTCGCTGCTGCCCTCGTCACGTTTATAATAGAGAGCAATTTTCTGCATCTCGTTTTGCCACATCATTGGAATGGTCATGCCGCGCCAATCTGCGGTGGATGCGGGCTCTGCTCCCATGCGGGTCAAGGCGTTTGCCTCCGATCCCAGACGGGAGAGAAGATTACCTTTGCCCTCGCGGCGCAAGACCTCTAGCGCTTTGTCGCCGAGCCAGCTTCCCAGATCGCCGGAGCGGATGGCGGCGATAAAGAACATGGCGGCAGGCGTCATCTGGGCCGCGCCGCCCGCAGCATTTGGCGCGACATTTGTGACGGCCTGAGCCAGCGCGGGTACATGCTGGGTGAGTGTTTGCAACACTTCATCCATCACCGGCCATGCGCCGGGAAGAAGCAGCGCGGCGGGTTGCAGGGTAATGGCGGTGGCCGAGGCCTGAATGCCGATAGCCTGCGTTTGTGGCATGATCGTCAGGCGCGCGCCTTGCGTAATATTCTGCGGCGCGGTGCTTTGCAGGGCGAAATCCTGCGGGAGAGCGCCGGGCAGAAACTCGAGACTGAGCGCTGGTAAACCGCGGTCGGTCAAGCCGGAAACCGTGGCGCTTAACGTGCCAGGCCGCAAATTTTCAAGGATCTGGTTCTGCGTCTCGCTCGCGGGCGGTGGCAGAGCGTTCGGCCCCTCCACCATCTGAACGGCGGGGGGCAGAACGTTTTCAACCTTCATATTGATATGAGCCGAGGCCGGAAGGAGGGCGGAATCCGTGCTTTGCAGCGCCTGCAGCGCGGGCGGTAATTCGAACGGCGCCGCGAAACTCTGGGCCGATAAGGGCGCTTGAAGGTTTTGCGGCGAGAGCATCTCCTTGCCCAGCGGCGGCAGGGAAGTGCGTATCTGTTCCGGCTCGCCGGATACCGTTTCTGATGCCGGAATGGCGGGAAAGGCCGTCAGCGGCGCGGACGTTCCTTGCAGAACTGAGGACTTAAGCAGCGAGGAGGGCGAAGACGCAAGCGGCGCAGGCGTTTGCAGCGGGCTTGCCGGAATTCCCGCGCTTCCGTTCAACGCCGGAATAGCAGTATTCGCGCCGATAATCGTCAAGGCTGCGCCAAGGTTTTGCGTGATTTTAGCGGCAAGCATCTCCAGCGCGGGCTGCGTGATCTGCGCGCTCTGAGCGATGGTCAACGGCTCTATCCTGATGGTGCTGCCCGGTGGAATGGCAGGCGGCGGCGCAGACGGTGCGGCTTGTGATGGTGTTTGGCGGGCGATCTCTGCCAACTGGGCACGGGCCAGTTTTTCGGGTGGAATTTCCACATTTACCTGACGCGGAGCGTTTTGAGCTGTGTTTTGTCCTTGGCTTTGCGCCGGGCGGGTTTGCGGCGCGGGCGGCGGGGTTTCGGCTCGCGCGGGACGGATACTGGCGCTCTCATTACCGCCGCGCTCCGGCGTAATCTCGATATTCACCTGACGCCCTTCGCGCAGGACGTTCGGCGTTTGGGTGCGGGGCACGCGGACCTCCACATCGCCGCGCGGCGTGCGCACGCGCACTTCCACGCTTTTACCGTCATCGGAGGGGCGCGCATCCACGATTTCACCCGCCAGCCGCAGCGTGGTTTGCTGGCGCTGCGCCTCGGCCCGTATATCGGCGGGCAGGGCAATAATATTGCCCTTTTGCGCCGCCTGATCTCCGCGCGCCGCAATGTCGGAGAGGGTGCGCGCGCCGGAGGGAATATTCGGAAATCCTGAATCGCTCATCTTATCAATCTATATTATACCGCAGTGCGGGTAAAAGAGGGGTGAATAAGCGTCTTTAGTTCGTTTGTGCCCATTTCAGGGGGGCGGGGGCATTCCCCTTGATTTTAAACGATATTCTTTCAGTTCGTTGGTTGGCCCTTTCGTCATTGCGAGCGCATGCGAAGCAATCCAGAGCCGGGAAGCGCCATTCCTAGATTGCTTCGTCGCGTACGCTCCTCGCAATGACGGCTGTTGGAGGGCGCAGTATACCTATAATGATAGGCTTATATTCCTATATTTTGAAGGGAATGTCAAGGTTTTTCTGGATCCCTGCCTTCGCAGGGATGCCAAAGTTTTGAATTAAATGAGGCTAAACCGCGCTCGCGGCCTGTTTGCGCGCGGCGTCGATGGATTTTGACACGAAGGAGGCGATGCGCTCCACGTCTTCCGCCGCTTCGGTGTTGGGGGAGCGGGTAAGCAGCGGTGTCTGGTGACGGATGGTTTCCTTGACCTTGGGGTCCTGACGAATCATTCCGGCCATAGGCGGTTTCAGGCGCAGAAAATTCTCACAAGCTTTGAGCAAAGTTTTATAAGTTTTCTCGCCCTCGGTGATACTGGAGGCCATATTCACAACGATGCCGATATTTTTCGACAATCCCGCCGCATTGCCGAGCTTGATAAAGGCGTAAGCATCGGTCAGGGAGGTAGGCTCGTCCGTGGTGATCAGAAGCGTGCGGTTGGCGCAGGCCGAAAGCATGCGCACCGTGCGGTCCACGCCCGCGCCAAGGTCGGCGATCACCACGTCGTAACTGGCCGAAACCTCTACCAGCTGATCGCGCAGCATGGCAAGGCGCTGGCTGGGCAGGGCGGAGAGGGAGGCCTGACCCGAGCGGCCCGCGATAATGTCAAAGCCGCCATCTTCGTAGGTCTGTATGACCTTATCAAGGCTGAGGCGTCCGCGGATAACGTCGTTCAAATCACGCTTGGGCATCAGGCCGAGCTGCACGTCCACATTCGCCAAACCTAGATCACCATCGAACAGCAAAACCTTTTTCCCCATGCGGGCCAGCGCATGCGCGAGGGTCACGGAAAACCACGTCTTGCCCACACCGCCTTTACCCGAGGCTACGGCCACGAGATTGGGCGCCTTGCGGAAGGCTCCGCCCCCGCTCTGTGGTTTTTCAGCCGGAATATCGCTCATGGTCTCGCTCATTGTGCGGCCCTCTTTTGCGCGGCTTCGCTTGCCCCTTGCTGGCGGAAGGCTTCGGGCATCAGGAGATAAGCCAGTTTTTTGGGTGAAAGCGCCGCAAGGCCTTCGGCCACTTTCGCGCTGTTGCTGACATTGCTGAAAATCATGCCGCCGTGATGGGCCGCGGATAATATGCCGCCCAGACGGCGCGTGGCATCAAGGCGCGTGGCGACAAGGCGGTTTACGCCCACAGTGGCGAAAGCGCGGGCGACCTCTCCGGCCTCGTCCGCATCGCCGCCCCCGGCCATTGCCAGCACCGGTTCGACATCGCCCACGCCGATCATCTGGGCAAGGGCGCGCATGTCGTCGCGGTCAAACGCGTTGCATCCGGCGGTATCGATAAGAACCTGATCCATGCCTTCCATATTATCCAATACGGCCTGCAAGTCTTGATGATTTTCGGCGATCTGCAAATCTATCCCAAGGAGCCTCGTAAACCCGGCGAGTTGTTCCACCCCGCCCGCGCGCACCGTGTCGGTGGTGATGACGCCGATATTCAGGCCGTTCATCGCGCCGCGCGCCGCCATTTTGGCCACGGCCAGCGTCTTGCCGCCGCCCGGCGGGCCGACCAGCATCAGCGCGCGGTCATGCGCGGTTTCGGGCAGGGGGCTGAAATTATAAAGATGTTCAAGCGCGGCGATCAGCGCCTTGCCGGGGCTGTCCAGCCCGACCACGGTGGCGCAGGACAGGATGTTGTCCATGACATCTTCGGGCACGGAATGGCGCAGCATGGCCTCGGTGATTTCCTCGGCGATCGCCGATTCTTCGTCCTCGCCGTCATATTGCAGCCAGTCTTTAGACTCCGCCGCCCGTGTGCCGCCGCGCCCCAATTCAAAATGCGGCTCCACCGCGGCCGTCACATGGACACCGCCGCCGCCCTTCGGGCCGCCCTTTTCCTCGCGGGTGGCGACGATGATCGCCTCGTCACCCAGCGTCTCACGTACCATCTGCATCGCCTCAGTCATTGTTTTGGCATAGAAAGATTTTAGCCGCATAGATTACTCAATTATCACAAGTATAGGCGTTATCGGAAACAACTTCCAGAGCATAACGCAGTTTATCCGCGCGGGGGAAGGGAAATTGGGGATAAATTTATGCGGGTTAGGTCGGGCCGGCTGGGGAGCCTGGAGTGAAAGGCTTCTCTGGTTCGAGGGTCATATCGCTTATATCAATAGCGCCCGCCCGGTTAAAGCGCGGTTGGCATTGTTGCAGTAACCGAATTTGTAAAGCAACTCTTGCGAATAAATCTTCGACCTTATCATCCTCCTTGTACCCAAGTTCTGTCAGACGCTTATTGGGTGAAAGAGCTCTGATTTCATCGAGGCGGGTTAAAGCCGCTCTAACATATTCATCATATGCGATTTGTACTGGTCTTTCAGGCAGTGTGCCTTTAACGGGGATAATGGTGCAAAGAACGTTTCGGTTAAGGTTGCCTACGAAATATTTATTATAGGGTACTGGCCATGCATCTTTTTCTGACCACTTGTCTACGGGCTCTGCTGGTGATGCAAACTGGATTTTCCCGTCGCATGGCGCATGAATTTCGTGACCTAAAAGTCCGATAACATCACCTTTGCGAACCCAATCACCTTCTTTGACTTGGGAATAAAAGTGAGCGTGGTAATAAAAACGTCCGATGAATAATTTAGGCATACAGGTCGTAGGTTTAGGAATTTGGACAGCGAAGCTTTCCAAATCGTCATCGGTTAAATCTTCATGCCATGTTTTTACAGGGGTTTTTGGTTGAACGTCAGGGTGTGTTCCGTCTACGGCCTGTTTAAAACTGCTGACCAGATAAATATTGGGGAAAGTGCGGGTTCCTGTTTCGCCGGAAACGGTAATATCGCCCGCGCGGATAATCGAATTCATGACCCATCTTAGACCTTTGCCGCGATTGATGCTTGAGCTGTGCCCGGCCAGCGGTATGCGTTCTAGCTCGTCCGTAAAGCCCTTGACGACAAGGTTTCTGTCATCAGTAACGGTGAAAGTTTTTCTCAAATTTGGAAATATTGGCAGGCCTATATACGCCCGTGCTTTCTTGCTCATAATCTAAATCCCCGTGTTGTATTTTTTCGGAAAATAGCGCGCTGCATAAAATATGTCAAGTTTTTCGGTTTTATCATAGAAATACAAAAAGATAGTCTATGTTTCACATGAAACATAGGAAGAACATTTGGCTTTTTTGTCATCCCTGCGAAGGCAGGGATCCATTCGTCCACTTGTGATGGTTTGAGAAATGGATTCCGGCATGCGCCGGAATGACGGGTAGGGGCGAGATTAAACCTGCCCCAGCGTCTTGATCCGCGCTTTGGGGTGGATTTCATTTTGCGACATCACCACCGTTTGAGGGCGGAAGCGTTCGATGACGCTGCGCACATAGGGGCGGATGGCGGGGGAGGTGAGAAGGACGGGGATTTCGCCCTGCGCCGAAAGCTCGTCGTATTTATCGCGCACGTCGCCGATAAATTCCTGGAGCTGGCTGGGCGGCATGGCGAGCTGTTTGTCTTCGCCGTCACCCACAAGTGCCTGCATGAAGCTTTGTTCCCAGTCGGGGGAAAGCGTGACCAGCGCCATCTTGCCGGACGGGCCCATATTGGAATCGCAAAGCTGGCGGGAGAGGCGGGAGCGCACATGCTCGGTGATCTGGGCGACGTTCTTGGTGTACATCGCGGCCTCGGCGATACCCTCCAGTATCGCGGGCAAATCGCGCACGGAAACGCGTTCGGAGAGCAGGGCCTGCAGCACTCTTTGAAGTCCGCCGATGGAAACCTGACCCGGGATGACGTCGGCCACAAGTTTCTGGAATTCCTTGGGAAGTTCGTCGAGCAGCTTCTGCGTTTCGGCGTAATTGAGAAGGTCGGGCATGTTGTCCTTGATCATCTCGGTGATATGGGTGGTGATGACGGTGGGGGCGTCAACGACGGTATAGCCCTTGAAATGCGCTTCCTCGCGGTATTGTTTGTCGATCCACATGGCGGGCAGGCCGAAGGTAGGTTCGGTCGTGCTTTCGCCGGGAAGGGAAATCGCCGCGCCCGTGGGGTCCATGCACATCAGCATGCCGGGGCGCACGTCGCCGCGGCCCGATTCAATTTCTTTAATACGCACGACATAGGTGTTGGCTGGAAGCTGGAGATTGTCTTGAATCCGTACAGCCGGGAGCACATATCCCATATCTTCGGCAAGCTGGCGGCGCAGGCCCTTGATCTGGTCGGTCAGCTTGTTGCCGCCTTCGCCCTGCACCAGCGGGAGCAGACCGTAGCCGAGTTCGAGGCGGATCGTATCCATCGCCAGCGCGCGGGAGATCGGCTCTTCCGCCGGGGGGGCGGGCTTGCTGGGCTCTCCGGGTTTTCCCGGCTTGCCGGGAACGGGCGCGGCCTTGAGCGCGGCTTCGGCGGCTTCGCGCTTGAAGGAGAGGTAAGCGAGCCCTCCGGTCAGGGCCGAAAGCGTGGCAAAGGGCATGAGCGGGATAATCGGAATAAGGCCGAGCGCCAGCATCAGGCCCGAAGTCATGGCGAGCGCGCGTGGGTAGCGTGTGAACTGGAGCATCAGCGCCTCGTTCGCCGTGCCCTCCACGCCCGCCTTGGAGACCAGAAGACCCGCGGAAACGGAGATCACAAGCGCGGGGATCTGGCTGACAAGACCGTCGCCGATGGTCAGGATGGTATAGGTCGAAGCCGCGCTGGCAAGGCTCATATGCTGGCCGACCGTGCCGATGATAATGCCGCCGATAATGTTGACGAACACGATCAAAAGGCCCGCGATGGCGTCGCCGCGCACGAATTTCGCCGCGCCGTCCATGGCCCCGAAGAACGTGCTTTCCTGTTCCAGCCGCGAACGGCGCTCCTTCGCTTCGTCCTCGGTAATGAGCCCTGAGGACATGTCAGCATCGATAGCCATCTGTTTGCCCGGCATGGCGTCAAGGGTGAAGCGGGCGGCGACCTCGGCGATACGGCCCGAACCCTTGGTGATAACCACGAAGTTCACGATGACAAGGATGGCGAAAACAATCGCGCCGATCACATAGCTGTCCTTGATGATAAAGGTCCCGAAAGCCTCGATCACCGCGCCCGCCGCGTGCCGCCCGTTATGCCCGCCCTCAAGGATCAGGCGCGTGGAGGCGACGTTCAGGCCGAGGCGTAAAGACGTCGTGACCAGCAGCACTGTCGGGAAGGTCGAGAAATCGAGCGGCACCTGTATGAACAGGACCAGCATCAAAATCAGCACCGATAACATGATGGAAACCGACAGGCCGACATCGAGCATCCATGTGGGAATAGGCACCAGCATGAACAGGATAATGGTGATAATCGCCAGCGCGAAGATAACGTCGGGCCGGACAATAGACATAGCCAGCGAGCCCGCGCGCCCGAAATTCATAGAGCCCAGCCCTCCGCCGCCCGAAGCGGCAGGCGCCGCGGAAGCTTTAGTCGATGGTACGTTGGACGGCGTATCGGACATTGAAACCTTTACCAGAAGATGCGCAAGGGCATACGAAATCAGCGCCGGAAGACGCCTTTTACTATTTTACCCGTGTGGGCGGGAAGTTGCAAACGGGATGTCGGATGAAGTTTTTTGCTCGTCATTACCCGGCTTGTCCGGGTAATCCTTCGTTAAGCTGGGCGAATATGGTGGCAAAATGGATCACCCGCATAAAGCGGGTGATGACGATTGATTTGTAGACTATGACCCGGTCGCGGAAGACGGGAGTTTGACGCCCTCGTCCTTGTACTGGTTCAGCTTGTTGCGAAGCGTGCGAATGGAAATGCCAAGGATATTAGCGGCCTGTGTGCGGTTGCCGAGGCAATGATCAAGCGTATTGAGGATCATATCACGCTCTACATCGGAAATCGTGCGCCCGACAAGGGTTTCGACGCCGCCGGGGTTTTGTACTTGTTTTGGCTCTTCAGCTTGTGCGGGGGCAGGAGTAGCGGTTTGCGGGGCTGCGGCAGGAGCGGGAACATCACCTGTCAGTTTGCCCTGCTGGATATGGATTGCGCCGGGTTCAAGCTCGTCTTCCATGGAGACAATAATCGCGCGGTGCATGGTGTTTTCCAGCTCGCGGATATTGCCGCGCCAGCCGTAGGATTGCAGCTTTGTTGCCGCCTCTTTCGACAGCTTTTTCTTGGGCACGCCGTTGGCTTCGGCATATTTATCGGCGAAAAACTGCGCCAGTGTCACGATGTCTTTGGGCCGTTCGCGTAGAGGGGGCAGGGGAATGTTGACCACGTTCAGACGGAAATAAAGGTCTTCGCGGAAATCGCCCTTTTTGACGGATTCTTCCATATCGCGGTTGGAGGTGGCGATAATGCGCACATCGACTTTGACGGCATCGTTGGAGCCGACGCGGGTAATGACGCGTTCCTGCAGTGCGCGCAGGAGTTTCGCCTGAAGCGAGGGATGCATCTCGCTGACCTCATCGAGTAAAAGCGTGCCGGTATGGGCCTCCTCGAATTTGCCGATACGCCGTGCGGATGCGCCGGTAAACGCGCCTTTCTCATGGCCGAAAAGCTCGGACTCCAAAAGGTTTTCGGGAATGGCGGCGCAGTTGAGCGCGATGAACGGGCCGTTTGCCCGTTTGGATTTGCGGTGAATATACTGGCTCATCACTTCCTTGCCCGTGCCGGATTCCCCGGTGATAAGCACTGTCGCTTCCGAGGGGGCGATTTTATCGGCCAGTTTCACGACTTCTTGCATTGCCGGGTCGGCGGCGATCATGGTGTTGTTTTCTTCTGTCACGGCTGCCAGCACGGCGGCGATCAGCTCGGCATCGGGGGGCAGGGGGATGTATTCCTTCGCGCCCTGTTGAATGGCCTTTACCGCGGCGCGCGCATCGGTATCGACACCGCAAGCCACGACGGGCAAATGGATGCGCTCGGCCTCAAGTTCCTCGACGAATTTGCCGATATTCTGTTTGACGTCGATCATCACAAGATCCGCGCCCTTGCCGTTGAGTAGCGCGCCGAGGCCTTCGGTAATATCCTCGCAGTGGATAACCTTAGCCCCCTTTTGCAGGGCGATTTTTCCGGCCTGTGAGATATAGCCTTCGAGCTGTCCGATGATCATAAGACGCATGGTTTAAATATTCCTGTAAAAATGAATTCGTCAATCAAAATAGCGGATACGGGCGCTCGCGGGAAGCTCTGTATTCAGAACCATTTCGAGGCGGCGCGGGTTTTCCTGACGGGCGATAGAAGCCGCAGTGGACGCGATGAGGGTTTTGATCAGCGCTTCATCCTGAGCGTTTTTCTCGAGTTTCACACCCAGCGGAGCCATGACAACGGTACCCAGAATAGCGCCGTAAAATGTGGTCAGGAGCGCAACGGCCATAGCGGGGCCGATGGCTTCGGGATTTTCCAGCTCGGCCAGCATCTGCACCAGACCCACAAGCGTTCCGATCAGACCCATGGCAGGGGCAACTTCGGAAGCGCGGCGGGCGATTCCGGCGGAGCGCTTGCTGCGCTCTATTTCGACCTCGATTTCCTGAAACAGCATGCTTTCAACGTCTTCGGGCGTATAACCGTCCACCACGATACGTGCGGCGCGGCGCAGGAAGGGTTCACGCACAAGGTCCTTGTCCAGTTCGGACAGAGCCAGAATTCCCTTTTTCCGTGCGATAACGGCGATATCCATGAGAGTGACCGCCAGTTTCTTCGGGTCGGTTACTTTGCGTGACAGTGAACCCAGCATGATGCTGATGGATTTTCCAAGCTCGTCGCCCGTATAGGAAATAGTAGTGGCCGCCATGGTGCCCAGCACCACGATAAGCAGGGAAGGAACGTTAAAGAAATTGGCGTCGCTATGACCCATCATGATCGCCCCGGCGATCAGGGCGACGGAAAAGAAAAGCCCGAGAATAGTGGCAAAGTCTATAACCGTCCGTTGGTGCGGAATTTTAACCGACGGAAGGTTGGAAGAAGCGGAAGATGGAGGTTTTTGCTGTGCGGGGGCTGTGGCTGCTGCGGCGTCGCTCATATGGTCTGGTTCCTGTTAATTACGATCCGATTTCACAATTTCCGTCATTGTGACGCCCAGTTTGTCCTCAACTACCACCACCTCGCCGCGCGCAACAAGGCGGTTGTTCACGTAAATATCAATCGCTTCGCCAACTTTGCGGTCAAGTTCCACCACCGCGCCGCGACCGAGTTTCAGAAGCTGGCTGACTTGCATGGTCGAACGGCCCAGAACGGCGGAGATTTGCACGGGAATATCATAGATAGCGGCCACGTCACCGGCCATGGCTTCGCCTATGTCATATTCGTGCTGATCGGAACCTTTAAGCGAGGGGTCTTCGCTGATCTCGCCAAGGTTCATGGCGCCGCCCTTGCCGCCACCTGCCGCTTGTGCTTCTCCACCCGCTGCGGTTTCGTCTTTTTTCTCTTCTTCGACCGCTGGCGCTTCGTTTTCATCACTCATCTGGCGTCTCCTCTGTTGGGCCTTCTTCGGGCTCCTGGCTTACCGGTTCCTGATCGATATCATCCTGTCCGGCAGAGGCCTGAATATTTTCATCCCCACTATCATGAACGTTTGCGCCCGTCCCTGCAAGCGCCTCTTCCATTAAACGGGTAATTTCATCCGCAATGGCTTGCGTATCGCGTACGGCACCGCCGTCGCTCCATGAAAGTTTACAGCCGCCTGCGGGCACGGTTTCATTCGGCAACACCTCTATTTTCCGGCTTTGCGCGGCGGAAGGGAAGGTTTGTTCGATAAAGGCCTGCACGCCCAGATGAACCTCTGGCGGGACCTGTATGCTGATTTTGCTTTGCACTTCCTGATTGTTGACTGTCTTTTCAAGAATATTGCTCAATTCCTCGAAACCGTATTTTTCCTGAATATGAGGAAATATCTTTTTAAAAACAGCCAGAGAAAGCCGCACCGATTCCTGTTCGTAACTTTTTTCCCGCGTCAATTCGGCGTCAATAATCCGGCCTATGTTCTGGTTGATCGCGCCCAGCACGTTGGCAACCTGCTGGTCCAGACTTGCCTTGGCCTCGGCAAAAGCTTCCTCACGCCCCTTGGCATGGGCTTTCGCTGCGGCGTCACGTGTGGCGGCGTCGAGATCTTCCTGACTATATGTCGGCGGAGGGGGGTCAGCATCCAGATCATCTTCGTCGGGTTCGTCGAAGTTGTGCGTGCCGAATAGAAATTTTTCAGGTTTCTTTTTTTCGATTGTCTCGCTCGTCATATTTTTTTGATCACTTTGATTAGTAGATCATTTCGTCTTCTTCGGAGCCGGTCGGGATGGTGATTTCACCGCGCGCTTCCAGATCCTTGGCGACATTCACCACATATTGTTGGCAGTCTTCCACGTCTTTCAGGCGCACAGGCCCCATAGCGGCCATGTCTTCCTTCATGATCTTGGCTGCGCGTTCTGACATGTTGGAGAAGAAAAGATCGCGCATAGTTTCGGTGGAGCCCTTGAGCGCGACAGGCAGCTTGTCTTTGTCCGCCGCGCGCAGGATGGTTTGAATGGAAGCGGGGTCGAGCTTGCCCAAATCCTCGAATGTGAACATGAGGGAGCGGATTTTTTCCGCTGAATCCGGTACGCTTTTTTCCAGCTCTTCCATGAAACGTGTTTCGGTCGCGCGTTCCAGAGAGTTGAAAATCTCGGCGATGATTTCGTGAGAATCGCGGCGCTGGGTACGGGCGAGGTTGGTCATGAACTCGCTGCGTAGCGTTTTTTCGACCTCGTCCAGAATATCCTTCTGTACCGCTTCCATTCGCAGCATGCGGTGAATAACCTCAAGCGCGAAATTTTCGGGCAGCAAAGCTAGAACCCCGGCGGCATGTTCGGTGGATAGTTTTGAAAGCACAACGGCAACGGTTTGCGGATATTCTTTTTGCAGGAAGGTTGCGAGTGTTTCCTCGTTCACATTGCCGAGTTTCTCCCACATGTTACGGCCCGCAGGACCGCGGATTTCTTCCATGATGGTTTCGATTTTTTCCGGCTTCAGACCGGCCTTGCTGAGCAGGCGGTGCGTACTGTCCTGCGTTCCGACAAGGGAGTTTGTGGAGGACATCTGTTCGGCGAATTCCACGAACAGGCGCTCGATAACCGACGGGCTGACCTTACCCAGCGTCGCCATCGTCTGAGAAACTTCCATGATCTCGTCATCGTCCATATGCTGGAATATCTTGGCGGTTTGTTCCTCGCCAAGAGACAGCATCAGGATCGCGGCCTTTTCTGGTCCTGTGAGTGTCCGGTAGTCCTCGCGTACGCGCATTTAAAACATTCTCCTAACGTTGCATGCCTGCAAATCTAGTTTAACTGTCTGTCGTCATCCAGCCCCTGATCACGGAAATGGTTTCATTGGGATAGTTTTCAACAATTTCTTCGACTTTCTTGATGGTGGATGCCTTCACGCTGCCTTCCACACCCTGAATGTTAATCATGGATTCCTCGGCTTGAGGCGCGGCAGGTGCAGAGGAAGGAGTGGGTGCGGCCAGAGCAGGTTTGTCAGGGCGCGCGGCAAGAAGGTCTGCCTCGACGGATTCATCGGCGGGCGGTCCTCCCTCCATAGCCATCAAACGGCTGACCATCGGTTGAAGGATCAGCATGACCACAAGAATAATCATGATGGCAACGGTCATGATTTCTGCGGCATCAAGCAGGTCGCCCTTGTCAAAGCCCAGAAGGAAGCGCGCATCGACGACTTCCTCGTCGGTGTCGATTTCGGCAAAGCGCATGTTCACAACTTCGATGACGTCGCCGCGGCTTTGATCGATGCCGATCGCGGAGGCGACAAGGTCGGAAATCTGGTCAAGCTCGGCTTGGGTACGCGGTTCGTAAACGCGGTTGCCTTCAGCGTCGGTGGTGTAGCGGCCATCAACGAGAATGCCGACGGAGAGTTTTTGAACTTCGCCCGCTTCGCGCACAGTGTTGCGCACGGTACGGCTGATCTCGAAATTGGTGACTTCCTCAAGACGGCTGTTTTCGGATGAGGGCTGGTTATCTGTCAGAAGGTCAGCGCCCACGCCGGGCAGGGAGCCTTGCACGCTTACCGCTTCGGAAAGAGGCTCACGCTCGCGATTGTTTTCTTCGGTCAGCTGTGATGAGCGCACAACCTGACTTTCAGGGTCAAAGAGTTCTTCGTTCGTGCTGACACGGTCGAAATTCATTTCGATAGTCACAGCCGCACGTACATTGCCGTAGCCAACCACGCGGCTGACCTGATCCTCGATTTTTTCCGTCATACGGCTTTCCTGATTACGGCGCAGTTCTTCGGAACGCAGGCTCATCAGGCTGGTGTCGTCACCGTCACCCTTGGCCAAAAGGTTACCGTTATTGTCGATCACGGAAACGTTATCCACTTTCAGGTCCGGGACGGCGGAAGAAACCAGTGACTGGATGGCTAGGATCTGGGTGCGTTCGATATTCGCACCGGGCTGGATGCCGATAAAAACGCTGGCGCTGGAGGCGCGGGTATCGCGGCTGAAGAGTTCGCGCTGTGGCAGGACAAGATGCACGCGCGCGCTGCGGATGTTTTCAACCGAGCTGATGGTGCGGGCCAGTTCGCCCTCAAGCGCGCGGACTTGATTGATATTCTGGACGAAATTGGTTGTGCCGAAGCCGGATTGTTCGTCGAAAATCTCGTAACCCATGGAACCGCCGTTGGGTAAGCCGGCCTGCGCCAGCAGCATACGCGCGCGGCCCACGTCGTCCTGTCCGACCATGATGCGGGAACCGTCGGCGGAAACGTCGTAGCGGATCTGAAGCTCCTCGAGCTTGCCGGCAACGGCGCCGGAATCCAGCGAGGACAGATCCTTGTAAAGCAGTTTCAGTTCGGGCGTGGAAATACGCATGGAGACAAAAGCGAAGAAGAGTACAAGGCTGAGCAGGATCGCGGCCATGACACCCAGACGGGCGGGGCCAAGTTGTTTGAGTGTTTCTAGAAAGCTGTTCACCGACCTTGCCTTTTTCTATGTTGCCGTGTCTTTTTATCTTTGCGGGCCGAAATTACCAGAGGGAACGCCCACGTAAACGATCTTACGCAACTAACAGAATACGCGAGAAATGCGAATCGCGCAAATCACAACTCGCCTTATTATTATAATATTTTTTTTGTATATTTTCCATTGTGTTGTGGATAAGGGGAAAGAGCAAAATTTATTATTTTTATGAAAAATATTTGTTGCAAAATCTTGACTTTTGCATCTATCCGGGTTACTATGATACTAGGGTAGTATAACTTAAGCCTATTGCGTCTAGGACTGACGTATGAGGGTTTAAGTGTTAAAGGTTAAGGATTAACAATGATCGAGGCTGTTAACTCAGTTTTATCAAACGCTCCTCTTGTACGTGGAGCTGTAGAGCAGGTAAACGCATCGCGCGTTGCCCAACCTGCTGCTGACGTTTCTCCTAAAGTCGATAGTGCGCCGCCGGTTATTCTGGCCCCTTATGTCAGCCCCTATATCGAAGTAAACACCAGTTACAACAAAGCGGTCTTGCAGATCCGCGATTCAGACACGGGCGATGTTATCCGCCAGTTTCCATCTGAAAGCCTGCTGGCGCAGCGCGCCGCAGAAGCCAGTTTAAGAGCCGCTCAGGAGGCTGTGCGCGCCCAGCTGGAGCAGACCTCATCGGTTTCTCAGGAGGCTCAGGGAGGCTCAGAAGGCGTTAAAAGCGCAAGTTTTGCCGCTCCGGTATCTGCGGAAGCGCCGCAGCTTACGGCTCAAAATGCGTCATCCAGTTCCGAGCAGGCGCAGATTGCGTCCGCTGCATTTGCTTCAGCCGCGCTTACGAGCGCCCCGAGCCAGTCCGCCGGCGTCAGCGTTGTTGCGTAATACTGTTTCGTAGTTGCACCCTAAACAGGCCCCGCGAGGGGCTTTTTTGTTGTAATGGGGAAACTTTTAAAACCTATTCTTCGGCTGTGTTCCCAGCCTGAGCCATCAATCCTGCCGCGACTTCCCGGTTGATGTTAACCAGAACATCGAGCTTTTCCTTGGAGGGGGAGGAGAGGACCTCCATCTCGCGTTTGAAAATGAAGTTGGCAAGGTTGATGATGTTGTTGCGCAGGTCGTCCGGGCGGGTTTCACCGTTTTCTTCCGGGTTCTCCAGCGCGGTGTCGTAAAACATCATCCATATCTGGCGGTTGTAGCGTAAGGTCTCACCCAGAAGTTCGGGCGTAACCTCGTCCCATGCGTTTTGCAGGTCGCTGATCATCTTGGCCGATTTCAGCAGGACGCGCCCCTCGAGCTCCCGTTGGTCTGGAGTATGGGCCTGGGCGTGGCTGCCATAGGTTCCGGCGGCGTTGGCGTAGGGGTTATTTTGGTTGTTTTGTGGCATATCCTAACAGTTCGCTTTCATGTTCTATGAGTTGCTTGGCCAGTTTGAGGGCTTTGTAGTAATGATCGTTCAAGATCTCCTCGTTAATCTGGATAAAGAAAATCGTGCAAGACGGTGCGGCGTCCTGGATTTCTTTGACCATCTTAAAATACTTGTCGTGATACTCTTTGGGGGATCGCGCCAGATACATGCACTGGATCAGAAAATAGATTTTCTTACAGGGCGTATTGGCGTCCTCTTCCTGCATCACGTCTTTTTCACGCATGATCGCGGCATCGCCGGCAATATGTAGCCGGGAGCGTTGACCATCATTCGTGATGACGGCATCGCCGATCAGTATTTTTTCTTTTGGTTTGAGGTCGATTACGAGGGCCATGGATTTCTTCCTTCTCTTACGGGCCGTTGGTGAAACAAGCTTCCTGCTTATAATTATATTATATCACGGCAGGGGCGAAAAGGGTAGAAAAACGTGCGGTTTTGGACAAAAAAACGAAGAAAAAACCCCGGCTTTCTGCCGGGGTTTTTGTCGCTTGGATCGGGATGTCCCGACCGAAACTTGTTTATGATTAGAACAGACGAAGCACTGACTGTTGTGACTGAGAAGCCAGAGACAGGGATGTAACACCCAACTGCTGTCTGGTTTGCAGAGCGAGCAGGTTTGCGCCTTCCTCGTTCTGGTCAGCTACAACCAGCTTGTCGCGACCTTCTTGAAGGTTCGTGATCGTGTTCTGTGTGAAGTCTTCGCGTGTCTGGATAATAGCCAGGTCGTTAGCGATAGATCCACCGAAGGCACGAACTGCGGCCAGAGCCGTACGAACCTGTGTCAGCGTGTTAGTGATCGCTGAGCCGGTTGCGAAGGCAGCGGCGTCAATACCAAGACCGGAAGAGGTGAAGTTTGCACCTGTTGTGGTCAGTTGGTTTGAGCGGTCTTCGTTGAAGTTGGTTACAAGGTTGTCACCGTTCAGAAGGTTCACGCCACGGTAACCGGCATCACGCACAAGGGCGTCGATCTGGTCACGGACAACGTTAAAGTCCTTCTGGGCCTGAGCGATGTCACCACCGCCGGAACCGAAACGGATGCTTTCAACATCTGATGTTTCGCCGGTCGCGTTAGTGGCGGCCGCATCGTCAGTTGTAGAGTCCAGGTTGCCAACAGAACCGAAACCGAAGTTAGCTTGAATACGAGCGTCTGCGCCGGCGTTGTCGGTCGCGGTTACGCTGAATTCAAGGCTTTCGATGTCGCCTGTAAGGGGTGAGAACGTGATCTTACCTGTAGTCTCATCGAAGCTTGCGCTGATGCGGCTGTTCAGGTTGACGTTGTTGTTGATGTCGTCGATCAAGCTCTGCACTGTGGAGGTTGTGCTCACAGCGATCGCTGTGGCTGAACCACCGTTGATGGCAAGGTTGATAGAGTACGTATCACCAGTAGATGCTGCTGTCGCAATCTGGAACGCGTTGTCGGAAGCGGGAGAGCCGCTACCGTCGGCATCACGAAGCAAAGCGGTCAGCAATGTGCTTCTCTGGGCCAGTTCGGTACCACCGGTACGATACAGGGCTTGAGAAGAAATGCTGGCGGAAGCTTCCAGGTTAACAGCAAGTCTATTAGACGCTGTACCAGCCGGTGTGATCGCGCTTTCCACTCTCAGGATATTGGACAGACCAAGCTGACCGGCGATTGTTTGTGCTTCGGCAAGAGAAGCATCACCGTTTTCCTGAAGGTCGATACGGGCGTTAACGCCAGCGAAAGTGCTGATCTGTAAGCGTCCGCTGTCAGTCAGTTTCGCGCTGATGATCTGCTCGTTATCGGCGTTTCTGATCGCGTTGATACCGTTAATGATATCGCTGATCGTCTGACCGGTTGTGAAGGCAACTGCAGCACCTGTAACGTTGGCAAGATCTTCACCGTCAGCGTTGGTGAAGTTAAAGTTCAACGTACCTTGTGTGGCAGCTACGATAGTCAGATCGCTAACGTCAACATCACCAACGATAGTAGCGCCGGCACCGGCGTTACTGGTCGCTTCCAGGGCTGTTGTCGCCAGGGAGTCAGCTTGTTCGATCAGTTTTGTCAGAGACTTAATACCCTGGTCGGCAGCTTTAATGGTTTGAATTGACTGACCAAGACCGTCCAGAAGACGGCTAAGGTCGTTAGCGCGGTTGTTAAGTGAATCCGCAGCGAAGAAGTTTTGCGGATCGTCAAGCGCAGAGTTAACAGAACGACCCGTAGCAAGACGGATCTGTGTTCTATCAATAAGGCTTTGGGTGTTTTGCAGCGAGAGGAGGTTGTTCCGTAAGGCTGCGGTCAATACTACATCAGAAGACATGGTAGTTTCCTTTCCTAGGTTATGTTTAGCTTTTACTAAGCGGGCGCCCAATACTTGGGCACCTATTCTCAGAATATATCATAAATTCTTAACAGGGTGTTAACAAAAATGGCGAATCGGGAAGTATTTTAAGTTTTTGAGAAAGTTTTTAGAAAAAAATGCCGGAGGTGATTTATGCCTCTATATCGACATTGCTACCGCTCGAAGCTGCTGCTTTTTCTTTAGCCTTGGCGTCTCTTTCTGCTGTCGTTAAAAAGACGTCCGGTTCGATGTCATCAGCCGCAAACCTTGCGCGGATAGCCAAAATGCGTGTTTTCAGGTTGTCTGTGGTGTTCAAATCCGCGGAGGCCGAGAGAAGGGTGTTAGCCAAGCCGCCACTGTCGTTGAGGAATTTCTGGGTTAATTGACGGGCGCTGGAAGAAAGGCCGATGCCGTTACGGTTGATACGGCGTCCTGCATCCAGAAGGCTTCCGGTGTTTCTGCCCAGAAGGTTGTCCGTCGATACGGTAAGCCGATGGCTGTTCGACAAGGACGAACTGTAATAATATGCCGATGCTCCTGCAATAAGTGCCATAGTTAAATCCTTTAACTCCTATTTCCTATTATACGCATTCATCCTTAAAATTTCATTATTTATTTAGCCGGTTTATGCACCCAGAACTGATACATTCCGGCAAAAGCGTTCGGGTGGTTTTTCTCGAATTCTTCCAGATTTTCGATACTTTCCGCAAAGCGGTCATTCGGATAATCCTTCTTATATTGTTGATGCGGCGTGTGGGACACGAACATCATGCGTGTGAATTTAAGGCACAGGCGCTCCAGCGTTTCGCGGATTTCTTGAATGGTGTATCGATGTTCCTGCACGTGGAAGATCAAATCGCGCGTACCCGAGATGGAATAAAAGTCTCCGCTTTTGGTCACCTTGAAAAGCGGATCTTCGGGCGGCAGCGATTTAATATACTCGCGGCACTGACGTATTCCCTCCGGCGTGGTGTCATATCCTTTTTCGGCGATAAGTTCGCGCGCCTTTACGACATGCTGGCGGGCGGCGTCGCTATAAAGGCCTATATGCATATATCCGCCGGGGTTCAAACTATTGGTCAGAGACTGCCAGCCCTTGAACGGGTCTTCCATATGGTGAAGTACCCCGCCGCAGGAAATACAATCGAATGTCTTGCCCAGTTTTTCGAGTTCCAGAATATCAATGTGAAAGAAATCGACGTCGTTATAACCGAGCTCGCGGCATTTTCGCTGCGCATACGCTATACTCGTCTTGCTGATGTCGATGGCTGTAATATGGGCGGTGGGGAATATAGTGCGGTTGATGGTGATCTGCTTGCCGGTGCCGCAACCTGCGGACAGTAACGTCTCGCAAGGGAAATCATGGACAGGAGATTTGCTGAACGCGCCGTGATCACCACCCGTCACCCGGGCCGAGCTTTTCCAGCGGGGGTAGGGGTTTTCCTCATATTGTTCCTGAACCTTGCGGGAAACCTCATCGTCGAAGCTGCCTACGCTTTTTATGTTTTGCTTTATGCGCAGTTCCTCAAGCGGCTCGGCGATTTGCGTTTTAACCAGATCCTGTAAAAGCGCGTCGTCTTTCAGTGCTTTTAGAATATGGCTGCGGATATCGCGCGCGTTCTCCAGACTGATCAAGGGACGGTAACATCCGGTGATTGCTAGTTTAAGCGGCAGGTTTTCAATGTCCTCTAACGGCGTGCTTTGAATTTCGTTGATAATCGCCTCAACCTGTTTTTCCTCTTCTTCCGTGAAGGAAAAAACATATTCGGTAAAGAAGCACTGATCTGCCATAGCGAACAGAAGGTTGTGGTGGCTGTTTTTAAAACTTCCTTCTGTAATCGCGTTCAGGAAATATCGGCGGAAATTACGGCAGATATTTTCAAGCCGCGGCTCTATGACATTAAGTTTCCTGATTCCGGTATAAAAAAACGGATCGGTGAACAGGGCGCTGTCAGGGTTTTTATCAATCTCTTTTTTAAATTCGTCGAAGGGCCGTTCCAGCAGATTATCAAGCAGAGGAAGCAGAACAGGGTCGCTTCGCAGCAGACCGTCCCATGATTTATTGTAATCGTCATGAGAAACGAATTTTGTATTCAGCCCGTCAAGAACCAAAGCTTTATAGGCAGGTTCAAATTTTTTGAGCGTCAGACCTTTGAAAAGATGGCTCATATAATGATGGTATATATCGATTTTACCGCTGTTTGTTTGCTGCGCGATTTCTTTGGCGCGGTTCATAATAAGTAACGCGTGTTCGCGCTTGTCTTGATCGGCGAAATAAAGAGCAAGCCCTGCCCATGCGTCATGGTTGTTTTCGTCTAACGTGATAGCGGCTTCGAAAGACTTCCGGGCGTCTTCCGGCATACCTATTTCCACATAAATATGGCCTTGTTCGGCATAGGCTTCGGAAGCGGGTGAGAGAGCTATGGCCTGTGAGATGATGGCGAGTGCCTCGCCCTGTTTGCAGTTTTTGCGCAGGCACGTGGCATATTTATAGGCGGCGTCTGTGTTTGTCGGTTCGCGCAAGACGATGTCCATGAACAGCGGCTCGGCCTTTTTAAAATAACCGCGCTCGAATTCACGCTCGGCAAGGCTCTGCTTTTTATTAAAGGCGGTAGGGGCTTTGTTTTTACGCTGTGCTTGGGGTGTCATGTACTTTTCTTTGTTTTTTTGTCCATTGTTTCTTCAAGGGTATGGCTTTGGCAGCCAATGTCAAAAAGAAAAGATGGGCGCATCAGGTGGTTGGGTTCTTCCAGGCGGGACATTCCCGATGCGCCCTGCTGAAGATGATTTCTCTATTCTAGAGTTACCGCCTTCGGCTAACGGGCCCTGAGCGTTAGGGGTTAGGGATTGCAGGGTAGCAAAGTTCCTAAAACCCAGGGCCCAAACTTTTTCTTTACTCAGACTGCTTACCGCCTCAAAGCCTGGAGAAGAGGCGGTAAGGAACTTTATTATCCGCGCAAGCTCAAGAGGTCCTGCGTCATCTGGTCGACCGTGTTGATCGTTCTGGTCGCGGCGCCGAAGGCCCGCTGGGCTACGATCAGTCTCGCGAATTCGTCCGCAAGGTCCACGTTCGAGGATTCAAGGGTGGAGGGTTCCACGAAGCCCGCGCCGCCGGCGCCCGCTTCACGAAGGTTTTCCTCGCCCGATTGCTCGTTCTCTGTATAGGCCGTTCCGGATACTTCCGTCAGACCGTTGGAGTTCGCGAAGGTCACCAGAGGAACCTGATAAAGGTCCGCCGAGGCACCGTTGGAGAACCGTGCCACGACGCGGCCGTTACGGGTCATCTCGATTCCTGTTCTGAGGCCAAGCTCCGCTCCGTTCTGGTCGGAGAAGATCACGTCGAAGTTTCCTGAGAACTGGGAGAAACGAGAGATGTCGACCACGATATCCTGCGTGGTGTCAGAACCGTTACCCCAGTCGATGTTATTCAGGGTTACGGCGATATCACCGCTCGTGTTCGTCGTGGCGTTCAGACTACCGTCTCCGTTGAAGTTCAGAAGACCTTCAGTCATCGTGCTTCCATCAGGGTGGATAATTTTGAGTTCCCACCAGCCTTCCGGGTTCGGTGTGGCAACGTTGGATAACTCGGGGAAATCGCCCTGGTTTCTGGTTGTCGCGGTCGTACCGTAAGGATTGGTTGTGCTTTGTGCTGCCGTACCATCCAGTGTGAAAGCGGCATATGTTTCCGCTGTGGGCGCACCTGCACCGGAAGGGTTGGGGAATAGCAAGCTGTTCGCACCGAACAGCGGCGTACCTTCACCTGTCACTTCGCTAAGTGTGATGCTGTCGCCGAAGGTTGCGGCCTTGATCTGAATCTGACCGCCGGGGGTAAGAGATGCCACGATCTCTGTGCCGCCACCGTAAGTGTCGTTCATCTGGTCCAGAAGATCGCCGACCGTATCGACGCGGATTTCACCTGCACCTGCTGCCGCACCGATTTTGTAAACCTGTGCTGCTGTACCTGTGACTGTGAGAGAAATTTCGTTGCCGGCTACGATACCGCCAAGATCGGTCAGTGCTGTGGAACGGGTCAACTGGATAGCACTCTCGCTGCGTGCGCTCGCCATGGGTCCGGTCACTTTACGGTATTCCATCGTCAGGGTTTGCGCGGAACCGAGCGAGTCGAAGACTGTCAGGCCGCGGGAGAAGTCGGCTGCTGTGGTTCTGGGAACCGGCATTCCGGTGAAGCTTGTTGTACCGACGGCTGCACCGCCGACCAAGCTTCCTGTGTTTATATCGGGATCGTCCGCATCAAGGTTGATCGCAAGATCCGCCGTTGTTGTCGGGCGCGTCAGTCCGCCGAGGAAGGCAACGTCCGCCGGAACGAGAGAGGTAAGGTCCCCCTGGTTTGCGGGTAGATTCCCGTTAGAGTCGATCGGCCAAGCATAGAGAATAAAGCCGGAGGCGTTTCTCAGGATACCGCTTGCGTCCTCGCTGAAGTTTCCGGCGCGGGTGTAGAGAAATTCCTGTCCGTCCTGTGTGGAGCGTTTGATCGGGAAGAAGCCGTTCCCAGAGATTGATGCATCCGTAGAGGAGGCTGTCTGCTGGATTGCGCCCTGCTGGTTCACACGCTGGAGACGCGTTACGCTTGCCGTGCCGGGTGAGAAGCGAGATGAACCGCTCTGTGTTGTAACAAGTGAGTTGAAACTCGCCTCTGAGCGCTTGTAGCCCGTGGTGTTCACGTTGGCGATGTTATTTGAGATGATCGCCGTATTCTGCGACTGGGCAAACAGCGCGGAAACGCCTGTAAATAGTGATCCGAAAAGTCCCATTGTTTTTCTCCTTTTTCTAAAGTTCTCTCAAATGGTTAGTTAGTTAAAATTCTTTTCATTCGTTATGCCAGTTGTGACAGGTTTCTGGTCATTTCATCCACCGCGTTAAGCACTTGACCGTTTAGCGAAAACGCCCGTTGGGTTGTAATCAGGTTGCCGAACTCGTTTGATAAATCTACGTTGGAGCCCTCGATAGACGAGGTCAGCATGTATCCCGTGCCGCCGGTGCCCGGCGCGTTGAACGTTAGTTCACCTGCCGCTTCGGTCTGGCGGAATGTGGTGCCGGACATTTCCTGCAAGCCGTTAGCGTTGGTGAAATTCGCCAGAGGTAATTGATAGAAATTAACTTGCTGGCCATTAGAATATTTCGCCGTGACGATACCGTTACGATCAATGGTGGCGCCGACGTAATTACCCAGACCTGCGCCATTCTGGGCGCTTTCGATTACGTCATAATTGCCGGAAAACTGGGTGAAGCGTCTAATATCGATTGTAAAGCCTGCGTCTTCCGCTGTGGTGGAAGAGTCGTAATCAATCGGCGATGTCAGATCAATCAACATTTCCCCATCGGCATTGGCCGTGGCGTTCAGCGCACCCAGTGAATTGAAGTTGATAACTCCTTGGCGCAGAATGCTTTTGGTTGTGCCGGTTGGGTTGGCCGGATCGGGAATTGTAATTGTGAGTTCCCACCAACTTTGCGTGTTTGGGTTGGTTGTATTAGCGATTGCTGGCAGCGACCCTTGCGTCGGGTAAATAGAACCCGCCGGGTCGGCGTTAATATCGAAAGCGGGTTCGTAAACATAGTCCAGATCGACAGGGTCGGGAATAAAGTCAAAGCCGTTTGCTCCCATTACGCTGGCGCTGGAGGTTGAAATGTCGAGCGTTGAGCTCGGGTTGATCGACTGTACGAGCAGGCGGCCTTGCGCGTTCAGGCGTGCCTCGAACATAAGGTTGCCGTCGATATCGGTGAAGCGGTTAATGACGTCCAGAACGTCTTTCATTGTATTGGCTTCGTTAAGTGTCAGGTCGGCGGGGCCGTTTACAAAGCTGATGGAGAGTGTCTCTGTTCCATCGGTAATTTCCATCGTATCGCCCGCAGTAATGAAAGGTGTCGGGCCGGATGCGTTATCAACCAATATATCGTTTGGGCCCAAAGCGTCAGTGCGTGAGGTAAACTGCGCCATCGGTCCCGTGATTTTGCGGAACTCAAGCGATACTTCCCGGGCCGTTCCTTGTGCGTCATAGACTCTGAGCGAGCGTGTGAAATGTGGCGCTTCGTTGGTTACGGGTAATGTTGAGGATGTAGCAAAAAGAGTTGGGTTGTAATCATTCTCACTGGCGTCAAGGTTAACGGCCAGAGAAGCGCCTGTTGTTGCCTGAATTTGCGTTTGCAGAAGGGCCACGTTCACCGGCACGAGAGACCCTGTGTTGGGAACACCGTTTTGGTCGAGGCGCCAGCCGTGAAGAACGAAGCCGGCAGTGTTTCTAAGTATGCCGCTGGCATCTTCGCTGAAATCTCCTGCACGGGTGTACAGGAATTCCTGCGCCGGATCGACGCCCGCTTTGACCACGAAGAAACCGTTACCGACGACGGCGGCATCAGTGGAGGAGGCCGTCTGGCGGACAGTACCTGCTGAAGTGGCGCGCAGGAGTCTTTCTGCAGAAACCATGTTGGCGGAGCCTGATGTCGGTCTGCCGGTGTTCCGGGCGGGGTCGGCGATCAGTTCCTTGAAAGACATGTCGGAGCGTTTGTAGCCAATTGTGCCGATATTGGCGATATTGGTCGAGATATTCGCCGTCGCTCTTTGCTGGGCTTCCATCCCGCCTGCGCTTGTATATAGAGTGCTAAAAAGTGACATTCCTTTTATTTCCTAATTCTATACTTCTTCATTCTTAAGCCGGAGGTGTAACAGCATCTTTCGGCTGGTTGGCGTTAAGAACGTTTGAAACTGAAACCGCGCGATCACCGACCAGAAGGAAGATGGAACCGTTCTGGGTTTCCACACCTTCAACCCGGCCCGAAACAACGGTTGTTGAGCCGACGGGTTTGTTGTCAATGTCCAGTGCATTGATGTGTACCTGATAGGTTCCGGGCTCGGCCTTGCCGCCGCCCTTCAATGTGCCATCCCACGTGAATGAATCGCGGCCTGATTTGGAAGCATCGGCGGTAAATATTTCTTTGCCGTCTTCATCGGTGATGCTGATTTTCGATGTTACAGCCTGACCGTCTAGAGCGTAGTTAATCTCCACAGGACGTGAGCCGTCATAATAAAGATCTGAACTGACATAGCTGATGTCCAGACCGACATATCCAAGTGCGGAGGTAAAGCCATTAGTAAGCCCGAGAGCCACGAGGGAGTCTAGTTTCTGGTTGGCGTTGATCTGTTGTTCTACGCCCGAGAACATAACGAGCTGGTTTGTAAACTCGCTGGTGTCCATGGGGGAGAGAGGGTCTTGGTTCTGCAATTGTGTGGTAAGCAGTGTCAGGAACTGGGTAAAGTCACTGGCCAGTGAGGCAGAGGAATTGGCTGTATTCGTCTGCTGCTGTACGGCGGTGTTAAGGTTTACGTCACTGGTCATTGTCTTTCCCTGTTTGTTATTCTTCTTTGCTTTACTCGTTTAATCTTTAAACCCAGATGTTGTATCTCGTATGTCCTGTTTCCGGGTCGACCTTCCAGGTCATTGTTGATTCCTGTATCTCCATCTCGTCTTCTTGACCGTTGCTGCCTTTCGAGCCGCGCTGGCCGGATTGTCCGTTTTCATGTCCGCCGTTTTGACCGAAGGCATAATTTTCCCCTGCCAATTCGAAATCGATACCGGCGTCGGCATCCAGTCCTGAGCTATGCAAAACCCGTTCCAGGTTTGCGATATCCCGCTGGAGCATGGAAAGTGTTTCCGGCTTTTCCACTGTAATGACGGTTTTGATTTTTTTGTCCTTGCTGAAATCCATCTTTACTTCGACGCGGCCCAGTTCAGGCGGGTCGAGTTGAAGGGTGATGTTGCTTGGCTCGCCGCCCACAGCGGCTCTGCGAATTGTGGCCGCTACCATCTGTGTGGCGGGGTGGGGCTGCGCGGCGCTGTGGGCTTGCGTTACAAGATTGGTCAAGCTTCCCGGTCCGTTAAGCTGACCTGTGGTTACGCCGTTCAAGCCTAACGAATTGTAATCTTCAAAGCTGGATGAAGAGGAGAATAGGCTGCCGGTCAGTGAGAAAGGCCAGCCCTGCAGCGTGCTTAAATTTGGAGTAACGCCCGCATTGGCGTTAACGGGCGAGCCTTGTGCCTGCGCAGATTTCATTGCAAGGATATTGTCAGCGGCATTTTTTGCCTTGTTGCCCAGCGAGCCTTCGCCGAGATTTTTCAAAAATTCCTCGAACCGTAAATCGGTTTGTACCTCGTCTTCAGTTACGAAGTCGGTAAGTTTTGCGCTTAAGTCATTAGCGGGTTTCAGACCGCGGCTGTTTTGCCCTTGGGCCAGACTTTGCGCAAGGTATAATGTGTTACCGCGTTCCTGCGGCGGTATAAGCTGGACGATGCCGCCCAGTCCCATGCTTTGACTAATGCGTTCGGCGGATTCAGTTTCTGCATCTACCTGAATTTTTGTTGTCGGGCTCTGTATGGTCTTTGCAGGGGCAAGCTGGAGCATTACTACTTGCTGCAGGTCGTTGATTTGTTGCGGGGTGAGGTTCGCGGCGATCAAGGCGCTCCCGCCGTTATCTTCTACCAGAGAGGCGATACGTTCCAGAATTTCGCGCGCCGAGCCGCTCTGGACTTTTCCGGTTTCTTTGACTTTGCTGTCTATAAAGCCGTTGATCAGTTTTGTGATTTCTTCGATCTCATCAGAATCATCGCTGTTGGAGACAAGCTGCTCGTCCACGGCCTGCTGGTTCAAGGCAAGAGTGTCGGCTATTTCCGTTTCGGGGGAGCTTAAAAGTTTGGCCTTTTCGGTCACCTTTTCGTTATCGGCAAGTAAGGTCGCCGGGTCCAGAGACGGATCTTTTTTCAAGGCAGGATTTTCGGATTGAAGAAGCTGCGCTTCCGGATGTTTTTGATCTTTGCCTTGTTCCGCTTCTTCCAGTGTCTGGAGGAACAGTTCCATGAAAGCGATATTAGCGAGCGCGCCCGCAGCGGGAAGACCGGCCCCTTGCGCAGGTGTGCTAAGCTGTTTTGTATGTACAGTAAAAAGGCTGTCTATGCTCATGGGTATTCTTTCCTGTTCCTTGTGTTTGAAAACTCCTACACGGGTTTTCCTACATAGTTTCTCTACACAGTTTCGCTGATGCTGCCGGTGGACAGCGCCTTGTTGCGCGTTTTTCTGATATGGCCTGTCGCGCCGTAATGCTGACCGTTCTGTTTTTCTGCTTCTTTCTTCGCAGCGTCGCGCAAGGTTCCCGCTAAACGGTCCAGACCTTTCTTCATACGTTCGATTGCGCGCATATTTTTCATGCCGGCTTCGGAGAGTTCGGAATGCATGTTTTCAAGCTTGCGACGAACGGACGGATCAAGGCTCTGCATTTCATCGCGGCGCTTGATGATCTGGCTGATATGATCCTGATAGTGATGGGCGGCGGTCAGTTTTTCTTCCTGCAGGCCTAAAAAACCGTCGGTGTCCGCCTTATCAAGGGCTTCGTTTTCACGCAGGTAAATTCTCTGCAAATGGCTGATCGTATCCATCATTTCCTGCATCGCCTTTTGAGGGTTGCGGGAAAGAATGAAGGGGCCCATCTGGTTTTTTTGAATGTTCTGTTCAGTATGTTTCATTTTAGCTTCTCTAGTTTTTTACTTAGATGGTTTGTTCTTGCTTACGCGGCGTTACCTTGTTGACTGGGCAGGGCTTCGGCCAGCTGCGGCGTTATGTTTGCTGCCTCGGTTTCTTCTTTTTCTCTTAGGAAAAACTTGTTGTCCTGTCCGATTTCCTGTGCGTTGAACAGTGTTGCCTGCGTATTGCGGCGGGAGCGCATATACATCTGTTCGATCAGGTCGGTGTTCTGTTTCATTTTCTCGCCCAACTCGTTCTGTACGGTTTCGAGCTTGCGGATAAGGTTGCGGTCAAGTCTGCGGAACTCGCCGAGACGGGAGCGGAACTCTTGCGCCGCTGTAACGTAATGGCCGGAGAGGATTTCTTTTTCATCCTGTATCATGTCGAGCTTTAGCGCATCGTTATGCACAAGGGCCTGTGTTTCTCGCTCCGATAAATCCAGCAATCTTTCCGTGACCTTGATCACGACATTTACGGCCTCAACAGGTTGCTGGGGCAGAATTCTTAAAGTCTTCGGAGCGGAAGCGCCTTTGGCTGCCGGGGCTTGAGTGTTTTTATTCATAGCTTGTTGAGACATCGTATATTTGCTCCTCGGTTAGTGGTTGTGCTTTTATTATTTGTTCTATTTGTCTTGCTTCTGCGGCCTTTGCCTGTTGTTCCTGAATGCGCAGCATTTCTGTACGCACGTGGTCGGCGACGCCGATACTTCCTGTTTGCGCGATAAGCTTGCCGTATTCCTGAAGCATCAGGCTGCGGAAAACTTCCTCGCCGCGTCCGCCGCCAAAGGGCGCTTCGGTGCTGATTCCCTCGAACATCGGTTTCATCATTTCGGCTATAAACACTGCCTCGAAGTCGACTGCAGATTTGTTGATCTGCTTCATATCTTTCTGCGCGGCGGCACGGTCCAGATTTTTGAGCGCACGGGCGCTTTCGGTCTGGGAAGACTGCGCAAGGGTGAAAGCTGCGTCGGGGGACATATTATCCATGCTTTACATGACCTCCACTTCGGCTTGCAGGGCGCCCGCAGCTTTTACAGCCTGCAGGATCGTAATAATGTCACGCGGTTGCATGCCCAGGCGGTTCAGACCGGTTACAAGGTCTTGCAGGGTTACGCCGCTGTCGAAATTGGCCAGTTTGACGTCGTCGCCGCTGTTCACATCAATATCGCTGCGTGGTACCACGACGGTCTGACCCTGTTCGGCGAACGGGTTGGCCTGTGAAACCTGCGGTGTTTCGGTGACGTTGACGGTCAGGTTGCTTTGAGCAATCGCTACGTTGCTGATACGCACATCCGCGCCCATTACGATCACACCGGAGCGTTCGGATATAACAACGCGCGCGGGCTGGTCGGGCTGAACGGGCAGTTGTTCGATATCTGTAATAAGGTCTACGATGGAGCCGTCAAAATTACCGGGACGGTTCAAAACCACGCTGCCGGAATTTTCCGCGCTGGCGATGGGGGCGGCGATGAAACCGTTGATCGCTTCGGCAATACGGCGGGAAGTCGTAAAGTCGGGGTTTTTAAGCGCAAGGCGAACCTGCTGCAGCTCTTCCAGATTAAAGTCGATTTCCTGCTCGACGATCGCGCCGCTGGGCACGCGGCCGGAAGTGGGTGTGTTCTTGGTTACGGTTGCGGCTTCGCCGGAAATGGAATAACCGGAGATGCTGATCTCGCCCTGCGCCACGGCGTAAACTTCGCCGTCTGCGGCAAGCAGGGGGGTAACGAGTAGTGTGCCGCCCTGAAGGCTGTCGGCATCGCCAAGGGCCGCGACATTCACGTCGATGCGTGAACCCTGATTAGAGAATGCGGGAAGTGTAGCGGTCACCATCACGGCGGCGACGTTGCCTGTGTTCATTTCCTGTCCGCGGACGCTAACGCCGAGGCGCTCAAGCATCGCAATCAAGCTTTGCTGTGTGAAGGGG
Organism: uncultured Pseudobdellovibrionaceae bacterium; assembly: GCA_964467925.1. Taxonomy (GTDB): domain Bacteria; phylum Pseudomonadota; class Alphaproteobacteria; order Micavibrionales; family Micavibrionaceae; genus CAYXSX01. The sequence continues at coordinate 425,409 of CAYXSX010000001.1, read as the reverse complement.
GAGTTGCCAAGGCTGTCGCCCGTGCCGTTCAAACCAACCACAAGGCCGTAGCCGATAAGCTGGTTTTCACGCACGCTTTCGATGTCTACGATGTCTTTGATACGGGAGGTTTTTGCGTAAGCCGGTGCAGATGCGAAGAGGAAAAATAGTCCGGTCGCCACGAATAAATTTAACAGCGCTTGTCCCGCCAGAAACTTAAGCGGCGACCGGAAACCCACCTTGGTTTTATTGTTTTTGATTTTTTTATCGTTTTCGATCTTCAGGAACATTTTTATTGTTTTCTTCCTTGTTTACGCATTTGGTTAACGCAAGGGCACCGTTAGCAACTTTTGCCGGGTACCTGCGGCGCCTCGGGTTAATATATGCGAATGCCATGCCAGTTTTGGTCAGGCGGGCGGGGCGCGGAAGGTTGGTAAAGCCAAGGTTTTCTGCGGGTTAAGGCGTCTGCGAAGATGTAGGGTTTTGCGGGGCGGCAAAACTTTCCTCTTTAAATTTTTCCGCATCAGGGGCAAAAAGGGTTATACTAAAAGTATAAATCTTATAAACCGGATCGAGTTAGCGAGTATAAAAAATGAAAGTCCAGGGACCCGGAAAGACACAAGGCCCGTCAAAAACCAAGAAATCGTCAAGCGCGTCGGAAATAGACGGTAAATTCGGCGAATTCATGACGGGTGGCGCGGCCAAAGCCGCGGGAACAGCCGCGACCCATTCCATCGCGCAGGTTGATTCCCTGCTGGCGATTCAAGGGGCGGAAGACCCGACCGAGCGTTCCGCGCGCCAGAAGGCGCAAAAACGCTGTAAGGCGATACTCGATGAGCTCGAAAAAATCCGCCTTGCGATGCTGTCGGGCAATCTGACCGTGGGGCATATGGTCGATGTGGCCGATGTTGTGTCCGCTCATCGCCAGAAAATCACTGATCCCGCGCTTGTGGCGATTATGGACGAGGTCGATTTGCGGGCGCAGGTCGAACTGGCCAAAATGCGCATGGTTATGGACAGGAAAAGCGCCGGATAAAACCGCCAAACATCTTTGGGTGGGCCTCAAAATCATGTAATCTTTTGCTTGTTTTTCAGAAAAACCGCGCGTATATTCCACGCGCTTAAATAAATAAAGTTGAAGGGGATATACAACTATGTCAACGCCAAGCAGTGTAATCGTTCCGCCGGATTATGACCCGGAAAAAGACAAGGGCGAGTTCATGAACCCGGTCATGCTGGAATATTTCCGTCAGCAGTTGATCAAATGGCGTAACGATCTGCTCAAGGAATCAGAGCAGACGATCTCCGAAACTCTTCAGGCTACCGAGCTGCAAAAGCCCGATATTGCGGATCGCGCCTCGGCGGAAACCGACCACGCGCTGGAGCTTCGCACCCGCGACCGCGAACGTAAGCTGATCTCCAAGATCAACAAGAGCATTATCAGCATCGATCAGGGTGAATACGGCTATTGCGAAGAAACAGGCGAACCCATCGGGATTGCGCGCCTGAAAGCAAGGCCCACAGCTACGCTCAGCCTCGAGGCGCAAGAACGTCACGAGCGCATGGAAAAAACCCAGCGCGACGATTAAAAGCTTTTATTTGACATAATTATTAATTTTTGTTAAGTTTCATCATTATTTTGGAACGGCTTTTTGCTGGCCGCATGTTCCCTGGGGAAGTGACGATGAACGATAAAGATTTTGATCCTGCGAATATGACACCGGAAGAAAAACGGGAACTGCTTAAGCGGGTTGGCCTGGTAAGTTTCTATGACGATGGATTTGCTCAAGATATTGCCGCGATTGGGGCCCTTGCCGAATTTCAACATAAAGTAAGGCAATACGGGAAGCGCTTTAAGGCAATGTTGGGCTCAGAAATTCCAATACGCGAGCATGTGCAAAATTTGATGAAAGGGCTGGGCGTTTCAGCCATTTTTAAAAAAATGGGTCTTCTACCATACGCAGGTCGCCCGCAATGCGCGGCGAATGTGACGTGCTTTTACAAAGATGAGAACGGTGCGACTTTTATTCTGGTGGGCAAAAAAGGCGATTATTGGCTAACTCCCCAAGGGTTTATGGATTCAGTAACGCCGGCGATAGACGATCCCGACAATGAAAATTTTGATTTCAGTCTTGAAGATACGGGAAAGCGCGAGTTGCGGCAAGAAGGCGGCGTAGACGCCGATAAAGAGCACGCAGAGGTTTTTGAAGCCTTATGCCTGCCTCGCCGTTTTAATCCGGGCGGGAACGATATGATCATCCGGCCTACTGCTGTGGGCGTTGCTCTTTCACGTCTGCCTGAAATGAGGGAGGCTGATAATACGTTTGAAAGGCTGGAATGGGTACCGCTTTCATATTTTGCTGATGAAGGGGAAGATCTTAATAGCTTTTATTTAGGGGACGGCCACGAGACGGGAGAAATGCCCGTATTACCTGAGGGGCTGCCTTATATATTTATTATCAGTGAAGTGATGAATAGGCACCTTGATCGTATCTGTCTCTCTGCCCTTAACATGAGTGCGGATGGTGTTGCAGAGCGTTTCAAAGACTTTCCTGAAAAGCCACAATATATGGTGGGAAGAAACGGGCAGGCCTATATCAACGCTATCAAGGAAGGTATCAAAGTTTTAAGCCTTGAGCGCGCTAACCTGCCGCAGCACGAACTGAAGATGGCGACCTAACTTTTCTTTCCATCCGATAAAAAAACACCGGCCGTCAGTGAAGAGGGCCGGTGGAAGGTTAGGGTGGGTAAAACTGTGGCAAGAAGGAAGGCCTTTTTTTCTTAATCTCTTTCTTCTTATATTTTTCTGTTAGAACGGGAAGATGATGTCATAGAGCTGCTGGCCGTATCTGGGCTGCTGAACATCCGTGATCTGTCCTTCGCCGCCGTAAACGATACGGGCTTCGGCGATCTGTTCATAAGAAATCGTGTTGGCGGTGGAGATGTCCTCGGGCCGGATGACGCCGTCTATGCGCAAAATACGCTTTTCAAAATTCACCAGAACTTCCTGGCGTCCGCTGACCACCATATTGCCGTTGGGCAGGATTTGTGTGACCAGAGCGGCCAGTTGAACGCGGATTTTTTCATCGCGGTCTATACTTCCGTTTCCTGTGTGGCTGGAATCGGAGTCAAAATCCGCCAGAGAGGGATCAAGCAGGCCCGTGCTCGGGTTCTTGATCGCCTCTGGCAGGACACGGTCAAGGCTTTGCTCTATCCCCAGTATGCGGTTGAGGTTTGCACCTTCCGAGCTGCTGCGGGAACGCTCGGTTTCGTTTTCAAGCTCGGCCTTGTCGTCGATGTCGATCAAGACGGTGATAATATCGCCAACATCGCTGGCGCGCTGGTCTTTAAAGAAAGTGGTACGGTCGGCAGTCCAGAGCGAGTTTTTCTTTTTGCTCACATTCGTCGGGGCAGGCATGGGCAGGGAGACGGGCTGATAATCCGGCGCGGTAACCGGATTGCTGATCTGAGTCACTTCGGGCGCTTGTCCGATATTGGCGACGCGGTCCATCGCACTGCATGCGCCGAGCATGGTGCAGGTGCTTAAAGCGAGGATGGCGGTTGTCAGTTTATTTGATTTTACCCGTTTCATGTTTTTTTCCTTATGTGTTTACTCAATCTGATTACGCAGGTTAGAAAGTTTCGACCAATACCTCTCCGTCACCCGATACGGTGGCGTCGATGGTACGGTTGCTGGCGACGTTCATCACGCGGATCGTATCGCCTCTGGCGCCGTCCTGCAGGGCTTTACCCTTAGCAGTCAGTCTCAGGCCGCCGTTATTAAAGACCATGGTGATGCTTTCTCCGCGGGTAACCGCTTTGGGCTGTTCTATCTCGCTGCTGACAATAGGTTCGCCGGAGAGGAGAAGGCGGCGGGGCGTCATGCCGATCACGTTTTCAGGATTGATCATGATGTCGCCGTTCAGACTGCGCTTGGGGATGGATTTGTATTCGATGTCGTGCTGGCCGATAATCGCGCCGCTGCGTAAAGATTCACGCAAAACCGGAACCTTTACAAGTTGCTCGATACGGCCGCTGGCGGTAATACGCTGGACCGGATTCTTTTTCGAGGGGGCCACGAAAGTCGCGTTGAACCAGCCCTTGTCGGCGCGGTAATCCAGAGAGCTAAGCTCTATACCGGGCGGCAATTCGGCGGGCAAGACGATTTCCGGCGTGCCTTCGGAGAATGTGATTTTAAAATCATCGTTGATGTTTTCCTGCTCGACCAAAGCGGTGCGCAATACATTTTCGATTTCCGTCGGCTCGATAATCGTCGCCGCGCGGCTTAACACGATGTAATCGGCCGAACTGCCGGGACGCCATTTCAGGTCGAGTGCCACCGCGATGCGCATCAATGTGCGGGCGTTAAGCACCATTTCCTGACCGGGCCGCGGGGCGGGGCCCAGAATGCGGTCTTCGTCGCGGGGAAGGTCGTAGAAAATATCACCCAGCGTGATCATGTTGCCGCCCACAAGGCTGTTTTGCTTCAGGCCTACGGCATGGGCGGGGGGCGTTCCCGCGGCGAGGGCAAGGCCCGCAAGCGCCGCGAGGATCGTTCTGGATGTTGTTTTCATTACGCTAGTCATGATTGCCTCATTCCTTATCTAAGCTGTGATACGGATTGCATCATTTCATCGCTGGTCTGGATGACGTTGGAGTTCATTTCATAAGCCCGCTGGGCGGCGATCAGGGCCGTAATTTCCTGCACCACGTTTACGTTGGATTGTTCCAGAGCGCCCTGACGGATAGCGCCGAAACGGTTCTCGTTCGGGTTGCCCGTATTGGCTGTTCCTGAAGCTTCCGTTTCAAGCAGAAGGTTATCGCCGATGGCGTTCAGGCCGGTCGGGTTGATGAAGGTAGCAAGCTGAAGCTGGCCGACATTACTTAGTGTAACCTGTCCCGGAAGGCTGACGATGACCTGTCCGGCCTCGTTAACTTCAATGTCTGTGGCATCCGCCGGAATGGTGATGGAGGGCTGAACCGCATAGCCTTGGGAGGTGACGATCTGTCCGGTCTCGCTGATCTGGAATGTACCGTCACGTGTATAGGCAGTTTCGCCGCTGGGCATCTGGATCTGGAAGAACCCTTCGCCGGTGATGGCAAGGTCGAGCGGGTTTTCCGTTAGTGTAATCGGGCCCTGTTCATGCAGGCGGTAAACCGCGGAGTTTCTAACACCCAGACCGATTTGGATACCAGAGGGAACGATCGTACCTACGTTAGAAGACGTCGAACCGGGGCGGTCTATATTCTGGTAGATCAGGTCTGAGAAAGCCGCGCGCTGGCGCTTGTAACCTGTCGTGGTCATGTTGGCGATGTTGTTGGAAATAACATCGACGTTTGTTTGCTGGGCTAACATGCCTGTGGCGCCAATATCCAGAGATCTCATTTTTTATACTCCTTTTTTAAGTTCTTATTGTGTCTGCGTCAGTTTTTGAATGGCCGTACGCAGGCGGTCGTGTTCGGTTTGCACAAGGCGCTGGGTCGAGTTATCGGAGCGCAGCGTGTCGATCATGCGGGTCATCTCAAGGATGGCCTTGACGTTGGATCCCTCGATATAACCTTGTGTAACGACCGTGTTTTCGGCCTCTATGCCTTCTTCTTCCGTTGCATAAAGGCTGTTACCGATGGGTTTGAGGCCTTGGTCGTTTGTGAATTCTTTAACCATGATGCGGGCAATCTCGCCGTCTGCGTCGGAAATATTGCCGAATTCGTCGATGTTGATTTCCGTGGCATCCTCGGGGATCGTAATCTCGCTGCCACCGTCATCGGCAACCGGGAAACCGTTGGATGTTCGCAGGATGCCTTCCGTATCCAGCTTAAAGTCGCCGGCGCGGGAATAAACGATTTCACCGCCCGGACCCATAACGCCGAAGAAGCCGGGGCCGTGCAGGGCGATGTCCAGCATGTTGCCGGTTTTTGTAAGGGGACCGGCGGTCGTGTTTTGATACTGGCCGTGTTCCACCACGAAGGACAGTGCGTCTTTGTTGCCTTCGGGTTTTGTCAGATATTCCGAGAAAATCGTGTTCTGCGCGCGGTAACCGGGCGTGTTCACGTTGGCAATGTTGTTCGCGATAATCGCCATGTTGTTACGCAGAACGGTTTGGCGCGAGAGGGAAATATAAGCGGTGTTTTCCATTTTAGTAGTAGTCCTTTTTTACCCATTATTATTATTTTGAACTTGGTATTGCATATGCCGTGCCAATAGAAAAAATTGTTTACTATTAGTGGGTTGGCTGTGTGGGGGTGTGGGGTAAAACCTGCCCCACCCTGATGCTGCGGCAAGGAAGAAGGTGATTCCACGGAAAATTTTTCCTTATTTCCAAACGGGGAAGAAACCCGTTGATGGATAAGCGTAATGTGATCAAAGGGATTTTTTTGATGCGCGATCTGGGCTAGAATTCAAAGATCGCTATTTGTAACCAGTGACATAAGTGAAATATCTTAAATAACATATATCAGGAAAAACCATGGCCGATGAAGACGAACAGGTAGAAGACGACAAGCCCCGCGACGATGATCGCGAAGAAGGTGAGGAAGGCGGCGAAGCGGGCGAGGGCGGCGAAGGTGCGGAAGGCGCCAAGGCAGGAGGCAAGAAAAAGCTCATCCTTATTATCGCCGGGGCCGTGATATTGCTTTTGGTTGGCGGCGGTGCGGGGCTTTATTTCACAGGCATGCTGGATGGTCTGCTGGGCAAGGATGCCGCGCATGAAGAGGCCGGCGAGCACGGCGAGCAAGCGAGTGCCGACCACGGTAAAAAGAAAAAAGACAGCCATGGCGGCGGTGACGGGCATGGTGGCGGGGCGAGCGCGTTTCTTGAAATCCCGACCATGATCGTGAATTTGAATTCCTCCGACGGCAATGCCCGTTACCTGCGTCTTACTGTCCAGCTTGAGCTGGAAGACCCTGCCGAATTGCCGCTGGTTGAGGCGGTGATCCCACGGGTGGTTGACCAGTTTCAGACATATCTGCGCGAACTGCGCGTATCCGATTTGCGCGGCAGCGCCGGAATATACAGGCTGCAGATGGAACTTTTATGGAGGGTAAACCAGGCGGCGAGCCCGGTTAAGATCAAGGATGTCCTGTTTCAGGAAATTTTGATCCAGTAAGGGCATATATGGTAAAATACGGTAAACGCCCTTAAACGGCATGAAAATTGCTCCATTAAGGAGTAGATGGCTCTATATTATGAGTCAGAGAAAAATTAAGAAACCAGAAGGCATAAGATGAGCGATACCACTACGGAAGAGCTTGATCAGATGAGCGACGAAGAAAAAGCCGTCATGGAACAATGGGAGTCCATGGCGGATGAAGGCGCTGAAGGTGAGGCCGCAGGCGCGGAAGCGGGCGGCGACCCCGGTGAAGGCGGCGGCGGAACGCGCATTCTTAATCAGGATGAGATCGACAGCCTGCTGGGCTTTGACGATGACGGCTCGGGGGTTGAAACCTCCGGCGTGATGGCGCTGATCAACTCGGCGATGGTGAATTACGAACGCCTGCCGATGCTCGACATCGTGTTCGACCGTCTGGTGCGTTTGATGTCAACCTCCTTGCGGAACCTTACCACCGACAACGTTGAAGTTTCTCTGGATCAGGTTTCCACGGTGCGTTTCGGCGATTATATGAACTCTATTCCGCTGCCTGCCATGCTTTCCGTTTTCAAGGCAGAGGAATGGGACAATAACGGGCTTCTGGTGACGGATTCCGCGCTTATTTATTCCATCGTCGATGTGCTTCTGGGCGGTCGTAAGGGCACGCCCGCCATCCGCGTGGAGGGGCGCCCCTATACCACGATCGAAACCAAGCTGGTGGAAAAAATGGTCGAGGTGACGCTGGGCGATATTTCTTCGGCTTTCGACCCGCTTTCCCCGGTCAGTTTTACACTGGACCGTATGGAAACCAACCCGCGTTTCGCGACAATCAGCCAAAGCGGTAACGCTTGCGTTCTTGCGCGTCTGCGTGTGGATATGGGCGACCGCGGCGGAAGGGTGGAAGTTCTTATTCCCTACGCGACGCTGGAGCCGATCCGCGAACTTCTGCTCCAGATGTTCATGGGAGAAAAATTCGGACGTGACTCGATCTGGGAAAGCCACCTGACGCAGGAGCTTTATAAAACCGACGTTCAGATTCAGGCCATTCTAGGCGAGATTGTCCTGCCGCTGGGCGAGATGCTCAACTGGAAGGTCGGATCGCAGGTAATGTTGCCGACACGTATAGAAGAAGAACTGGAGTTGCGCTGCGGCGACTTCCCGATGTTCCGCGGCCCGGTGGGTCAGAAACAGGGTAATATCGCGGTCCGGATCGAGGATTACATTCCGCCAGAAAAAGAGGATGATTAATGACTGGGGTAACACTGGGTTTATTTATTGATGTTTCCGTCCTGATCTTTTTAAGTGTTGCCATTTATCTGGCGGTCAGGCTTTCGAAGAGTTTGGAAAATTTCAGGACGGCGCGTGAAGATTTTAAAGACCTGATCAGCGAGCTTACTGCCAATATAGATCATGCGCAGGAAGCGGTGGAAAAGCTGAAACAGGCAGGAAACGATACAGCCGTGAAGCTGGAGGGGTTAATCGCCGATTCCAAGGGGCTGATAAAAGAGCTGCAGATTATGAATGAAACCGGGGATGAACTGGCTTCCAGACTGGAGATTGCCGCGGCCCGCAATGCCCGTAACGCACCGCTTTCCGTGGCCCAAAGTGCGCCGTTTCCCGATAAACCCGCCGGCAAGCCGGTGAATATGGACAAGCCTTCCTCTGCTTGGGAAGAGCCCGAAACGGCGCAGGATGAGAGTGAAGAAGACGCGCCGCCGTCTTTCTTTATTCAGGACCGCGACATTGAAACAGGTTGGGGCGATGATATGGACGACGATATTTCCGGCTTTGAAGGAGGGGCGGAAGACGATGTTCCCGCCGATCTGCAAAGCCAGGCGGAAAGAGAACTTTACCGGGCTCTGAAGCGCAATAAAAAACAAAATGCGGCGTAGCCAAATCCGGCGCGTCCCTTTAGTATCTGATGCGTAATATCTTGATGATGAAACAGGGATAAAATGCCTTTGCTAGGACGACTGAAAATATTGCCGCTGCTGGTTTTTGTGGCCTTCCTCGCGTTCTCGGTGCGCGCGGTCGATCTCGTCTCCGGTTTTTATACCATGTCCGGCGTGGCATACGCGGTTGAAAAACCTGATGAAAACATGCCGCTTCAAGGCGCCCCCGCCGGGGAAACGATCGGTAAGGACGAAGGCGGGTTTATCGTCGATGACGCGGAGCTTGATGAAGAGGATGGTAATGAGCCCACTTTGGAAGAATTGCAAAAAGAAGCTTTCGGCGAGGAAGAGCCCGTAGACTGGCTGGATGCCAGCGATTCCGATCTGGAATATTCCGCCGTGCGGATGGAGATTTTCAAAGACCTTTCCAAGCGCCGTGAGGAATTACAAAAGCGCGAACAATCTATCGCCACGCGCGAGGCGCTTTTAAACGCGGCGGAAAAAGAGATGGATCAGAAATATCAGGAACTGATCCAACTGCGCAGTGAGATCGAAGGGCTTCTGGAAAAACAATCAGAAGAGGAAAAAGCGCGCCTCGACAGCCTGGTCAGGATTTACGAAGGCATGAAGGCCAAGGAAGCCGCCCGCATATTCGATACACTTGATTTGAGCGTTCTTGTTGCCGTGATGGGAAAAATGTCGGAGCGTAAACTTTCCCCCATCCTTGCCAATATGAACCCCGAACGCGCGCGCACTGTTACGATTCTGCTGGCGGAGCAAAAGCGTCTGCCGGAATTGCCCCAAAGCAATTAAAAAATCTGCTTTCGAGTGTGGATTTTTCTTCTTTCTCATTCCCATGTATGCGCTAAACGGCCCAAAACCAGCTTTTTTCTTGGGTCTGGCAGGTTTTGCCCATAGAGTAAATCACAAGTGCGGTCCCTCGCACTTTCGAAAGATTTCAAAATCTAACGTCAGTTATTTCACAGTTCGGGGAGATTAAAATTGTCTGTAGATATGAATATGAACGTCTTGATCGTAGACGATTATAACACGATGCTCAGGATCATTAAAAACCTGCTCAAGCAATTGGGTTTCAGCAATATCGACGAAGCCACAGACGGAACGATGGCGCTTAAAAAGGTGCAGGAAAAAAATTACGGCCTTGTTATTTCCGACTGGAATATGGAGCCGATGACCGGTTACGAGTTCCTGAAACAGGTCCGGGCCTCTGACAAATCGTTCAGTAGCGTGCCCTTCATCATGGTCACAGCGGAAAGCAAGACGGAGAACGTCGTGGCGGCTAAGCAGGCGGGGGTCGATAACTATATCGTCAAACCCTTTAACGCCGAAACGCTTAAAAATAAAATTTCCGCCGTTCTGGGGGATTTCTAAAACACAAAAATAAAAAGGAGCAGGCGATGTCTCATCCCCTACAAGCACATCACAACGGGCCCTATGAACGGGATCAGGTTATAAGGATCATCAATTCGGTTATCTCCAAAGTGGAGCACGCGGGCGATGCCTCGCGCGATGCCATATTTTCCGAGCTTAAGGAATTGCAAAAGGTAATCGAGGATGCCCGCAAGGAAGTGGGCATGGCCGGGGCGGGGGATATCAAAAGCAAGCATATACCGACCGCTACGGACGAACTGGACGCGGTGGTCGAGGCGACCGCCGAAGCCACAGGCACGATCATGGATGCCTGTGACGTAATTCAGGAAAAAGCAACTGAAGCGGGCCCTGCGGGCGAGATAATCGGCGGGGAAGTGATCAAGATTTACGAGGCATGTTCCTTTCAGGATATTACAGGCCAGCGCATTACAAAGGTGGTAAGCACGCTGCGCACTATCGAGGAAAAGGTCAATAAACTGCTGAGCGGCCTGGACGAAAGTCTTTCCGATTCCGAAGGGGAGGGTAGCGGCGAAAGTTCCGGGCCCAAAGGTGATGCCGCACTTTTAAACGGTCCGCAAATGCCGGATAAAGCGATCACACAAGACGATATAGACAAGCTTCTGGCCGAATTCGATTAGGCAAGCCAGGTAATTTTGCCATGGTAAGGACGTTATAGCATTTTCTTTCAGCCACTCTTTTTGATAGGATTGATAAAGCGCGATTATGTTGCGCGCCGCTTCCGTTTGAAAGAAAGCCATGGCCAATCAATTCCTCGCTCTGTCTTTATTTATAATGCTGCTTTCGTTCTTTATCATTCTGAACACAATTTCAGATTATGAAGAAGAGCGCTCTAAACCCGTTATGGATAGCCTTTCGGCGGCTTTCAGTTCAAGTCCGATCGACGAAGAAGCTCTAGGTCCTTCAACCATGGAAACTGAAGCGCAGTCGGATAAAACCGGCGATGCGCTCGATGATCTCAAAGAACTGTTCACCGCCGAGATCAGCGGTCTGAAACCGCAGAAAAACTCTATTGGCACCAGCATGAGCATCACGGTCAAATATGAAGATCTTGAAGAAGCTCTGACGCAACCCGAAACGGCGAAGGTTAATTTCCTGCCTACCCTTATTTCGCTGGTTCATGCGCAAAATAATGTGACCTACCGCATGGATATGGTGGTGGGTACAGGCAAAAACCCCGCGCGCCTTAATGCGGAAGATCCGCGCAAGGCGGCGGAGTTTATGCGCGAAGCGGCGGCTCTGGCGCAGGTGCTGGAAAATGGTGGCCTGCCGCCCAAGCTGGTGTCCACTGGGCTCGGCCCCGGACCGGCGGGCTATGTAGAGTTACTGTTCCAGCGTCATGAGCCCTTTGATCTTGTCTCTGCAACCGGGGCAGGGAGGGCGCAATAATGGAAGATAAAAAATCTGCGCCAAAGACGGAAACGAAGGTAGAGCAAAAGTCTTCTCCGTCGTCTCAAAATGCGACCATTGAAGCCGAACAGAAGCAGCCTGCACAAGCCTCTCCGGCAGAGATATCTCCAGAGGCGGCTGAGATGGCGCAAAAGATTATCGAGGAACATCACGAACAGGCGAATGCGGGCATTACTCTGGGCCACCACCCCGAAGAGGCAGAGGAAGGGGCGGAGGGTGAAGAAGAGGAAGTTCTGCCGCCGCCCAAACGCTACCAGCGTTCGCGCGAAATACTCACCCCGGTAGAGGAAAGTGTGAGCTTGTGGTTGATCACCTTTACCGATGTTATGGCGCTGATGCTTACTTTTTTCGTCCTGCTTTATGCCATGTCGATGGTGAAAGAGGAGCAATGGTCACAGATTACCGGGGCGGTAAACCGAGAGTTTGGAATGCATTTTTCTCAGGCCGATTTCGCCGGAGCACAAGACACAGTGGAGATCGACAAACTGGATTACGGCAAGGCGCTAGACCTTGGTTATCTCGACTCGCTGCTGGGCGACCTGATTGCCGAAAACGAATCATTGGCGGATGTCACTACCTATCTTCAGCAGGACCGCCTGATTGTTTCCCTGCCTTCGGCTTTGCTGTTCGAACCGGGGCAGGACAGAGTTTCGGCGCAGGGGCGTAAGGCCATATTCGCGATTGGCGGGTCGCTTTCCCGCATTCGCAATAAAATCGAAATCGTCGGTCATACCGATCCCACTCCGGTCGGTTCCGTAAATCCTAAATTCGAGAATAACTGGCAGTTATCGCTCTCTCGTGCCTTGAAGACGTCCTCAATTCTGCGTGATGTCGGATACCCGAGGCCCATTGTGGTGAAGGGCTTTTCCAGCGCGCGTTATGACGAACTTTCGGCCAGTATGCCGATGGAACAGCGCCTGAGCCTGGCGCGGCGTGTGGATATTGTGATTCTGAAAGATGACGGTTCAAAACGTTTTTTCATGAATATGGGTAACTGATTTTCGGGTCTTTCGCGCCCCTAATTAAAGCGGGTGTAACACGTGCTTTCCTGAGCTCCATTCTTGTTCTTTGACACCGCCTATGGCACGCTTAAAAGATGAGGTATTTTTTATTCCTTATTGCTGTTCTTATCTTCGCCGGCTCCCCGGTTTTACCCGCTTGGGCGCAGGAAGCCGTTGGCGTTCGGACAGGCGAGCATGAAGATTATTCGCGTATCGTTCTGGATGGCGCGGGAAGCGTTCCCTATACCAAGGAAATGGAGGGTGGAAAAAAGCTGACCCTTACCTTTAAAAAAGAAGTGACGTTGAATATGTCGCAAATGCCCGCCGCAAGCGGCAATATTCTGGGCTATAGCGTGGGAGGGAATACCTCTCTTAGCATCGATATTCCGGAAGGCAGCCGCACCCGCGATTTTAAAATAGGCAAAAAGCTGGTGGTTGATATCTACAACCCGCCGGGCGGAAAACCAGCTACTCCTGCACAGCCGCCTAAAGAAACGGCCAAAGCGGAAGAGGCCAAACCGGAGCCTAAGGCGGAAGAAAAAGCACCTGAAAAAACTGCAGACGCCGCCGCACCTCCGCAAGAGGAACTGGCCAAACCGGACGTAAAACCTGCTGAAGAAGCAAAGCCTGAAGAAGTCGCGGCCTTTCCGGCAGAGCCTGAAAAACCGGTCGTTCCCGAAGCACCCAAAACCATGCCAGAAACCATGGAGGGGCAGCTAAAAGCTCTGCAGCAGGAAGAGGCGGTGGATGTAAGAAAAGGTATTCAGGTTCCTAAAAAGGACGAAACGGCGCCGAATTTGATTACCCTGACCTCGACGCAGGAATTCGGTATGGCGGCCTTTGAAAACCACGGCAATCTTTTTCTTGTTATTAACCGCAAGGACGAGCTTCTGGAGCCGCAGGTCAGCGGCCCCAACGCTATCGATCTTTCCCAGTTCAAAAAAATGCCGACAGAGGGCGGGGAGGTTTTTTATATCGCCATGCCTGATCGCAGCTTTGCGAAGACGGAGGGCAGCGGTCTTTTCTGGCGTGTAACGGTATCAGGCAACGAGAAAGAGGGGCGGGAGGTCATTCCTAAACGCATCGGCGTGGAGGAGGGTAAGCTTCGCTCCGGCAGTCTGTTATACCCCATCAAGGGCGCGGCAAGCGTGTTTGATATACAAGATCCGGTTTCCGGCGCGCCGTTGAAAGTGGTCACGGTTGCCGATGCAAAAGACACGGTCGGCAAGGGACAGGAATTTGTCGATTTTGAAATTATTCCCGCCGCCGCCGGTATGGTGATCCGGCCCAAGGTTGACGGTTTACTGGTAAGCGCGACACCTGAAGGGGTAGAAATTTCCCGTTCCGGCGGATTGGCGCTGATGCCGCAAGGGATGGTGGAGATCGCACGTATCCACAGAACCGAAGTGGTCGCGCCCAGCGATGTGCCGGACAAGGTCAAGTTGATTTATAAATTCCACGAATGGCAAATGGGCGGCACGGAAGTTCTGCACCAGAATAAAAATATCGTTCTGGCGGGCTTGCAGGAACATAGTGATACCCGTCAGGCTGAAGATTTGATCATGCTGGGGAAAATGTACCTTGCCAGCGCGCGCGGGGCCGAGGCTCTGGGGTTCTTCCGTTTTGCGGCTCAGCAGGCGCCGGAAATTCAGATGTCGCCGGAATATGTCGCCCTTCGCGGCGCGGCCAAGGCTTTGGACTGGAAAAGCGAGGAGGCGTTCCGCGATCTTTCCGATCCTATCCTCGAGCCCTATGGAGAGGTTCAATATTGGCGCGCCTATACGCTCGCCGATCTGGGCGATTGGGAACAGGCGGCCTCTATCTTGCCGAATAATTTTGCGCCGATTTACAATTATCCCGATGCGATCCGCAGCCGTCTCGGCCTCGTTCTGGCCGAAATTCGCCTTCGTGCCGGTGATGTGGCTGGCGCTGAGGAATTGCTGGGTATCGTCGAAGGTGATGAGATGGAAGATGATTATGCGGCCGGGTTTTCCGCCGCGCACCATGCGGCGCTGAATTACCTCAAGGGCGAAGCGGCGCGGCAAAAGGGCAAATACCGCGAGACATTCAATCTTTGGCAACCCTTGACCGAAGGGCCGGACGATCTTTACCGCGCCAAGGCGGGGCTGGCGTTAACGCGACTGTTGATCGAACAGGGCAGCATGGATGCGCCTCGCGCTATAGATCAGTTAGAGCGCCTTCGTTATAGCTGGCGCGGAGATGATCTGGAGGCGCAGATCAATTACTGGCTGGGTAAGGAATATTTCGACAGCGCCGATTATATGAAGGGGCTTACTATCATGCGTGATGCCGCGACCTTCGCGCCCGATACGGATATGGGTCGTCTGGTGACGCGCGACATGGCGCAGGCTTTCTCCGATCTATACTTGAAAGACGGTCTGGATGAAGTATCGCCGCTGGATGCGATTGCGATTTACGAACAGTTTACCGAGCTTGTCCCCACGGGTGAAAAGGGAGATCAGGTTGTCGAGCGCCTGTCCGAACGATTGGTGGAGGCTGATCTTCTGGAACGTGCCGGAGATTTGCTGGAGCATCAGGTGCGCCACCGTTTGACGGGCGAAGATGCCTTGCGCGTTTCGGTAAATCTTGCCGGAATCCGTTTGCTGGACAACAAACCCGATAAGGCGATACAAGCGCTTAACAATGCAACGAAACTTATCCGCGAACTTCCGGCAGGGCAAACAGTCTCTCAAGAGCGCTTTAATGAAATTTCGCTGCTTCGTGCGCGCGCACTGTCCAAGCAAGGCAAGACCGATCAGGCGCTTGCGCTTTTGAACGATATGGAAGAAAGCCCGGATGTGAACCGCCTTAAGGTCGATATTTCATGGAATGCCGGATATTGGGACGATGCCGCCGAAGCGCTGGATATGGTGATCGCCGACGAGGCATTTTCCCTGACCCGTACGTTAAAACCCCAGCATGCGGAATTGCTGCTTAACCGTGCGATTGCACTCAACCTTGCCAGCGACCGGATCGGCCTTGCCAATATGCGCGAGAAATACAGCGAACCGATGAGCCGCACGGATAAGGCCAGCATGTTCGAAGTGGTGACCCGTCCGCGCCAGAGCCCCGCACTGGCCGACCGTGATACGCTGTTATCCGTAACCTCGGAAGTGGATCTGTTCAGCGGTTTCCTGCGCAGTTACCGCCAGATCAAACCGAAGAAGCTGGAACCGCTTCCGGGTGACAAGGTGGTTTCGGGGGAGGATGCCGCCAAAGAAGGTGGGGTGGAAGGGGCCGCAAATACTACCCCGGCACAATAGGCGCTTTATCGAAGCTCTGAATCAGCGTGCCCGCGATCAAGTGCCAGCCATCGACCAGCACGAAAAAGATAATCTTGAACGGCAGTGAAATTGTAACGGGCGGTAGCATCATCATACCCATCGACATCAGGATAGAGGCCGTGACGAGGTCGATAATCAAAAACGGTAAAAACAGCATAAAGCCGATTTCAAAGGCGCGCCGCAATTCCGAAATCATGAAAGAGGGAATGACGATCTGAAGCGGAATGTCCATCGCCTCGCGTACCGCCGGAGTGCCGCTCAGGCGCATGAAAAGATCAACATCGTCCTCGCGCGCATGTTTGAGCATGAATTCCTTGAACGGTTCGGTGGAACGGTTGAACGCCTCCATCTCGTCTATGTCTTCGTTGATCAGGGGAACGATTCCGTCCTGATACGCCTTTTCCAGCGTGGGGGCCATGATGAAAAACGTCAGGAACAGGGCGAGGGAAAGCATCACCGTATTGGGCGGTGTTTGCTGAATGCCGATGGCGGTACGCAGGAACGAAAGTACTACGACGATCCGCGTAAAAGAGGTCATCATGATCAGGATAGACGGGGCAAGTGAAAGAACGGTCAGAAGGGCGACCATTTGAACCACGCGGCCCGTTACGGTACCGTCGGCATCCTCGCCCAGATCAATAGAAACGCTTTGTGCCAGTGCCGCGCCGCCAGCGAGCGTCACGCCGACCGTAACGACAAGCGCAAGCAGGGCGAACAGCACATAACGCGCGCGTTTATCCGCGAAAATACGTGAGAAAAAGGAAGTGGCTCCCGCGGCCCTGTTATGTGGTTTTTTTGCGTTTATTGTCATTCTTGGGTTTTATATCTGTTTCCACCACAGTTTCGCCATTCGCGCCCAAAATGACAAGATGCTGTTTGTCGTCGCGCTGTAATAATACCAATTTTCTGCGCCCGTCCAGAGGCAGTATTTCGACCAGTCTCAGGCGCTTTTCCTTGCCTTGGACAGGTATGGGACCGCCCAGTCCGGATTTCCTGAGGATAAAAGCGAGGCCCCCCATTAAAGAGACCACGAAAACGAGCGCGGCGATAAGTTTAAGAATTTGGGGAAGGTCGGCCATGCTGCTTATGATCCTGATTGTTCCTGTTCTTTTTCTTTTTGCGCCTTGTAATGCCTGATTTCCGCCTCCAGATGGTCAAGAGCGCTGATCAGGGCGGAAAGGGCGGGGGCGAGAGCCTTTTTTACCTTCGGCGGCGCGGTTTGTATATCGGCCAGCAATACCTCGGATTCGGTATCAAGGCCGTCCATGTTCACCATTTTCCCTGAATAAACAAGGGTTTGCGCCTCGTGGACGGATTCGGTCAGTCCTTTCAGGCGTGTTTCGAAATGGTTGATGGCGTCCGCGCTCATGTCTCCTCTTTATCATGCCCCAGCACACTATCAAAGGGATTAGGCTGCCCGTTGGCCTTGTATACATACGATAAAATTTCAGCGACCGCCATAAAGGCTTCGGATGGAATCGGGCTGTCGATCTCGATTTTTGCAAGCATTTCAGCAAGATCGCTGTCCTCCCTTACCTTGATGCCGTTTTCGAAGGCAAGCTGCAGGATTTTCTCGGCAAGTTTTCCCCGCCCGGCGGCAGAGATGTGCGGTGCTTTGCCCTCATCGCTGCCGTCTTTTAGCGCAACGGCGGTTTTTCTTCCCGGTATTTTGCTTATATTTAAGGGGGTTAGGTCATTGTTGTGGGTTTCGCCCCAATCTTTCCCGTCTTTTCCGCTCATTGGCACGCTTTCTGCATTGATCCTTCTCAGGATGGGTAAATAAAAAAAGGTTTATAATATGACTACCGATAGTATTACTCTTTTTAGAGCGATTGGCGCAAAAATGGATTATCTGAACCAGCGCCAGAGCATTATTTCACAAAACGTCGCAAATGCCGATACTCCCGGTTACAAACCCAAGGATATCGATCAGCCTGATTTCGCTAATGTTCTGCGCGATTTGACCCGTGAAAAGGGCAAAATGACCGTGGGCGTGGCTCCGGTTATGGCGCGTTCGACCAACGGCAACCATATCGCGTTTGCCACCGGTAACGAAGCGGGCGGAGACCACAGATTTAAAGTCCACGAACAAAAAGATGTGTACGAGGTTTCTCCCTCCGGCAACGCGGTCGTGATCGAGGAACAGCTGTTTAAATCCACCAGCAACGTGACCGAATACAACCTGATGAGCAACCTGATGCAGAAACAGATCGGTATGCTGCGCATGGCCATTCGTTCGCAATAAGAGATAAGGGAAAGGAGACAGAAAAATGTCAGATATTGAAAATGCCATGCTGATGTCCGCCCAGGGGATGCGTGTACAGGGAACCCGTATCAAGGTGATTTCCGAAAACGTCGCCAACGCCGACACCGCCGCCAACCTTCCTGGTGAAACGCCGTATACACGCCAACAGGTAACATTTAAAAATATTCTGGATAAGGAGCTGGGTATCAGGCTGGTACAGATCGGCAAGATCACCAAGGATACTTCGGTTGCTTATCCAACCCGCCTTATGCCCGATCACCCCGGTGCGGATGAAAACGGCATCGTCCAGCTTTCGAACGTGAATCCGCTGATCGAGATGGTGGATATGCGCGAGGCCCAGCGAAGCTATGAGGCCAATCTGGGTATGGTGGAACAAAGCCGTTCCATGCTGGCTCGCACGGTGGACATGCTGCGTAACTAATTTTACGACAGACCCACATTTATGATAGAATAATGAAGTATGGAGTTTAAAAAATGGTAGACCCAAGTATTGCAATCAGTGCATATGCCACAGGCGCCAATATCGGGCAACGCAGCCCCGGCGCTCAGGATGACGGCGTTACCTTCAGCGATTTCCTGAAAGGCAACGTTCGCGAATCAATCGACATCATGCGCCGCGGTGAAACCATGTCCGCTCGTGCGGTGGCAGGCGAGGCCGACACGGTTGATGTGGTTCAGGCAGTAACGGCCGCCGAGCTGACCCTGCAGACGGTTGTATCCTTGCGCGACCGCGTTATCGGCGCGTATCAGGAAATTATGCGTATGCCGATCTGATGGCGGCTTTTAGGGGCATAACCGCCTCTAATGATCTAGTTTTCTCTATACACGGCCCGGTAATCGCCATACAATTTTCCCATGAATGAAACCGAAGTCATAGAAGCGGCAAGACAGGCGATTTTGATTACGATCGAAATTTCCCTGCCTGTACTTCTGGTGGGGCTTGTGGTCGGTGTTTCTATCGCGCTGGTTCAGGCGCTGACGCAAATTCAGGAAATTACGCTGGTATTCGTTCCCAAGATTGTGGCGATTTTTCTGGCGCTTTTTGCTGCTCTGCCGATGATGATGAAAACGCTGATGGTTTTCATGGAATCCCTTGCCGACCAGATGATCGGGCTGGGATAGTCCGGCAAATTTTAAACAAGAAGAGAGGGCCTTAAGGTGGAGGTCTCAATCCAGGAATTTCTGACGACGGGGGTTTTTACCTTTATCGTGATTTTCGTCCGGCTGGGTTCGGCGATCATGATTATGCCCGGTGTAGGCGATTCCTTCATATCCGCCCGCGTGCGCCTTTTGTTTGCCTTGGGTCTTTCTTTCGCGCTTTCCCCGCTATTGGGCAAATATATGCCTTATCCTTTACCCGGTACTGTGTCGCTTTTCGTTCTGATTATGATGGAATTTATGATCGGCGTTTTCTTTGGCACGATTGCGCGTATTTTTATGATCGCGCTTGATGTGGCGGGCATGGTGACATCCATGCAATCGGGTCTGGGAAGCGCGCAGCTCTTCAATCCCACTCTGGCGACGCAGGGTTCGTTGATCGGTGCGTTTTTTTCAGTGACTGGCGTTGTCTTTCTTTTTGCCACTAATTTGCATCATTTGCTTTTTATGGGGCTGGTGGAAAGTTATGAATTCTTTCCGGTTGGCAATGTACCTGATACGGGCTCGATGGCCGAGTTTATGTCCATGGCGTTAAGCGCCAGTTTTTCTATCGGTGTGAAAATGGCCACACCCTTTATCGTTATCACGCTTCTAATTTACGCCGGGATGGGCGTTCTTACCCGTTTGATGCCGCAGGTCCAGGTATTCATGATCGCCCTACCGCTTCAGATAATAATTTCTCTCGTGACCATGGCGGCGGTGATTTCCGGGATTTATCTTTTCTGGTCTTCGGAATTTGAAAACGGAATTTCGTTTTTCTTAACCTCGGTACAATAACGGCAAGGGTATAATAAGATATGAGTGATGGCGAGCAGGCCGATGATGCCCAGAAGACCGAAGAACCCACCGCGAAACGGCTGGAAGAAGCCCGCGAGAAGGGACAGGTGCCCCTTAGCCGCGAGGTCAATAACTGGGTCATGCTGTTCTTTGCTACGCTGCTGATCGTCAATTTTGCTGATGGTTTCATGGATAACCTCCAGCAAAAGCTAAAACTCTATATCGAAAACGCTCATACCCTTCCCCCCGATATTGCCGGTATCGGTACGGTTTTGGGCTATGCCTTCTGGGATGTGTTGCGCATGATGGCTCTGCCGCTTCTGGCCCTTATGGCGGCGGCCTTTCTGGGGCCGTTTGTGCAGGTCGGCCCGCTTTTTGCGGTTAAAGCCATCAAGCCGGATTTAAGCAAAATATCACCAATTAAGGGTTTTGGACGCTTGTTTTCCGTTCGCTCGCTGGTTGAATTCGCGAAAGGCATTTTTAAAATTTCTGTCGTCGGGCTGGTGGGTACGCTCATTATCTATCCGTTTTTTAACGGTGTGGAACATCTGATAGGATCGCATCTTTCTACGGTGATGGACGAAATGCAGGGCCTGTTTACTCGTATGATGATCGGCATCCTGATTGTTCTTTTGATTATTGCTGTGGTGGACCTTGTCTACCAGCGGGTGGAGAACCAGAAAAAACTCCGCATGACCAAGCAGGAGGTCAAAGACGAATACAAACAGAGCGAAGGGGACCCGCACGTCAAGGGCCGTCTGCGCCAGCTCCGTGCAGAACGTGCTCGCCAGCGTATGATGCAGGCCGTGCCCGAAGCCGATGTGGTGATCACCAACCCGACCCACTATTCCATTGCGCTGAAATACGACCCCGATGAAATGGACGCGCCGCTTTGCGTGGCCAAGGGCGTAGACGAGGTCGCCTTGCGTATCCGCGAAGTGGCGAAAGAGCATGATGTTGTCCTCTATGAAAACGTGCCGCTCGCCCGCGCTTTGTTCGATACGGTAGAGGTAGACGAAACCATTCCCGCCGTTCACTTTAAGGCGGTCGCTGAAGTGATTTCTTACGTCTTCAAACTTAAGGGAAAGCTTAAATAGCGGCGTAACGAAAGCCTTTGCGGTAACGCGTAAAAACCCATAAAATCAATCCTATGAAGTTGGATAACGCCAGATTTATCGCCCGTCATCATAAAACCGCACAGGAAAACATCCTTGCCGCCCCGCGCAAGGAAAATCTCTATATGCGTTTTATTCCCATCAGCGCCGTGGTGGTTTATGTCGGGTTTTTCGCTCTCTTGGCCGTACTTGGTTATATGTATGATCTGAGTGGGGATGTGATTGGCATTACCTGTGCCACGGGGGCGTTTTTCGGCTTCCTCGTCTTGTGTGTCTATATCTTTTATAAAAAGCAGAATTACGAATATCAGTTGATGCATGAGGTTCTGGAGGGCAGCCGCGGCGCGCGCCTTGTGACCGGGCCGCATGATCGGACTGTCTTTTATAACGGCCGTTTCGAGGAATTGTGCGAGGAAGTCGGTCCGCCGGATTATCAAAGTCTGACGGCTCTTTTTGCAGCGAATGATGAATCGCTTGCTCATTTCCGCTTGCTGGCCGATCAGGCGCACCGGGGCCTTACCGATTCCATCGAGCTTCTTTCTACGACACCGAAATACGAACGCTGGCTGATGGTCACCGCCCAACCCTTGGCGGAAAGAAAGGGGCATATCCACTGGCGCATTGATGATGTTACTGAAAAGCATACCGTGGATAGCGCAATGCGCGAGGAGCGGGAAAAGCTGATAGATTTTACCGACAACGCTCCGGTCGGGTTCTTCTCGGTCAATGAGGAAGGGCGTTTTGTTTTCGCCAACGCGACTTTCGCGCGCTGGGTGGGTGAGGATTTAAAAAACCTTCTTAACAACAGAGTGTTGCACACATTTCTTGAAACACCGCCTGAAAAAGCAAAGCCGTATGATCTAACCGAAGAGGGTGGCGCGCGGCAGGTTGTGGAAGTGCAGATGAAGGGCCCTGCGGGCCGGACCTTCCTTGCCTCGGTCAATCAGGTCCTGGTGCATGACGAGGACGGTGGCGTGCGTAGCCGCGCCGTGGTTCACGATTTGACGGCGGAGCGCGAAATGCGCCGCGCGCTTAAGGCCTCCGAAGACCGTTTCCAGAGATTTTTCGAAGAGGCCCCGCTCGGCATTATCATGCTCAACGCGCAAGGCGGGATTGATGATTCCAACACCGCCTTTGCCGATATGTTGGGACTTCGCATCGAGGATGTAGAAGGGCGTCCGCTTGATGGGCTGATCCACGAAGACGCGCGCGCGAGTGCGCTGGAGGCGATTGGCAAAATCGAGCAGGGTCAGCAAATGGCTGCGCCTCTGGAAATTACCCTCAAAACCAAAGACGGTCGTATCGAAACGCAGATGCACGGGCGGCGTTTCCGCGAGGGCGGCGGGATTGTTCTTCACTTTATCGATCTCAGCAAGCAAAAGGCGCTGGAGGAGCAATTCGTTCAGTCCCAGAAAATGCAGGCGGTGGGCCAGCTCGCGGGCGGCATCGCGCACGACTTTAACAACCTTCTGACAGCGATGGTGGGCTTCTGTGATTTGCTTCTTCTGCGGCACAAACCGGGTGATCCATCTTTCTCCGACATCATGCAGATCAAACAGAATTCCAACCGCGCCGCCAATCTTGTACGCCAGCTTCTGGCGTTCTCGCGCCAGCAAACCCTGCGCCCCAAGGTGCATGACGTTACCGATATTCTGACCGAGCTTTCACATCTCATGCGGCGCCTGATCGGTGCGAATATCGAGCTTGATCTCGTACACGGCCATGATCTTGGTCTCGTCAAGGTGGATGAGGGGCAGATGGAGCAGGTGCTGATCAACCTTGCCGTAAATGCCCGCGATGCGATGGATGGCGGCGGCAAGCTGACCATCGAGACGGAAAATTTCACCAATAAAAAGCCCAGGAAACTGGGGACGGAGGAAATGCCGCCCGGCCATTGGGTGTTGATCAAGGTCACAGATACGGGCTCCGGCATACCCAAGGAAATTATGGACCGCATTTTCGAGCCTTTCTTTACCACGAAAAAAGTGGGGCAGGGGACGGGCCTCGGCCTTTCCACTGTTTACGGCATCATCCGCCAGACGGGCGGTTACCTGCATGTCGAAAGCAAACTCAAGCACGGTACGACATTCTTTATCTATTTGCCGCGCGTGAACGAGGGCGATATGGCCGGCGAAGAAAAGGGAGGCAGTTCGGAAGCCGAAGAAACGGGTGATCTGACCGGAACCGAGCGCTTGTTGCTCGTCGAAGACGAAGATGCCGTGCGCACATTCTCCACCCGCGCCCTGGCGAATAAGGGTTATGACGTTCTATCGGCCGATTGCGGGGAAAACGCGCTGGATGTGTTCGCCAAGCTGGAGGGTAAACCGCTCGATCTTTTGATCACCGACGTGGTCATGCCCGGTATGGACGGCCCTACGCTGGCGCAAAAAATCCGCGAATCCGCCCCCGATATCAAAATCATATTTATGTCCGGCTATACCGAGGACAAGCTGAAAGACCATATGGGCGAGAACATCTTCTTCCTTCCCAAACCCTTTACCCTCAAGCAACTCGCCGCCAAGGTGAAAGAGGTTCTTGAAGGATAGTGTTCCTTTATTGTTCTTTTTTCTTGACGATGAGAACGAATAGTGTACATTTGGGTGCATGGAAGGGAATCGCTTCCCCGACAATCAGGCAAACCAAATGAAAGTAGGCAGGGCAACTTGTTTACACCGCGATGAGAATCGTGCGAGACAATAAGGAGATACCATCATGAGTGTGACACCGATGAAAAAGAACGCAGGAAAGAGCGAAGAAATGAACCAGCCGAATAATTCCGAAAAACAAAAGGCGCTCGATGCGGCGCTGTCCCAGATCGAACGCGCCTTCGGCAAGGGCTCGATCATGAAGCTGAACGGGGAACATAAACCGGCGGAGATCGAGGCGATTTCCACGGGCTCTATCGGCCTTGATATCGGGCTTGGCATCGGCGGATTGCCGCGCGGGCGTATCGTTGAAATTTACGGGCCGGAAAGCTCCGGTAAAACGACGCTGGCTTTGCATGTGATTGCCGAGGCGCAGAAAACGGGCGGTACTTGCGCGATTGTCGATGCCGAACACGCGCTTGATCCCGGCTATGCCAAGAAATTGGGCGTGGATGTTGATAATCTTTTAATTTCCCAGCCCGATGCGGGCGAGCAGGCGCTGGAGATTGCCGATACTCTGGTGCGCTCCGGCGCGCTCGACGTGCTGGTGGTGGATTCCGTGGCCGCGCTTGTGCCGCGTGCCGAGCTTGAGGGTGAGATGGGCGATACCCATGTGGGTCTTCAGGCACGGTTGATGAGCCAGGCGCTGCGCAAACTGACCGGCTCTATTTCCCGTTCGCGTACGACCGTGATTTTCATCAATCAGATCCGTATGAAGATCGGTGTGATGTTCGGTTCCCCCGAAACCACCACGGGCGGTAATGCGCTTAAATTCTATTCTTCCGTTCGTCTTGATATCCGCCGTATCGGCTCGATCAAGGACAAGGACGAGGTTGTGGGCAACCAGACCCGCGTCAAGGTGGTGAAGAACAAGATGGCGCCGCCCTTCCGCCAGATCGAATTCGACATTATGTACGGCGAGGGTATTTCCAAGCTCGGCGAGCTTTTGGATCTGGGTGTGAATTCCAATCTGGTCGAAAAATCAGGTGCATGGTTCTCCTATGACGGGCAGCGTATCGGGCAGGGACGGGAAAACTCCAAGAATTTCCTGCGCGAAAATCCGGATGTCGCGGCCAAGCTTGAAGGGCAAATCCGCGCCAATGCAGGATTAGTGGCTGATGCCATGCTGGTCGGCTCGGATGATAGCGACAGCTCCTTCGAAAGCGGTGATGCTGCCAACGACAAGGAAGATTCAGAGAAGGCCGATAAGGCCGCGAATGAATAAGTTTAAAAGGCAGGGTGTTTTGTCCCGTGGATAACCCCCGCGGGTTTGCCTGAAGGGCCGGTTCTGGCAAGGGGCTGGCCCTTTTAAAATCATGGGTGTGGGGACGTATAGGTGGTGGCCTGTGGCTCTTTTTCGGCCTTTGACGCATTTTTATCGTTTTCAAGGCTGATGCCGTTTTTGAACATT
Source organism: uncultured Pseudobdellovibrionaceae bacterium (assembly GCA_964467925.1). Lineage (GTDB taxonomy): Bacteria > Pseudomonadota > Alphaproteobacteria > Micavibrionales > Micavibrionaceae > CAYXSX01. The sequence continues at coordinate 399,952 of CAYXSX010000001.1, read as the reverse complement.
GAGTGCCAGACCAGTAATTGCCGACTTTGCGCCTCAAGATACTCCCTCACATCCGTTTCTTCGCCGTCTATTTCCACAGTAATCCCTTCCAGTTCCGGAGAGATAGTGCTATCCCTTCTCCCTCATAACCCGCGCTTTTTGCTTGTCCCAGTCGCGTTGCTTGGTGGCTTCGCGTTTGTCGTGGGTCTTTTTCCCTTTGGCGAGGGCCAGTTCGATCTTCGCAAGGCCGCGGGCGTTAAAGAAAATGCGTAGAGGCACAATCGTGTAGCCTTCCCGCTGCACCGCGCCCATAAGCTTGTTGATCTCGCGTTTATGCAGCAACAGCTTACGCGGGCGGGCGGGCTCGTGCTGCATTTTCGGTCCGGCTTGCGAATATTCGGGGATGGTGGCGTTATAAAGAACGATCTCGCCTTGCCGAGACGGGCCGATATAGGCCTCGTTAAGCGAGCATTGCCCGAGGCGCAGCGACTTTACTTCCGTTCCCACCAGCGCGATCCCGGCCTCGAACTTATCCTCCAGCGTGTAATCAAAACGCGCGCGGCGGTTTTCGGCCACCGTTGCGTTGACCGAAATCATTCCTTTCTTGCTGTTCTTTTTCTGTGCCATTCGATGCTTTTAACTCATAAGGCGTTTGAAAACCAATAATTTTCATCCGCTTGCCGATTCTAAAACCCATATGTAGCCGTGCCCGTTTTCTCCGGCGGCAGCGTCAATAAAATATAGGAAGAATGCCCTTCGTGATTCTACGAAGCGGCGGCGCTTTTCAGCCGTGCCGCAGTGTTGATTCCCGCATGGGCCATGGCGGCGTCAACCTTGGCGCGCGCGGTCTTGGAGGCGGGCACGAGGGGCAGACGTACTTCCTCATCGCAAAGCCCGAGGGTCTGGGCGGCGTATTTCACCGGAGCCGGGTTGCTTTCGCAGAACAGATCTTCGGCCAGCGGCCCTATAAGGTCGCGGATACGGCCCATTTCCTCAAGGTCGCCAGCCCACCACGCCTCGTGCATTTGGGCACAAAGGGCGGGGGCGATATTCGCAACCACGGAAATGCAGCCATGACCGCCTTGCGCCAGAAATGCCGCGGCCGTTACATCGTCGCCCGAAAGCTGACAGAAATCGGGGCCGATCACGCGGCGCGTTTTCAGCGGGCGGGACAGATCGTTCGCCGAATCCTTTACCCCCACAATATTGGGCAGTTTGGCGAGCCGGGCCATTGTATCCACACTCATATCAATCACGCACCGGCCCGGAATGTTGTAGATAAGTATCGGCATCGGGACTTCATTGTGAATAGTCTCATAATGCGCGAAAAGCCCGTCCTGCGTGGGTTTGTTGTAGTAAGGCGTGACAATCAGCGCACCGTCTGCGCCCGCTTCTTTGGCAAAACGGGTCAGTTCTATGGCTTCTTTTGTGGAATTTGACCCGCTTCCGGCAATAACTGGAATTCTCCCCTTGACCACGTCGATACATCTTTTAACTATGTGCTTATGTTCTTCATGACTAAGAGTAGGCGATTCACCGGTAGTGCCGCACGGAACCAATCCGTGCGCCCCTTGCTCTACCTGCCATTCAACGAGGTTGTCGAAGGCCTTAATGTCGAGCTCTCCGTTTTTGAACGGGGTGATGAGCGCGGTGATAGATCCTTTAAACATGGTGTTCATTCCTTTGAAATTACAGGGGATAATCTACCTATCTATCTGCAAAGATGCAAGAAACTCTGCATCTTTTCGGCCTTTGTGCTTGTTTTGCTCTTCCTTTCTCTCGTCTCGTTAAAGGCCATGCCGGTACAGGCGATTGAAACGCCGCTTGGCGGTGTGCAATCGGCCCGTACACAGGAAGAAGCCGTTAAGGCCCTGAAAGAAATAGCAAAAGGAAACTGGGAGGGCGGTCGCCGGATTATCGCCGAGACTAAAGACCCGCTGGCGGCGAAGCTTTATTACTGGCTGCAATATACAAGCGGGCCTGAAGATGTAAGTTTTGCCAAGCTGGCCCATTTCATCCGCAAAAACCCGGACTGGCCGGGTATCCGCACTATGCGCCTCAAGGCGGAAAAGGCGCTTTCTATCGCCGATGATAACGGTCGCGATGTTCTTGTGTGGTTTCAGGATTATCCGCCCCTGACCGCACACGGTTTTGATATTTATGTGGGCACGCTGATCGAGCGTGGGCAGGGCGGCAAGGCGAAGGAACTGCTGGCGAATTGGTGGGCCGATACGCCGCTCAGCCGCGAAGACCAGAAATATATTTACCTGAAATACAGCAAATACCTTGATAAACAGGCGCATATCCGCCGTCTCGATACGCTGCTTTTCGCCAAGCAATACACCAACGCGCGCGCCGTGGCAGGGGTTTTAGGAGCGGATTATCAGGCCTTGGTGGAGGCCCGCATCGCCCTGGCCGAAGAAACGGGCAATGTGAACGCACTGATAAACCGCGTGCCGCAATATCTGCAAAAAGATCCCGGCCTACTTTTCGAGCGTCTAAGTTGGCGCCGGCGTCACGACCTCGATTTTGCGGCGATGGAAATTCTGCACGATATGCCGCCGATGCGAGAGGTGCGCAACCCTGACGATTGGTGGCGGGAACGCCATATCATCATTCGCCGCCTTTTGGAGCAGGGACGTTACGATAGCGCTTATTTGCTCGCCTCGAAACACGGGCAAACTTCGGGCCTCTCATACGCACAGGCTGAATGGCTGACCGGGTTCCTCGCTCTGCGTTTTCAGAAACGTCCCGCCACGGCGTTCCAGCATTTTCAGGAAATGTATACCAAGATGGAAATGCCGATTAGCAAATCCCGCGCGGCATACTGGGCGGGCAGGGCTGCCGAGGAACTGGGGCAGGAAGAATTGTCCCAGCATTGGTATAACAAGGCGGCCCAGCACCAGACAGTCTATTACGGCCAGCTTGCGGCGCAGGAATTAAAACTAAAAGGGCAGTTGCCGCGTATCGCGCCGCCCACGATCGGTCCTGCCGAACTTAGAACATTTAACGAGGCCGAGTTGGTACAAGCCGCCCGCCTGTTCCATGAGGCAGGTTTACGTCAGGAAACAACGCAGTTTATTCAGGCCTTTACCGATGCCAATGAAACGCCGCACGCCTTCCGCTTTGCCGCCGAACTGGCCGCTCAACTGGAGCAGTATCACGATGCTATTCGTATCGCCAAAAAGGCGACGGAAAAGGGCATGTTTCTTACCGCCCAGTCCTATCCCGTGATTACAGATCAGCTTCGGGGTGTGAAGGTGGAGCCTGCCCTTGTTCATGCGCTGATCCGGCAGGAAAGCATGTTCGATTTCGAGGCCAGAAGTCCGGCGGGAGCCTTGGGCCTAATGCAGGTCATGCCCGCAACGGCGCAAGCGGTGGCGCGGCAAACGGGTTTGCGCCACGAAACAAGCTGGCTGACCTCACGCCCCAGCCATAACATCCAGATCGGGGCTACCTATATGGCGCAAATGCTCAACCGCTACAAGGGTTCTTACCCGCTGGCGATTGCCGCTTATAACGCCGGGCCCAACCGGGTCGATAAATGGCTAAAAACGTACGGCGATCCGCGCCGCAGCGAAGTGGAGATGATCGACTGGATCGAGCTTATCCCCATTTATGAAACGCGTAACTACGTTCAGCGCGTTATGGAAGGGGTTTATATTTACCGCCTCCGTCTGAAGGAAAGATAAATCATTTTAAAACAATGGTTTGCAATTATGCGTTGAATACGAATGAAGGAGTTCGCGTATTTTAACTTCTTCTTTGCATCCGCATGATAAAATACGGATTGAACGGATTTCTTGGGTTTTGAGTTAAATATAAAAATAAAAACACGGGGCAGCTCTTTACCATGAGACTATTAATAGCCGACGACCATACGCTATTCCGCGATGCATTGGTGCAGTATATCGAACGTGCGGAAACGGGCGCAGAAGTCAGCCTTGCCAAAGATTTCTACGAAGCTTTCGACATCATAAAATCTTCCCCTGATCAGGATTTGATCGTACTTGATCTTCGCATGCCCGGTATGAACGGCATGGAAGGTTTTAAAACCGTACGCGAGCAATTTCCGGCTATTCCCGTTGCCCTGATGTCGGGCGTGGCCGAGCCGGAAGACGTGCGCGCCGCCATGGCCTTGGGTGCGGCAGGATATTTCCCCAAAACGCTTTCGGGCAAGGCGCTGATCAGGGCTATCCAGCAGGTTTTAACCGGGGAACGCTTCATGCCTTTAGATGCAAAAAGTGGCAGCCTGATGTCCTCCTATTACGACGACTGGAAACAGGTTTCCGCTCCTTCCGGTTCGGGTCGAGGCGATGGAGAGGCGAAAGGGGAGGGCACAATTTCCGCGCGCCACGTCAATCTTACGCCGCGCGAAACCGAAGTGCTATCTCATCTTGCCTATGGCGCTTCGAACAAGGAAATCGCCCGGGAAGTTGATTTGCAGGTGGTCACGGTAAAACTCCATGTTCGCGGAATATGTCGAAAGCTTGACGCCAAGAACCGGACGCAAGCCGCTCTAAGAGCCCGCGAACTCGGTCTTGTTCATTCCTCGTAAAGTTTAACGCGCTCGGCCCTCGCGCCACCATGCCAGCATGCAAAGACCGATCAAAATCGCGGCATAGGCCCAAGCGGGCAGAAGCGGAGTTTTGCTAACCCCCGTCACGTTATAGGCGTTGTTTTCGCGAAGCCCAATCCACCCGCGTCCGGCGAAGTTTTCACGGCTTGCTGTCATATGGCGCAGTGCGGGCTGCGGCGTATCCTCCGCCCAGAAAATGCCGCCGCCGCTTTCCTGTATGAAGGGCTTCAGGATATCTTCCCTCGCCTTGATATCGCGCAGCTCCGGCGGGTTCAGGCTGCCCACCACGGCGAAACGTTTCTGCCCGGCCTCGTTTTCGAACCCGTAAACTCCGGTATCGCTGACGCTGATTTCCGCGCTGTGCCATTGCTCTCCGGCGGGCGATAGTTCAATAGTTTCACTTTCCCCGCGCGGTGTTGTCATGATCACTTTGCGCTGCCCCTCTTGCGATTTTTCATCACGTTGGCGGATGCGGATTTGCGATCCTTGCACGTCGATCTCCAGCGCGTTTTCCTCCAGCTCCGGCTCCTTCATCAGCCAGTGAACGGTGCGGCGCAGAAGCTCGGTATACGGCCCGCCGCCCTCATAGCCCCGCGCCCAGAGCCAGATATGGTCGCTGGCGATTTGCGCCACGCGCCCCTGTTTGACGCGGTCTAAAATTAGAAGAGGATTGCTCTGTGACCCGCTCATCAAAATCTGGCCGCGCTCTGGCGAAAGCCCGACCTGACGCAGCCAAGGCCCCCATACCTGATCGCCGTCCAGCACTTGCGTGACCGGATGGATTTTCCCCTCATTGCTAAGGGTTGGTTTGAAACTCGTACGAATAACTTCGCCCGTCGGGCTGGCGGGCAGAACGTTCATCAGCGCAGTATAGTAAACCGAGCTTTCTCCTGCAAAGCCCGGACCGCTCGCCTCGAGCAGCGCGCCGCCTTCCTCGACGTAACGCGCGATATTCTGGAAGTAATGCAGCGGTAAAATCCGGTTCAGGCTGTAACGGTCGAAAACGATCAGATCGAAATCGTACAGCTTGACCTCGAAAAGTTCCTGAAACGGAAAGGCGATGAGGGAAAGTTCGTTCTGCGGCGTGGCATCCAGCTTTTCCGGCTCGCGCAAAATCGTGAAATGCACAAGATCGACACCGGGGTCGGAGGTTAAAAGATCGCGCCATGTACGCCCGCCCGCATGCGGTTGGCCGGAAACTAAGAGCACGCGCAAACGGTCGCGCACCCCGTTCACGATCAAGGCAGCGCGGTTATTGGCCAGCGTAATTTCATCCGGAACGGCCTCGATTTCCATGGTGAAAATATTCTGCGCGCCGTGATTGACCGGAAGCTCTGTGCTTTGTTCGACATTGAGCGGGCCGAACACGACATCGGTTTTTCCGTCGTCGCGGCGGAACCGCACGGCGGCGATTTCCCCTTCGCCCGCATCCGCGTCTTCGATGATATATTTCAGCGTGACATTCTGCCTGACAATCCCATAGGCCGGACTTTGCGTTAGAACGATGCGCCGGTCGCGCTCATGTTTCGATCCGGTGATCATGGCATGAACGGGGCCGTAATTATCCGCGCCGTCTTTTACCTCTGGCACATCGTGCACTTCGCCGTCGGTTACAAGAACGGCCCCAGCGCGGCGGTTTTGCGGCACATCGGCAAAGGCGTTATCAAGCGCGGCGAAAAGATCGGTTTCCACGTGAAGTTCACCTTCGGGAGGCGCTTCGATGACGCGCAGCTCCAGATTTTCGCTCGCGCCAAGCTGCGCTTTCAAATACTCTACGGCTGCTGCGGTTTGTTCACGGCGTTTCGGCGCGGCCTGTGACTGACTTTGATCGGCGAGCACCACCGCGACGTCCTTGACGCTCTCGCGCCGTTCCTCCAGAAGTGCGGGATTGCACAGCGCGAACATGAATCCGGCCAGCGCAAGAGCGCGCCAGAAGGGAATGCGCCGCTGCGCCAGTCCGCAAAGCAGCAGCAGGATAACGGCAAGCCCGCCCATCACCGCAAGCCATGTCAGCGGCAGCAAAGGATCGAAATTCAGGCTAAGGGCGGAGAAGGAATTTTGCATCGTCATTGCCCCAGCCGCTCCAGGATATAGGGAACGTGAACCTGATCGGCTTTGTAATTTCCGGTCAGGGCGTACATGACCACGTTGACGCCAAAGCGCATGGCAAGCTCGTGCTGCTTGGGGCTGGCGCCCGGGGCGCCGTGCCCGCTCGCCCACGCGCCCGCCCAGTCATTCGATCCGATGATCACGGAGGAAACGCCGTCGCGCCCCGCCGCGCTGTTTTTTTCCACCCAGACCGGCGCGCCGCTATACATTCCCGGGAACTGATCGAGCAGGTAAAAGGAGCGGCCCAGAACATGATCCTTGTCGATGCGCATCAGCGGCGGGATGTTGAGCGTGGCGGTAATCTCGCGCAGCTTTTGCGCCTGCGGCGAATTGCTGTAGCTTTGCATGCCCGCGCCCGCATCGCGCGTATCGAATAATATCGTCCCGCCATGATCGAGATAATGCTGAACACGCAACAGCGCGGCTTCGGAAAAATCTTTGGTAGAGGCGGAAAGCGGCCAGTAAGTCAGCGGGAAAAACGCCATCTCGTCCGTTTCCGGATCGATCGCTGCCACGCCTTGGGATTCGGCGGAAGTGCGCTGTTTCAAAACTTCGGCAAGGTTTTCAAGTCCGGCGCGGCTCAAGGCATCAAGCGCCGGATCGCCGCTTTTGATATAGGCAAGGTATAGCCCGTCGGCGTATTTATATGTGTCTTCCTGTGCCTGCGCTGGAAACGCCGCGCCGCCAACCAAAAGAAGCACGCCCGCAAAACGCAGGAATTGTTTACCGCCGCCCAGCATAATAATGATAATCGTATCAAGCAGCAGCAGGATAAACGCCGCCGCCAGCACATAGGGCAAAAGATCAAACTCGTAACTGGCCGTGTAATAGTGCCGTTTTACTGGGCCGGGAAGAGAGGGGGGCTCGAGGCTTCCGGCGTGCTCGCCGATATTGATTGTCTTTTGCAGCCCCTCGCGCCCGTACAAACCCGGCGGGTAAAGCGAGCTCGGCAATTCCTTATCCGGTATGTCAACGGATAGCGGCAGGGCGCTGTCAGATGGTGGTGTGCGCTTGCCGTTCCCATCCAGCACCCAGACCGGGGCGAGAGTTTTAAATTCGCGCGCCGCCGCATTTTGAGTTTTACCCGCAAGGGCCACGATGCGCCGGAGCATCTCGACATACAGCCCGCTTAACGCCAGATCCGACCATGCGGGCGAGGCGGTAGTGTGCACCAGAACCACCATGCCGCTTCCCTTGGGCGCGGCGGTGATCAGCGGGGTGCCGTCGCTTAAATTGGCCCATGTTTTTTCGCTCAGATCGCCGGAGGGATCGGCCAGAACCTGCTGGCGCACCGTTACGTCATTGGGGACGGGCAGGCCGTAAAGCGGACTGATTTCGGGGAATGGGGCAAGACCGAGCGGCTTTTCCCATGTCAAAGTTCCCTCCAATGTGCGCTCGCCCGACCGCAAGGGAACGGGCACGAGGGCAGGCGCGGAACCTTCCGCCATTTTCGGTCCGGCAAAGCGCAGAAGCAATCCGCCATCATCCACCCATTCTTCCAGCCTGTTCAAAACTCCGGCGGGCAGAGCGGGTGCATCGGGCAAAATCAGCACGCCGATATCCTGATCGATCAGGGTTTCAATATCGCCATAGGATAAATGCGCGTAAGGCTCCAGTGCGCGGCGCAGATAATATCCGTCCTTGAGGAAAGGTGCGTTGGTGGTTTCGTCCTCCGGCACGGCAAGGCCGACATTTTTTTTCTGGAACCGCGCGTCCAGATAATAAATGCCGCCCGCACCGTATTGCCCCTGAAGCGCGTATTGTGAAATGGACGACCGAAGCGGGGCGGGAATGTTGAATATAATTTCAGGCAAAGCGCCGCCCGTGTTTTCACCTGGCGTAATTGTTTGCTGATCCAGAATCTTACCCTTCATATCGATCGCCCGCGCGGTTACGGGGAAATCGCGGAGCAGGGATGATGGCGCGATAATTTTTACGCCCGGCCCGTTTTCCGTTCCTTCCGAGGGGTGCAGGGTGAGGGGCAGGTTTTCGCCTGTGGGTTCGATATAATGAACCTCGCCCGCTTCGGCCAGCGTCCGGATCAGCGTTTCCATTCCGCCGCGCGAGGCGTCCACGCCGTGACCGAGCCAGAAGCTCGTGATCTCTTTTTTATGCGCCGCGTTCTGCTCTTCCGCCAGCTTCGCCGCCGCGCGGTAATCAGCCGCCCAGGGCAGGGTTTCCAGCCCGCCGATAAGCGAGAGTGCTGCGCCGGATTCCATCGCCCCTTCCGCCAGCGGCGTTTCCTTATCCCGCAGCGGCGCGGTGGTGAGGATATAAATCTCGCGCTCCTCGCGCCCGGCTTGTGCCGCAATTTCCGATGCCCGTTCCATTTGCTGCTTGCGGTTATGCGCGGACGGCCAGTCGTTGTCGATCACGATCCGCACCGCGCCACTGCCGCTTAAACCTTGTGCCGGATTGTAAACCGGATGGGCGAGGGCGAGAAGGACAAGCGCGGCGATTATAACGCGCAAAAGCAAAATCCACCATGGCGTGCGCGAGGGCGTTTTGCGCTCCGGCACTAGGCCATTCAAAAACCGCACGGTGGGCAGGATGATGCGCTGCGCCGCCGGAGGCATGACACGCAGCAGCAGCCATATAACGGGCAGGGCCGCCGCGCCCGCCAGCACCCAAGGATTTAAAAAGATGATATTGCTTAAGGCGCCGATCATCTCTCGCCCTCGATGCTTTGCCAAAGTGTGCGCAGCGTTTGTTCAACCGGCATGTTCGTATGATGCGCCAGATAAATCAGACCGTGTTTTTTGCACAAATCCTGCAGCCCTGCGCAATGATTGGCGATACGCTGTTGATAGGCGGGGCGGATGGAATCGATATGTTCAACCTCTTCCTTTACACGCTCGCCCCGCACGGGTTCAAAAATGCCGCGCCCGGAAAAGGGCAGGGCGGTTTCCGCCGGATCGATCACATGAATGAACGCGCCCGTGTTGTGGCGGCTCAGGAAATGATCCAGCGCCGTTTTTGTGTTTTCCAACGGCTGCCAGAAATCACCGATGATAAATGCAAGCGCTCTGGCCGGAAGCGGCTCATGTGGCATCCCTGCATTGCTCTGGTTCTCTCCCGCCTGCGCCTGATGCGCGGTATTATCCTCGCATAAATGCGCGGCGATACGCTCCAGCGTTTTTTGCGTGCGCCCCGCTTTGGTTTTTCCCGCCAGCGCGACCTGATCGCCCGCGCGGGTCAGTAAAATCGAAAGCGCCATGGTGATAATGCTTGCTGCATCGGCTTTGGAATAAAGCGCGGAAGGGGAGCGGTAATCCATGCCCGCATTCCGGTCGCACCATATATAGGCGCTTTGCGCGTTCTGCCGCTCCCTTTGTCTGATGAACACGCCATCGCCCTTGGCCGATTGCCGCCAGTCGACATCCTGCGGCCTGTCGCTTTCATGATACTCGCGGAACTGCCAGAATTTTTCGCCCATGCCGGTTTTGCGCTGGGCGTGTTCGCCGCTCATGATATGTTCCGCCGCGCGCTCGGCTTTGATCAACAGCGCGGGCGCGCTCATCGTTGCCTCTTCCGCGCGGCGGCGTAAGGTAAGGGCGTCACGAATGGCGGGCAGCGCGAACATGGTTTACAGGTTGTCAGTAAGTTGTTTGAGAATATCGGCGAGTTTCACGCCTTCACCGCTTGCCTTGAAATTCAGCGCCATCCGGTGTTTCAACACCGGCGCGGCCAGATCGATCACATCATCAACCGACGGATTGCTCCGCCCCTCGAGCAGCGCCTTGGCCCGCACGCCGAGCATCAACGCTTGTGCCGCTCTCGGCCCCGGCGCCCATTCGACAAAATCGTTCACGATCTGCGGCGCTTCTTCCGACGGTCTTGCGCGGCGCACGAGTTTTAAAATCGCATCCACCACGCTTTCGCCGATGGGTAAATCGCGCACGAGGTTCTGAATTTTAATCAGTCCTTCGCCGTCCGTCTGCGCCTTGATCTGCGCTTTGTGGTTTCCGGTGGTGGCGATCAGCATCGCGCGCTCGGCCTGTTCGCACGGGTACTCCACGTCGATCTGCATCAGGAAACGGTCGAGCTGCGCCTCGGGCAGGGGATAGGTGCCTTCCTGTTCGATCGGGTTTTGCGTCGCCAGCACATGGAACGGCGCGGGCAGTTTATGCGGTTGGCCCGCGATGCTGACCTCGCGCTCCTGCATGGCCTGCAGCAAAGCCGATTGCGTGCGCGGAGAGGCCCGGTTGATTTCATCCGCCATCAAAAGCTGTGTAAATACGGGGCCCTTGATAAAGCGGAAACTGCGCTTGCCGCCGGCGTCTTCCTCCAGCACTTCCGAACCAAGAATATCGGCGGGCATCAGATCGGGCGTACATTGAATGCGTCCCGAATCCAGCCCCATGACTTTGGCAATGGTTTCCACCAGCAAGGTTTTGGCAAGCCCCGGCACACCGATCAGCAGCACATGCCCGCCGGAAATCAGCGTGGTCAGTGTTTGGTCGATCACGGTTTGCTGCCCGTAAATGACCTTGGCGATTTCGGTTTTTACGGCGGACAGCGTTTGCGCGGCATTTTCTATGTCTGGGCTCACGGTAAGAATTCTCCTTAAGTTTGGGTGCGATTGCAGTTTATACTAATGCCATGACGAGTGAAGCGCAAAAGGCAGATTTTAAAATTCTCCGTGACGGATCGTGGTTGCACGAGGGCGTGAAAATCGCGCGCCGCCGCCTCGCCAAACTCTTTGCCGACCGCGCATTGAAACGGGATGAGGACGGAAATTACTGGCTTCAGACCCCGTTTGAAAAATATCCGGTGGAGGTGGAAGACGTGCCGTTTGTTATTGTGGATTACGAGGCGGATGACGGCGCGCTCACATTACGCACCAATATGGATGAAACGGTGGAACTGGATGAGGGTAGTGTCTGGGAATTGCGGGAGGGCATTCCTTATGTCGAAATAAGGAACGGTTTGTTTGCCCGTATAGGCAGAGCAGCGCTTTATAATTTGGTAGAAGATTTCGGCCCGCAAATTACGATCTGCGGCGCGGTTTTTCCGTTGGGGGAGACGAAGCAATGAAACCCGTACGCACCATAAAGATGCAGGATTGGATGAACGCCCCGCAAACCCGCGCGGTGATGAGCGCGCTCAATAACGGCGCGGCGGTGCCTCAGGCGCTATTCGTCGGCGGTTGTGTGCGCAATGCGTTATTGGGTGAGGTGGTCGGCGATGTCGATATCGCGACTGTTTTAACGCCGGATGCTGTCACGGAAAAATTGGAGGCAGCCGGGATAAAGGTTATCCCTACGGGGATTGATCACGGCACGGTGACGGCGGCCCTCGATAAGCGCAGTTTTGAAATTACGACACTCCGCAAGGATGTCTCCACCGACGGGCGGCGTGCCACGGTGGCCTTTACTACAGACTGGCGCGAAGATGCGCAGCGCCGCGATTTCACCATCAACACCTTTCTGATGGACGAGGGCGGGCAGGTGTTCGACCCGCTGGGCTCTGCGCTGGACGATCTATCTCCGCCGCGAATCGTTTTTGTCGGTGATCCGGCGCAGCGCATTGCCGAGGATTATTTACGCATCTTGCGTTTCTTCCGTTTTCACGCATGGTATGGCGATGAGGAGATGGAGGAGGGCGCGATCAAGGCTATCGCGGCAGCGGCGGATAAAATCGCCACGCTTTCGAAGGAACGCATTACGCAGGAATTTTTTAAACTCCTCGCCGCGCCCGATCCCGTTCCGGCCTTGAAGGCGATGTTTGATGCGGGCGTACTGAAATCTCTTGCCCCCGCGCCGGAAGTTTATGAGGTGCTCTCTCGCCTGTGTGCGGGGGAGGGGGGGCTGGCGGCGCGGCTTTATGTTTTGGCAGGCCCTTATGATAAATTTATGATTTTACCCAAAGCGCTACAGGCGCAAATTAAAGCAATTGACGAGGTTCTCGGCATGCCTGATTTAGAAACCGATCACGGCATCAAGGTCGCGGTTTATAAACATGGCCGCGAGGCAGCCGCGCAAGTGTTGATCATCCTGCGGGCGCAGGAAAAAATTTCCGCCGCCGCTTTTGCCGCAAACTTGAAAACCGCGCGCGAATGGGACATTCCCGTTTTCCCCGTCACAGGCAACGATCTCATCGCCCAAGGTCACAAACCCGGCCCCGCGCTCGGGCAGGTTCTTAAGACGATGGAGCAGGAGTGGGTTGATCGAGGATTCGGTTAGGCGGCTACGATCGGATGGTCGATAGTATTTGTCGCAGGGGTTGTATAATCATAGTCCGTATCGCGTCTTCTTTCCGCATAAACTCTCACCACCGTACCCTCTGCGGTTGTAGTGACAGAAACTTCCTCTGCGCCGCAGGATTTCATTAATGCGTTTAGGGCTCCATCTGGGCCGTTCAAAACAGCCGTATCATCTACAATTATATACTCATCAAAAAGTCTGGATGCGTCTCCGGCACGTTCTGTTCCATCAGCAATAAGCTGGAAGGCTGAAACGTGTGGGGATTTTGCTGTGCCATTCATTTTTTAATCTCCGTGTTACTCAGTAAAAAATTTAGTCTTCTTTTTTAGTAAAAAACCAACGCGCCAAATGCAATAAAAAATCACATAAAGATATAAAAAATATCTCGGCTGTTGTTTTTTACGGTGCGTTGCAACATAGGCGGTTGTTGACATATTTTTAAGGTGCTGGTTAAAACAAAGTTCAACCACAATAAAAAGGAAGATTAATAATGTCAGGTACAGGTATTTCAGTGGACGAACAGCATGCGCTTTATCAAATGGCGACAACCCTTGGTTTTGAGAGGGATTCGGCGAAGGCAGAGGGGGGTAGCAGCGCTATAACAAAAATTACTTTAAGAAAAGACGATGCGCTGGTTGTGGTGGAAGCGCGGGATGACAGCGGGAGTTATTGTGCAAGGTTTAACGACTTGATGACTACTTTTGAACCCGTAAAGGCATTCAGCGCTGCGAGTGCTCTTACAACAGCGAATAGAGTCTTGGCTGCCAGAGAATATGCCGAACCCTTAGCGGTTCCCGCATAATGCTCACGGCCACTTACATTCCGGCGGCAGAGACATCAGGATCGCTTCGGTGTTGCCGCCGGTCTTCAGGCCGAACTGCGTGCCGCGGTCGTAGAGCAGGTTAAATTCCACATACCGGCCGCGTTTAACCAATTGGTGCTCGCGCTGTTCGTCCGTCCAGAGCTCGTTCAAATGGCGGCGCACGATTTGCGGGTAAACATCGCGGAACGTCCGGCCCACGTCCTTCGTAAACGCGAAATCTTCATCCCAGTCATCATCCTTGTAATCATAGAAAATACCGCCGATCCCGCGCGGCTCCCCGCGATGGGGGAGGTAAAAATACCGGTCGCACCATTCCTTGTATTCCTTGTAATAGGCCGGATCATGGACGTCGCAACATTCCTTGAACGCTGCGTGGAAGATTTTAGTATCTTCCGTATCCTCTACCATCGGCGTTAAATCCGCTCCGCCGCCGAACCATGTTTTGGAGGTGCAGATCATGCGCGTATTCATATGCACGGCGGGAACCAGCGGGCTTTGCATATGCGCCACCAGCGATATGCCCGAGGCCCAAAATTCACCGCCGCTTTCCACGGCGCCGGGAATAGCCTCACGGAATTCCTCGCTAAAGGTCCCGTGCACCTCGGAAAAATTCACGCCGACCTTTTCAAATACGCGCCCGCGCATCAGCGATATTTCCCCGCCGCCCTTAAGGGGCCCTTGCGTTTCATCCTTTTGCCATTTCGTGCGTTCGAACCGTCCGACGGGTTTGGCGGCATGGGGGCCGCTTTCAAGCCTGTCCTCCAGTTCCTCAAACGCCGCGCAGATGGAATCGCGAATTTCGCGGAACCATGCGGTCGCTTCGGCCTTGCGTTGGGATAAATCGGTTTGAGCCGAATTAAGTTGTTTTTGTTGTAAAGCCATTTGTCTGCCTCAAAGCTTCGCCCAGCACCATCGCGCCGGCATTGATAATGTTGAGGGATCTTATACCCGCTTTCATGGGAATCACAAGCCGCTCGTCCGCCGCTTCGTGAACATGATCCGGCACACCCGCGCTTTCACGCCCCGCCAGCAAAATATCGCCGTCCTGGTATTCGAATTGCGTATAGGGCTGCGCTCCCTTGGTGGTCATAAGCAGGATGCGCCCGCCCTGATTTTCCCGAAACGTGGCCCAGCTTTTATGGCGGGTAATCTCGATCGCATCCACATAATCCATTCCCGCCTGCCTGATTTTACGCATATCCCAAGGAAAGCCGCAGGGTTCGATAATATGCAGCGCCACATCCAGGCACGCACAAAGCCGCATGGCCGCGCCTACATTTTGCGGAATATCGGGTTGATACAGGGCAAGGTGAAGGGGCATGGGGGTCTGATCCGCTTAACTTAAGGCCACAACGATTTAACCGTGTGGAAAAAATATAAAAAAATGATGCTATCTGGATATCAAGGGATTGATCATATATAAAGAGAAGAGTAAACATTTCTCGAAATTCATGCCCTTAGGGGTCATTTATCAAAAAAGAAGAGCGGAATTAAGACATATGGCAGTAGGATCAAAAGCGGCGCGCGGCGCAAAGGACGAAACCAGACGCGATTTCCTTCAGCTTGCCGCCGGGGCTTTCGGCGCGGTGGGCGCGGCCTCTATGGCATGGCCCTTTATCGATTCCATGAACCCTGCGGCCGACACGCTGGCGTTGTCCACAACGGAAGTAGACATTTCTCCGATCGAAGTAGGGCAGTCCGTGACTGTAATGTGGCGCGGCAAGCCGGTTTTTATCCGCCACCGCACGGAAGAAGAGATTGAAGAGGCGCGTAGCGTCGAACTGGAAAACCTGATCGACAAACAAACGGACGAAGCCCGCGTGGAAAAACCGGAGTGGCTAGTACTTGTTGGTATCTGTACCCATCTCGGCTGCGTTCCTTCAGGGCAAAAACCGGGTGAGGCTCGCGGTGAATACGGCGGTTGGCTGTGTCCGTGCCACGGTTCGCACTATGATACATCGGGGCGTATCCGTAAAGGTCCGGCGCCGAAAAACCTCGCTGTGCCGCCCTATGCGTTTACAAGCGATACAGTGATTAAAATCGGATAAGAAATTTAAGGAAGAAAAAGGGACTGGATAATGGCTGGTGGTGAGCGCGTAGAATTTAAAAACCCTGTGGTGAACTGGATCGACGAACGTCTTCCGGTTTTCACAATGATGCAGCGGGAATACGGCAGTTTCCCCACGCCTAAAAACTTTAACTATTTCTGGAATTTTGGCGCGATCCTGATGGTCATGCTGGTTCTGATGATCGTAACCGGTATTACGCTGGCCATGAATTACGCCGCGCATGTCGATATGGCGTTTAATTCGGTGGAACGCATCGACCGCGACGTGAACTGGGGTTGGCTTCTGCGCGACCTTCATATGAACGGAGCGTCTTTCTTCTTCGCCGCCGTTTACATCCATATTTTCCGCGGCATGTATTACGGTTCTTATAAAAAACCGCGCGAGCTTCTGTGGATTCTCGGCGTGGTAATTTTCCTTCTGATGATGGCGACCGCCTTTATGGGTTACGTTCTGCCTTGGGGTCAGATGAGCTTCTGGGGCGCGACCGTGATCACCAACCTGTTTTCCGCCATTCCGGTGGTAGGTGATGGCATCGTGACATGGCTCTGGGGCGGATTTTCCGTGGACAACCCCACGCTGAACCGCTTCTTTGCGCTGCATTACCTGTTGCCGTTCGTGATTTTTGCCGTGGTGTTCCTGCACGTTGCCGCGCTGCATATCTGCGGTTCCAACAACCCTAGCGGCATCGAGCCCAAGGGCAAGCAGGACACTGTGACCTTTCATCCCTATTACACGATAAAAGACACATTCGGCACGGTTGTGTTCCTGACGCTATATGCGCTGTTCGTATTCTTCGCGCCTGACATGCTCGGCCACCCCGACAACTATATCGAGGCCAACCCTCTCGTGACCCCGCCGCATATCGTGCCGGAATGGTACTTCCTGCCGTTCTACGCCATGCTGCGCGCGATTACGTTTGAAATCGGCATTCCTTTTACCGATATCACTCTGATCTCCGCCAAGCTTGGTGGAGTGATCGCGATGTTCGGCTCTATCGGTCTTCTGCTCATCCTGCCGTGGCTGGATACGCATCCGGTACGTTCAGCGCGTTACCGCCCGCTATTCAAGATATTCTTCCTGATTCTTGCGGCTGTATTCATTCTTTTGGGTTATATCGGCGGCAAACCGGCCGATGCGCATTGGGGTCCGCTCCCGCTTAGCTTCCTCGGGCTCATATGCACAACCTATTACTACGCGTTCTTCCTTGCGATATTGCCGTGGTTGAACAAGAACGAAAAGGCGCGCAAACTGCCCCGCAGTATCCACGATTCCGTTCTGGAGGAAGAGCAAAAGAAAGAAGACTGGATAAAGAAAGCACAAAGTAAAATGAAAATGCCCGCTTGTTTTCTGATATTGCTTTGTACCGCGGTGATGGCTCTGCCGTTATCGTCCGCCAAGGCGGCAGAGGGCGGTGAAGCGCCCCCGCACCAGCACTGGCATTTTTCCGGCATGACGGGCACATATGACCGTGCGGCTCTACAACGCGGTTTTAAGGTTTATCGCGAGGTCTGCGCCGCCTGTCACTCCATGAATCGGCTTTCCTACCGCAACCTGACTGCACTGGGTTATACCGAGGATCAGGTCAAGAATATCGCCGGGGAATACACTGTTATAGACGGCCCCGACGACGAGGGCGAAATGTTTGAGCGTCCCGCGCGTCCGTCCGACTCCTTAAAGGCACCCTTTGCAAATGTGAAGCAAGCAACGGCCGCCAATGGCGGGGCATATCCTCCCGACCTGTCGCTGATCGTTAAGGCGCGGGCGCACGGGGCGGATTATATCTACGCTCTTCTGACCGGTTATGAAGAAGTGCCGGAGGAGGTCACTTTGCGGGACGGGCAATACTGGAACAAATATATGGCCGGTAACGTCATTGCTATGCCTCCGCCATTGCTGGACGGCATGGTGGCCTATGAGGACGGCAGCCCGCTGACGAAAGAGCAATATGCCAAGGATGTCGCGGAGTTTCTGGCTTGGGCCGGAGAGCCTCACATGGAAAAGCGCAAGCGCACCGGGGTGAAAGTCATTATCTTCCTTCTGGCTTTTGCGGGCGTTATGTATGCCGCCAAGAAAAAGATCTGGGCGCATCTCCATTAATCATCTCGAGCCAAACGGTTTTCTTTTCCCGCGCCGGTATGCTAAATTTACGTAGCATACCGGAGGATAGTTTTTCCTCCGATCAACCGAGAAAGGTCCGTCTTTTTCATGCGCGATACGAAACACGAAATCATTCATTTCTGGTTTAACGAAACCGACCCCCAGCAATGGTTCCAGAAAAGCCCCGAGTTTGACGCGCTGGTAAAGGAGCGTTTCGGCGTGACTTACCAGATGGCCAAGGACGGTTTGTGTCAGGCTTGGGCGAAGGACGCGGAAGGGGCGCTTGCTCTTGTGATAGTACTCGATCAGTTCCCTCGCCATATGTTCCGCGATACTCCGGCGGCGTTCGAAACGGATGAGCAGGCCTTGCTGGCCGCGAAAAAGGCGATCGCCAGCGGTTTCGACCAGATACTCGAGCCCGTTAAACGCGGCTTTCTTTACGTGCCGTTCCAGCACAGCGAGAATATGAGCGACCAGAACCGCTCCGTCGAGCTCATGAGCACGATGCAGTACGAAAACCCCGCCGGCTACGATTACGCCATCCGTCACCGTGTGGTGATTGAAAAATACGGTCGTTTTCCGCACCGGAATAAAATTCTGGGCCGCGAAAACACCCCCGAGGAAGAGGAGTATCTCCAAAAGCCCGGCGCGGGGTTTTAAAAACCCTTCGCATCTTTTCTTCTTCTGCGTTACCATTTTTCTATGAGCGATTACAAAACAGTTCTGAAAAAATTCGGCCTTACTTCCGTAAAAACGGGCGATCTTGATGTTTTTTCCCCCGTGGATGGCAGCAAGCTCGCCACATTGAAACAGCACAAAACCAAAGACGTAAAAACTGCGGCAGACAGGGCGCAAAAGGCGTTTCAAACCTGGCGCGACGTTCCCGCACCTGTCCGCGGCGAGCTTGTGCGCTTGCTTGGCGAGGAGCTTCGCGCCGCCAAGGAAGATCTGGGCAAGCTCGTAACGCTTGAATGCGGCAAGATCCTTTCCGAAGGGCTTGGCGAAGTGCAGGAAATGATCGATATCTGCGATTTTGCTGTCGGGCTTTCGCGGCAATTGTACGGCCTGACCATCGCCTCGGAACGTCCCGGCCACCATATGCGTGAAATGTGGCATCCCTTGGGCCCCGTGGGCGTGATTACGGCCTTTAATTTTCCTGTGGCCGTCTGGTCGTGGAACAGCGCGCTTGCACTTGTCTGCGGCGATCCGGTCGTCTGGAAACCTTCCGAAAAAACGCCGCTGACCGCTCTGGCTTGCGCCGAGATTTTCTCCCGCGCGCTTAAACGATTTAAAAAGGCCGGGCATCGTGCGCCCGATCATCTGGTGCAGGTTTTGATCGGCGGACGCGACGTGGGTCAGGCACTGGTGGAGGATGAAAGACTTCCTCTCATCAGCGCGACCGGAAGCGTGCCGATGGGCCGCGCAGTCGGCGAGGCCGTGGCGCGGCGTATGGGTAAAAGTCTACTGGAACTTGGGGGCAATAACGCGATGATCGTTGCCCCTTCGGCCGATCTGGATATGGCCGTGCGGGCGATTTTATTCGGCGCGGTGGGCACTTGCGGCCAGCGCTGCACGTCCTTGCGCCGCCTCATCGTTCATAAATTGGTAAAGAAGAAATTAGTAACCGCCCTTACCAAAGCTTACGGGCAAGTGCGCGTCGGTTCCCCGCTCAAGAAAGACACGCTGGTAGGCCCGCTCATCGACAAGGCTGCATTCGATGCCATGCAAACCGCGCTGGAAAATGCGAAGGCGCAGGGTGGCAAGGTTCTGGCCGGGGGAGGGCGCGTAAAATCTTCCGGAGCAGATAAGGGTGGATATTACGTCCGGCCCGCGCTGGTTGAGATGAAAGAACAAAGTGACGTGGTGCGCGCTGAGACTTTCGCGCCCATTTTATACGTCATGGAATATTCGGATTTAACCGAAGCGATCGAAATCCAGAATGCGGTACCGCAAGGTTTATCGTCATGTATTTTCACCACGGATGTACGCGAATCCGAACGGTTCCTGTCTGCTGCGGGCAGTGATTGCGGCATCGCGAATGTGAATATAGGTACAAGCGGCGCGGAAATCGGCGGGGCCTTTGGCGGTGAAAAAGAAACCGGGGGAGGGCGCGAAAGCGGCTCGGATGCCTGGAAAGTTTATATGCGCCGCCAGACCCAGACGATCAATTACTCCAGCCAGATGCCGCTTGCTCAGGGCGTCGTGTTTGACGTTTAAACCGCTTCCGTCATTGCGAGGACCCCGGCCTTGAGCCGGGGGACGTGGCAATCCAGAGCCGCATGAGGGATTTCTAGATTGCTTCGTCGGCTTACGCCTTCTCGCAATGACGATTAAAAGCAGAGAACAGTATATGAGCCGGGTTAACAGCCTTTTAAATATTTCCCCGTTATTCTGAAAGAATGAACGCGAATCGTTTTGGTTTACCATCCACCCCGTAAAATTTTTAGGAGCAAAGACGCCGTATAAATATATCGGCTTAACACTTTATTTTAAAAGAGATAATGGCGATGAAAGAAAATTTCTTTGCGCCGCGGCGGTTTGTTTGGTTAAGCTTGAAACATTCCAACCTTGAAAACTTGAACAGGAGATTTCTAATGCCTCAAAAAGCTTTATCCGAAGTCAGTACATCACGCGTTGAAGCATTGCGTAAAAAACATTTGGCTGTGGAGGCTCAGATTATTGATGCGATCAAAAGCCCGTCTATGGCGGATTATTACATTAAAAATCTGAAAAAGCAGAAGCTTATGATTAAGGAAGAGTTGGAGGCCTTGCGCAAGGAACGTAAAAGCGCGGCCTAAACATAAGAGCTGAAATTAAAAAAGGCCGGAAGTCTTCTGATTTTCCGGCCTTTTTATATGTTGTCCCGCTGGCTTATCTAAAACAAATTGCCTGCGTCTTTTTCGTCATCCTCGTCATTGCGGGATGATTTGTAATTCACGCTGTCACCCAGGAAGTTGGAGAAGTCAAAACCGCCCCCACCGGAGGAATCGGCATTGCCTTCATCATTTTGCTCCAGTTCCTTGGCGATCTGGGCGTTACGCTCGGCCTTGACCGCTTCGGGGTCTTTTCCGGCGGCTTTAAGGCCCTTTTCATACGCTTTTTCGTATTCCTGATAGGTGCAAAGGCCCAGCTCGGCCGGGTGGCGCGGGCGCAGGTTGGATGAATTGGGGTGCGTACGGTCGCGCACGGCTGCAATGGTCGGCTTGGTTGTGCCCACCAGCTTGCAAATCTGCGCATCACTGATTTCCGGGTTATGCTTGATGATATAGGCAATCGCGTCCGGTTTGTCGCCGCGCTTGGAAACGGGGGTATAACGCGGGCCCTTGGAACGCGTTTTAACGGAAGGCAGATCGCTTCTGGACATGATCAGCGATGCATTCGGATCCGCCTCGCAACGCGCGATTTCTTCCGATGTCAGTTCCTTGTGCTCGACGGGGTCTCTGCCGACCAGTCCGCGACCGATATCTTCATTGGCCAGCGCCTCGACCTCGATAGAGGTCATGGACGTAAAATCCGCAATCTGGGGAAATGTTAAAATGGTGTTTTCAATAAGCCATACGGCGGTTGCCTTGGGCATTAACAATGTGCCGGCTGTATCCTGGGCTGCTCTTGCCATGGTTTTTCTCCTTACAGTTTCTTTTAAATCTCTTGTTTTTGCGGCAAATAATACGCTCTTGCCACCGATCCCGTTCCAATTGGATCAATGCTTTTATAAATCTAAAAATTCATAGGGAACGCCCTATATATATGACAGGATCTCGAAAAAAGCCAGAGGTTTTTTAGCCCTCCTTTTTCCAATTGTGCGGGGCGGGCGCGGTCTGTATCCTGTTATGGTTTGAAAGGAATGACAAAAAGCGATGTTTGACGATCTCGATACGCCGAAGAAAAAAACAAGCGACTTTCCCCGCAATCTTGAAACGATGTCCGTGGCCGATCTGGATGAATATGTCGCCGAGCTTAAGACCGAGATCGAACGGGTAGAGGCTGACAAGAATAAAAAGAAAGCCTCGCAGGATGCGGCCTCGGCGGCGTTCAAGTTCTAGATAATTAATAAAGGAAACAAGATGCATATAGAATACGACACCAAGCTGGATTTCAAAGACGTGCTGATCCGCCCGAAGCGCTCGACGCTGGGCAGCCGCAAGGAGGTCGACATCCGCCGCAAGTTCAAATTCAAATGGAGCGGGCAGGAATTTAACGGCGTGCCCGTTATTGCTGCCAATATGGACGGTGTGGGCACGTTTGAAATGGCGCGGGCCTTTCACAAGGACGGCAACGGCCTGAGCGTCGCGCTGCACAAGCATTATCCGCTTAAGGAGCTTCAGGCGTTTTTCAAGGAAAAGGCCGCCGCGAATGTCTGGTACAGCATCGGTATGGTCAAGGATGATCAGGACAAGCTCAAAAAATTCCTTAAGGCGGGCGGTAAAGCCCCGCGGTTGTGTATCGATGTGGCCAACGGCTACAGCCAGCCCTTCCTCGATTTCGTTAAAACCATCCGCGACACCGCGCCCAAGGCCACGATCATGGCAGGTAATGTCGTGACGGGCGAAATGGTGGAGGAACTGATTTTATCCGGCGTTGACGTGGTGAAGGTCGGGATAGGGCCGGGCAGTGTATGCACCACCCGCAAAATGACGGGCGTCGGCTATCCTCAGCTTTCGGCCATTATCGAATGCGCCGATGCCGCTCACGGTCTGGGCGGGTTGATCTGTGCCGATGGGGGATGCACCGTTCCCGGCGACATCGCCAAGGCTTTTGGCGGCGGGGCCGATTTCGTCATGCTGGGCGGTATGCTGTCCGGTCATAAACAATCCGAACAGGAAGTCGTGGAAGAGGGCGGTGAAAAATTCCTGAAATTCTATGGTATGAGCTCGGATACCGCGATGAAAAAACATAAAGGGGGCGTGGCCGAATACCGCGCCAGCGAGGGGAAGACTGTGCGCGTTCCTTACCGCGGCGATGTAAGCGGGACGCTGCAGGATATTCTGGGTGGTTTGCGTTCGGCCTGTACCTATGTCGGGGCGCGGCATTTGAAAGAATTTTCTAAACGCACGACCTTCATTCGTGTAACGCAACAGCTCAATAATATTTTCGGCAGCGAATAAAATTGAAACCTTGCGCGCTTCACGCTAATGTAATGAACGCGCTGTAATACAAAGTAAAAAGGAAAGTTTTGCACTATGGAAGAAATCGATAAACGTCTCAAGGAAGCCTCCGAAAACTGTCTCAAATATTACGAGATATGGCACAAGGACAAAAAAAATGCCGGAGCCAAGGAATCATTACAGGACGCTATCCACGATTTGCGCAAGGTTTCTTCCCGTCTTGAAATCGAGCTTGCGATCAGCGAGCGCAGCGAAGTTACGCAAAAGCCACTTCCCATTCCGCCGCACCGCTCCAAACGCCGTCAGGGCGACGACGGTAACGGCGATGATTACAATCCGGGTAACGATAGCGGCGATGACAACGGTCCGCGGCCTAAACCCGGCCCGCGCCGCGGCTCCAAAAAATCAGACGATTAATCAGGCCGCATCCTTCATGGCGCGCAATTCCCCGAAACGCTGCGGGGAGCTGGCACGAAGGAAAACATTCGTCTTCTTTTCCGTTGCAAGGGTAGAGGGAATTGTAGGCTCGCCGTTTGCGCGCTGTTGAAGCGCCTCCACCTCACGTTTTTGTAAATCCGCGTTATCCGGCTCGACCGAAAGGCAAAACGCCGCATTCGCCAGCGTATATTCATGGCCGCAATAAATTTTTGTCTCATCCGGCAGAGCCATAATTTTTTCAAGCGATTCCCACATCTGCGTGGGCGTGCCCTCGAACAATCTGCCGCAGCCCATGGAAAAAAGCGTATCGCCGCAAAACAATGAATTTTCGCCCCCTGCGTAAAACACGATATGTCCCGTGGTGTGGCCGGGGGTTTCCAGCACGCGGAATTCCTGCCCGCATAGTGTGAAAACATCGCCCTCGCGCACGCCCTTATCCATGACCGGAATGCGGGCACGTTCGGCTTCGGGGCCGATAATTTGTGTGCCGTATTTTTTCTTTAGCGCTTCGTTTCCGCCTACGTGATCATAGTGGTGGTGGGTGTTTAGAATATATGAAAGGCTCAGATTTTTTTTATCCAGATACCGGGCAACCGCATCTGCATCCGCCGGGTCCACCGCCGCTACCTCTCCGTCTCCTTCAAGAATGTAGCAATAATTGTCGTTAAAAATCGGTAGGATGGTGATGTTCATGAACCTGCCTTTTCTCCCATTTTGATTTCTTTTGTCTCTAACGCATCCGCAAGCCTTATGGTTGCACTGCCGGGTTTGAGTGGCTTTTGCTGGCTTTCATGCGGCGCCCAGCCGATCAGGAAAATAACTTCGAAACTCGCCGTGATGCGCCCGTCGGCACCTGCGAATTTTTCATGATAAAGCCGCGCGGTTTCCATGAACAGCACCTTGCCGGGGTTGGTTTTTCCACGGTGCGCCAGCGCGTTTCCTTCGCCCATTCCGCGCAAATCGGCAAACAGCTTGAACATATTATCATAGCTTACGCGCACGATTTCCGAATCCACGACCGGAAGCGAAAATCCTGCCCGCTGCAGCAAATCGCCCATTTGCGGCTTGTCGGCGAAGGGCGCAATGCGCGGGCTCATCCCGCCCTTGATATTCACTTCCGCCGCGGCCATGCATTCACGAATCTCAAAGAGCGTTTCTCCGCCCAGCATCGCGCCCAAGAAAAGTCCGTCGGGCTTCAGGCTCCGCCGGATTTGCACCAGTGCGCCGGGCAGATCGTTTATCGTATGCAAATCGAGATTGCTCAAAACAAGATCGAGGCTGCCCGGTTCCAGAGGAAAAAATTCGCTGTCGGCATGAATATCCGGTGCTCCAAAACAATCGAGGGTCATAATTTCGCCCACCGAATTTGGTTTCGTATTTTTCAGGCTACCGCGTGCGCCGATTTCTAATGCCTTTGGAAATTCACGTTTTACATCATTAAGTCGGTCGGCGAGCTGCACCCCCGCCCAATCGAAAAGAAAACTATGGTCTTTAAAATTTTTCGCCGCGCGTTCCCGGTTGCGTCTGACCTGTGCCCGGTCGAAAACGATGATGTCGTTTTGCGGGTTTGCTTGCGTCTTTACCATTTTTCCGGACGTGGTTTTTCGGTTTCCGCGCTTCTGACATCTTCCAGAAACTCTTCGACTTCTGGTTCCAGTTGCGGCGGCGCTTCAATTTTAGGGGCGGCTTTTTCTTCCTCCGGCTTTTCCTGTTTGGTTTTAGGCTCAACAGGCAGTGCCGCAGGTTTCTCCGGCGCAGGTGTTGCCGCTACCGGCGCAGCTGTTTGCGTGGGAGGGAGGGCCTCCGGTTTTTCTTCCGGTGCGGGCGGTAAATCCTGAATGGTCGGGGCGAGTTTATAATTCACCGGCACGCTCCAATCCGGCCCGCCGGAGGCAAAACGCTGCGCCACGATCACATCCACGCTGCGCCGTGCTTCGAGCTTGAGGTGGCCGGGCAGGTATTTCCATGCCCTTGCGATAAGCGTCATAAAATGCGGCGCGCGTTTGATGTCCTTCCACAGATACATGAAATTGAACAGCGGCAGGAATGACGTGTTCGGGTCCTTGAACATATCGGGCGGCGCGGCCACGGCGAAGGGGTGAATTTTCTGCGGCGTAAAACCGATATGGTTGTAATAACTTTCACCCATCTTAATTACCATCTCGGGCAGGACGCCGAATTTCTCCGCAATAAATTTCTTTGTCTGCTGCAGCGTGGCGATATGCGCGGGCAAGTTAAAGCTCGGCGCGGAAATCGTCGCGCCGCTACCCTCGTGCCGCTGCGGTACGGGCATATGGCTGAGCTGGAAACCGGCATGCACGTCGTTTTTCATGCCGAATGTGATGGGAAGAACGACAACCGTGTTGATCGTTTTTCCCTCCGGCACCACGAAATCCATGTCCTGCGCCGAAAGACCGGACCGCGCGCCGCTGACCTGACCTTCTTCGACAAAGAAGGAATGAACGGAGCGTAATTGTCCCGCGCTGCCGCGTACGGCCTTAAATCGGTGATCGCGATTGCTTAGGTGTTTTAAAACATTGCGCACGGAAATATCGCCCGTGATTTTGCCGCGCTTCATCTGCACCTGTTTCATCGTCCAGCTTTCGGCCTTGATGCCCAGATGCTGGAAAAGCGAGAGTATCTGAAGCTCGAGCCGCGCATTGGGAATCATACCCACCGTAATGGCGTCCAGGATGTTTTGTGCATCGAACTCGCGTATTTCCCCCTTGGCCAGAAAGCGCTGGTTGTGTGCGGGCGAACCCTTGGGCAGGGCGGGGCCGGAAAGTTTCTCCGCCTCCATATAATAGGTGTTGATATGGTCGTCGATATAATCGGGGGCGGGGTAATAATCCGGCCCGCTTTCCATGACCCCCCCGGCCTTCGGTTTTACGCCGACATAATCGCGCGCGATGCGGACCGTGTTTTTTACATCCCATTTTGTAACTTCGCGTAAGACCGTATCGTCCACGCCGATGGCCTCCACCATATGGCCGGACCAGCGCTTGCCGTCGAGGTTCACACCCAGCCGCGGCACGGCGTTGGCGATGCCCCGCGCCACCCCGTCATGCAGGCAGATTTTGATCCGCCCGCTTTGCGTGATGCGATAGGGGATAATCTCGCTCATGGAAAAATCGCGTTTAACCACATCGACAAGCTCGCCCGTTTTTTCGTTGCGCATGGCTTCGATCCGCAATGAACTTTCGGTGGAGGAGGAGGGGCGGCGCTCCTCGATATTCAGGCTTTTTCTCTCCGCCATTTTGCGCGCCACAACGACATAGGATGTCGCGGGCGGGTCGAGTAATTCTCCCTCGTCGCTGTAAATGCGCACCTTGGCGTTCTTGTTCGGGTCGCCCATTTTGGCGGCCAGCTCGTCCTCGTCCCAGTGCGGGGCGGCGTACTGCACCCGCGCGCCCAGCGCGATGAGTTCCTTGCGGAATTCCCGCATCGTAAAGAACGTATATTCCATCGGCAGCTCGGTTTCCCAGCGCGCGCGGTCGTCCTTGCGCATGATAAATTCATACGCCCACTTATGCGGCAGGCGGAAAAGCCGCGTACCGGGCAGGCGGGCCGGAAGCTCCTCAAGGAAAAATCCGCCGCATCCGGGGTCTTGTTTCGGCTGGGCGTGCTGCGAATACCATACCAGAAGGTCGGCCTCCGAAAGTTTGTCGAGACTTTCCCCAAAGCTCGGTTTGTCCGGCATTTCCAGCATCACAAAATTGCCCGGCGGGGGGCGTGCGAAATCACGCACGAACATCGTGCCGCCTTTTTTCAGCATCTGGAATTGTTTGCGCAAAGTATCGCTGACGATACGCTCATTATACCGCGACCCCGAATAAACCTCATGCAAAACAAAAGAGTTTATAATGGCATCAAGCGAGGACGCACCGAACACGTCGCCCGCCGCTTCGCCGACTTCGAATTTCAAATTGTCGAGGCGGTATTTCTCCCGCGCCTTGTTGATCTGGCGTTTGTTCCGATCCACCCCGATCACGGTAATGTCGGGGTTCATCGCCGCCATGCAAAACGCCATGGCCCCGTCGTCGCAACCCATATCGGCCACAACCGCGCCCTTGTCCAGCAGCAGGTGCGAGAGCGTAAACCACGCTTTTTGAATGACGGCGCGGTCAACTTTGGCCAGCAGTTCGTTGCGCCGCTCGCGGTGAGTGTCGCGGATTTGCCCCTTTTTTTGGGTGTCGCCGTCAAGGGGGACGACATCCAGATGTTGTTCACGCGCAACAGCGTTCATTTTTCAGCCCAAATGTGCTACTTATCCGGTTACATTACATATAGAATTCTGGAAAAATTCGCAAACTTTTAGTAGCTCCGGTGTTAGCAAGAATTGTCATCCTGAAGAGTTTACCCTGAAGGATCTCAAAGCTTGTATAGTAGATTCTTCAGGGCTAAAGCCCTTCAGAATGACAGTTTAAAAAGAGGGGTGGTTTATTGAACTCGATACAACGGCAAATTACGGCTCTGGCGGAGCGGGCTCTGGACGTGATCCTGCCGCCGCGCTGCGCGCTTAGCGGAGAATTTGTGGACCGTCAGGGGATGATGGCGCCCGCCGCCTGGGCCTCGCTGGAGTTCATTTCCGTGCCGCTTTGCGAAACCTGCGGTATCCCCTTTGAGTTTTCTGTGGAGGAAAAAACGAAATGTCTGGGCTGCCTTTCCGATCCGCCGCCCTATAGCGCCGCGCGTGCTGCGCTGAAATACGGCGATGCCAGCCGCTCGCTTATCCTCGGTTTTAAACATGCCGATAAAATCCACATGGCGGGTTCGTTCACGCCGTGGCTGATGCGCGCGGGCGGGGAAGTGCTGAAGAATGCTGATTTTCTCGTGCCCGTGCCGCTGCATTACCGCCGCTTGCTGGCGCGGCGTTATAATCAGGCCGATTTGATCGCGCGGTCTCTGGCGCGGGAAACGGGAATTCCCTGTTTGTCCGAAGCCTTGCGCCGCACTCGCTCCACCCCCTCGCAGGGGCATTTAAAGGCCGATGAGCGAGCGAAAAACGTACGCCGCGCCTTTGCGCTTAATCCGCGGTTTGCAGAGCGCATCAAGGGCGCGAGGGTCGTTCTGATCGACGATGTTTATACGACCGGATCAACTGTGAAGGAATGTACGAAAGTTTTATTAAAAGCGGGCGCCGCCGATGTCTCCGTCCTCACCCTCGCCCGCGTGGTGAAGGGGGAGTAGTTACAAGTTCTAAGTTACAAGTCACAAGAAGTTTCGACCCTCATCTTGCAACTTGTAACTTTCTTACAACGCCTCCCCCCGCGCCAGTCTTCCTTTATCTATCGGCGGAGCGAGGCCCTGTTCCATGACGAAATTTTTCAGCGGCGTGATTTTATCGAGCGCCATCAACCCCGCGCGGCGAATTTGCTTCACACCTAAAATATCAGTGCTGACAAAACTATTCATGCCATCAACCCCGGCCATGCGCGAACGGATATCGACCTCGCGCCGCCTTGCGTAATTCTCCAGCACCGCGTTCGAGCCGATATCCAGACCCAGCCGTAAGCCATCGGCGATGCTTTCGGCCAGCGCGGCGACATCGCGCAGGGAAAGGTTCAGCCCCTGCGCCGTAATCGGCGACATGACATGCGCCGCCTCGGCCATCAGCGCCATGCGCGGGCCCGTCAGCTTCTTCGCCCGCAGCGCGCCGAGCGGCCAACATTCGGGCGCGGCCTCCAGCGTCATGCCGCCCAGAACATCGTTGCTGGCTTCCTGCAGCGCGGCAATAAAACCGTCAGGTGAGAGCGCCATCAGCGCATTGGCATCTTCCGTTTTTTCCACCCACACCACGCTTGATTGATTGCCGGGCAGGGGCACGAAGGCCAGCGGCCCGCCGGGGCGGTGAAATTCATGCGCAATATTTTGATGGCTGCGCGAATGATTGATCAGGCAGGTAACGGCGCTCTGGCCGTATTTTTTGCTCCATGTTTTTATGCCCGCAATCTCCCGCACACGGCTGGTGCGCCCGTCCGCGCCGACCAAAAGCCGCGTATTTATCTCTTTTCGGCCCTCCAGAACGGCGGTGATATGCGCGCCCTCATGGCTGTAACTCTCGAGTTTTGCCGGAACATGCAATGTGATGTTCTTACGCTTTTGCGCTTCCTCATATAGCGCGGCGCGTAAGTATCCGGCAGGAAGGTTGAACCCGTATTGCGCAAGGCCGATGGCTGCGGAATCGAAATTGCTCACGACCGGAGCAAGGCCGGAGACGCTGTCATCGACGATGCGCATTACCCGCAAAGGGGCGCTTAAATCCTCCATCCGGCTCCAGATATTCGCGGCTTTAAGAATATTCAGCGAGCTGTTCATCAGCGCCACGGTGCGTCCGCCCACCGGGGTTTTGGAGAAAGGCGCAGGTTTTTGCGGGTCCACCACATCCACCGCCAGCCCCGTTTCGGCCAGTATCAACGCAAGCGCGAGCCCTGCCGCGCCGCCGCCGATAATCAAAACATCGCTTTTGTTTTTCTTTCCCATGCCCTGTACTATATTCTTTTTTGATGTCTTGAAAACAGGAGAACATCATTAATGGCGAAAGTTGAAATTTATATCTGGAATACCTGCCCCTATTGTATGCGCGCCTTGGCGCTCCTCGATTCCAAGGGAGTAAAATACGATAAATACGATATTACCGGCGATGACGCCGCACGGGCGAAAATGGTCGAACGTACGGGCGGGCCGAAATCCGTTCCGCAAATTTTTATCGACGATAAACATATCGGCGGATGCGACGATATTCATGCGCTGGATAAAAAGGGCGAGCTTGATGGACTGCTCGGGAAGTAAAGAATATGAAAGCTGCCTGCATACAGCTCGATAGCGGCCCGGATGTTCAGGCCAATCTGGATGCCGCCACCGCGTTAATCCGCGAGGCCGCGGGGCAGGGGGCGCAGCTCATCGCAACGCCCGAAATCACCGATCAGGTTATTTCCAACCGCGCCGAGAAACTGGATCAGGTTTTCGGTCAGGACGATCACCCCGGCGTTCCGTTTTTTGCTGCCTTGGCCAAAGAATTATCGGTGACCCTTCTGATCGGTTCCATGTGCGTACGGGTGGATAAGGATAAAATCGCCAACCGCAGCTTTCTTTTTTCCGCGGGCGGTGAAATCCTCGCCACCTATGATAAAATCCATCTTTACGACGTCGATCTTCCCAGCGGCGAAAGCCATCGCGAAAGCAGGGTTTTTTCCGCTGGTGACCGGGCCGTCATAGCCGAAACGCCGCAAGCCGCCATCGGTATGAGCGTGTGTTACGATTTGCGTTTCCCCCATCTTTACCGCGATCTGGCCAAGGCGGGTGCGCAAATCCTGACCATTCCCGCCGCCTTCACCGTGCCCACGGGCCGCGCGCATTGGGAGGTTCTGCTCCGCGCCCGCGCCATTGAAACCGGTTCCTTCGTGCTGGCGCCTGCGCAAAGTGGCGGGCATGCGGGCGCGCGTAATACCTACGGTCATTCGATGATTGTCGGGCCGTGGGGTGATATTCTGGCGCAGCGCAGCGAAAGCGGTCCCGGCATTATTCTTGCCGATATTCACCTTGAGGAAGTCACCAAGGCCCGCGACGCCATTCCGGCGTTAAAACATGACCGGGAATATAAGGTTTAACCGCCAAGAACGCCAAGTTTTATATTGTTGTCATCCCTGCGAAGGCAGGGATCCATTCATCCGCTTGGCGAGATCCTTCGAAATGGATTCCGGCATGCGCCGGAATGACGACTTCTTAGTGTCTTTGCGTCCTTAGTGGTAAATTCTTTTTCAAGTCACCAACCCGACACTGACCCCAAACACATCGGCAATAGCCTTGAGCGCGCGGACCGAGCCGTCTTTTTTGCCTGTCTCGATCTCTGTCAGATAGGGGCGTGAAATATGCGCCGCTTTCGCCAGCGCCTGCTGTGTCATGCCATGATGTTTGCGCAGGATTTTGATCGGGTGCTCCTCCCGCGCTGTGATGCGGTCCAGCACATCGTCAGGCAGGTTATCCCCGCCGCCCGAGCCCACAAGGTCGCGGTAATCGTGCAAAGGCACCAGAACATAGGGTTTTCCCTGAATATGGAGTAAATCGTATTTCATTTTTGTCTCTTCCTGCGACATCGTACCACGGTTTTATAGGGTTTTTAAACACGGAGTTCACGGAGGACACGGAGATAAAAAATATCGTCATTCCGGCGGATGCCGGAATCCATTCCTCAACATCACGCCAGACGGAGAAATGGATCCCGGGACATGCCCGGGATGACAAATAAAAAAACCTCCGTGATCTCCGTGCCCTCCGTGTTATAAAAAAGCGGTCTGGCCTTCGGGATGCTGGTTTGCTATTACTGGCCCTCATGACCAACGGAAAAATCGAAAACGTCTACGAATTCCCCGCCAAGGAAGAAACAAAAAGCCTCGTGATCCTGCTGCACGGTCTGGGATCGAACGGGCAGGACCTTATTTCCCTTGCCCCGATGTGGGCGATGGATTTGCCTCAAACGACCTTTGTTTCGCCGGATGCGCCCTTTGTTTGCGATATGGTGCCGCCCGGCTACCCCAATTCCTATCAGTGGTTCAGCCTGCAAAGCCGCGACCCGCAAAGCATTCTGGCGGGCGTAGAGGCCGCTTTTCCCATTTTGAAGGAATTCATAGAGGCGCAGCTTAAAAAATACGCGATTTCCCCTGAAAATCTCGTTCTATGTGGGTTTTCGCAAGGCACGATGATGAGCCTTTATACCGCGCCGCGGCTTTCGCATGAAATTGCGGGTGTTTTGGGCTATTCCGGCGCGCTGGTAGGGGGAGAGGAGCTTTTGGAAGGCGGGGAAGAGGCGTTTAACAAGCCGCCCGTTCACCTTATTCACGGCGAGGCGGATGACGTGGTTCCCGTATCGGCGTGGCATGACGCCCGGAAAACGCTAGAAAAGGCTGGTTTTGACGTCTCCGGCCATACCACCCCCGGTCTGCCTCACAGCATAGACGATATGGGCATAGATAGCGGGTTAGCGTTTATGAAGTCGGTTTTGTACTGAAGGATTTGTTTAATCCTGTGGCCGTCATTCCGGCGTATGCCGGAATCCATTTCGAAGGATCTCGCCAAGCTGTTGAATGGATCCCGGGACACCAGGCTACGCCGAAGCGAAGCTTTAGCTTCGCCCAGGCGAGAGCCCGGGAGAGGACGAAAACAAAAAATATCCGTGTTCTCCGCGCCCTCCGTGTTAAAAAAATACAACCCTCGCCGTCCGTGATTATGTTAACTTACTTTTAATCAAATTTAGATAAAATTTTAGATAGATTGTTTGTTTTCTTACGAACACGGAAAGATAAGGCTAACAAGGCCGGCACATAGACGAAAGAGCCAGCGATGAGGGCAGCACATCGAGGGACAAAATAAAGAGGGCAGGGTAGTTGATCCTTTAATCAACTAAAAAGAAGATGGCGGTCAGGGGCGTGACCGCCATTTTTCTTTTCTGCGCACCATTGTTTATCCCTTGTATAAAAACGCCTTAAAACGACTTCTTTCACCAAATCGTCAACTAGATTCGACATAAAAATCCGGAAAAATAATGCGCTGCACAAATTCTTAACAAGGGGGTTAATAATATTGCTTAAGTGCGCAATATTATTACAAAAAATTTATTAACGTACGCTTTTCGCGCCGCGGAAATTGCTACTCTGCAGCAACGAAACCCTTGGTTTCACGCAGAAAATTCCGCTTTTCGTGATATACTGAAATTGTAGATTCGCGGAAGTATTTTCCCAAGGTATTTCCCATCTGTCACGCAACGGACAACGAAGGAGACTACGATTAATGGAGACCGACATCGTAATTGACGAGATTAGAAGCGGCCAGGTTTATGAAATGCCCATGCCGCCGGAGACAAGAGCAAGAGAGATTAGACCATTGGAAAGGTGCCCGGCTTTGATACTGAATGCGGATTACAGACCTCTAAGTTATTTCCCGCTATCAATATGGCCTTGGCAGGAAGCTGTTAAGGCCATTTTTAGAGATAGCGTGACCGTCATATCGGAATATGACCGCACCGTGCATTCGCCGAGTTTCGAGATGAAACTGCCGAGCGTGCTGGCCCTGAAGGATTATGTATCGGTTTCACGCAACCCGGTCTTTACGCGGTTTAACGTGTTCCTGCGCGATCACTGGACGTGCCAGTACTGCGCCACAGGTTTTAAAACGCACGAGCTGACATTCGACCATGTCATTCCCCGTTCACGCGGCGGAAGAACAGTATGGGACAATATTGTCGCCTCCTGCCGGTCTTGTAATACGAAGAAGGGCAATTTTATGCCCCATGAAGTGAATATGTATCCCTGCCGCGAACCTCGCGCTCCGTCTGTGTACGAGCTGCAGGAGCAGGGCCGCAGTTTCCCGCCGAATTTCCTACACGAAAGTTGGGGGGATTTCCTCTACTGGGACACCGA
Source organism: uncultured Pseudobdellovibrionaceae bacterium (assembly GCA_964467925.1). GTDB lineage: Bacteria > Pseudomonadota > Alphaproteobacteria > Micavibrionales > Micavibrionaceae > CAYXSX01. The sequence continues at coordinate 366,132 of CAYXSX010000001.1, read as the reverse complement.
GTTGGTGGATCAATAAGGGAGGGACACCGATCGCACCATGGTGGTGCGGTAGGACAAAAACGTGCAACGAAAGGAGACTACTATGTTTACACATATTACGAATCTTGCACAATCACGGTCTATAACCGGAGCTATCGGGTTTTTCCTGTTCTACACAGTTCTGGCTGTAGGTCTTTCAACATTCCTCGGTCACTACATGTCCGTATTCGGACTGATAGACGGCACGGTAGGCAGCTTCTTTGATGGCGGCTCTCTGCACACGCTGATCGGTACCGGCTGGGTGTTGATTTTGTCCAGCATGATCTTGTCCAGCAAAAAGCTGACAAGTGACCTCATGTCCGTGATTATTGCGATCGTTGGTGTTTACCTTGCCTATACAGTCGACGTTCTCGTCGGTATGGTCGTGGTATCTTACCTGACAACAGTCGGTAAATAACCACGCGTAAGCATAAATAAAGAAGAGCCGGGGCGCATTCGCCCCGGCTTTTTATTGCCTCCTCGTCATTCCAGCGAAAGCTGGAATCTATTCCGCCTTTATCCCGAATGGATACCTGCCTGCGCAGGGATGACGCTAATATCGATAAAAAGCTTGACCTTTTCGCGTTGTCTCGTCTAGAACACTAGGTATTCCAAGACTTACAGCGTAAAGGGCAGGGCCATGTTCAACGATTTATTCGATTTTTCCAAGAAACGTACACTCAAAGAATCCATCGGGTTCTTCATTTTTCACGGCACGCTGGTGACCGTGGTGATGGCTGTGCTCAAGCTTGCGGGTGCTGCCTAAAGGTTTTTACCACTAAGACACTAAGAAACACTAAGGGGTTATTTAACGAAGACTTATTTTTACTTAGTGTCTTAGTGGTTAATCTTTTTTCTTTATAAAATAAGCGCTTAGGCCGCAGACTACGGCCAGTCCGGCGCATAAAACCACATTATAAAACGCCATGGATTGCCCGAAAACGGGGTCTTTCCACGCGATTTCATCGCACCGTACGGCTTTGGCGCTCATGATGGTATCCAGCAGGGCCGCGGGGTTATCTCCCAAATCAGGCACGGCGCAACCCTCCAGAAATGAAGCCCACCAGTGCTGCTCCACGCCCACATGGTAAGCGGCAATCACGCTGTTGGCCGCGAAGGCCAGCGCGCACAGCGCCACAACAGGCGCGCTTCTATGACGGAAAAACGCCAATCCCATGATCGCCAGCACAAGTGCGATCGCAAACGGCGCGCGCTGGTAAAGGCATAAGATGCACGGCTCCAGCCCGTAAACATATTGCGCCGTAAGCGCCGCCCCAAGGGAGAAGGCTGAAATCAGGGCGATCCCCGCTAGCACCGCAACGGGGAAGGACATCAGGCGTTTAAGGGTGCAGAGCACTTTCATCATGGTGCTAAATATAGCTCAGGATCGTGTCTTTGACCATCTCCAGCCCCTGCGCGCCCATGAAAATCAGGATGTAAAAAATCCCGACCGTCCAGGTCAGGCCGATAATCATGCCTGCAATCACGGCCAGCCCGTCGCGCATCACAACGCCCAGTGCCATCAGGGCAACGCCAAAGGCCGGCACCGTGTTGGTCAGCGGCAGGGGAACGCAGATCGACAGCGTCATAATCACGCCCGCCAGCCCGATCAAAAGCGAAAAAACCCCTTGCGTGACAAAGCCCAGCCGTGGTCGGATCAGGAATTCCAGCCTCCGCAAATGCGGCACGGCCATATTGATAAACCCCTCGAACTGCGCGCGCGAGATCGATTTATATTTCATCCATTCCGGCACCCATATTCTGTGGCGGCCCATGGCTTGTTGCACCGTCAGGAACAAAAGTGGCAGCGCGATCACCGTGTTAATGCCAAGCCCGGGCAGGGGCAGGGCGGCGGGCAGGGCGAAAATAAAGATCAAAATGCCGAACCCCCGCTCGTGCAAAGCCTCCAAAAGGTCGAAGGTGCAGATTTTCTCCGGCGGTAATTCGGCGGTCAAATCGGTCAGAACCTCGGATATGGGGCGAATGGCGGTCATGGTTTTTTCAAGATTGCGGTTGAATTTTTTCCGGTTACCGATTACAGATACCCGATTACTGACACCCGTCAAGCCCCTGTGGTGGAATTGGTAGACGCGCCGGATTCAAAATCCGGTTCCGAAAGGAGTGAGAGTTCGAGTCTCTCCGGGGGCACCACCGCTTTTCCCGACATTCTAAGTTCGTCTAACACCCTAAAAACGTTAGATTTTTTGGTGTTCAAACAGCCGGTTTCGCGGGTGTATTCTAGACGCCCCTCGAAGGCCAATCTGATGACCACATTGCGAGCCTTCGACCCACCATTTTTCCAGCTATCATAAGGGTTTGCTAGGAAGCTCGTGGAGAGTTCAAACATCTCTCCGAAGGGGCGAACGGGTTCCGGCTTCCGAGAGGCCATTTCGAGCGCGAACAGCTTGTCCCGTTCCAAGGCCTCAATACGGTCCTCGAACGCTTTCAGGGCGCGGGTGTTGGTCACATCCATCATGCGGTCGACGACCTTGCCGATCTCGGCTTCCAACTCGCGCATCGAGATGCGGCGGAGCTTCAGGTGGAACTCCACATCGCGGGAATAGCGCTTCAGGTCGTCGAAGATCACGACGTAGCGTTCGTGGGACCGCGCATCGAGATAGGCAAGCAGCGCAACCATGCCCTTACGGTTTATGAAATCCCCGCCGCCCGAGACATCGTCGGGGAACACCGCTTCGACGCTGCACCGGGCCGATAAGGCTGAACAGGTACGGGGTGCCGAGCACGGCGGCGAGCAGCGACAGGCTGACCGAGAGCAGTTCCTGTCCCGGCGGGCCGCCGTTGCCGCCAGTGGACATGCGGGGGGCATTGTTGAAGTCAGTCATGCGTCGCCCCCGTAGCCAAGGAGGGGCGTACCGCCACGGTTCGCAGCCTCTGCCAGCCGCAGATAGACCTTCTCGCGCTGCTGAGGACTGAGATGCGGGTCGCTGACAAGCGCCTTGAGCGTCATGTCATGGCGCTTGGTGCGCTCGCCGCTCACGAACTCACCGAGACGGCGGAACGAGTAGACGACGAAGGCGAGCAGCCCGCAGGAAACGACGAGGATGGAGACCACCTGCAGAACCGCGGTCAGGTCTTCGTTGAACAGCCTGTCCGTCTCCGCCTGAAGCTGGTCGGCCAGCCGCTTGGTTTCCGCGGCAACGTCAGTGGCGTACTGCATCGCAAGACGCTGCTGGCGTGCCGCTTCAGCGGCAATCCGCTCCTCTTGGGCGCGGATTTCGCGGCGCTCCTGTTCGGAGCACCCGGCGAGCAGCAGCGCCCCCGCCGCGACACCCGCCAACATCAACTGTCGTCTGGTCATGGCATCCTCCTTCAGGAAATTGTCGGTGGTCGGGCAAGCAGGTGCCGTTCACCCCGAAGGGTGTTGAATTCGGATCAATGCGTAGGCAGGCGGCTAACTTGCGTACGTCGGTGACGCGTCGTCAGGGTTGTGACGTTAGGATAAGCGAATGCGGGTACCCGCACCAGCTAAATGTGGGAACCCGCATTGATGATGCGTCTACCCACACTGGGCCGAGCAATGTTGATGCGCCGCCCCTTGAGCGGAGGCGATCATGCCAATCGGAATTCTTGCCCAGCTACTCGTATGAAATACCCAGCGCCTTGAGGCGTTCGCGTACCGCGCCCTCGACAAAATCTCGCTTGGTCTCACCAGTTAGAGCCGCACCTTGATTGACGGCATCCAAAAACTCCTTGGTGTGCTTAGTACCCATCTGTTTGTCCGCAACCCTGTTCTCAGGAGCGGTTCTTTTCTTCGGCATGTTCCACAGTGAATCAAAAAATGCACTATTATCGCTGTAAAAATCGTCATCACAGACAATTTGCGAAATACACTGCCGTAATGCGACAATGTCTACGTCGTTTATATACTGAAAATTGAAAGACTTTCCAGATAATTTTTGATAAGCAGGAGATTCTTTGTCAAAAAACTCAAGTATCGCCAATGAATTCAGAGGTTTTAGATCAACAAGATATGATCTATAAAATTTATGACATAAATATATTGCTATTAAATATTCTTTGCTGCCGACGACAACCTTGTCTGCTTCAACTGGACCCGGATCGAAGTCCCAAATCGGAATAGGCACTTTGTTAAATAGAGGAGTCCACACCGTATACCGAAAATGTGAATCAATACTTTTTTTATCCCCGCTTTGATTATCTAGCGGCTCGCCGACAAACTGCTTCTTATAGTGCATCAGCAGGTCGAGCTCGAATTGAATTTCGTCTTTCACTGGTACATGCCTAAACCAGATAGGAGGACCTCGGCGCCGCACTTCGTCTCTAATCGCGGAGGGTCAAGATGTCTAGACACATTTGGTGCAGATCCGAGAGTGCTGCGACGGCACATCAGTCTTCCGGCGGCGCGGACTGTTCGATCAGCTCATCCGCGATCTCGAACGCGACCCGCCGGTTCGCGAAGCGCCCGAAAGCGATCCGAGGCTCGCCGAGTTTGAGGATTTGACGTTTCTGCGATAGGCGGCGCGCCGCCGCTCGGGGCGGCTTACTTGCATTCGAATACGCTCATATGGTAGGATAAAGTAGGAATAAGGAGCATTGAGAGTACCAAGCCATGATCAAGAAAAGCATCACCGTGACAGAGACGCAGGAAGCGTGGATTCAGGCCCAGCTCGCCACGGGCCAGTATGCCTCCGACAGCGAGGTCGTGCGTGAGGCCCTGCGGGAGAAACAAAGCCGTATGGCTGAGATCGAGCGCATCCGCGCCGCTCTGATCGCCGCCGAGGAGCGCGGGGCGTCCGCCCTCGACAAGGAAGACATCCGCGCCGCCGTACAGGCCGATATGAGGCGCGATGGTGGCCTATAGCCTCAGCCAGCATGTCCGCCCCACGGGGCGCTCTGAAATTTGACAAAGTTTGCCAATCTCTGCCATACTGTTGATATGGAGGATCGAATGGCAACAATGAACGTATCTCTGCCGGACCCAATGAAGCATTGGGTCGAGGCGCAGGCCCGCACGGGCCGCTACAGTAACGCGAGCGACTATGTCCGCGACCTGATCCGGCGCGATCAGGAGCGGGCGGCACAGCACGCCCAGCTTCAGGCCGCGATCACCGAAGGGGTCGAGAGCGGCGTCGCCGAAGATTTCAGCATGGAGGCCATCCAGTCGGATCTGGATAAGGGCTGATGGCCCGCTTCCGCGTCTCGAAGAAGGCGCAGAGCGACATCCGGAACATCGGCCTTTACACCCAGCAGCAATGGGGGCACGAGCAGCGCCGGAAATATCTGTCAGGGCTGGAGACCCGGTTCGGCCAGTTGGCGGAGAACCCGGACCTCGCCCCGGAGCGCACAGAGTTCCAGCCGCCAGTGCGCATCTACCGCTATGAAAAGCACCTGATCGTGTATCTCGTTGAAGCCGGGTGGCGTATTCATCGTCCGGGTGGTCCATGAGCGAATGGACCTTCCCGCACAGCTATCGACCGCTTAAGCATCAAACTCCGCGATCCAGCGCCCGGCAGCGCTCCAGCACGTAAGCAAGGTGATCCTCGGCGATCTTGGGCCGCTTCTTCCCCATCCAGAGCGAGACGACACGCGGATTGAGCCCCGGCGGCACGTCCGGCGCGTCGATGAAGGCATCGCCCGGCAGCAAGCCTTTCTCGAAATAGCCCCTGATCTCGTTCAAATCCTCTTCCAGCCGGAGCGTCTTGCCCGCCTTGCGGGGCACCGTCGCGGCCTCACGCCCCTTGAGCTTCTGGAGCAGCCGGTAGCTGGAAGGTGAATTGAGGGCCGCGAGCGCCTTCTCAAGCCGCTCGTCGGCGGCATGTTCATCGAGCCCGCCCGGACGCGCGAGGGCCTCGCTCAGCGCCTCATAGTCCTCGGGCTTCAGCCGCTGGATGATCGCGGTGGCAAGTTCGTGCTCCAACTCGCCCCCGACCTGGCGGCGGAAGGCGAGCGCGCCGATCACCGCGCGGGCCTGTTCCGGCGTCAGGGTGCGCTCGGGGAAGTGGCGCTTGACCGGCTCCGAGCGAGGAGGGTCGCCCCGTCCTGACCCGATCCATCTGGACCGCACTACCGCTTCACCAATCTGCATAATGCGCTGCGCGCAAGATGTGCGTGGCATGGCCACGCCATCTTCTCGGGCCGCTGTTGCGTCCCTCGGGAAGGGGGCGTTCCGCCCCCCTGTCCAACCCCCTGCGTGTGGCCTCTGGCGAGGCCATCGAAACGTCCAGGCGTTTCATCCCGGCAAACGATCCGCGCCGTTTGATCGCGCGTTCTGATTGGCGCGTCCGAAGCATCGAGCCCTCACCCGCTCCAGAAAACCGTATCGCCAGACAACCGTAAACTCGATGCCCCAGTACGTCGGTCGCCGAGCCTCCGCATATATTGTGTGGGCAGGTTCACGGACCGCTACAAATTGTCCATATATTGCGGTAGGGTGAGCTATGAGCTCAACCTCACCACCTCCGCGCGATACGATCTTCGTCTCCAAGGCAACGCCGGGAGACGACGCCTTCACCCTGTGGCTGGCCCCCCGATTGGAGGCCGCCGGATACAAGGTGTTCGCCGATATTCTGAACCTGGAACCAGGAGATGGTTGGCGTCTCAAGATAACCAATGCCCTGCAACATAGCGCCATCAAGATGCTGCTCTGTTGCAGCGATCAAACTCTCCAACGACCAGGCGTCATCGAAGAGATTGAGATTGGCAGTGATCTCGTAAAATCTCTAAATGATCCAAACTTCATCATTCCCCTGAAAATCCAACGCTACAAAAAGCTCTTTGGTATCGGCAGCAAGCAGTATGTTGATTTTGAACACGGCTGGGCGAACGGCCTGATCGAGCTTCTACAAGCGCTCGAACGCCAGAACGTCCCGAAAGTATCGCAAGGCCACATCCATCCAAACTGGGCACTGTACCAACGTCGCCGCTCCATAACCCTCAGGGATGAACCGGAAACACTGACCTCCAACTGGCTACGGATACTGAGCGTTCCCGATGACTTACGGTTTGTAAAGGTCAAAGGGTTTGGCGGTCACAGCGCAATTCAAAGTCTCGATCGCGCGTTTCCATATGCTGCGATACCGCACGCCGGTGGCTTTCTGACATTCGCGTCTCCCCTGGATTTTGAGGAACACTTATCCGGAATCGGACGCTTCGAGCAAACCGGAACAATTCCTTACAGCGAGTTTGTTGAGTCGGGTTGGGAGGAGATCGGAATTGAACCGCAAGAATCTTCTCGAATGATCGTCAACCTACTGCGCCAGAGCTGGGAGCAGCACTGCAAGCGCGAAGGCTTCCTCGAACGGGAGTATGCCAACGGACTCGCCCAGGTGGTCAGTGACGACAAAATCGGGATCGGCCGCCATGTTTCCTGGGGGCGACAAGGTCAAGTGCGCAGATCAATGCTGAGGAATATCGCCCGCGGAAAGGTATGGGAGTACGGCGTAAGCGCTCAGCCCAGCTTGTTCCCCTTCCCGCATTATCGCCTGAAGAGCCGCGTTCTCTTCTCCGAGGCCGACGGGGATACGAAAGGCGTCATCATTGCCGATCACAGGACGCAACACAGGCTGCGCCGATCCATATGCAGTGGCTGGCGGAACAAGCAGTGGCACGGGCGCCTGATGGCGTTCATCGAACTGCTGGCGGGAGACAGTCCGTACGTTTCCCTTGCGGCTGGCGCAAACAGCGCTGTCCTCGTCGACGGAATGCCGATTCAAGGCACATCCCCCGTCACCGCCCGCCAAACTAACCGGCAGAACGAAGACGAAGGCGAACCCGACGAGTCAACCGTCGCGGGATATCTCTCGGAGGATGACATTTGACCGAATTCCCCGAGACCTCGCTGAAGGTGATCCATATCGACGAGCCGGACCTTGAATTCGGGTTGGGGCAATCTCTTGACCACCCGAAAGATGGACTGTTCCTGTATGGTCCGCATCGCCAGCCAGGCCGACCCAACATCTCACTAGGCGTAATTGCGACGGAAAACGGACACCGCCTGTTTGATGCATGGCTCGCCGAAGCTATTCGAGGCATCGCTGTCCCTGCGCGTACCAAGCGTGAGAAATTGTTCCGCCCCCACCTATCCGACTTTCCGGGGCTTCATGAGGCGTTCGGCCTCAGGCCCGATACCGGCGATACAACCAGGTACTCAATCGAGTTATCAGAGCTGACAAGACGCACCTCGTTTGAAAATCATCACGAGGCGGTTTCCAAGACGGCAGACCTGTTCGTCAATCTGGTCGAGACGCATGGTCGGAACGAGGAAAAGCATATCGACCTCTGGATTTTCGTGCTCCCGGAACTCGTCTTCGAGCGTTGTCGCCCACAATCCAGCAAGCCCAAAGACGAGACCGTACGCGGCGAATTCTCACGAAAGCAGAAATCGAAGGCCGATTTGCCGTTGCTGACTCCCGTTCTGGACGGATTGGAGAATGAGGAAATCTTCGACGATATTCCTGACTTCCATCGTCAGATTAAGGCCAGAATGTTAAAAAGCGGCCAGCCCTGCCAACTCATCCGGGAAACCACACTGGCCCCGAAAATTTTTCTAAACAAGGCCGGAAACCCTATACGCGGCGTCCAAGATGCAGCGACAATCGCTTGGAATCTTGGAACAGCCCTTTACTACAAGAGCCAGACATCCCCTCCGTGGAAGATTGCCAAAATGCGCGAAGGGGTCTGCTATATCGGTCTCGTATTTAAGCTGATCCCTAATCACCCCAAGAACCATGCTTGCTGTGCCGCACAAATGTTTTTGAGTGAAGGGGACGGTGTCGTCTTTCGCGGCGCAAACGGCCCGTGGATGACGGAGGATAAGGAGTTTCATCTATCCGAAGATGCCGCTAAGAAAATGATTTCAACCGTTCTGGATACATATTCCGAAAAATTCGGTGCGCCCCCGAAGGAACTATTCATACACGGAAAGACCAAATTTAACGATGATGAGTGGCGCGCTTTCTCGAATGCCGTTCCCGAGGGCACAAACATTGTTGCGGTACGCATACGACCAAGCCATGGCGAAACAAAATTCTACCGGGACGGAGACTACCCGTGCATTCGTGGGACGGCCCTGATTCTAGGTGACAGAGACGCATATCTCTGGACGTCAGGATATGTGCCCCGAATTGACACGTACATGGGACCGGAAACTCCGAATCCGATTTTTGTCACCGTCCTGCGCGCGACAGGTGAGTTTCCGGAAATCGACGTCGTACTTTCCGACATCATGAAGCTGACCAAAATTAACTATAACAATTGTAACTATAATGACGCTCTTCCAGTGACGATCAGATTTGCAGAAAAGGTCGGAGAGGTTTTGGTTATGGGCAGTGCCAAGGACGCTCAGCGCCAGCCGTTCAAATTTTATATTTAGCTGTACTATTTCCAATCATTTCTTTTCACTCGTCGGGGTCGCTGCATATCGGTAAAACGAGACGCCGTCGAACGTCATTTCTTTGCTGCGCCGTGCGAAGATGAAAGTCGCGCAATCAACCGTCTCTCCTTCTTTCATGAACATTCCTACCACATTGCGCCCACTCTGCTGCCATTCCTCAGGGTCGGGCATTTGTTTGGCAAGGTAGCAGGCCAGAACAAATCTCCGTTTGCCGACCGAGAAATCCACCATCAGCATGTCCTCACCTTTGTGCGGCACGCCACGGCGAAAGCGCCGGATTCGTCGTTCAAAATCAGTCAATGCGGGCGGTAGCTGGTTCAGGATCACGTTAATAATGTCAAACCGGTGCCGTTGGGATTGATCCTGGTACAGCTCTTTGCAGATAGCCTTCCAAACAGGTGAAAGCTGGACACCAAAAATCTCGGTAGCGCGTCGATCGGCACGAGGCGTCTTCGGTTGGCGAACCAGGCTGTCGGCTTCAAAGAATGATACACGCCGATCCTCAAACGTGTCCGAGCGCAACCACAATCCATTGACCAGATACATAGACAAGATATCTTGCTCGTCTCCATCAAATTCCAGAATCTCTTCAAGAGTGGCTCGTCTTGTGAGATAGTGTTGGAAAGATATCTCAGTATCTAAGTACCGGGAGATCATTTCCAGTTCTCCAATCGACAAGACGGGTGCCCAGGCCGATGTGTCCGGGAGAAGGCCAAGGTCTCGCAAATGATGCTTTGCGCTCGTCAGCCCGCAGAAATGCTCGAAGCACACGCTGAATCGAAAGACCACCTTTGGCCGTTCGGGTCGAATATCAATGATAGTGTGATCCGATTTACGGCGGAGCACGGCCTTCTTTCCATTTGAATCCAGGTATTTTTGAAGACGTTGCCCTTGAATTCCTGGCTCAACAAACAGATCTTTGAAGTTCTTCTTCAGGCTTAGCACTCCTCCACGACGAGAGGCGTCTTTGATGCGCCCGGACTTTGCCTCGAATACAAAGACAAAGTTCCCAAGGAACCCGACAACATCATTTTCAAGCTGCTTTCCGGTTTCCGGATCGTCCCATACGACACTGCGTTCGACTGATGCACCCGGCATTGCCTTTTGCAGCAAATCCTGGGTCGCCTGCTCCAAATGTTCTGATTTCGCCGCCTCGTATGCCTTGGTCAAAGAGGCGTTGATCCCGACCAATGCCTCGATAATCCCAAACGGGAATGAAAATACGAGCTGCGGCAGCGCGGCAAATAGATGGTCCTCATCCAGAGCGATATACGGCTTAGCCCAAACCGGGTTATCGAGATACAGATGCTCTCGCGGATAATCCTTGAGGTCTTCCTGCCGGAAAGAGAGCCCGAAGAGGGCATTCACGATCGCTGCCGGAAATTCGGACTCAAGCAGTTTCCTTGGAAGGGTAAACACCCACGGATATGCGAGTTCGGAAAGCTGGAACCCAGCAGCACGCAAATCTTCCAACGCGCTGAATTCCCGGTGGTACGCCCGCCAGATCCGGTCGGCAACTGGGGATATGGTTTGGATATAAGCAATCGACTTGGTGACTTCCGCACGGTCATTTGACGTTAGTAATGTTCTTACTCTTGCGCGAAGGTGGTCAAATCGCTCAAGTACGATATCGACAATGCGCACCATCGCGAGAAATAGCTCCGATAGCTTATATCCCAAAGTCGTGTTTGACCGTTCATCGATTTTTTTCAGTAGCGCTTCCAAAGTGTCGATACAGTAGTCTCGACTGAACAAGTTCCGGTAGTACATTGTCTGAATTCGCGCGCGCCGCGCTACGATATATTCGGCGTCAGTCTGGGTCTCATTTTCATTTTTGTTAATGAATGACCGTAGGTTTCGATTGAGCTGATCCCAATACCTTTCAAAATTGGCGGGCGACGTTGGAACTGTCCTGGGCGGACAGTCCCCGGACAAAATCAGTGCCTGAGTAATTTCAACCACTGTCTGCTCTAACGTCCTCACCCCGCGCCCTGTTTGATGTGACTCCGTTATAAGGCGAACAGCGGAGCGGGCGAGAACAATGAATGGGTCACGGGCCGCCAGAAACCGGGACAGCCACTCGCCTGATCTCGTAAATTCCGCGGTCCACTCTTCCGCAGTCCAGTTCTTTGTTTCTGGAAACTCCACATACTCAGTCAGGTTGATTGCAGAGTATCCGGGTATGGTATGGAGGTCGTCCTGCATGATGATCTATGCGCACCGTGTCGGCTCGTGCGTTCGGGAGGCGGCGCCGCCTCGCCCTGCAAGCGAGCGTTCAAGGAGTGTCGGTCCCACTCTGCTACACCTGTCCATACCATGTGCCTTTCCCCCTGCCGTGCTGGGCGAGGTGACTGGCCGCGACGAGCGCCTGGAGGTGCTTCTTCACCGTGTTGCGGTTGGCTCCCGTCAGGGTGACGATCTGGCCGATTGTGAGCCTGCCATGCTCTTTTGCCAGTTCGAGGATATGTGTGGAGAGCGGAGGCAGTGAGGTCGCCGTGATGCGCTCGCGCTCCAGCTTCTTCTCAAGGCGCTGTTTCTGCTGCTGGAGGCTGCGCAGGAAATAGAGGGTCCACGGTTGCCAGTCGGGTGTCTCCGTCCGGATCGTCGTCTGCGTCTGGCGCAGTGCCAGGTAGTAGCCCTCCTTGCTCTGCTCGATCACGCTTTCCAGCGAGGAATAGGGCACGTAGCTATAGCCCGCCCTGAGGAGGAGCAGCGTGGTCAGGATGCGCGACAGCCGTCCGTTGCCGTCCTGAAACGGGTGGATTTCAAGGAAGGTCACCGTGAAGATGCCGATCACCAGCAGCGGGTGAAGGCTGCGCTCTTCAAGGGCCGCGCGGGTCCATTCGACCAGCTCGCGCATCTTGTGCGGGGTATCAAAGGGAGAGGCGGTTTCGAACACAACGCCGATCTCGCGTCCCTCGGCATCGAAGGCGCTCACATGGTTGGGGCTCGTCTTGTACTCCCCGCGGTGGCGCTCATCCTTCGCGCTGTGGCGCAACAGGTCGCGGTGAAGCTGCTTGATATGGTTTTCCGTCAGCCCGATCGCCTCCGCATGGGCGAAGACCGTTTCCATGGCCTGCGCATATCCGGCGACCTCCTGTTCGTCGCGCGTCTCGAACTGCCTGATCTCGAGGTTCGAGAGCAGCCGCTCCACTTCGCGGTCCGAGAGCTTCGCGCCTTCGATCCGGGTGGAGGAGCCGATACTCTCAATCGTGGCCACCCGGCGCAGGGCCGAGAGGCGTTCCGGGGCCAGTGTGCCGAGCGCCTTCCACGCCCCCTTGAACTCGTCCAGCTCGGAGATCAGGGCGAGGATTTGCGGGGTGATGGACAGGGAATCGGTCTTCAGGCTCATACCCGTATTTATACCCAAAAATACCCATAAACACAAGTTTGGGGTGGAGATACCCGAAAGCAGACCCATAAATACCCGTATCCCGCCACGTTCTGCACATTGCCCGCATTCTGAAACGCACAGTAAGGCTTTCTAAAACGCCGATCTTTCAAAGTGCGTGGCGCGTCCCTTCGGGCCGGGTGCTACGCGCGCCGGTGTCCGGCGCTCCCCGAGCCCCTGCATAGCCTTCGGCGAAGCAGGGTCTCGGCCATCCGGTGACGCCCCCTCGCGCATGAGGCGGCCAGCCTTCGGCTGACGTTCCTTCTTTGAAGTGGGGGCCTGCGGCCCCATCGCCGTCAAGGCCAAGCCCTTCGGGCGGTGACCGCCGGGACCATGGCTCCTCCGGCTTCGCCTCCGTGCGCCCGCACCATCCCGCCGGTCCCCGGCCTTGACCGCTCCCCCCGCTCATTGGCGCGGGCCTAGTCGGGTTGCAGCAGCAGCCGCAACCCAGATTTAGGAGGAAGTTCAATGAAAACCGACATCTACCAGCGCATCACCGACACCATCGTTGGCCAGCTTGAGCAGGGCGTGCGCCCTTGGATCAAGCCGTGGAACGCCGAGCATGCCGCCGGGCGGATCACCAGGCCGCTTCGCGCCTGTGGCCAGCCCTATCAGGGCATCAATGTTCTGGCCCTGTGGGCCTCCGCCACCGCGCAAGGGTTCAGCGCCCCGATCTGGATGACCTACAAGCAGGCTCAGGAGCTGGGCGGGCAGGCCAGGAAGGGCGAGAAGGGTAGTTCCGTGGTCTACGCCTCGACCCTCTCGCGCACCGAGACCGACGAGGAAACGGGGCAGGAGTCCGAGCGGCAAATCCCGTACATGAAGGGGTACACCGTCTTTAACGCGGAGCAGGTCGAGGGACTGCCCGCGCAGTTCTACGCATTGACCGAGCCGGTGGGCAGCGCCGTGGAGAGGATCGAGAAGGCCGAGACGTTCTTCGCCCGCACCGGGGCCGTTATCCGGCATGGTGGCGATCAGGCCAGCTACAATGTCGGAACCGACACCCTTCGCATGCCGCCGATCGAGGCATTCCGCGACGCCGAAAGCTACTACGCCACCCTTCGCATGAAATGACGCACTGGACTCGGCATCCCTCGCGCCTTAGCCGGGATTTCGGGCGCAAGCGCTGGGGCGATGAAGGTTACGCCATGGAGGAGCTTGTCGCCGAGCTAGGTGCGGCTTTCGTCTGCGCCGATCTCGAGCTTTCGGGCCAGCCCCGGGACGAGCACGCCGCTTATATCGCCTCATGGCTCAAGGTGCTGACGGACGACAGCCGCGCGATCTTCGCCGCCGCCGCCCATGCGCAGCGGGCAGCGGACCACCTAAGCGCCCTGCAGAACGTCGCGCAGGCGCAGCAGGCTGCTTGAAGGGAGGGCAAGAATAGGTGTTGCTGGCAGTGCGTCCCCAGGGCCACCCTGTACTCTCGCGATACGCTTTGCACGAATCGCCCCCAATGCCAATTGAAGGAGTCTCCGGATGGCCACCATCAATCTGGAAAACCTCAGCGTGAAAGAACTGAAAGAGGTGATTGAGACCGCGCAGTCTCTGATCGGTACCAAGGAGAAAGAGGAGCGAAAAGCCGCCCTTGCGGCTGCACGCGGTGCCGCTGCCAAGCTGGGATACGACCTGGATGAACTTGTACGGGACCAGCACAGACCGGCCGAGCGCAAGGGCGGTAAGCGGCAGCTTGCTCCGAAATACAGACATCCGGAAAACCCGGAGTTGACGTGGAGCGGTGTTGGCCGGAAGCCAAAATGGATGCAGGAAGCCGAAGATGCAGGAAGGCGGGATGATCTTCGAATTAAGGACTAGGGGCGGCAGGCCTAGACGATGGTGAAATGGTTATATGTCAGGCTTTGTTGATCGATGCCGATCAGCGTAATCTGATCGCCATTCCCGAAGTTCAGCACGGCATTACCAACCTGATCGGAGCCCGTGAAACGTAGAACGTCCGCAGCGGTCGCGATACCCGTACCGTTAATGTTTGCTTGAATCATCAGACGATCACCACTTGCCAAATTGAAATCCGCGACTGTATCGGCTCCGCCATTCTGCGTAAAATAGAAGGCATCATTACCTTCACCACCAATCAGAATATCATTGCCCCGGTTGCCGTGCAGGCTGTCGTCACCATCCCCGCCATTTAAAACATCATTGCCTTGACCGCCAAAGAGCGCGTCCATTCCGCGATTTCCGAAGAGCGTGTCGTCACCAAGATTGCCGTACACGAGGTCCTCATCCTGGCCGCCGAAGACGTTGTCGTCACCCTGTCCCCCATAAAGCGTGTCATTGTGGAAGTTTCCGTACAATACATCTGTACCCTGATTGCCGTAGGCAACATCGGCATCTTGGCCGCCATAGAGTGTGTCGCTATCCAGTCCTCCTCCAAGCGTATCCTTACCTTGGTTCCCATAGAGAACATCGTTGCCATCGAGCGAGCCAACGTAATCATCCCCGCCGCCACCTGAGATCGTGTCGTCATCAGCGCCCAGCACAATCCGCTGGGCAGCGTTATCGGCCACCACAAAGCTGGAGCCTGCGCCACCTCCGAAAATGGCCGATCCGGTGATCGAAATGAACTCGATATTGTTGAGATGAACCGTTGTGCCCGCAGGGAGCTGCGTCACATCTAGGACATAGGCTTCTTGGACGCTGCCGCCCGAGGCATTGCCAGTAATCACGAGTGGAGCGCCTGGCACAGCGCCGGACGGAGAGGTCAACACGATGCTCTGCACGTCTACGGTCGTGCCTGAGACCGTCGTAGCCAGCCACTTCGTCGCTGCCGCTTGTTGTCCTGTTCCAAGGGTCGAGCCACCAACAGCATTCAGTGCATTCGTAAGGTTGTTCGCAGCCAGACCCCGATCTGCAGTTGCTCCAGGCCCTTGAGAGGTCACACCCACATCCGTGGGCACTGTCACCGATACGGGGGACGGACCCGAGCCAATGACTGTTGTCACAGTAGGTGTGGGGGGCGGTGTAGTGGGAGTGGTAGGGGTTACTGGATCGCCACCACCGGAGCCACCACCGGAGCCGTCTCCAGAGCCTCCGCCACCGCCGCCCGATCCACCGCCACCAGAGCCTCCGCCAGAGCTACCGCCGCCTGATCCGCCTCCGGAGTTGCCACCAGTGTCCGGAGGAGGTGGTGGAGGTGGAGGCGCAACGTCATCGTCGGTGATCTCGACGTCAAAGTCTGTCACTAAGGCCGAGGCCCCGATGATATCGCCAATCGAAACCCGAAAGCCTTCGGTGCCTTCGACGCTTTGGTCACCAATCACGCCCAGAGTGAGCGTCGCCGTATCGCTTCCAGGTTCAATCGAGAGTGCGCCGCTTGTAGGACCAGAATAGTCGCTGCCATGAATGGCACTACCACCACCGACCGCGTAGTTAAACGTAACCCGCTCACTCGCTGCCGCACTCAGCTTGAACGTATAAATTAGCTCCTGAATTCCACTATTGCCTTCGGTAACGCTTGACGCACCCAGGATCGACAGGGTCGGGAACGTGGGCTCGGTACTCCCATCACTTTCGATCTCGAAAGAGACGACCCCTGTATCTGTACCGCCGTTTCCGTCGCGCAGCTCATAAGAAACCGTGTCGGTACCGACAAAGCCTTCCAGAGGGGTGAATACGAACGAGCCGTCGCTAGCTAATTCAAAACTTCCACCCTGAGAGCTTGTAAAAATACCGACCGTAACGGAAAGCACATCGCCATCATCAATGTCGCTATCAGCGCCATTGCCATTGTCGGTAAGCACATTTCCAACGAATGCGTCTCCAGATGTGCCAAAGAAGCTATCATCTATAGCTGTTGGCGCATCATTCACTGGGGCTATAGTGATAGAAAAAGTCTGCGCCGCTAGAATTGTGGTGCCATCGCTGAGCGTGATACCGAAGTTCTGCTCACCGTTGACGTTCTCCTGAGGGGTAAAGTTCAGGAGGCCTTGATCGATATCGGCTTGCGTGAAGCTATCCCCAATTGCAAGAGGTGAAGTGCCAAGGCGTAATACACCCTGATCCGGCACAGCTGTCAGAGTATATTCAAGGTTTGCTGGGTCAGTATCTGGATCGACGGCATCCAGCATGGATGGCGTGATGGTGAGGGCGCCATCCTCGTTCATGCTTGCGCCGTTATTCGCCAATACGGGTGCTGAATCAGTTTCTGAATTTATAATCAGAGAAGCGTTTGCTGTTCTGTTACCGCCATTCCCGTCGAGCAGCGTGTAGGAGAACCCGTCGGTTTCTGGCGAGCTACCTTCCTGCGGTGTGTACTCAAAATCGCCATTGGTCTGAATGACGACAGTGCCGCCGCCAGCTGTTGTGATCGTTCCCGCAATCACGCTTAAGGCGTCGCCGTCCGGATCGCTGTCCGTTCCACTGCCGTTATCGGCAAGCAGATTGCCTGTGATGACCGTGCCGACATCACCTGTGAAAACATCGTCCCGCCCGATTGGCGCATCATTGACGCTGTTGACCGTAACGGTGACGGGTGCCGTGGCGGTGCCACCATGGCCATCGCTGACCTGGTACTCGAAGGTCACTGAGCCGTTGTAGTCAGCTTGGGGGGTGAAGGTGATCGTCCCGTTCTCGTTGACCACCGCACTTCCATGCGATGGCGGCACCCAAATCACGGGTGTCAGTGCATCGCCATCGACATCGCCGTCGTTGGCCAGGACATTGATCGTGATGGCGGTATCTTCGTTGGTGACCGCCGTATCGCTGACCGCCTCGGGATCGTCGTTGACCGCGCCAACCGTCAGCACGACGCGCGCCGTAACAAGCCCACCAAGCCCATCGCTGGCTGTATAGGTGAAGCTGTCCGAGCCGTTGAAGTTTTGTGCGGGCGTATAGGCGAATGAGCCATCCGTGTTCAGGACAACCTCACCGCCTTCATCCGTTTCGATGGTGGCGGCAATGACGTTTAGAGGGTCACCGTTCGGGTCGAGATCAGGACCGTTGCCGTTATCGTCCAGAACATTTCCAGTGATCGCTTCGTCTTCCAGCCCCAGGAACGTATCGTCCTCCGCCGTGGGGTCGGCGTTGATGCTGGCATTGCCGGCAAAGTTCTGGGCTCTTAGGTCGCTCAGATCGATGTTCTGTAAGATCAGCGTCTGACCGCCGCCAAGGTCGATATGCACATCGCTGCCTTGTCGCAACATCGCGGCCTTAAGCGCTGCGAAATTGGCGAACCGATCATCGAAGGCCGAAAGGTCTATGACCTCGCCTATACGCCAGAATTCTAGGTCGGTGATCGTGTCCGTAGCGCCAGCGTCGCGGGCAATCACAAAGGTGTCCGCGTTATCGCCTCCTGAGAGCAGATCGCTACCCAGGCCGCCGCTGAGCGTGTCGTTACCACTCCCGCCGAGAAGAGTGTCGTTGTTGCCTCCGCCGTGCACTAAATCGTTACCGGCGCCGGCGGTGATGGCGTCCGCTGCGTATCCACCGGTTAGCGTATCATTGGCGGCAGTGCCCGTGAGGGTGCCGTCATTGAAAAGGAACGTGTTTGCATTGATGACGCGAGTGTCCGCGTTGATAAGAAAACCAAATCCTGTAACTCCATACTCCGGCGCATCATAGTTGCCCGACTGAACCGACGTGCTATCAACGCCTCCCGCAAAATTCTCAAGTACGATACTTTGGCCGCCTGTAAGTGAAATGGTTGTACGATCATTTATACCGTTCGCATTTGTATCGGAGTAGGTGATATTGAGATCATCAACGTTCCGGATACCTGCAAATCGGCTTAGATCAATTACATCACGAAGTGAACTTGTAAGATCATCTATAACATTTGTTCCGGTCGGCCCGAGTGTAATGGTCTGCGGAGGTGAACCCGGGAACCAATGATAGGTATTATAGCTTCCATCGAACCCATAAATTGTCGTTGTTGTCCCTGCGCTGGCTTTAAGAACAAATGCTTCTGGGTTTGAATTTTGTGCATAGACAGTGTCATTGCCTTCCCCACCTACGACTATATCCTGCCCGCCGCGAGGGAAGACCTGGTCATCATATCTGGTGTTAAAGAGAACATCGTTGCCCGGTGTGCCGATGGTCTGGAACTGAAAATCAGTAAACGCTATCGAGGGGGGCAGAGCGAAGTTCTCCTCGACAAGGTCATTGGCATCCACATCCTTAAGAATGATTGTCTGGTTTTCAGAGCCGTCGAAAATCTGGATAACAGTTCCGCTAATTGTCTCTCCATTCAGTTGCAGGCCAACGACGCTGCTAACATAAATTTCACTGATATCAAAATTTGTAAGATCAATCTTCTCGTCAGGGTTTCCCGCTTCGAATTCCGCTATTAAATCAACGCTGTTGGGTGTGCCACCTGTCGTGACAAAAACACCGTTGCCACTATATTTTAGAATTGAAAGACCGTTATCGGGAAGCGCCGGACCTTCTTGTTGCCGAAGAACAAATGTGTCATTGCCGTATCCCCCATCCAGAATGTTATTGATGCCGCCGCCGGTATCGATCAGGTCATCGCCAGCGCCACCTGCAATAAGGTTGTTTTCGCTGCTTCCAATGAGCGTATCGCCTCCTGCGCCACCGGTGACGGCTTCAACATTGCTGATTTGGTCGTCTTCGGCTGTGCTCCCCTGGCCAGTACCATCCTGGAGGTTGACGACCACCGATCCAGTAGCGTCACCGTAGTCGACAGCGTCGATACCTTCGCCGCCATCTATTGTGTCTGCGCCGAGACCGCTAACGAACTTGTCGGCGCCTGCGCCGCCTGAGAGCACGTCGTTCCCTGGGCCGCCACCGATCGTGTCATTGCCCGCGCCGCCATCGATCACATCGTCGAAATCTGTCCCGAAAAGGCGGTTTCCAAAGTCATCGCCCGTCTGCGTCAGGCCAACGGTCGGGACGTCTAGCGGTGCAAGGCTTGTGAGTGTCGTATCGGCTGGCAAGATGAAGTCTGAGAGCGAAAGCTCGTCAGAGGTTACACCGACAAGCAGCACACGGTGCTGACCATCAATTCTAATGAGCGTGCTTCCGTTTGTTTCCGTCAGATCGATGGTGGTGGCTGTCGTAACCGAACTGCTGAAAAAGCTATAATCGAGCTGATCAACGCCGGGCTGGAAGTCATGAATGATGTCAGTGTTGAATGCGTGAGGCGTTATGATGAAATCGTCGCTTCCCTCACCACCAACGTACTGATTTACGCCGCTTCCCCCAAATAATGTGTCGTTTCCGCCTTCACCTCGGATAATGTCGTTGCCGTCAAGTCCTTGTATAATATTGTCTTCATTATTACCTATCAGCACATCATCGTCGTTGCCGCCGGTCAGGTTATCAATCTCGCTGATAACATCACCCTGTGCGGCATTAGCAAAGCCGCGGCCTAAGAGCAGGTCGACGATGACGCCGCCTTGATTATACGGGTGAGCGTAATTGAGCGTGTCGATGCCAGGGCCACCGGCAATCGTATCAGCACCGGCATATCCATCGAAAATGTCGTTGCCTTCGCCGCCGAAGAGGAGGTCATTTCCATCGGCACCAAATAGCTGGTCATCACCGTCCCCGCCCGAGATGGTGTCGTCACCTCCTTCACCATTGATGACATTGTTATTCCCGTCGCCGATCAACTGGTCGGCACCATTGCTGCCACCGATATTCTCGAAGTTCCGTATGTTGTCGCTACTAACTCCGGCACCGATCAGCTGGCCGGTCCTCATATCGAAGTGAACTGGGGCGCCGAGCCCTCCTAGATCGAGCTTGTCGGTCCCTGATCCGCCGTCCAGATCATCGCTTCCAGCCCCACCATTGATGATGTCATCACCATCACCACCCGAGATGGTGTCGTCACCATCGCCGCCGCGCAGGTCGTCACGTCCGGCACCTCCCACGAGAAGGTCGTTTCCGCCTGCACCTTCCAGACGGTCATCGCCATTACCGCCCGATAGCGTGTCAGCGCCATCGTCGCCGCGCAGGAAGTCATCCCCATCGCGACCTGAGATCACATCCCCGCCGCCTTTGCCGAATATGTAGTCCCCGGCATTGGTGCCGGTCATGTTGTCCGCACCTTCGGTGCCGGTCAGTGTGTTGGTGGTCAGGGTTTCGCTGTTGCCCGAGAGGATCGTATGAATGACGCCGTCTTCGGGCGTGATGACCTGCTCACCGATAAACAGCGCGCTGCCGTAAGCGGTATCCAGAGCATCGGAAATCTGCCCGATATCGACGCCCAGCTCATCACGGTGCTGGATGAAGATGTTCCCCATCGACAGCCAGAAATCATGCGCTGTCGTATCGTCTTCACCCGCGATGTAGTCGGATGCACGGGCGATCAGATCTCCCATGTTGTCGCCCAGCGTTAGGTTGTCTGAGACAAAGTCGTAAGAAGCGTTCTGGAATATGGCGGATTTGAGCGTGCCCTGAACCAGGACGCGCGCCGTCATGATATTCTCAATCTCGGCCCAGACTTTCTTGATCCCGATGGAGGCATCGGCGCCTACCAGGCTCGAGGCTCCCAGTTGCAGCCAGGGCGTATCGGTGAACTTTTCGATGAAGTCGACCTTGCGCGCATCGATGTTGGAGCCATCGCCGGTCTTGCGCGCCGCGGGGTCGTTATCCGTTACGCCCGCCCATTCGAAGAGGAATGCTTCCATCTTGTCGGACAGTGCTGACATGTCCGAGGAGCCCAACTGGAGCATCTCGCGCATCAGATCGCGCAGACCCTCATTGTTCGTCATGGCGATGTGCCAGGAGGGAAGGCCGCCATACCCCCGCGAGAGCGGCATCAACAGCGCTTCGGGCGAAACCTCATAGGTCGATCCGAAAACCTGGCTTTGTGCCCCTGCATACCAGGTGTCGAGATTGTCGTTCAGGAAATGAACGTCATATGCCGTGGTTTGGCTGCCATCGACAAAGGTTACCGATGCTGAGCCGGAGAGATAGTTTTCATTCTGATATTCATCGAGCGGCGTTTCCGAAAGGGAAATCTCCCGAATTCCGGCCTGTAGCAGTCCCTGCAATTCACCGTCTTCGGATACGCCGTTTTGATTTAAATCACGCCAGACAACAAGGCTGGAGAAATCCTGATCCAGGGCGCTGATAACCCCGTCACCATTGCTGTCATGCAATGCCAGCTTCTGAAATGCTGGCATGACATCGTCACCATATAGCTCGGTGATGTCGTCAATCGTACCGTTGCCGTTATGATCCATGGCAATCAAGGTGTCGTCGGGTGCAATCCAGCCAACGCGCTCGGCAAAGCCATCACCGTCAATGTCGAAATAGACCTCGCCATCGTCATAGATGTGCGTGGTTTCGATCCCGTCGCCGTCCATATCGATGGCAATCGGGGACTTGAAGTTGCGCAGCCCGCTGGCCCAGCCGTCGAAGTACAAATTAAGTTGCGGGTTTACCTGAAAATCGCTGGTGGAAGAGTTGTTGATCCAAATCACGCTGTCCGGCCGCGGCACCGAGGGCAGGGTGATGTTTTGACCGTCGCCGAATCCTGTATAAGATCGACCATCTAGAGTATATACGCTATTATCGTATCCACTATTGCCCGATCCAAAGCCTCCCCATCCAAACGAACTAAAATCATTCAAAACTGAAGATGAATACCCAAGGGACGAAAATGCATTCCCAAGCGCACTATTGCTATAAACTGTCTGTTGAAGATAGTTTCCATCGCCATTTATATCACCAAGCACTCTGTTGTGGCCGGGAAAGAGCCCCGCGGGAAAGCGCCCATTTTCAGGGTTGCCGTTAAAATATGGGGTGTTTTGTCTAAGGTCAATTCCGGCTGAGAACAAGGCTGTGTTTACGACGGAATTAGAGTTTTGGTAAGTAGCAAAATATCCGACATCGTCTGGCGTAACATAAATACGTGGATCTGAAGTTTGAGTCCCAATGCCAGGCATTACTGTAAGCATCTGCGTCCAAGCAAGATCGGCATCTGCTCCTGATTTAAGCAGGGTATATTCGCGATCTAATAGTGGATCGGCATCGTTAAGAGGGTCTTTGGAAAAGTTTATTGGCACTCCAATTTGTATCTCTATTGGGTCAAAGCCGCCACCTGGAATTCCGCTAGGCCCACCACGCAGAATTAGATCATTATCTAAACTTGCGCGGTTACTAGGATCAAAGTCACCTTGCGGGTCGTAGACGATGTATAAATGCTCAAAAACCCCTGCTGAAACAGTTACAGGCTTGGATGCGATAAATAAATTTCCCATTTTCGCTCCCCCTGCCTATAAACCCGTTGGGCCAGAGAGTGTTATGCGCCCAATAACACGGTTATTTTTATCATAGTTAACGGCAATTACATACGCGCCATCTGTCAAAAAAAGGTGCATAACCCGATATATAAAAGGACGCTTATAGTAATATACGGCGCTTTCTTTATATTTTTCTGTATCAAAATCGTATGTGATATATCCTTCATATGTCTTAACCAAATCGAACTCTTTTACTTTTTGAGCTCCAGCAACATCGATGAGCATCTTCTCAACAAAAGCGCGGTCCGTGCCAGGGGCAAAAATGTTATTAAGAAAAACCCTCAATTCTTCATTATTGCCTGTATTCAACACTCTTATATCTGGCAAAGAGGCATTTTCTTTTGCTCGAGCATTCTGATCACTCACCATTATCAAAAATCCCACCATTAAAATGATTAAAAATCTCATCACTAAATCCTTTCAGAGCCTCCATTACTGTCATGCAATTCCAGCTTCTGGAATGCCGGCATGACATCGTCACCATATAGCTCGGTGATGTCGTCAATCGTACCGTTGCCGTTATGATCCATGGCAATCAAGGTGTCGTCGGGTGCAATCCAGCCAACGCGCTCGGCAAAGCCATCACCGTCAATGTCGAAATAGACCTCGCCATCGTCATAGATGTGCGTGGTTTCGATCCCGTCGCCGTCCATATCGATGGCAATCGGGGACTTGAAGTTGCGCAGCCCGCTGGCCCAGCCGTCGAAGTACAAATTAAGTTGCGGGTTTACCTGAAAATCGCTGGTGGAAGAGTTGTTGATCCAAATCACGCTGTCCGGCCGCGGCACCGAGGGCAGGGTGATGTTTTGACTGCCCCCAAAAATTGTGAAATTGCTGCCACCAAAACTGTATGTAACATCGTCATAATGCGCGTTGCCTTCACCAAGTGCGCCCCATCCCTGTGTTCCAAATCGCTCTGTGATATCTTGTGCGTACCCTAGGGAAGTTAATGCCTGAGAAAAATCTGAACTATTGTATATTCTTAAATTATCTACTGTTGCAAATTGGGCAGGCAGAGATCCGTGATCTTCCAAAATAGATTCTCGCTGTATTCTTTCTACGTTATTTCCCCATACGTAATCAGCAAGAGCTTCGTTCACGTTAAATGGATTTATTCCATTCCCGATTCCAGTTGTTCTAATATCATAGTTAGAGTCGCTATCTTGATAAAGTTCTCTTACGACAATACCCGGATACAGGGCATGCTGCCCTTGTATAGTAACGTTAACAACGATGTTGTCTTCTGGGTATACATACGTTGTAACGCTCCCAAGTCCTGGAATTGTGGTAACGGAGCCCGAGGTTACCGGGATGTCTCCGGTGGCCAGCCCAAACGTCGGAGCAGGTTCTTCGAGTAGATTTCTCCATATTATATCAGAGTTGCTTATATAATTGTTGGAATGCACATTCGACGAGCCCGCCTGATGAACTTCATCATACTCGTGATAGCTCGGTGCGTTTGGATTAATTCCAAGATTGTCAAAATTTGGAATTTCCAGAATTAACTGTTCGCCATCTTGTTTTGTATAGATGGCACCATTTGTTGTTGGCGTGAGAGCACTAGGCATTAAGATTTCTCCTTATATTTTTTGAAAAGAGAAACCAGGATCGATAATGTCGCGTACATCGACAATACACCTAGTGGGTTTGATGTTAGCTTATAGAACACTCCGAAGATCGTTATTTCACCATTAACATACATTTCTAGGCCATAGAGCCGAAGGTACGCATTCCCATCTTTCGCACTCTCAGCGGACAAATACAATAATACTGCCGCAGTTAACCATGAACTTAAAAACAAAAGAAGATTGGACTTGTATATCCTAACGCAGATCACCCATATGATCGAACACGGGACTCCATAATATAGACCATTGAATATGGGAAGGAGCCAAAACCGGTAATATTCAACCCCCTCCAAAAGCATGCCACCAATGTAGAAAAAAAGAAAAGAGCACAGAAAAATTGCTCCGATGTCTCGTAGTACAACCCCCATTAAATCTCCCCTAACGCATTCACCGAAATCATATTCGAACTGCGTTCACGTTTTTTAATTATTGGTTTCTATGACCAGTACATTTTTTATGTATTTTTTCCATAGCGACTTCTGGTTGTATTTGTCAAACAAATTATTATTTGTATTTTCAAACAAACGGTTAGGCGTGATAATCAATCTGATTTGCTAAATAATATGTAATTATCTAACTCAATAATCCAATGACATTATTAAACACTTAGTGAAAATCAATGCGTCCAATTCTTGCACTATTGAAATTCTATATTTGAAACCACTGACACCAAACTAGTCGGCCACATTCGAAGCGCGCGACAAATGCGCGTTTCGTTAGATTTTTGGGTTGCGCGATTTGCATGACACGCAACTCATATCTTGTATCTAAGGTATTTTAGAACGGTTTCAACTACCGTTCGATCTCAGGTCCATCACGGCTTCGCCCCCTGCGCCGAGAACGCTCGTCGGTGCGCCTGCGCTCTTTAAAGGCCTCCCGCCGGGCGTTGCGCTCCGTCTCGGCATCCGCCTCCATCCGCCGGAAGGCACTCGCATCTTCGCTCAGTTCGCGCACCGTCGCATCGTTGAACGCGCGCTGTGAGCTTCGTTCCTGTGCCAGATCGCGGCGCTGGGAGAGCTGGGTCGCGGTGAACTGCTGACGCTCGCTCTGATCGCGCTGCTGTCCGGCCTCGGTTTCCAACCGATTGCGTTCAAGCTGGCGCTTCCGCTCCCCGCGTATGCGATCCCATAGCCCAGCAATGCCTGTGCGCAGGCGAGCTTGCCGCTGGCGCTCTTCTTCGTCGGCTCGGCGTTTAGCCGCCGCATCGCGTTCCCGGCGCTGCGCTTCCTGTTTGACCTTGAGGGCGGCTCGGCGTTCTTCGGCATCACGGCGCTCGCGTTCCTCTTTCTCGGCAACCTCGCGCTGGAATGCCTCCATCTTGGCCTGTTGCCATTGTTCGAGGGTGAAGTTGCGCGGATCGCGCTCACCCGACACAGCCAGCCCGCGCGGCATCTTCCAGCCGTGTTCGAGGTACAGGTCGCGCGCCACGTCCTGAAGCTTGCGCTTCGAGTGCGATAGCGGGATTGCCTTCATCTCCTCGATATCGATCCGGCTCCACACCGCATGCGCATGACGGCGCAGAGCGCCATCGTCGCCGCGCTTCTCGTGGTAGACAAGCGCGCGGGGCTGGCCGGACAGGCCCAGCTTGACCTCGACCTTGGCGAGCGCCTGCTCGAACTGCTCGTTGCTGACGCTCGCCCCCTTGGGCGGCGAGAGGCTCAGCGAGAACAGATATTGCTGGCAGCGCGTCCCCTTCGAAATCGCGTAGGTCTCGCGAAACGCCCCGTCGAGATCGTTGGCGATGAAGCCGCGCAGCTGCGCCACCTCGACGCGCTCGTTCTCAGTTTTCATCAAGTGCCGGGCGAGATTGCGCGCCCCCCCGCGCTGGTTGCCGACGAGGATCATTCTTCACCCCGAAGGCCGAGCGCACCCATGACAGCCGCCCGAACTTCCCGGACATTGGCGCAGGCTTCATACAGGGCGGCGCGCTCAGTCTCGGTTAGGATGACGCGGTTCTTTTCGGCGGCGACCAGCAGCAGGAACAGCACCGAGACCTGTTCGGACTTGCCGAGCTTCCCGAGCATCTGGCCAAGCTGGACGGATTCGATAGAGGGATTGGCCGCACCCTTGCGGCGCGGTGCCTGTTTATCGCCGAGCGCCATTTCCCGGACATAGGCCCCGAGGGACCGCTTGCCCGCCTTGCGCTCAAGGATCGTCCGTTCTTCGTCGCTCACTCGGATCGAGAGCGAGGACGGGCGACGGCGCTTCGGCTTGCGCTTCGCAAGCTTGGCGACATCGGCGAACGATTTGGCGAGGGGCTGACTCATGGCGTCGGCTCCTCCCATTCGACGGGAATAGCGCCTTCAAGCGCCTTTAGCTGGTGCTCCCAATCCGCTAGGGTCTGGAAGAGGGAGTTCAGACTTTCTCCCTCGGGCAGCACCATTAGGTTTTCTTTCGAGCGCAGCGAGTAATAGAAAACATTATGCCGCGCCGTAGTGAGTGAAACGAACGCAGGCGGGCTTCTTCGCCCTTCGGGCTACGCCTGGCAAGCCAGGCAGTAGGCCGATTAGGGTACAGCCTGCCCACTCAAGGCTTTATATAGAGCAACTAAGACAACTAAATAATTGTTGAATGTTAAGTTGGTGGATGTATCAAATTTGACAGTAGCGCTACCAGTGAATATCATTTTAATTAAGGATAATTATCGGTATGAGCATTATTACGCGCACATATTGTCTTTTTAACAACTTTGACATCGAAATCTCTCTGCCTGAGTGGCATTGGGGGTATCTGGACGGGTGGCAGGGCCTTGGATGCAGTCCTCAGAATTTTATTGAAAATTCCTATATCTATAAAAGAGAACAAGACAATTTCAATGATGTTTTAGCAGGGCGTCTCGTGTGTTTGTACTATGAATGCGAAGATGATCACTTTTATGTGCAGCGAAGTTTATTCTGCAAGCCGCCCACTAATCATCGCTATTAAGTCGGTGTCGCTTTCCCCGTCATCCTGAAGGGCTTGCCCTGAAGGATCTACCGCGCAAAAGCCCTGATTTCAGGGTGTTTTACCGCCCAAAACCCCCGTTTTTGCCAAATATCTAAAATTAATTTCGAATTTATCTAAAATCCAATATATTTTACATAATCTTTTAATGTTTCTTCTTTAAGATGATAGTGCGACCAGGGATACAACCTTGGCCAAAACGCGGAAAAACCGTGATTTTATAACAGTGTAGCTGAATTAAATTAAATTCGGTGGGGATGATGATAGAGTTTGGTGATAATGATTTAGAAGCGGACGCGCAGGAATCTCAAAGCAATATTGCTGAAATTGAGCAGGATGCGCGCAACCTCGCTTCTGTGGAAAGAGTGGACGAAAAGTACAAACTCTTCCAAGAGGATTTGGCCGACGTAGCTTCAGGCCGGATCAATCGTTATGGGGTCGAGGATAAGCAGCAGCAGGCCGCTGCTGCCCAAAAATCAAAAACAAATGACAGCTTCTATATGGCGGCTATCGCGGCTGCTTATAACCGTCCGATCACGTTGAATATCGGCGGCAGGCAAATGCCCGTACGTCTTGGTGATATCCGTGATGCTGCTTCGGAGGGTTATAACAAGGCTTCGGAACAGGTTCGTCAGCTTAAATCTTCCGGTGCAAGTGCTGCTAAAATTAAGCAGGAACAAGACAAGGCAGATTATTATAACCGGGCTATGTTGTTGGCCGATGCGGTTGCTCGCGGCGAAGCCACGCCTGAACAGTTGAAAGCACATCTTGAGAGCAAAAAAGAATATAACAAAGAATTTCAGACAATACTGAAACCAGAAGAAGTCCAAGAAAAGGAAGTGGAGATTGCAAACAAGGGGGTAGGGACTTTAATGGGAGAAGAAATGAAAGACACCCTTTCTTCGTTAGGTGGTCCTGAACCAATTAGCGAAGGTGGAAATCAAAATGAAATTATTAAACAGCCTAGCCTGTCCCTCCCGGGATCGGGGCTTTAGCCTGTTCTCTGCTCACGCCGCATGTATTAATTGCAATTTTATCTACTGCCAAATTGATAGCATCTACAGCGGAAGCGTTAGCATAACCATTGGTATAAGCAAAACGTAGAAAACCTAATGTTTCTGCGTGGCCGGGAGCTAAACCTGCCTCCCCATTATTGCTAGTCATGCGGGTGAAAAGAGGGCTTAGACATTCCAAGGCTTTTCCACCATATGTGCGTCCTAGGTAAACTATGCGATCACTAGCCTTGTCGGAAACATAGAGCGCTCTTTTTATGGGGTCTTGGGCCATCAAGTCCGAGACTTTTACCCCGTCATTTGCCATAGCGGTTCCAGCCCCGCCAAGGGCTATTGATACCCCCATGAACGCACCAATCAATTGTTCTCTTGCTGTCGCCATAATTAAAACTTCCCGTCACTGCCGTTTTAAAAATAAAATTACAAACCAGTGAAAATTTATGACTCGTTTATACGCGATTTTAAAAGAAATGTCCAGTTTTTTCGCTTGATTTTTCAAGGGACTCCGCGTTGCGCCGTCTTGCGGCTTTGCGCGCGGCGTTTGCCGCAATTATATTTCCGGGGCGCGGCAATACGGGCTTAAAAACGCGCCAAAATGTAAAACAAGCGGTGGAAAAAGGGCGTTTTTGCCCGTACAATGAAAAGAGGTTTGTGGGAAAGGACTTTCATGGCTGTCGAGCTGAACACCTATCGGTATAAGGCAATCAACAAGCGCGGGCGTACGGTTTACGGGGTTTTGTCGGCCTCGGACGAGAACCACCTTGCCAAACGTCTGGCGGATGTAGGTATAGAGCTTATACGTGCCTCGCAGATGAAACCGCGCAGCACGTGGCTGTTTTCGCCGCAAAAGCGCAAGGTGCCGATCCGCGATTTATTACAGTTTTTCATACAGTTAGAGCAGATGCAGGCCTCCGGCGTGATGCTTCTGGAGGCTTTGGCGCATTCCCGCGCGGCGATTTCGAACAAGAATTTCGTCAATGTGGTGGATGAAATGCACCGTCTGGTCTCCGAAGGGGCGTCGATGTCCGAAGCGATGAGTCAGTTTCCCCATATTTTCAAGAAGTTATACGTGGCCATCGTCAAGGCGAGCGAGCAAACCGGCGATATGGTCGGGGCGTACCGTTACCTGATCCAGTATCTCAAATGGGTGGACGATATGAACCGGCGTGTGCGCAAGGCCACGCGTTACCCCATTATCCTGACGATCGCCATTATTATCACCGTGGTGGTGATGATGGGCTTTGTCGTGCCCCAGATTATCGATTTCCTGACCGCGATGGACAGCAAGGAGGAATTGCCCTTCCTCACCCGCGCGCTGGTGGCGACCTCCTCATTCTTCCAGAATTACTGGTATGTGCTGCTCATCGGTATTGTGCTGGTGGCGGGCGGGGTGTCGGCCATGCGCAAGCTTTCCGATCGTTTCCGGTTCACCACCGATGCGATGATCCTCAAAATCCCCGTCATAGGGGAGCTTGTGCGCAAGATCGACGTGGCGCAGTTCGCCTACACCGTCAGCGCGCTGTTTACCGCCGGAATTCCGCTTCTCCAATGTCTTAAAACCGCGCAGGTCACGGTGGGCAACATGGCGATGGAAAAGACCCTGGTGGACGTGCATGACGAAATGGCGCGCGGCGCCACGCTTTCCGATGCCCTGCACGCCAGCGGCGAATACCCCGTCATGGTGGTGCAGATGGTGCGGATTGCCGAGGAATCAGGCAAAATGGCCGATGTTCTCGACCAGATCGCGGAATTTTACAACAATGACGTGGATGAAACGGTCCAAGGCGTTATTTCGATGATCGAACCGATGATGACGGCGATCCTCGGTGGAATGATCCTTTGGATCGCCGTAGCCGTTTTCGGCCCGATTTACGGCATGTTTGAGAACATGCAGTTTTAGGGGTTAGCTGGTGCCTGTGGGCATAAGTGCGTCACCCATGTCATTGGCTGCGCTTGCGAACTTTGCCCAGTCTCCGTTGTTAATGATATCAACACCGGTTTGTCCCAAGAATGCCACGCCATTGCCTGCGTGAGCCAGATACTCGCCAAGGGCACTGCCAACGGTAGGCAGGAAGCCTTGCGTGGCTGCTGTTGTCGCTACTGTACCTGCCGCAGCGCCGGGAGCTGCTACCATGCTGGCGATTGCGGTGTTAAAGGGAAGGCTGAGCCCGCCTGTTGCAAACGCTGCAGCGGCACCAATACCTGCCAGAGAAGTTGTATAGAGAAGCGTTCTGCCAAGTTTTCCATTTTGGCCAAAAGGATGTAGTTGGTTAAAAGCCCACGCTATGGCGCTTTTCCCTTTTGATGCTGCATCTGTTGCTGCGTCTGAAGCCATTTTATACCTCGTATAAGTTGTTCAAAATTGTTAATATTCGATTTACCTGATGTTACCATAAAAAATTATTAAAATGCAATATAATATTTTAAATAATTGATTTTAATAAGTTATTTTTATTTTCCAAAGTGCCGCATTTCCTGAATCGTCATTGCAACACACCAGGAGGCGGTGAAGCAATCCGTAAAAACTTTGAACCACCAAGTTTACCAATCCCCCTTTTTTTGTCATCCCGACCGGAGCGAAGCGAAGTGGAGGGATCTTGTTTCTATCTTACTACGAAGATCCCTCGGCTTCGCTCGGGATGGCAAGGGGGGCGCTTGGTAATCTTGGTGTGCTTGATGGTAAATAAAACCTTTGTGCTTCTTTGTGCCCTTGGTGTCTTCGTGGTGAAAAATCTCTCTCTCCCTGCCTTTGTAACGAAGCGGCGAAGTTCCTGAAACGTCATTGCGAGGAGGCAGCGCCGATGAAGCAATCTAGTAATGGCGCTTGTTGCTCTGGATTGCCGCGTCCCCCGGCTCAAGGCCGGGGTCCTCGCAATGACGGAATGTTTTTTCTCCGCCCCTCCGTGTTAAGCCTTATGCCGCCAGTTTCTTCTTCTTTTTCAGCATGGGGGCGAGGAAATGGCCTGTGTAGCTTTCTTTGACCTTACAAATATCTTCCGGCGTGCCCTGGGCGACGATCGTGCCGCCCTTATGCCCGCCTTCGGGGCCGATATCGATCAGATAATCCGCCGTTTTGATAACGTCCAGATTATGTTCGATCACAACAACTGTATTGCCCTGATCCACCAGTTTATGGAGCACTTCCAGCAATTTGCGCACGTCTTCGAAATGGAGCCCTGTTGTGGGTTCATCCAGTATATAAAGCGTTTTACCGGTGGAGCGTTTTGACAGTTCCTTGGAAAGTTTAACACGCTGTGCCTCTCCACCGGACAGGGTGGTGGCTTGTTGTCCTACCTTAATATAGGTAAGGCCGACGTCTTTCAGGGTTTCCATCTTGTCGCGAATAGAGGGTACAGCCTTGAAGAAATCGGCGGCTTCCTCTACCGTCATATCCAGCACATCGGCGATGGATTTGTCCTTATATTTGATCTCCAGCGTTTCGCGGTTATAGCGCTTGCCGCCGCAGGTTTCGCATTCCACATAAACGTCGGGCAGGAAGTGCATCTCGATCTTGATCACGCCATCGCCGGAGCATGCCTCGCAGCGCCCTCCTTTAACGTTGAAGCTGAACCGTCCCGCACCATAGCCGCGCGCCTTGGCTTCGGGCAGTCCGGCGAACCATTCGCGGATGGGGGTAAATGCGCCGGTATAGGTCGCGGGGTTGGAGCGCGGTGTGCGGCCAATCGGTGACTGGTCGATATCGATCACTTTGTCCACGAATTCGAGGCCCTTGATGTCCTTATAGGGCAGGGGGATTTCCTTGGATTTCATGAGGGTGCGGCTGGCGGCGCGGAATAATGTGTCGATGGTAAAGGTCGATTTGCCGGAGCCCGACACACCTGTCACGCACGTAAAAGTACCGAGCGGAATTTTTGCCGAGACGTTTTGAAGGTTGTTGCCGCTGGCGCCGATGACTTCGATAGATTGGCCTTTTTTTCCTTTGCGGCGTTCGGAAGGAATAGAGATTTCTTTTTTGCCTGTCATATAGGCGGCAGTCATGGAGCGCTGTGATTTGAATACTTCTTCCGGCGTGCCTTCGGCTACGACGCGTCCCCCATGAACGCCTGCACCCGGACCCATATCGATCAGGTGGTCGGCCATACGGATGGCATCCTCGTCATGTTCCACCACGATGACGGTATTGCCCAGATCACGAAGTCTTTTTAGGGTTTCTAAAAGACGGTTATTATCACGCTGGTGCAGGCCGATAGAGGGCTCGTCCAGTACATAAAGCACGCCTGTAAGGCCGGAGCCGATCTGGCTGGCGAGGCGGATACGCTGGCTTTCCCCGCCGGAGAGCGTACCGGAGGCGCGGGAGAGGTTGAGGTAATCAAGCCCCACATTATGAAGGAAAGTCAGGCGCTCATTGATCTCTTTCAAAATCTTTTCGGCGATTTGTGATTGTTGTTTGTTGAGAGTTTTATCAATACCTGCAAACCATTTTTGCGCTTCTTCAATGCTGTAATTTCCGGCTTCACTGATATGTCTGCCATCTATTTTTACAGCCAGCGCTTCGGGTTTCAGGCGCGCGCCCTCACAGGCTTCACAAGGGGCGGAGTTTTGATATTTCGAAAGCTCTTCACGCGCGGAATTGGAATCGGTTTCTATCAGACGGCGGTCAAGAGAAGGGATCACGCCCTCGAACGGCTTATTCGATTTCCAAGTGCTTTCCGATTTGGTTTCGTATGTGATTGGCACTGCTTCGTTGCCTGAGCCATAGAGCACGATTTCCTGATATTTGCGGGGCAAGTTTTCCCACGGCGTATCCATGGAAAATTTGTAGTGCTTCGCCACGCCCTCCAGTGCTTGCATATAAAACGGCGCGAAACCTTTCGACCATGGTTCAATCGCACCTTTAGCCAATGATTTAGATGGGGCGGGCACTACCAGCGCTTCATCCATGTACATTTTTTTGCCGAGGCCATCACAAGACGGACAGGCACCGTGCGGATTGTTGAAAGAGAACAGGCGCGGCTCGATCTCAGGGATAGTAAAGCCGGAAACCGGGCAGGCATATTTCTCGCTGAAGATTTCCTGTGCGCCGTTTTCAGCGTTCTCGGTAATAACAAGCCCGTCGGCAAGGCGCAGCGCGGTTTCCACGGAATCGGCAAGGCGGTTACCCATATCGGGTTTTACGACAAGGCGGTCAACGACAACCTCGATATCATGTTTGATCTGTTTATCGAGGGCGGGAATTTCGGCGATTTCGTAGAGCGTGCCGTCAACCTTGATACGCTGGAAACCCTTGGCCTGAAGCTCTTTGAATTCTTTGCGGTACTCGCCCTTACGCCCGCGTACGATGGGGGCGAGGATGTAAAGCTTCGTCCCGTCTCCCATGGCGAGAATACGGTCGACGATTTCGCTCACCGTTTGGGATGTGATCGGCTTGCCGGTGGCGGGAGAATAGGGAATACCAACCCGCGCCCACAAAAGACGCATATAGTCGTAAATTTCTGTAACTGTTCCGACGGTGGAACGCGGGTTTTTGCTCGTTGTTTTTTGCTCGATGGAAATAGCGGGGGAAAGCCCTTCGATACTATCCACATCCGGCTTTTGCATGAGCTCAAGGAACTGGCGCGCATAGGCGGAGAGGCTCTCCACGTAGCGCCGCTGACCTTCCGCGTAAATCGTATCGAAAGCGAGGCTCGATTTGCCCGAGCCTGATAGCCCCGTAATCACGATAAGCTTGTCGCGCGGCATATCCACGTTAATGTCTTTGAGATTGTGTTCCCGCGCGCCGCGGACGGATATTTTTGTTAGCATTTAAACCCTAAATGTTCTCGTTATGTTTCACGTGAAACATAGCAGCAAAAAAACGGCAAATCCAGATCTTTGCCGCAAAATATTGCATTTATATGGAGCGGTGGCGGTAAAAGGCAAAAAGAACATTTGTTGACATAATGTAAAAAAGTCATTATTAGATTATCGCAATTCGTAGTTTTTATGAGAAAGGTTTTTTATTATGTCCCATGAATATGAAGGTTTTGGCCAAGAAACCGAAAAAAACACTGGATTTTATGAAGAGGGCAAGCTTGTGGTTGACAAAAAGGGGGATGTCACGGTTGCAGGCTTAGATAGTGTTGCCTTCTGTACATCACACTGTGTCCACCAGATTTCCCTTGGGAATCATAAGGCTCGTTACTTCGACGGGGATCGTCATCATCAATTAGAAATAGATAAACTTTTATTTGATGCATTTAAGAAAAATGTTAGGCGTCATCTGGCCCCTTTATCCGAAGGGTTTAATAGAAACGCTAGGATTATTGACGGAATCGAATATACGGGTGTGTTTTCTAAATTCCCTCATGCTACTCGAGTTCAATGTGAAGCGGTTCTGGAGTGTGTCGGCGGACTCAGGGTGGTGCGGGTACAATCTGAAGCGCAAACACCGACGGCTGAATGTGATTCTTAAAAATATTGTAGTTTAATCTTTGCCAATAATATTTTCCATATAAATTATATGCGTGTTCAAATATAAAACTACAGGGCAATATAATGCGGGAAGAGTTTAAAGCTGCCGTTCTGAAGATTAAGGAAGATCTTGCCGATATAGCGATGGCGATTGCTCCACTTGGCGTAACAGAGGAAGGCAAGCAAGCAAAGCCTCCTGACCCTCAATACATGTATTGGAGGATTCATCATTCTCTGGTGCATCTGTGTATGAATTTAAGCTTTGCAGCCAAATATGGGAAGCTTGTGGCTGTTGGGGAATATGTCGATACCTTTTCTCTTGTTACGGAACCTTATAAGAGAAGAGCAGGAGAAAACGAGAATTTGGAACGACTTTTTTCTTTGCAACAGCAATTACAAGATACTGTGGCAAGGGAAACGGAATATGCACAGGCCGGAGCGGAGCCAGTTTGAAAAAATCTCTAAGGCCATTCTCTAAAAACAAGCCTATACCGCATCTGCAAAGACCGGTGCGTACACGCAGGTTATGTGTAAGACCACTT
This sequence comes from uncultured Pseudobdellovibrionaceae bacterium, assembly GCA_964467925.1. GTDB lineage: Bacteria > Pseudomonadota > Alphaproteobacteria > Micavibrionales > Micavibrionaceae > CAYXSX01. Next base: position 330,587 of record CAYXSX010000001.1, on the reverse strand, counting down.
AAACAAACGGATATTCCGGCCTTAAGACGCCTTTTTGAAAAAGATGACCGCGCATTTTTACAGCATATGCGGTGGAATAAAATGAGAGAGATAAAAGATGATAAAAGAAGGCTCTATGTGCGGTATTTTCAGAGTAAGGATACAAGGAAAACAAGGGATCAAATATTTCGCTTTATTTTTAAAGCGTCCAGTGATGACATTATAGGGATTATACGGGCCATAAGAGATAAAGAAGGTAATTTTCATGTCACCCCTTTTCTTGTCCCTTCTGAGCGAGGAAAAGGATATGGGCGCGAAGCCATGTCCAACACGCTTAAACAGCTTGCCAGAGAATCCGGCACAGCAAAGCTGATTGTAGAGTTTGTTACCAGAGCGGGGGTGCTTAAAAACACCAGCTTAGATACTCCGGAGGCTATCCAATTGTATAAGTCTTTAGGTTTTTCTTTTAACGTGCGGCGTGAGTCCCTTCTCAAGCATGTGGGTGCACACCGGACTGATTTTTATACCTGCGCAGCCGCAGATATAAAATTATCCAATCCCGCGCCGTGACAATCGGTTTTTTTATCTCCCGCGCTCTTGCCCAAAAAAGCGGCGAACTTAATTCATTCGCATAAGTGATTAGCGAAAGGATTTGTCATGTATACTTTATATTATTCCCCGGGAGTTTGCTCTATGTCCGTGCATGTGGTGCTGGAGGAGCTTGGGGTGGATTACGACCTTTATAAGGTCGATTTATCCAAGGGCGAGCAGCGCAGCCCGGAATATCTGAAAATCAATCCGCGCGGGCAGGTGGGGGCGTTAAAGACGCCGGACGGACTCTTGAGCGAAAACGCAGCGATGATTGTTTATCTGAACGACAAGCACGGCCACAAGGTAATCCCGGCCAAGGGGTTCGAACGGGCGCAAGCGTTGCAATGGTTGATGTTCGCCAATTCCACGATGCATCCGGCCTATTCCAAGGTGCTGTTCGCCACGCGCAATAACGCATCCGAAGAGCTTGTCAAAGCCGCCTGTGACGGCGTGCAGAAACAATGGGATCAGGTGGAACAGCAACTGGAGCAAAGCGGCGGGCCGTATATCACGGGCAAGAATTTCACCGCCGGAGACGGCTATCTGGCCGTTATGGCGAATTGGGATTTCGTGCCGCAAAAACCTCAATTCGGCCCGAAGACTAAGGAGTTCCTGAAAACGGTAACCGGGCGTCCGTCATTTCAGGCGGCTATTGCCGATGAGGGCGTGGAGTATAAAGCGGCGGCTTAGGATTGTTGTTGCTCAAAGTCAGCCATAAATAATGTCATCACCCGCATAAAGCGGGTGATGACATTTTGGGGATATATGGTTGACATAATTTTAGTGTGCGTATAGTTTGCATGGCTTCAAGATATACACAATGGAGCCGAAACTATGTCACACTCGCTTACTTTAAAGAACGTATGGGATATTAACGCAGCCGCTGAAGCATGCATGGTTAATTTTGCTCATGGAACCGGCGTTTTTAAGTTGGCTCGCATATCGCCTGACTTGTTCAAGGAGTTTGTACAGGCGGCCAAGCAGGATCTGACGGGAAAGTCGATTTGTACAAAACATCTCTTGTACCTCGATATGGCTCAGGCACGGGTTGCAGATTCTGACGGTAATCAGAAGGTAAACCAAGAGGAATGTATGGCGGTGATGATGTGCGCTGGCGGGCTAGAGGCGCGGGTGAATTCAATCTACCCCGGCACACTAGTTATTGATGCAGACCCTACTGCCCCATAATTTTACCTAGAAGCGGGTTTTTATCGGCTTCGCGCTGATAGGCGGCGGTGTCGCCGGTCTGGAGCATGCGCTGCGCCTCGCCGCGGGCTAGGGCCTTGAGGGTTTCTACGTCCTGCTCGCCCTTCGCCGCGTTGTAAGAATCGCCGCCTGCACCGTTTTGAATGCCCATGGCTTCGTCCGCCGTTACGCCCGTGGCGTTGACCATCTGATGGTCGATAACTTTGCCCTGTAAGCTGTCCACGATTTCCTCGCGGGTTACGGCCTTGTAAATAAAAAATAAAATCAGAACGGTAACGCCGATTTCGGCAACGGTTTTTGCTTTCATGAGGTTTATTAAATACCGGATGTGAACGGATTTCAAATAATCCTTTGGCTTCATTCACAGCCGTGTTTATAGTGGAGGCTTCGAACAAACATGTAAGGAGTTTTTAGCCGTGGCCGGTTCAGTAAATAAAGTTATTCTTGTTGGCAATCTGGGGAACGACCCCGACATCCGCACCATGCAAAACGGCGGCAAGGTCGCCAATTTATCGGTGGCGACATCCGAGAACTGGAAAGATAAAAATACGGGCGAGCGCCGCGAAAAAACCGAATGGCACCGCGTGGCGATTTTCAATCCCGGCCTTGTGACGGTGTGCGAAAATTATCTCAAAAAAGGCTCCAAAGTCTATATCGAGGGGCAGCTTGAAACCCGTAAATGGCAGGACCAGAGCGGGCAGGACAAATATACGACCGAGGTGGTTCTGAAAGGTTACGGCGGGCAATTAACGATGCTTGATTCCCGCGGCGGCGGAGCAGGGGCTGGCGGCCGGTCATTTAGCGATTCGCAATCCGGCGGCTATGATTACGGCGCACCGCAGGATTCCGGCGCTTCCCAGACCGCACCCGTGGACGAGCTGGAAGACGAGATTCCGTTTTAAACCTTCAATAAATGGCCTGCAAACGGCGCGTTTTTGCGCTTCCGTTTCTCAAATAGGCCACTATTCTGCGATACGGTTCTCAAAACGCGCCGTTTTCGGCTCATTTCTTTTCGGTTATGTCATTGCGAGGAGGACTTTAGTCCGACGCGGCAATCCAGTCTTTTGCTCTGGATTGCTTCGTCGCTACGCTTCTCGCAATGACGATAGAGGTTAGGGCCGCATTAAGGACGGCAGTCGATGACGTATTCTTGTCCCTGGGCAGTGATGATCGCGGAGTGCCCAAGAAAGCGCTTTTTACACGCAACCGCTTTGAATTCTGCCGCCGTGGGCGTTTGTCCCGAGTAGAGAGGATAGTTGCTAAACGCTCTTTGATCATCTTTATTGCCAGCATATAACATAATCTTTATGAGGCCCACGCTACCGCCAACGGCTAGTGCAGGAAAGCCCACAGAAATGGCTGATATAATGGCAATATTTTTTGCAGTTTTTGACATCGGCATTTTTATTATTCCCTTTCTATTTCTCATAACTTAAGGCTGGTTATAAAGGGCAAGTTAGCAATATGTCAATATATTTCCACGCGGGATATTTATGCCGAAAACCCTTGTGAATCGCTGTAAACCCTTTATAAATAGGGCATGAGCGATTCAAACGTAAACACACCTTTCGAAGAGAATTTCCCGACCATTTCACTGGAAGAGGAAATGAAGCAATCTTACCTCGATTACGCGATGAGCGTGATCGTGAGCCGGGCGCTGCCTGATGTGCGCGACGGCCTGAAGCCCGTGCACCGCCGCATTCTTTATGCGATGCGCGAGGGGGGGTATACGTCCGATAAGGCTTACAAAAAATCCGCCCGTATCGTCGGGGATGTGATGGGTAAATATCACCCGCACGGTGATAGTGCGATTTATGACTCCATGGTGCGGATGGCGCAGCCCTGGAGCCTGCGTCTGCCGCTGATTGACGGGCAGGGGAATTTCGGATCTATGGACGGGGACAGCCCCGCCGCGATGCGTTATACCGAGGCGCGGCTGGACAAGGCCGCCGAAGCGATGCTTCAGGACATCGACAAAGATACGGTCGATTTCCATCCCAACTATGACGAGAGTTTGAAAGAACCCGACGTTCTTCCGACCCGCATTCCCAATTTGCTGGTGAACGGGGCGGGCGGTATCGCCGTGGGGATGGCAACGAATATTCCGCCGCATAATCTGGGCGAGGTGATCGATGCGTGTATGGCCTTTATCGACAATCCGGAGATTACCACCGAGGAAATCAACGAGATCATTCCCGGCCCCGACTTCCCGACAGGGGCGCAGATTTTAGGCAAAAACGGAATCCGCAGCGCGTATCACACGGGCAACGGTTCTATCGTTATGCGCGCCAAGACGCATTTCGAGGAGATCGGCAAACGTCAGGCGATTATCGTTACCGAAGTGCCGTATCAGGTGAACAAGGGTAAGCTGCTGGAGCGTCTGGGCGAGGTGGGCCGCGAAAAGATCGTCGAGGATATGGCCGAAGTGCGCGATGAATCCGACCGTGACGGCGTGCGCATCGTGGTTGAATTGAAAATGGGCGCGATTGCCGACGTGGTTTTGAACCAGCTGTTCAAACACACCGCGCTGCAGAGCAATTTCGCATGTAACATGGTGGCGCTGTATAACGGCAAGCCGCAGATCATGCTGATCCGCGATATGATCAAAGCGTTTGTGAAATTCCGCGAGGAAGTGATCACCCGCCGCACGATCTTCGAACTGGGCAAGGCGCGGGAACGCGCGCATGTTTTGGCCGGTTTGGCGGTGGCGGTTGCCAATATCGATGAAATTATCGCGCTGATCCGGAATGCTAAAACGCCGCAAGAAGCCCGTGAAGGCTTGCTCGCCAAGCCATGGCCCGCAGGCGATGTCGCGCCGCTGATTGAACTGATCGATGACCCCGAGCATCCGTTGAACGAGGACGGCACGTATCAGATGAGTGAGGCGCAGGCCAAAGCCATCCTTGATCTTCGCCTGCACCGTTTGACGGGGCTTGAACGCGATAAGATTGGCGGCGAGTTGAAGGAAATCACGGACCAGATCGCGGAATATCTTGCGATTCTTGCGAGCCGGGAGAAAATGCTGGAGGTTCTGCGCGAAGAGTTAACCGAAGTGAAAGAAAAATTTGGTACGCCCCGCCGATCGGAATTGGTCGAGGCGGAATTCGAAATGGATATCGAAGAGCTGATCCAGCGCGAGGACATGGTGGTGACCATCACGCATGGCGGATATGTGAAGCGCGTGCCGCTCGATACCTACCGGGCGCAGCGCCGCGGCGGCAAGGGCCGCGCGGGCATGACCACGAAGGACGATGATTTCGTCGCCGATATGTTTGTGGCCTCGACGCATACGCCGATCCTGTTCTTCACCAGCCGCGGTATCGTGCACAAGATGAAGGTTTACCAGCTTCCGCTGGGCAACCCGACATCGCGCGGCAAGGCGATGGTCAACCTGCTGCCGCTGGAGCAGGGAGAGAATGTTTCCGTTTATATGCGTATGCCGGAAGATGAAGACGTGATCGACAAGCTCGATATCATGTTCGCGACTTCGCATGGGTCAGTGCGCCGGAACAAGCTGGCGGATTTCAAAAATATCCGTTCCAACGGCCTGATCGCCATGAAGCTGGAGGAGGGTGAGAGCCTTGTTTCTGTGAAGATTTGCGCGCCGGATGAGGATATTTTGTTGGCCTCCAAACTTGGTAAGGCGATCCGTTTCCCGGTTGATGCCATTCGCGTCTTCGCAGGAAGAAATTCCACTGGCGTGCGCGGTATTAAGCTCGGCAAGGGGGATGAGGTGATCTCCATGTCCGTGCTCAAGCATCTGGAGGTCACGCCGGAAGAGCGCGCGGCCTATATGAAGGCGGCGGGCCAGATTGTTGTGGGCGAAGACGGCGAAGCGCCGGAAATGCCCGCAGGCGATGTCAGTCTTTCTGAAGAACGGTTCCAGGAATTGCTCCAGAGCGAACAGCTTTTGCTCACCATCACCAACAAGGGCTTCGGCAAGCGCACATCGGCCTACGAATACCGCATTTCGGGCCGCGGCGGGCAGGGCGTGGCCAATATGTCGCTGACCGCCAAGAACGGCGGCGAAGTTGTGGCCTCCTTCCCCGTGACCGACGATCACCAGATCATGCTAGTGACCAATATGGGCAAGCTGATACGCACATCTGTGCGTGATGTGCGCATTACGGGCCGATCCGCCCAGGGCGTGACCATCTTCAAGGTCGGACAGGACGAGGAAGTCGTCTCCGTCGCCTGGCTCATCGAGGACGATGAGGAGGAAGAGGTGGTTGAGGGTGAAGGTGAGACCCTTTCCGAGGTTGAGGAATAGGTTTTAAGCTCTAAAACAATAAAATATTTACATAATTTTATATCTGTGCTAAATGATTAGCATGAAAAACGGGCGTGCTTACATACAATCTCTTATTTTAGGGCCGAATATCCGGCAAATTGCGTGTGCTTTAAACCGTAAGCAACAGGCTTTTCTCGATACAGAGGTTAAAGCGCTTAGTGATGCCGTAGCCCAAGAAACGTTGGAAAGTCAACAATTTGAAATTGTAGATTTCACAACGGGAATTCTCATTACGGAGCACTGCAAGCTTCAAATGGAGATGCCTGATCTGGATGCCCCGGACGGTAAGCTTGTTTTTACGCTTTTGTCTTCCGACGGGGGTGTTTTGCAAGACTACCCCGTTGATATAGATAAGGAGGTCTTGGGAAGCGCGGGGCTACGTGTCCTTGCGTGCCGTATCTGGAGCCATGTGAAGTCTCATCAGACTCAAGGCAGGATAGGAAACTCTCGGGACACCGTGCTTCATGAACGCTTCGACCAAGCTCGCGCGCATTATCATGACGAGGCAGTTATGCAGATTGAAGCCGATATGACCGCAACAAGATTGAAATTTCAAATTGAAGCCTCCAAGAGCTTTTATAAGCGACTTGCGGCTTTTTTCTTTATTGCAGCTCCCTATTTTGTGAGTCCTTATGACAGACGCCTGATCGTCAATCCGGTTTATCTTGATCCTGAGGCAGGTGTGGTTTGATTTTCTCAAATTTAAGTTATTGTTTGTACTGCTTCACAATGGTTGCTAGATAAATCACATGAACGCAAATTTTAAACTCCGCACCGGCGTATATCCCGGCACGTTCGACCCCGTGACCAAGGGGCATTTGCACCTGATCCGCCGGGCGAGCAGGCTTGTCGATCATCTGATCGTGGCGGTAGCGGATAATTCCCGTAAAGGGCCGCTGTTTTCCCATGAAGAGCGCCGCCAGATGCTGGAGGCTGATATTGCCAATATGAAGGAAAAAGGTTGCGAGATAGAAGTGCGCAGTTTTGATAACCTTTTGGTGCGTTTTGCGCGCGAAGCGGGGGCAAGTTGTATTTTCCGCGGACTTCGCGCCGTATCTGACTTTGAGTACGAATTCCAGCTTACAGGTATGAACGCCAAGCTGGACCCCGAAATCGAGACGGTATTCTTGATGGCGGCGGATAAGTGGCAGTTTGTTTCCGCCAGCTTCGTGAAGGAAATATGCTCCATGGGCGGGGAAATCGATGATTTCGTCACACCGCAGGTGGCCAAGAAGCTCAAGGGCAAATTTATTAGTTCTTGATCGGGGCGGATGGTGCTTCTGCTGAGGCCAGATGAAGGCCGCTACCGGAAGAGCCTTTGCTTACGGCTCGTGCTATTACTCTTTCGAAAACTGCAGCGCGTTGAGAGCGGCTTTCTTCCTGATCTTCGTGCATCTGAACAGCGAAAGGCGTTGCCCTGATCTCTTGCGCTTCCATCTTGCCTTCTTCGCTTTCCAGCCAGGCCTGATAAAGAAGATCGCGCATTCTCTTGCTCATGATAAGATGGTTGCCGGGTTTATCGGTACGTGAGAGGATCATAAGCTCAAGAGGAAGCTTGCCTCCATCTTCCAGCGGCACTTCTACACGCCACATCCTTCCCAGCGGCACGCCGGTAGGCACAGCCGTGTTTTTAAGATCATCCAGATGGCCTCTTGCTTGTTCATAATCACGTTGCACACTCGATTTAATGGCTGATTGTGAGCGGGCTCTGGCTTTACGCATTGCTTCCTGTACTTTGGCGGTGGATTCTTCCACCTTGTCCTGATCTCGTTTCAGCCGCCTTTCCATCATGTCGTAACACCATTCGGAACACGCCATGATTTGATCGAGGCAGCACACAAGAGCAATTTCTGTCAGTTCGATTGTGTCATCCCTGACATCGAGAATTTCATTGATTTGCTTTACAACCTCTTTCTCTCCGATTTTTTGGCGCTGTGCCAGAATGTCTGAGAGTTTGGGCAGGCGTTCAATCGATCTGAAGCTAACATTAACACCTTCGAAAATAGAATGCGTGGCATCAATTTGCCCTGAGTGTTTGTCGTAGGTAAAAGAATAGCCGAACCGAGGGCGAAGATAATCACGAATAGTGCCGACAATGAAATGGTCGACCTGATCCATAAAGCTCATAAGAGCCGCCTCGTCTATATATCCTTGCGGAGTGGCTATAACAGATATTGCTGTTTTTTGAAGGCTGGCGATCTGGCTGCATTTATATTTTCGAAGGCGGCTTTTACCATCCTCTGCCGGTTCATCCGAAACAAGTTCTAGGTTGCGGGCCTCGATAAAGGCAAGAAAAAGCTCTCTGTTTCCTTCAAACTCAGCCAAGTATTCCCGGCAATAGTCCATAGCTTCTTCAGGTGATACATCTTGGTCGGGATGATAGGGGTGAAGCTCCGCACGGATGTCGAATATAGAATGTTCGATAATTGTGAGGTTGTCTTCCTCTCTCACGGTAAAATCCATTTGCCCTGTCAAGTTGCCTAAGGCCTTGTCGGTGGCCTTTTTTTGACGCGAGAGTTCTTTGCCGATATAAGCCAGACTCTCTTTGATGGCTTGTTGCATGGCGCTGGCCGCGCCAAATTGCCGGGTGTTTTTGACGGCAAGCCCGTCTACGAAAACACCGAGATAAGGTGCTTCCGCCAAGCGAACGATGATGTTGTCCGATCCGTCATTCATGGGTTCTGCGGTATATCGTGGGGGTAATTCCCTCAGAAGCGCCAATTCTGTTTCAGTGGTTTGGGTTTCCTGAGTTTCCTCCGGCTGTTGGTTATCGGCCTTACTGTTAAAAGCTGCCCGCTTATCCAGAAGGTCGGCTACCGTTCTTTGAGACCATGTTTTTTTTGTCCCGGCAACAATAGTGCCGCGAAAGCCTGTTTTTTTATCGGTGAAGGTTATATGAGAACCACGCTGGCGCCATCGGCAATTCAAGCGTTTCAAAACGGTTGTCAGGGCTTCTGTTCTTACGGCCTGACCCGATTCTCTGAATTTTCTAGAAATTTCAGCGTTCATTAAATATTACCCTGTCTTTTTTATGATAAATAAAGAAGGGTTTTGCAATATGCAAATGAAAAAAATTAAAATTTATCCCGAAATAAGGGAAATTTAATTATTGATTGTCATGAGAGAGGGGCTATGGGGCGTAAAAAATATGGTGATCGCGCCGGGATTCGAACCCGGGACCTACTGATTAAAAGTCAGTTGCTCTACCAGCTGAGCTACGCGATCATGTAAGAAGGTCTATAAAAGACTGGGGCAACATATGTATTTCGGGCTGCGCCGTCAAGCTTTTACTTCTTTTGTTGAAAAATTTACGCTTATGCCTTAGCAGGGTAAAAGTAATTCCAAATCCGGCAACCTGGGAGAAAATGATGGTAACGGTCAGAGAACAAAAAGAACTGCATATTCGTTCAAAAGCAAGCGCGGCGGATGCGCTCAGAACCGCGCTAAGGCGTATTATCGACGAAGCGAAGGGGGGCGGGCATACCCACATTATCGTAGACGACATTAAGAAGCTTCAAAATGCGTGGGAGGTAAATGTTAAGACCGTTTTTACATCCGGCAAGCGCAGGCATCCGGAAGAAGAGGTTGGCATTCCGCGTGGCAGGAAGGTATTTCATCATGATTTTCGTCACGGCAAGACCAGGAAGGACGAAGAAGAGGAGGAAGACGAAAAGAAGCGGGCTTTGGATGAAAAATACAGGAAAGACATGGAAGCCCATTATGCGGAGCTTGATACTATCGAGCAACAACGAAAGCATGAGGCGGAGGTAAATGCCGAGGCGTTTAATTTATATATGGACCTGGAAACAGAGCATGTTTTCCATGAAGTGGAGCAAGAATTCAATTTTGCCTATGTCCATTTTCTGGAAGGGACGCTTTGGGAGGAGGCAAAACGTGATTTTCCCGAGGTCGATTTTTATATGGCGTCTCAAAGAGATATTGTAGAAGCACCGGGTGATCCGGAAGTTGTTTATACCTATCCAAAAGCAGAGCCGCGTATATCCAGAGAGTTGGAGCCGGAAGATAACATGGAGGAATGAGAGGCGCGAAAGTGTCTTTGTTTTCTTCATTGCTTTCTTTTAGCAACCCCTTCATGATGCGGGATATGAAAGAAGAACAGGGAAGCCATTCCAAACCCAACATGGCCGTACGTTTTCGCCGTTATTTGCTGACCGGTATCGTGGTGACGGCCCCGATCAGCATTACCATTTACCTGACCTATATCTTTCTGACCTTCATTGATAACCGCGTGGTTAGTCTGCTGCCCGCAGAGATTTACAATTCCCTGTCCAAGGGGTTGACCATTCCGGGCGTGGGCCTGTTTATCGCCATCGGGTTTTTCATTATTGTGGGCTGGTTTGCGACGAACTTCCTCGGCAAGCTGGTGATCCGCATATCCGAATACGTGGTGGACCGTGTGCCCGTTATCCGCACGATTTATGCTGCGATCAAGCAGATTTTCGAAACCATCATGGCCAGCCAGTCACAGGCATTCCGTGAAGTTGTGATGCTGGAATACCCGCGTAAAGGGGTGTGGTCGATCGGGTTTGTGACGGGGCGCAGCGAGGGCGAAGTGCAGCGCGTAACGGAAAACGAGACGATCAATGTTTTCGTGCCGACCACGCCTAACCCGACTTCGGGCTATCTGCTCTTCGTGCCGAAGAAAGAGCTGAAATATCTTGAGATGACGGTGGAGGAGGGTGTGAAACTGGTGATTTCCGGCGGGATTGTTTCTCCCCCTGACAGGCTGGTCGAACCTTTGCCGGAGAAACCTGTGAAAAAGAGCCTGCTTGGCGGCAAGCCTAAAAAGAAAAAGGCGTGAGAATGCAAGATTTCATCAAATCAATTCAACAACGCGACCCGGCGCAGCCTACGTTTTTTGAGGTCGTTTTGGCTTACCCCGGGTTTCATGCCGTGGGCATGCACCGCGTTTCGAATTTTTTGTGGAAGCAGAATTTGCGGGCACTGGCACGGCTTTGGGCGCATCTTTCGCGCTGGGTGACGGGGATTGAAATTCATCCCGGCGCGACGATTGGCAAGAATTTGTTTATTGATCATGGTATGGGTGCGGTCATCGGGCAGACAGCTATTATCGGCGATAACGTGACGATGTATCACGGTGTGACGCTGGGTGGGAAAGGCGGCGCGGAAAAGCCCATTAAACGCCACCCGACGATTGAAGACGGGGCGATTATAGGCGCGGGTGCGCAAATTTTGGGCGATATTACGGTCGGTAAGGATGCCAGAGTAGGGGCAAGTTCTATCGTTACGGGCGATGTTCCGGCGGGGTGTACGGTTGTGGGTAACCCTGCGCGCCTTGTGAAATGCAAAAAGGGTGATGAGGGCAAAGCTTATGGTTTGCCGCGGCATCTTGTTGACCCCGTGGCAGAAGCGATTTCAGGTCTGATGGAAGATGTCGAGGCGCTGAAAGAAAAAACAGGGCTCCAGCCTAAGAAAGCCAAAAAGAAAAAAGCCAATGATAACGAAGACGATGACGGCAGCTATTCCGAGCACTGGAAGGGTAGCGGGATTTGACATATTTTTTATTTTGTTGTAGCTCTTTGAGGAAAGTTCTAATCAAGGAGAAATATTGATGGATGAGGGTAGAGCTACGGGCGAACTGGTTTTTTTTAATAATCTGACATTTCAGAGAGATCCTCAGGGAAGTTTGATTCGGCAAGTCGCCATACTTTTTGCGGGAGACAAAGGGTTAAAAACTGTTTGGGTAAGAGCCGATGTGTGCGAATTTCCGGATTCTACTACACCGCCTGTGCCAGTGAGTGGTGTCTTTGAATCAGTAGAACCTTTTGATGCTGTTGTGAATACTGGTATCGGGGAAGGTCATCCCGAGAGAGTTGAAAGAATATTGTCCGATTTAAGGTTCGGGTAATTAACCGCTCTGTAGGTACTGGATTGCCTGGTCGCGTTCGAAGAGGTAGAGGAGTGTTTTAAGGGCTGCGCCTCTGGGGCCTTCGAGCTTGGGATCTTTTTCCATGATCAGGCGGGCATCGTCGCGCGCAACAGCCAGTAATGATTGATGCTCGGCTAGATCTGCTAGCTTGAATGCGAGCATGCCGGATTGGCGAACGCCCAGGATATCTCCCGCGCCGCGCAGTTCCAAATCTTTTTCAGCAATCACAAACCCGTCTTCGGTATCGCGCATAATAGAGAGGCGTTCTTTGGCCGTTTCGCCCAAAGTTCCATACATCAGGAAGCAATATGATTGATCGCCGCCGCGTCCGACACGACCACGGAGTTGGTGGAGTTGCGAGAGACCAAAACGCTCCGCATGTTCGATGACCATGATCGTGGCCTCGGGGACGTTCACGCCCACCTCGATCACTGTGGTGGCGACAAGGATGGAGATCTCTCCACTTGCGAATTTCTCCATGACCTCATCTTTTTCCGCTGGTTTCAGGCGGCCATGAACGAGGCCGACTTTATCGCCGAAAGTTTGCTTTAAGGCATCGTAACGTTCTTCTGCGGCGGCGAGGTCAAGCTTTTCGGATTCCTCAACCAGCGGGCAGACCCAATACACGCGTGCGCCATCGGCGATTTTACGCTTCAGGCTTTCGATCATTTTGTCCAGACTATCATGCGAAATCAGGCGCGTATCGACGGGCTTTCTTCCTGGCGGCTTTTCATCAAGGCGGCTGACATCCATATCGCCATAGGCGGTGAGGGTAAGCGTGCGCGGAATAGGCGTTGCAGTCATAACCAGCACGTCAGCAGCGCTGCCCTTGGCGGAGAGCATGAGGCGTTGATGCACGCCAAAGCGATGCTGTTCGTCTATGACGGCAAGACCTAGATCGGCGAATTCCACGCTTTCCTGAAAGATCGCGTGCGTGCCGATCACAATTTGCGCAGCTCCATTGCGGATTTGGGCGAGGAGGGTTTCCCGTGCCTTGCCTTTGTCACGGCCTGTCAAAATTACAAAGCGAACACCTGCGGCATCGAGCCAAGGTTTCAAGCTTTCGGCATGTTGACGGGCGAGGATTTCAGTGGGAGCGAGGAGAGCTGCCTGTGCGCCGTTTTCAATGGCATTTAGCATCGCAAGACAGGCGACGACGGTTTTACCGCTGCCGACATCACCTTGCAGGAGACGGAGCATTTTAAGAGGCTCAGCCATATCACTATCAATTTCGCCAAGCGACCTGCTTTGCGCACCTGTTAGAGCAAAGGGTAGGGCAGAGAGAACTTTTGCGCGAAGGGTTTCGTTGCCTTTATAGCTCCGCCCCTTTTGCTTGCGTGTGCGGTTGCGCACCAAGGCCATGGTCAGTTGATTGGCGAGAAGCTCGTCATAGGCAAGACGCGCACGGGCGGGTGCCATATCATCAAAATCTTTGGTGTCTTCAGGGTTGTGAACGGCCTCTATCGCTTTGTGCCAGTCATCCCATTTCTGTTGTTTCTTGAATGCGGGGTCGAGCCATTCAGGTAATTGCGGCACAAAACCGAGGGCGTTGTGAATGGCTTTGCGGACGGCCTTATTCGTAAGCCCTGCGGTTAAAGGGTAAATCGGCTCCAGCGTTTCGAGGTTCGCGCGCTCGGACGGTTTCACGAAATCGGGGTGAACGATTTGCGGTTTGCCTTGATAATATTCGATCTTGCCGCTGACGATTACTTGTGCGCCTTCGGGCAGTTGCTTGGTCAGCCAGTCTTTGTTTGCGTGGAAGAATGTAAGAGTGATGCCGCCCGTATCATCACTGGCGGCAATGCGGTAAGGAAGGCCGCGCCGCGCATTGGGAGAATGCTTGCCGATGGTCACCTCCATCGTGGCGATTTTACCGTTCGGCACTTCGGAGATTTTGGGCGAAAAACGGCGATCAACAAAATCAACCGGCAGATGCCAGAGTAAATCCAGTACCTTTGGCCCACCGGTTAGTTTCTCGAACAGTTTGGCACCCCGCGGCCCCACGCCTTGCAGCGTGGTCAGCGCACGAAATAACGGATCGAGTTCAAAAGGCCGAGACATAAGGGATTTTAACCACAGATGGACACGGATGGACACGGATTTTTTGTTATTTGAAACGCCAAGGGCGCAATGTACGCAAAGTAAAAACAATAAAAACTTTGTGCCCTTAGCGTACTTTGCGTTTCAATCATTTTATATGTGTAAATCTGTGTTTATCTGTGGTTAATAAGAGGTTATGGACGATCTGGAAAAGAAGAGAAAGCAGTTGGTTTTTCGCTCCCATCATCGGGGGACGAAAGAGATGGATTTGATCATGGGCAGTTTCGCCGACGCACATGTTATGGGCTTTGATGAAACGGCGCTTCAGCAATATGAAGACCTGCTGCAAAATAATGATCCCGACCTTTATAACTGGATCACGGGCAAGGAAGAAGCGCCCGCCAATATCGTCAGTGATGTGTTTGAATTGTTGAAAAAACATCGCTTTGCTGGTTAATTAACCGCCACGGGCGCAACGAGCGCAACGTTTTTAATTTATAGCGCCGCGTTCGTTGCGGTCGTAGCGGTAAAAATGACTGAACCTGCAGTTCAAATGAAAATTCAACCAAATGTCATCTACGGCGCGCCGGAGGGGCAGGATGCGCGCATTCTGGCAAGCCGTGCGCGTGAGTTGATGCCGCAGGACCGCGTGCTTGTGCATGTGGCGCTGGACGATACGCGCCTTGCTGCCTTGCATGAATTACTCTCTTTCTTTGCGCCCGATGTTGATGTGCTGGAATTTCCGGCGTGGGATTGTTTGCCTTATGATCGTGTTTCACCGAATGCCGAGATTGTTGCCAAACGCATGGCGGCGCTTTCCAGTTTGATGTCGTGGGATGCGGATAAGCGCCGGAAGCCACGTATATTATTGACGACAGTTAATGCAGCGCTTCAACGTGTGCCGCCCAGAAACGTGCTTGAAAATGTGCGTCTTGATGCACGTGCGGGCGATGTTCTGGACATGGGAAACCTGCTCGAGTTTCTATCCCACAATGGATATTCGCGCACGGAAACGGTGCGTGAGGCAGGGGAGTTCGCCATCCGCGGCGGGATTATCGATCTGTTTCCATCCGGTTACGAGAACCCGTTGCGCCTTGATTTATTCGGTGATGAAATCGAGAGTATCCGTGAGTTTGACGCGATGACGCAAAGATCGCTGGGTAAAGTTGAGCAATTTACATTGCAGCCTGTGACCGAATTTTTCTTGAGCGAACAAGCCATTGCCCATTTCCGTTCAGGCTATCGTGAAGCTTTTGGGGTTGTTCGTGATGACGATCCGCTTTACGAAGCAGTATCAAACGGGCGGCGTTATAACGGTATGGAACACTGGTTACCGCTTTTTTACGAGAAACTGGAAACGATTTTCGATTATGTACCGGACGCGGCTGTGACGCTAGACCATCACGGGTTCGATTCAGCCGGAGAGCGTTTCACACAAATCACCGATTTTTACGAGGCGCGCAGAACACTGGAAAAGGCTGCCGGTGCTAAAAAGAAAAAAGGGCAGGATGTGAGTTTGTCGGGCGCGGTTTATCACCCGCTTCCTGCGTCGGCGCTTTATCTGAATGACACTGAGTGGCTGGATATGAGTGCGGCTGCGGAATTGCTCTCACCCTTTGGTAAGCCGGGGGAAGAGGAAAATGCAGGCGGGAAAAAGGGGCGTGATTTTGCCGATATCCGTGCGCTGCCCGATGGCGATGTTTTTGGTGAGTTGAAGAAACATATCGCGTATTTGCAGGATGATCAGATGAGCCGATTATCAGATGAGCGGAATCCGATCATCCGATCATCCGATCATCGGAAAATCCTTATTGCCGCTTATAGTGAAGGGGCTGCTGCCAGATTACGCGGGCTTTTGGAAAACGCAAATATGGGGCCTTTGGTAACAATTCATGAGCCCGAGCAGCTTAAAAAACTCAAATCCCATGAGATAGGATTGACAGTTCTCGCGCTGGAGCACGGGTTTGTGGCGGATGATCTCGCCGTGATTTCTGAGGCCGATATTCTGGGCGATCGTTTGGCGCGCCGCAGCGCCAAACGCAAGAAGGCGGATAATTTCCTGACCGAGATTTCGGCGCTCTCCGAAGGTGATCTCGTGGTGCATGTAGATCACGGTGTAGGACGATTTGTGGCGCTTGAAACACTGGAGGCCGCCGAGACGTTCCATGACTGCCTGAAGCTGGAATATGCGGGCGGTGACCGACTTTATATTCCGGTTGAAAACATTGATATGCTCTCGCGTTATGGATCGGATGAAGGTCTGGCAGTCCTTGATAAGCTGGGCGGTGCAGGGTGGCAGGCAAGAAAAGCGCGCGTCAAAAAAGACCTGATGGAGATGGCGGACAAGCTCCTTGAAATTGCTGCTGCTAGGCAACTCCGCAAGGCAGACAAGCTCGAGATTGAGCCCGCCATTTACAATGAATTTGCTGCCCGTTTTCCTTATGCGGAGACCGAAGATCAGGACCGCGCGATTAGTGATACGCTTTCTTCGATGGCGAAAGACTATCCGATGGATCGTCTGGTTTGTGGTGATGTGGGTTTTGGTAAAACCGAAGTGGCCTTGCGTGCCGCTTATGTGGCGGCGATGGCAGGAACGCAAGTGGCGCTTGTTGTCCCGACGACATTGCTGGCGCGCCAGCACTATAACAACTTCGTAAAACGTTTCGAAGGAACGGGACTTAAGATCGCTCAACTTTCCCGTTTGGTGGCGGCGAAGGATGCCAAGCTGGTGAAAGAAGGTCTGGCGGATGGTTCGGTGAATATCGTCATCGGTACACATGCGCTGTTTGGGGATAGCGTAAAATTCGCCGATCTGGGATTATTGATTGTCGATGAGGAACAACGTTTCGGCGTGAAGCAAAAAGAAAAGCTGAAAGAGCTTAAGGCGGGGGTTCATGTGCTAACGCTGACCGCGACGCCGATCCCGCGCACGCTGCAAATGTCGCTAACGGGTGTAAAGGAAATGTCGATCATGGCAAGCCCGCCCGTAGACCGTTTGGCTGTGCGCACATTCGTCCTACCTTATGATCCAGTTGTCATTCGTGAGGCATTATTGCGTGAACATTATCGCGGGGGGCAGAGTTTCTATGTCTGTCCGCGCATCAAGGATATGGCGGAACTGGAAGAAGAGCTGAAAGAATTAGTACCAGAGATCAAAGTCATTTCGGCACATGGTCAAATGAGTCCCGCTGAATTGGAAGACCGGATGGAAGCTTTTTACGATGGTAAGTATGAGGTGCTGCTCGCGACCAATATCATCGAAAGCGGGATTGATATTCCCACCGCCAATACGATGGTAATTCACCGCGCCGATATGTTTGGTCTGGCGCAGCTTTACCAAATACGCGGCCGTATCGGGCGATCAAAAATGCGAGCCTATGCTTATCTTACATATCCTCCGAACCAGAAGCTGAACGATCAGGCAATGAAACGTTTAGAGGTCATGGAAACACTGGATACGCTGGGTTCCGGTTTCCAGTTGGCATCGCATGACATGGATATACGTGGCGCGGGGAATTTGCTGGGGGAGCAGCAATCGGGCCATATCAAGGAAATTGGCGTGGAGCTTTATCAGCAAATGCTGGAAGAAGCGGTTGCGGCAGCGCGCGAGGGCACATCGTTAGAAGCTGTGCAGGATGAACGCTGGTCGCCGCAAATCAATCTCGGTACATCCGTTTTGATCCCCGAGGGGTATGTTGAGGATTTGAATATCCGCATGAGCCTTTATAGAAGGATTGCCGAGCTTGGCAACCAATCCTACAGTCGTCATCCTGACCGGAGTGAGGCGAAGCCGAGCGCAGTGGAAGGATCTCAAGCGATTGAAGGAGATCCTTCGACTACAGGCGCTATCGCGCCTTTCGCTCAGGATGACATACATGGTGAAATCGACGCTTTTGCCGCGGAGCTTATCGATCGCTTCGGTAAATTGCCGGAGGAGGTTGAAAACCTTCTTGATATTGTGGCGATCAAACAGCTTTGCCGCAAGGCAGGAATCTCGCATGTCGAGGCAGGGCCGAAAGGCGCGGTTTTGACATTCCACAATAACCAGCCCCCCAATATTCCGGCGCTTATGGCGTGGATGGTCGAAAAAGGCGGAGCCGTGAAGCTCCGCCCTGATCAGAAATTAGTCGCCATGTGCGGCTGGGAAAATATGGAACGCCGCGTGAAAGGCGTGCAAAGCCTGATGAAAGAACTTGCAGAACTCTAAGTATCCAGTGTCGAAAAATCGAAGCCTTCATTCGCTCTTAAAACCCAAAGTCCATCGTCGAAATCACGTACGTGAAGTTCGTCAAGAACGGCGCGCTGAAATGCCAAGCGTTTTTCTATGCTGTCAATGAAATTTAGATCGCCAGTTTCGGCGACTTTAATCGCTTGATCGCGATCAACGTCCGCAGTGGCTGCAACATCCGCTACAGCCTCTTCAAAAGCTGTGCGGCCTTTGCCACTCATATCGTTATTCTGTGCTCTTTTTAGGGCGATGCGTCGGTCTCCATAAGACATTTCTTCTCCTTAAATGTTAATTTTTATGTAAATTATATTATTATTTTAATTATGTCAATTATTTTGTGTTGTAAGTCTTTTTTTGAATGCGTTAGAGTGGTTACATGAGTGAGTTATCCGAAAGTGAGCTTCATATGTGGCGGTGTCTTGTGGCGCTGGCGCATGCCGATGGCAAGCTGGCGATGGAAGAGATGAATGTGTTGAAACTTCAATTTCGCACGCATAAATTTCCGCCGGCTGTGCTGAATCAGCTCAATAATGATCTGGCTGTGGTGCAGGATTTTGAAAAGCTGTTTGAAAAGGTGACCGAGCGCAAGGACCGTGAGGAATTGCTCAACCTTGCCCATACGTTGTTCTGGTCGGACGGCGATTTCCACGAGGCGGAAGAGCGGTATTTTGAGCAGATAAAGAACAGTTTACGCGACTGATAGCCCGTCTGTCATCCTGAAGGCGTATGCCTGAAGGATATTTTGCGGCTGAAAATAGATCCTTCAGCCCAAGGGCTTCAGGATGACATTATTAGAACCCTTGGCGCATGGAATTATCCGTGCGATGCTGATATAATGTTAAGATAACAACCGAAAGGCCTTAAAAATGCCAGAAAGTTACGTTGAGCGCCGGATCAAAGAAGCGCTGAAAAAGGCGAATGGTAATGCGCTGAAGGCGCGCCAGTTGATCATTTCCTGGTGCATGGAAGACGTCAAGTTGTTGCAATCGTTAACAAAAGCACATCTTAACGGGATTGTGGCCTATAATATCGAACGCGTTATGGCTGGACGCAGCGGAGAAAAACAGAAAGCGCCTGCGGCGGCTCCAGTTCCTGTGAAAGCCGCTACGGCCACAGGCAAAAAGCCAGGAAAGCATGCTTTCGGCAAGGAAATCCTGCGCGCGGTGGCGGGCGATAACGGCGCGCAATTCGGTCTGGAAGGCTACGGTCCTATCCCCAAGCGCGGCAAGGCATCCCAACAGCATATTAACGCGCTGAAACTGATAGCGGCGAAGAGTAAAACCAAAAACTCATGAATTCTAAATAATGTCATCCCGAACGTATGTGAGGGATCTTCGTCCTTTCGTTAGAAAGAAGATCCCTCGTCCTCCGGATCAAGTCCGGGGTTCCTCGGGATGACAGGGTGTTGATATGAATAAATTTATCCATTCTCTTAATCTTGATGCGATCATCCCGATGGCGGGTGACCTTTCGCCGCGCAAATATTATCGCGGGGAAAAGGACGGTCGCACGAGCATTATCATGCTCTATCCGCAGGCCGATGAAGAGGCGCGCGAAGAGCTGCGCGATTTTATCAGGATCACCATATGGCTGGCGAAGCAGGGGGTGAAAGTGCCCGCCGTTCTGGCGCTGGACGAGGGTTTGGCTTGCGCGCAGTTTGAGGATCTGGGCACGAAATCATTCGGCGATGTGCGCCGCGCAGGGGCGGATATGGCATCTTATTACACGCTGGCCTGTGACGTTCTAAAGCATCTGAAGGGCGCATCCTGCCCCGATGATTTACCGCGATACCGCGAGAGCCGCGTTCATCACAACCGCCGCCAGATGGTGGAATATTATTTGCCGCTGGAACTTGGGCGGAAGTTTTCAGAGATCGAGATGGAAAGTTATCTGGCCGCGTGGGAAGAGATAGAGGCTTCTTTGCCGCCCTGTCCGCAGGGTTTTTTGCATATGGATTATCATCTCGAAAACCTGATGTGGGTTGAAGGGGAACAGGGCATCCGGCGCTGCGGCCTTATCGATTATCAGGATGCAGTTTGCGGCCCGCTTCCTTATGATTTGGTGAACTTACTCGAAGACGCGCGGGTCGATGTGCCGCAAGATCTTAAAGCCGATATTCTCGCCCGTTATTGCGAGGGGCTAGGGGGCGAGGAAGCAAACGCTTTTAGGGATTGGTACGATTTATTAGCCGCGCAATTTCATTCCCGCGTGATCGGGCTTTTCACCATGCAGGCGGTGGAGCGCGGACGGGACGATTATGTGGTGCACATCCCGCGGCTTCAAAAATATTTACTAACCGCGCTGGAAAAACCCGTTCTTGCGCCATTTAAACGCTGGTGTGCGCAGGTAGGGCTTGATTTTGCCCCGATAAATGATTTGAATGGCGGGAAAGTGCGCCGTATTTATAAAAATCTGTCATCCTGACCGAGCGCAGCGAGTGGAAGGATCTCAAAGCTTGTTGAGGAGATCCTTCGACTTCAGGCGCGGGGGCGCCTTTCGCTCAGGATGACGAATAGAGTGAAGAGGACCGAACCATGTCACTAATTGCCGAGCGTTTAAGCCGTATCAAGCCGTCTCCCACGATTGCCGTTACCAACAAGGCCAAGGAGCTTAAGGCCGCGGGCAAGGACGTGATTGGTCTGGGCGCGGGCGAGCCGGATTTTGATACGCCCGATTTCGTGAAAGAAGCGGCCAAGAAAGCGATTGATGCGGGCGATACGAAATACACCGCCGTGGATGGTACGAACGAGCTTAAAGACGCCATCATCGCCAAGTTCAAACGCGACAATAATCTGAAATACGAGCGCAACCAAATCACGGTTGGCACAGGCGGAAAACAGGTTCTTTACAATGCGTTGATGGCTTCTCTTAATCCGGGGGATGAGGTGATTATCCCTGCACCGTTCTGGGTTTCCTACCCCGATATGGTGATGCTGGCGGAAGGTACGCCCGTTCCGGTGGCCTGTACGGAGGAAAATAATTTCAAGCTCCAGCCTGAAGAACTGGAAGCCGCGATTACGCCCAAAACAAAATGGCTTATTCTGAACTCCCCTTCCAATCCGACGGGCGGGGCGTATAGCCGCAAGGAAATGAAGGCGCTCACCAACGTCCTGCTTAAACAACCGCATGTCTATATCATGACGGACGATATGTACGAGCATCTGGTCTATGACGATTTCGAATTCTGCACGCCTGCGGAGGTCGAGCCCAAGCTTTACGACCGCACGCTGACCTGTAACGGCGTGTCGAAATCATACGCCATGACGGGCTGGCGGATAGGTTATGCGGGCGGGCCCGCCGCGCTCATCAAGGCGATGGGGATCATCCAGAGCCAGAGCACGTCAAACCCGAATTCCATCGCGCAGGCGGCGGCCGTGGCTGCGCTAAACGGGGATCAGTCCTTCCTCGCTCCGCGTAACGAGTCGTTCAAAAAGCGCCGCGACATGGTGGTGGATATGCTGAACGATGCCGAAGGGATTACGTGCCTGAAGCCCGAAGGCGCATTTTATGTGTTTCCGTCATGCGAAGGGTGCATCGGCAAGACAACCCCGGGCGGGAAGCTCATTCAGACCGATGAGGATTTCGTCACATATCTGCTGGAGAGCGAGGGCGTAGCCTGCGTGCAGGGCGATGCGTTCGGCCTTTCGCCCTATTTCCGCATTTCCTATGCGACTTCGGAAGAGGCGCTGAAAGAAGCCTGCACCCGTATCCAGCGGGCGTGCAAAGCGCTGAACGGCAAGGCGCAAGCGGCTTAAGCTTCCATCGTTCGATTTTATCGTCGTTACTCGTCGCTTGTGTATGTTTTATACACGGCGCTCCTCGTGCCTAGCTAAAATCAAACGCTGTTTGCCTAAGTTTTAGCACCTACCAACAGTGAATCATCGGCTGCGCCTGTGCGCATTGTGGTTAAAGGGTCTTAATCCTTCTCGGGACCAAGCTTGCGCTTGATTATATTCCAGAGACCGTCGTCTTCGTTTTCCGCGCGGGTTTCGTAGTTACGGACCATCAGGTCGCAGACCTTGTCGAATTTGGCGCGGTTTTCCTCGATCATTTCTTCCGCGAAATTGCGCATTTTTTTCAGGTTCTCGGGGCTGGCGTTATCGATTTGCGTGCTGGGCATCTGACCCTGATCTGCGCCGCTAATGAGTGATTTGTTGAAGGTGTAAACGTTATCGCCCATTTCCTGTTCGAAGCTTTCGATTAACGCGGATTCTGAAGCGTGGAACAGGATATTGATGAGCGGCAGGTCGTTGACCGGATCGACCACGCCGAGCGAGCCGTAGCGGTTCCAGTCGTCTTTTTTGAAAGAGCGCAAGGTGTGGCCTGTGCCCAATGTGATCATGATCAGCTTGTGATCATCCGGCACATGCTGGCGTATCGCGCCGTGGTAAGTGACGCACGGGTTGTCGAAGATAGAGCCGTCGATACCGGTATAATGTTTCAGCCCGCGCTGATCGTGATAATCGACCTCGAAGTGATGGCAGGGGAAATAGGTCGGCGCCGCCGTGCTGGCCATGACCGCGTCATGAATTTTTACGATCGGGGGCTGGGTCTTGCGCAAATTCAGGCGCATGTTTTTCAGCCAGAGTGCATGCCCGCCGCGGTCGACGAAATTGTTTTTGGTATGGGCGGGGGAATTTTCCGTTTCACCGGGTTCCTCGGTAATCTCGAGCTGGTTGCCATCGATGTTGTAAACGGGAATAACGAGTGAGCGTAAGGAGTCGGCCAGTAGCGTATCGCCGTAAAGCGTTTTGAGCACACGGTTAAGGTGATAGTTATCGTAATGGCCGTGACGGAAAATCGAATTAAGCTGGCCTAGCTTCATCGTACGGTTATTAAAGTCATGAATAAGGCCGCGGAAATCTCTGAATCTGTCCGGCGGGAAAATCTTGTCGCCCTCCCGCTCGTAAAATCGCACCATGTGGCGGGCGCGGTACATGGGGCGCGTCGGGTCGTCGGTATGGGGGATGTTCATCGCCGCATTCAAAATAGAACCCGTGGAAGGGCCGCAGAACACATCGACCATATCGGCCATGCGAAGGCCCGTCGCCTTTTCCATCTTGGTCATGATATGCGCGGGTACGAGCCCGCGCATGCCGCCGCCGTAGTTAAAAAGTGCAATTATGGTCTTGGAAGAGTTAACGGGCATCTTATTATAATTTTACACTAAATCAGAGGTTTGAAGAAGGGTTACGCATATTGCGCTGCAACCAAGGAGGAGGGCGGATAAAAAAATACCGGGCTGATGAAACCATCAGGCCCGGTAAGTTGAACAGGGAGGTTTTACGTCTTTGGGAGACGCGCCGAATAGCGGGAAAATCCTCGAATCCGGCTGGCTAAAAAGCCAATGGCGGTCTTATAGGCGTTAGCGGATTTCTGTGCCATAAGAATTATTACAAGGCAGGTATGCGCACAATACATATCTAGTTATGCATGTATTTTGTCGGGGTCTCCCATTGTCATCCTGAAGGGCTTTAGCCCTGAAGGATCTCGGGGTCTGTGTGAAGGAGATCCTTCCACCCGCCTTCGCGGGTGTCAGGATGACATTCAGGGAACTAAGACTCGAACGGTGCGGATTTCAGGTTATCCAGCAGGAAGTCGCGGAAAATGGCGATGCGTTTGGAATTCCGGCGTTCCTCCGGATAGACGAAATACATATCTACCGGCGGGCGCTGGACGTCGGGAAGGATAACCTCCAAATTCTTTTCCGCATGGATCAGGTAATCGGGCAGGGCGGCGATGCCTGCGCCGGAGCTGACCGCGCGGTGAATGGCATACATGGAATTCATCATCAAAAGATTGTTATGACGGTCGGGACGGACGCTGGCGGTGCGGAAAATCCAGTTCGGGTCGGTGAAGGGTTCGGGCACGCCCTCCGGGTAGCCGATCAGTGTGTGATTCTTCAGGTCTTTGACGCTTTGCGGATAACCGTAGGTTTTGAAATAGTCGGTCGAGCCGCAGATATGGAAGCGGATCGTGGTCAAGTGTCGCTGGATCAAATCGTGCTGCTCCGGCTTTTTCAGACGGATAGCAGCGTCGGCCTCGCGCATGCCCAGATTGAGGTGGCGGTCGTCGAGCAGCATGGTGATCTGAAGGTCAGGATGAAGTTCGCGCAGCTTTTTCAGGCGCGGCACCACCCATGTCGAGCCGATAAAGTCGGTCACGGTAATACGCAGCGGCCCCTCGGGAAGTTGATTGGAATCATCCAGTTCGCTTTCGATAGCGGCAAGTTTGTCGAAAATATCGCGGGCCGCATTATGGAGGATTTCACCCTGTTCGGTCAGGATCAGGCCACGCGCATGGCGATGGAAAAGCGTAAGGCCGAGGCTTTCCTCCAGCGTGCTGATCTGGCGGGAGACGGCGGACTGGCTAAGGTTCAGCGCCTCGCCCGCATGGGTAAAGCTGCCCGCATCGGCCACGGCGTGAAATATTCTCAGCTTGTCCCAGTCCATCTCTAATCGCTTTCTATTTCAGAACTCTCATTTATGCATGAGAGCTATGCGAGCAGAGTAATACACCCTAAAAATCGCGGACTCAACCCTTTGGTGAATTATTTATTCCGCGGCGGCTTGAGCCTTGGAATCGGTTTGCGCGGCGAGGAAGCGGTCGGCCTCCAGCGCGGCCATGCAGCCCATGCCCGCCGCCGTTACTGCCTGACGGTAAACATGGTCGGTAACGTCGCCGGCAGCGAAAACTCCGGGAATTTCTGTGGCGGTAGAATCGGGCGCGGTAAGGATATAGCCGTTTTCATCCATGTCCATCTGGCCCTTGAAAATCTCGGTCGCCGGGTCGTGGCCGATGGCGACGAACAGGCCGTCGGCTTTAAGCTCGGTTTCGGAGCCGTCTTTGGTGTTTTTAAGGCGCAGGCCCGTCATGCCTGTGGCATCGCCCAGAATTTCCTCCACGATTGTGTCCCACATCACGTTTACTTTTTCATGGGCGAAGAGGCGTTCCTGCATGATTTTTTCCGCGCGTAAAGAATCGCGGCGGTGAATAAGGGTAACCTTGGAACAGAAATTGGTGAGGAATAAAGCTTCCTCCACGGCTGTGTTACCGCCGCCGACAATGGCGACCTCGCGGCCCCTGAAGAAAAACCCGTCACAGGTGGCGCAGGCGGAAACGCCGCGCCCTTGAAAATCTTTTTCAGATGGAAGGCCGAGCCAGCGGGCCTTTGCGCCCGTACAAATGATGACGGTATCGCCGATATAAATATCGCCGGATTCGCCCACGGCCTTGAACGGGCGGGAGGAAAGATCGATTTCCTTGATATGATCGCCGATAAGTTCGGTGCCCACATGCACGGCTTGTGCTTTCATCTGTTCCATCAGCCACGGCCCCTGAATGACATCGGCGAAACCGGGGTAGTTTTCGACCTCGGTGGTGATAGTGAGCTGCCCGCCCGGCTGCATCCCGGCCACAAGAATAGGCTTGAGATTGGCGCGCGCGGCATAAATGGCGGCGGTATAGCCAGCCGGGCCGGAGCCGATAATCAGGACTTTGGTTTTGTGTTCTTTTCTCATATATATCAAACCTTTATAATCAATTCTTAATCTTTAACTTGCGGCGCAGTTCGTCCGCGATCTTTCCGCTGTCGTTCAGCGCGGCGTAATTCCAGCTTTCCAGCGCGCCGTCAAACACGCGCAGGGCACTATGGGCCATCAGATTTTCGTGAAGCTTCGCAATGCGGGGAGCTCCACCCTCCAGCTTAATCATATAAACAGGTTTTCCGGTTGTGCAAGCCTCGGAAAGCATAGAGGCGCTATCGGCTGTGACCAGAATGGTGTCGGCCCATGCCAGCATGCCGAAATAGGGGTTCGCGCCTTCACCGTTCCAGATGAATATCTGATTTCCTCCCCCTTGAGGGGGAGGATTAAGGTGGGGGTGTTGGATGTCTCCTGAAATCCGTACACCCTCCCCCTGACCCCCTCCCTTAAGGGCGGGGGATTTTTTATAGATTACCCCACCCAGAGGGAGGGGGAATTTTTTATTGAGTTCTCCTCCTTCAGGGGAAGGGAAAAGCACATCACGCAGGATTTTTTCGTTCTCCGCGCCCGTGCGTCGCGATGCGGTGATCATCAGGCTGACGCCCTGATCCGCCAGAGTTTTGAGCTGTTTGCTTAGCGTTTCCATGATGGCGGGGGTGAGGGTGTAGGCCTTGCTGCTCCCCCCGATCAATACGGCAACGCGCGGGGCAGGAAGGGCTTCGAAAGTAATGAATTCCTCCCTCGCTTTATCAAGTTTTTCTTTCGTAATCCGGTTGGGGGAGGCCATGGTAACAATCACGTTTTCCCCGCGCGCCGGATCATGGGCGGGTACGGCCAGAAGGTCGAAATGATTGGGGCTGATGCGCGGGTCTTGAATATGGAGGGTGAAGGTTTTTCCCTTACTCTGCCTTTTGATATAGCGCGCGGCGGCGATGGCCTTTCGGCCCGAGGAGATAAGCAAGTCAGGCCACGGACCTTCGAGGGTAGGGGAAAAGGTAAAAGATTGCTCGAAACCAAGGTACGGAGACAGAATCTTCCATGGCTGGTTCAGGTTTATACGCTTTATTTCAGGGCTCACGCCCAGCGCCTCGGCCACGCCAAGGCACTGATTTTCCGTGCCGG
Source organism: uncultured Pseudobdellovibrionaceae bacterium (assembly GCA_964467925.1). GTDB lineage: Bacteria > Pseudomonadota > Alphaproteobacteria > Micavibrionales > Micavibrionaceae > CAYXSX01. The sequence continues at coordinate 303,735 of CAYXSX010000001.1, read as the reverse complement.
CCATGCCCTCTGTAATAATCCATGTCTTAAAATCTATAAGATTTGTCATTTCTTTTGATAAGTTACTCTTTTTCCCTTGAAACCATCTGCGGGTGAGCTTATACCAACTCGATGAGTTTTTAAAACACTTCCCCCAATGATTCCCAATCAGGAAATATCAGAAATATGCGCCGATCCAAACTCGATAAAATTGATCGTAAAATCCTTAAAGACCTTCAGGCCGATGGCCGTATCACCAATGTAGAGCTTGCCAAAAACGCCGGAATATCTGCGCCTCCCTGTCTGCGCCGTGTGCGCGCGCTGGAGGAAAACGGTTATATCAAAAGCTATCACGCGCAGTTGGACAAGGCCGCGCTGGGCTTTACCGTGACTGTCTTTGCATTGGTGAAATTACAATCGCAAGCCGAAGCTGATCTGACGAAATTCGAAAAGCTGGTTGCGAAAATGGATATGGTGCGTGAGTGCCATATGCTGGCGGGCGATATCGATTTTATGCTCAAAATCGTGGCGAAAGACTGGGAAAGTTATCAGGAATTCCACGCCAAAGAATTGACCTCCGCGCCGAACGTGATTTCGGTCAAAACCTCCATGTGCATCCGCAGTAGTAAGGAAGAGCCTGGGGTTCCGGTGGAGGTTTAGAGTCCCAAGTCAGGGAGCGTAATTGTGCGACCTTCGGGCGGTATGATTGTGTAATTATTGTCATTGGGCTTATTTGAGGACACTCTAAATACTAAGGGAAGTTCACCGGGTGGAAGCGGAGAGGGATAGCTTTCTCGAGTAAGTCTTTCTAGTGACAAACCGCATAGAGCGAGATTTTCTACCAGTATATCAATATCTACCGGAATATCGATGGGGCCGATCAAGTGTTTGTCATCCGGGTGATGCGTATGAATAATGCGGGTGGTTTGTGGTATTCCTGCATCACGCAAAAACACGACATTATTAAAATTTACAACCAGGGAGTGCGGCCTAGGAGCAAGGGGCATGTCGGGCAAGCGCGCTTCAGTAAATGTAATCATAGGCGTATCGTTAGCAGGCCGTGAAAGCAGGTTTCGTATGTTAGTGGCTTTGATGCCTTTAAGAACAAGTGCTTCCAAGCCCCCTTTCAGGACAGCGAGTACGGTAGCTCTGTTGCTCATGGCTGACTCGCCATTGTCGTATATGGCCAGAATTTCGTTTAGTGCCAGTCCCGATTCTCTGCTCATGTTTGTCGTCCTGTTTAAAGATAATTGTTACTCGCGCCCCTCTTTATTATGACAAAAAAAGAGGGGTGTCAATTATTTTATGAAAAAATTTATAGGAGTAGGGAGGCTTACTTAAACTTAACTTCCAGAATCTCGTAACTCCGCACCCCTTTAGGGGTTTTAACCTTTACGCTATCGCCGACCGTTTTCCCCACCAGCGCGCGGGCTACGGGGGCGGAGATAGACAGGCGGCCTTCCTCGGTGTTGGCTTCGTAATCGCCGACAATCTGCCATTTTTCTTCTTCGTCGGTGTCTTCATCAACGATAGTGACATAGGCGCCGAATTTGACCGTATTGCCGCTCATGGTGGAAGGATCGATAACCTGCGCACGGCCCAGCACGGCCTCAAGCTCCTGAATACGGCCCTCGATAAAGCTCTGCTGTTCACGTGCGGCATGGTATTCCGCATTTTCAGACAGATCGCCATGCTCGCGCGCTTCGGCGATCGCGGCAATCACGGCCGGACGCTGCACGGATTTCAGGTCTTTATGCTCGGCCTCGAGCCGCGCAAAACCGTCTTTGGTCACAGGTATCTTGTCCATTTAAATTCTCCTGCCCGTCATTGCGAGCGTATGCGAAGCAATCCAGAGCTGCAAACGTCATTGCTGGATTGCTTCGTCGCCCCGGATTTAATCCGGGGCTCCTCGCAATGACGGTGGGTGTAAAAACACAAAACCGCCTCGAAAAATGAGGCGGACTAATGATAATTTAAGCTTAAAGCGGCAAACCGTCAAGTTTGTAATTGTTCACCACGGAGCGCACGGAGATCACAGAGGAAAAGGCACGGAGGTTTTTTATTTATGCTTTCCGTGAAACCTCTGCGGTCTCCGTGTGCCCTGTGGTGAATTTTAAGCCACTTCAGGAATGGGATGGCTGGTGAAACCCCTTAGCATGTGAGGAGTTCTAAGTTTTTCAGGACAATTTTTGCTCACAATAAAATCCACAATTGTGTCTGTGTCCGGAATTAGCCCATTTCTTGTTGCTGTCATAAACGCAATACTCAGCGGATATTGAAAATGCCAGTTGAACAGGATTTTTGGGCTTGGCACGTACTCGGCGGGCATTCTGTCTGCGTCCATATTGCAGCGGTTATCGGCAATTTTAACGTCACGGGCTACAGGCCTCTTATTGATTTCTTCTATATGGTCGAAATAGGGTATAAATAGCTTTGGGGTTAATGCCACAACCTCGTCAATTACCTCTGTCTGCGGCATGCCTAATCGCTTCAAAAGCTCGGCGGTTACAGGTGTTTTTTGAATTACATCATGAAGATAGCTGACAGCCTTTCTTATTTCGTCAAAGCCAGGATAGCTGGCAACCTCTTCGCAATGTTCAAAATATATACCGCCGGAAATGCGCTTTTGTCCGTAATGACCAAACTGGGCGATTACACGGGCTCTTTGTGATAAAGATAAGCCGGATTCCAGATTTGCCATGGTGTGGGGAAGAAGACCGAAAATATACTCTTTCGGATGCCCATCGTCCAAAACTCTCTCAATGTTTTCGAGTGTGATTGCCATGGCACCTTATAGTGCCGCCTTAAAAATATGTCAAATATTTAATGCTAAGCCGCTTCTCTCTTTTTCGGTGGGAAGTAGGCCTGTAAGGGAGAGACTTCGATATCCTTATCCTTGATCGCACGGATGGCTTGAACAGCGGCACTGGCGGCTGTGAGCAGCGTATAGTGCGGGATTTTGTTCATCAATGCCATGCGGCGGATATTGTTGCCATCGGCCACGGCTTGCGCTGATTTCGTCGTCGTGTTGATCATCAGCTTGATCTCACCGTTGATAATAGCGTCCAGAATATGCGGCTGGCCTTCCATCACTTTGTTGATGCGCTTGGCTTCGATACCGTTTTCCTTGAGGTAAGAACATGTGCCGCCTGTGGCAATGAGTTCAAATCCCATTTCCTGAAGATCGCGGGCAATCGGAAGCAATCCGGCTTTGTCGTCCTTTTTCACAGAGAGGAAGACTTTACCGGATTTCGGCAGGAGCGTTCCCGCCGCCAATTGTGATTTGGCAATCGCATGGGCAAGGTCTTTGTCGATACCCATCACTTCGCCCGTTGATTTCATTTCGGGGCCGAGCAGGGGCTCTACGCCGGGGAAGCGGTTGAACGGGAAGACGGGCGCTTTTACCGCGCTGTGGGTTGTGCTCATTCCTGTCAGAAGAGATGCGAAGTCTTTCAGTTTTTCACCAGCCATCAGGCGGGCTGCAATTTTGGCAACCGGAACGCCTGTCGCTTTGGCCACGAAAGGCACAGTGCGTGATGCTCTGGGGTTTACTTCGATCAGGTAGATATCATCCTCGCCTGTCTCTGCGTTTTTACGCGCGGCGAATTGAACGTTCATCAAGCCGACAACATTCAACGCTTTGGCAAGCTGGATGGTTTGCTTTTCAAGCTCTTTCACAGTCTTTGCGGAGAGAGAATGCGGAGGCAGAACGCAAGCTGAGTCGCCGGAGTGGATACCAGCTTCCTCGATGTGTTCCATGATGCCGGACACATAGACGTCGTCGCCATCGCAGAGTGCATCAACGTCGATCTCGATCGCGCTTTTAAGATAACGGTCAAGTAAGACAGGTTTGTCACCTGATACGCGCACAGCGTTACCCATGTAGTTTTCAAGCTCTTCCATGTTGTGTACGATTTGCATCGCCGCGCCGCCCAGAACATGGGACGGGCGCACAACAAGCGGGAAGCCGATATCTTCGGCAATCTCGAGCGCTTGCTCTTCGGATGTGGCAATGCCGTTTGGCGGCTGCAGAAGTTTGAGTTTATGCACGAGCTGCTGGAAACGCTCGCGGTCTTCGGCAAGGTCAATCGCATCGGGGTCGGTGCCCAGAATAGGAATGCCAGCTTCTAAAAGATGAGGGGCAAGCTTAAGCGGTGTCTGTCCACCAAGCTGTACGATCACGCCCAGCACTTCGCCGTTTTGTTGTTCGGCGGTAATAAGTTCGATCACGTCTTCGGCTGTGAGCGGTTCAAAGTAAAGACGGTCTGATGTGTCGTAGTCCGTGGAAACCGTTTCAGGGTTACAATTCACCATGATGGTTTCATAGCCCGCGTCTTTCAAAGCGTAAGCGGCATGAACGCAGCAATAATCAAACTCGATGCCTTGGCCGATACGGTTGGGGCCACCGCCAAGAATAATAACTTTCTTACGGTCGCTGGGGTCGATTTCATTTTCTGGTTCGTTAAAGCCATCCCCTTCGTAGCAGCTATACATATAGGGCGTAGCGGAAGGAATTTCCGCCGCGCAGGTATCGACGCGTTTGTACACGGGGTGGATCTTGTGGCTGTGGCGGGCGTTGCGAACGGAGATTTCACTCACCCCTGCGATCTGTGCCATTTGCGCATCGGAGAAGCCGAGCTTTTTGTATTTCAGCCAGCCTTGCGGGGTTGTCGGAAGACCACCTTTGCGCATTTCATTTTCGGCATTCATGATGTTCTGGATGCGGTCAAGGAACCACTTATCAAACTTTGTAACTTCGTGAACACGGTCGATAGAGACGCCGTGTTTCAAGGCTTCAGCGATATAAAGAATACGTTGTGGTGTCGGCTTCGCCATGGCGGAAAGAATGGCATCCTCGTAATCTTCATCGGAAGGGTCGCCAACTGAAATTCCGGTAAGGCCGTGAACACCTTTTTCAAGCGAGCGCATGGCTTTTTGAAGTGATTCTTCAAAATTACGGCCAATGGACATGACTTCGCCTACGGATTTCATCGCGGTGGTCAGAAGATTGTCTGCGCCTTTGAATTTCTCAAACGCAAAGCGCGGCACTTTTGTCACTACGTAGTCGATTGTGGGCTCGAAAGAGGCTGGAGTTTTGCCGCCTGTAATATCGTTGCCAAGCTCATCCAGTGTATAACCGACAGCCAGTTTCGCGGCGATCTTCGCAATCGGGAAACCTGTCGCTTTGGATGCTAGAGCAGAAGAGCGTGATACGCGCGGGTTCATTTCAATCACGACCATGCGTCCTGTGTCAGGGCAAAGACCGAACTGCACGTTGGAGCCGCCAGTTTCTACGCCAATCGCCCGCAAAACTTCGAGGGAAGCATTACGCATAATCTGGTATTCTTTATCTGTCAGTGTAAGCGCGGGGGCGACAGTGATAGAGTCGCCCGTGTGCACACCCATCGGGTCTACGTTTTCAATCGAGCAGATGATAATGCAATTATCGGCTTTGTCGCGGACAACTTCCATTTCGTATTCTTTCCAGCCCAGAAGTGATTCATCAATCAGGACTTCATTGGTGGGGGAAGCATCAAGACCGTCTTTCACGATCTGTTCAAATTCGCTGCGGTTATACGCTACACCGCCGCCTGTACCGCCCAATGTAAAGGAGGGGCGAATAATGGCGGGCAATCCGGTTTCTTCAAGTGCTTTGCGGGCTTCTTCCATGGAGTGCACAATAGCGGATTTTGGGGATTCCAGACCGATAGAGTCCATGCAGGCTTTAAAGCGTTCGCGGTTTTCGGCTTTGTCGATGACGTCGGCTTTCGCGCCGATAAGTTCGATGCCCAGTCTTTCAAGTGTGCCGTCTTTATCAAGAGCAAGGGCTGTGTTAAGCGCTGTCTGTCCACCCATCGTGGGCAGAAGAGCGTCTGGGCGCTCCTTTTCTAAAATCTTGGCGACGACTTTGGGCGTGATCGGTTCGATATATGTCGCATCCGCCATCTCGGGATCTGTCATGATCGTGGCTGGGTTAGAGTTAATCAGGACAACGCGGTATCCTTCTTCTTTCAGTGCCTTACAAGCTTGCGCCCCGGAGTAATCAAACTCGCAGGCTTGTCCGATAACGATGGGGCCGGCCCCGATGATGGCGATGGATTTTATGTCGGTACGTTTAGGCATTCTTATCTCTGTGCTTCGAGGGTTGGTTCAATAATAAAATGGGGCGCCTTGGGACCTCTCTCTCCGTACCAAGGGTAATCTTCGGCTTTCCGTTTGACTTGTGAGTCGGGGTACTTTTTCCGCCACCATGCTTGTAGCCGGGCTTGAATTTCTTTAGCTCGTTCATCGTGAACGTTTTCATCATTCCATTTCACGCCTTTGGGAAGAATATAGACTTCGGTCATCAAGCCTATGGTTGCACCATTGTTGTCTTTGATGTTTCTGGACCCCTGTGTTTCCAGGCAATGCGCAATCTCTCCTAAAACAGCCCTGTCTGGAGCTACGGCTTCATTAAAGGTCACAACGATGCGTGTAAACGGGTTCGTCATTTTCTTATGAACTCTTTCTTCTGTCTTCGGGTGTTTCGTTCGTGGTTATAATTTCAAAATTTTTGCTGTCTTTATTGTATTCCAGCAGGTCACCGGTCTGGATATCAAAGATCCAAGCTTTAAGTTTTACCCGCCCTTCTTCCAATGCTTTTTTTACGGAGGGGTATGATTCAAGGTTTTCGGCACTCTCTAGAACAACTTCCTGTTCTGTGCGCGCCAAAATTTCGTCATGGGTGGTACAGCATTTTTGCGCCTTCTCCAAAGCATGCTGGGCCACATTAATGAAGCTGGAAATTTCCTCGTCATCCAGTTCTTCCGCAAGCGCTTTTACGGCGCCGCATTGTGTGTGGCCAAGCACAATAATTGTATCAACCTTGTTATAGTTGAGCGCAAAGTGAAGGGCGGCGGCAAGCGCTGTACCTTTGGCGTAAGGCCGGACGATTGCCCCCATGGCCTTGTGGGCAAAAAAAGTGCCCGGTCGGGCTCTGAATATCGTTCCGGGGTTAGAGCGGGAATCAATGCAACTGATGATGAAATATCGCGGCGATTGCCCTTCTTCTGCAAGACGGGGCATAAGACCATCCGCCTCGCTGTACTGGAAGCGTTTGAAGTCACTTAAGCCTTTGATTAGTTCATCTGTCATTGATTACGCCGCCTTCGCTTGCCTGATCTTATCTACGAAACGGTGGAAAAGGTAATGGCTGTCCTGTGGTCCCGGGGAAGCTTCGGGGTGGTATTGCACGCTGAAGAAAGGTTTTCCCTCTACCGCGATGCCTTCGTTCGTCCCGTCGAACAGGCTGATATGGGAGGCCGCGACGCCCTTGGGCAGGCTTTCCTCCATCACTTCAAAACCGTGGTTCTGGGATGTAATTTCCACCTTGCCTGTTTTCAGGTCTTTTACGGGCTGGTTGGCGCCGCGGTGACCTAGGTGCATTTTGCGTGTTTTGCCGCCCAGCGCGAGGGCCAATAACTGGTGACCAAGGCAAATGCCGAAGATCGGAATGTTTTTCTCGATCAGGGCTTTGATCACAGGAACCGCGTACTCGCCGGTGGCTTGCGGGTCGCCGGGGCCGTTGGACAAAAACACGCCATCGGGATTATGGGACAGGATGTCTTCGGTGGTGGCATTGGCGGGCACGACAGTCACATCGCAGCCAGCAGAAGCGAGGCAGCGCAGGATATTGCGTTTTGCACCGTAATCTATGGCCACCACTTTATATTGTGGGTTTTCCTGTTTGCCGTAGCCTTTGCCAAGTTCCCACAACGCCTCATCCCAGTGATAGCTCTGGGTGCAGGAAACGTCTTTGGCAAGGTCCAGACCTTCAAGGCCGGGGAATTTCTGAAGCTCGGCGTAAAGTGCATCAAGGTCGAAAGTACCGCTTTGGCTTACGGCGATCAGGCCGTTCGGCGCGCCCGCGTCACGAATGCGGCGGGTAAGCGCGCGCGTATCAACACCGGCAATGCCCGGCATGTTATAGGATTTCAGCCATTCATCGAAATGCTGAACGGAGCGCCAGTTAGAGGGCTCGGTTACGTCCTCGCGCACGATCAGACCCCTTGCCGCGGGATTAATTGTCTCTATATCTTCTTTATTGGTGCCGACATTGCCGATATGCGGAAAAGTGAAGTTGATAATTTGCCCCGCGTAGGATGGATCGGTTAAAATCTCTTGATAGCCCGTCATGGAGGTGTTGAAGCAGATCTCGCCTACAGAGAGGGTTTCGGCTCCAAATCCGCGTCCCCATATTACCGTACCATCGTTTAAAAGTATCAAGCCCGTTGCATTGGGGGGGCGTTTTAGATTAGAAAAGTCAGCCATGTATGAAGTCTTTCTAGCGTTGCCTGTTTACCTAGGTTGCTAGAAACAAATCTAATAACCACTTCGTACGTAAAAATAAAGAGAAAAATTAAGAAAAGCGGGCTTTTTAAGGATATTAATATGAGCAAAAGAACAGAATTTAACGAAGCGTTGAAAGAAGCGCAGAAAGCAAAGGATACGACAAGCGTCAGCACGCTGCGTCTGATATTGGCCGCGCTGAAGGATCGCGATATCGCGGCGCGCGGGCAGGGCAACGCCGAAGGCGTGGATGAAAGCGAGATTCTTTCCATGCTGCAATCCATGATCAAGCAGCGCAATGAATCGGCGCAAACCTATGCCGATGCGGGCCGAGACGATCTGGCTCAGCAGGAAATGGCCGAAATAGAAGTGATCGAAAAATTCATGCCCGCCCAGATGGACGAGGAAGAAGTCGAGGATACGGTTGTTTCCCTGATCAATGAGCTTGGCGCCACGGATATCAAGGACATGGGTAAGGTGATGGGCGCGCTTAAATCGCGCTATGCCGGACAGCTTGATATGGGTAAGGCCAGCGGGCTTGTGCGCGCGAAACTGGCGTCCTAGACGTTTTAATTCAAGATTTTTGAGATGTAGCTTTGAATACCGATTTTAAGCTCTTCCCAGCTAAAGGGAGAGCGGGCGGTGTCGCTATACTCTATCACCTTGATTTTGCAGTTTTTTGTAAATATTTCAGGCATTCCTGTTACTTCCTTATATTCACCTAGTTATAACCCGATAAGGTTAACAAAGTTTTATTTACATAATAAATTAACAGAAATAGCTGGGAAAAAGCAAATTTAATTTGCTAAGTTGTGAGTTATGTCGATTCCAGCCGAAAACTACAACCGTCATCCTGACCGAGCCCCGGACCTGGGCCGGGGTGAGTGGAAGGATCTCAAAGCTTGTGAAGGAGATCCTTCGGCTTCGTCCGCTTTCACTTCGCTACAGCGTGACTTCGCTCAGGATGACGAGGGAATAAAGACATGAGCATTCCCCCGCGTTTTTTGGATGAACTGAGAAACCGTATCACTCTCTCCGATATTATCGGGCGGAGCGTGAAACTGACGCGCGCAGGCAGGGAGTTCAAGGGCTGTTGCCCGTTTCACAATGAAAAAACACCGTCCTTTTACGTGAATGACGACAAGCAGTTTTATCACTGTTTTGGCTGCGGCGCGCATGGTGACGTGATCAGTTTTATTACCGATCAGAGCAATATGACCTTCCCCGAGGCGGTGGAAATGCTGGCCGCCGAGGCGGGAATGCAGGTTCCCAAACAAAGCCCGCAGGAGATCCAGAAAGCCAAGGTGCAGAAAGACCTTTACAGTCTGATGGAGGAGGCGGCGGTATTCTTTCAAAATATTTTACATAATCAAAAGCTGGGGTTAGCAGAGCAAAGCGAAGGCGGAGGGAAAGGGAGTCGAACTCCGGATGGCGATATGGCCGCGGTCGCCCTGCAATATCTCAAAGAGCGGGGCATGAACGAAGACAGCATGGTGCGGTTCAAGGTGGGGTACGCCCCCGCCGACGGGCAGGCTTTGCGAAAATATCTGGCCGTGCGGGGGTATAGCGATGCGCAGATGATCGAGGCGGGGGTTCTGAAAGCCTCAACAAAAGGCGGCGAGCCCTATACGTTTTTCCGCGAGCGTATCATGTTTCCGGTTACCGACCGGCGGGGTCGCGTGATCGCGTTTGGCGGGCGGATATTGCCCGACCATTTACGCCCGCCGCAGAGCGGGGATTTCAAACCGCCGAAATATATCAATTCATCCGATACGCCGATTTTCAACAAGAGCGAGATTTTGTACGGCGGGGCGCATGCACGCCAAGGGGCGGGCGACGGTCATACCATGATCGTGGTGGAAGGATATATGGACGTCATAGCCTGTCATCAGGCGGGGTTCAGAGGCGCGGTCGCGCCGATGGGCACGTCGCTGACGCAGGATCAGATTTTACTGCTCTGGAAGATGATCCCGGCGGACGAAAAAGTGCCCGTCCTGTGTTTTGACGGCGATGATGCGGGGCGGAGGGCGGCAAGCCGCGCAGCGCAGAATATATTGCCGCTGCTTGAGGCCGGGCGGAGCGTAAAGCTTGCCTTCCTGCCCGACGGGGAAGACCCGGATTCTCTGGTGCGTCACGGGGGGCAGGGGGCGCTTAAGAAAGTGCTACAAAACGCGCTTTCATTATTCGATTTTATCTGGAACGCGCATACGGCAGGGCGCAAATTCGAGACGCCGGAATCGCGCGCTGGCGTTATCAAGGCGCTGAAAAACGAGATCAGCGTGATCGCCGCCAAGGACGTGCAAAGCCATTATAACGCGCTTTTGCAGACCCGCATTTCCGAGACGTTTTTCCAGCGCGGGGATCGCGGCGGTAAGGGCGGTAATGCGGGCGGCGGTATGGGCGTGAAAGTTCCGGCGCTGAAACCCCGCAAACCGGCCTATCAGGCGGCGGGGCTTTATCCGCGTATCTTGCTGGCCGCGGTGATGAACCATCCCCATATTTATGCGCAAGTAGAGGAGGATTTCGGCGCGTTCGAAATTCCGCCCTCGCGCATCGCGGATTTGCGCGGCGCGATGGTACAGGCGCTGGATGAAGATCACGACCTTGACTTTGAAAGGCTTTGTAACCATCTCAAAGAAAAGGGTTTTGAAAAAGAAATGGATGACATCGCTTGCGAATCTGTTTATGTTCACGCTGCCTTTGCTCGTCCGGGGGCGAATCGGGATGATACAGTTGCCAGATGGCACGACTTCCTAACGGCTTATCAGTCACAAGACCTGGCGCGCGAAATCAAGGCGGGATGGAAACAGGCTTTTCTCTCTTCCAGCGAGGAAGAGGAGGAAAAGATGCGCCATCTGGCATCTTCGGGGCAGCCGCAGTCGTAATACGACCGGTAGCCGAGGGGGAGATTGACGGAGTTTGTGACTGATAATAACGAATATTCATGAAATTATTATCGAGAATTTCTTTCAGACCCCTTTGATTGTCCTGAAAATTAAGGTCTAATCATACGGTTGTAATAAATAAAGGTTTTTAAAGGTGGTAAGTAAGTTGGCAGCACGCGGTAAGAAAAACGAAGAGAATGCGGATACCGATACAAAAAAGGGATCGTTGGCCGCCATTGTTAAAAAGCTTGTCAAACTGGGTAAGGACAAGGGGTTCGTTACGCTGGACGAATTCAACGGCGCCTTGCCGGCCGAGGAATTTGCGTCCGAACAGATAGAGGACGCGATGGCGACCCTGTCCGATGTGGGCGTTCAGATCGTTGAAAGCGAAGATGATTTCACCGATGATTCCGATGCCGATAGCGGCACCGATGATGACAGCGATTCTGATTCCAATAATGATAGTGAAGGCGAATATGAATCCGGCGGCAACATCGCCGATGACGATACGGGCCGTACAGACGACCCCGTGCGTATGTATCTGCGTGAAATGGGCGCGGTCGAGCTTTTGTCCCGCGAGGGCGAGATTGCGATCGCCAAGCGTATCGAGGCCGGCAAGGAGCTTATGATCGGCGGGATTTGTGAATCCCCGCTGGCGATTGAATCCATCATCGCGTGGTATGACGCCCTGCAAAAGGGTGACATTTTGCTGCGCGAGGTGATCGACCTTGACGCCACCTATACCGGCGTGCCGGAAGACAACACCCAGCCCAAAGAAGAATCCGACGAGGATGAGGACGAAGAGTCAGGCGAAGAGGGCGGTGAAAGCGGCGGCGGTGAAAGCGACGACGACGAGGAAAACTCGATCTCTCTGGCCGCGATGGAAGAAGAGCTTTTGCCGCAGGTATTTGAGAATTTCGGCAAAATCCAAAAGACGTATAAGAAAATGCGCAAAGTTCAGCAGGAGCGCCTTGATCTGCTGCAGGCCGGTAAGAAAACCGACGACGCCATGGATAAAAAATACGAAAAGCTCAAGCACGAGATGGTTGAGAATATGAACGACGTGCGCCTGCACAACGCGCGTATCGAACAGCTTTTGGACCGTCTTTACGGCATGAACCGCGAGCTGGTGAGCCTTGAGGGCAAGATGCTGCGCATGGCCACGGATTGCAAGGTCAAGCGTGAGGAATTCCTCGAGCATTATTACGGCCACGAGCTCGACCCCAAATGGCTGAACCGCGTTTCCAAGCTCAAAAGCAAGGGCTGGGACAAGTTCGTAGAGAAACATAAACCCGAAGTTAATGCGATCCGCGAGCAGGTTGCCGCGATAGCGGACGAGGCTATGTTGCCGATTTCCGAATGGCGACGCATTGTAGGCACTGTGCAAAAGGGCGAGAAAGAAGCCGCCCGCGCGAAAAAGGAAATGGTGGAGGCGAACCTTCGTCTCGTGATTTCCATCGCCAAGAAATACACCAATCGCGGTCTGCAATTCCTCGACCTTATTCAGGAAGGGAATATCGGCCTGATGAAGGCGGTCGATAAATTCGAATACCGCCGCGGTTATAAATTCTCAACCTATGCGACATGGTGGATCCGTCAGGCGATTACGCGTTCTATCGCCGATCAGGCACGGACGATCCGTATTCCGGTTCACATGATCGAAACGATCAACAAGCTGGTGCGTACATCCCGTCAGATGATGCACGAAATTGGGCGCGAGCCGACGCCGGAGGAACTGGCCGAACGCTTACATATGCCTTTAGATAAAGTGCGTAAGGTATTGAAAATCGCCAAGGAACCGGTTTCACTGGAAACGCCGATCGGGGATGAGGAAGATTCATCTTTGGGTGATTTCATTGAAGATAAAAACGCGATCCTGCCGGTCGATAGCGCGATCCATTCAAACTTGCGTGAAACCACGACCCGCGTTCTGGCGTCCTTGACCCCGCGTGAGGAACGCGTGCTTCGCATGCGTTTCGGTATCGGTATGAATACCGACCACACGTTGGAGGAAGTCGGGCAGCAATTCAACGTAACGCGTGAGCGTATCCGCCAGATCGAGGCGAAGGCTCTGCGGAAGCTGAAACATCCGAGCCGTTCGCGCAAGCTCCGCAGTTTCCTGGATACGTAAGAAAGGAGCGCTAACATGGCCAGTGCGCTTAATAAATCACGTATTCTTCTTTCCAAAGTGCTCGGGATTGGCGTGTTATTATGCGTCTTCTTCACCTATTCGGTGATCAAACCCGAAAGCACGCTTCACGAGGTTCTCGATTTTCTGGGCATGGCCATGGTTTCGATCTGCGCGCTGGGTCGGCTCTATACCACGGCCTATCTCGGCGGGTCCAAGAATGTACGCCTGATTACCAACGGGCCGTTTTCAATCGTCCGTAATCCGCTCTACGTGTTTTCCCTGATCGGATTTACCGGGGTTGCTCTGATGGTCAATCACATCGCGGTGATTATCATCGTGCCCCTTGCGTTCATCCTGCTTTACCAGCGTTTGATCGCGCGGGAGGAAAAATTCCTGAAGGAACAATTCGGCCAAAGTTACGAGGCCTATTGCAATTCTGTCCCTCGCCTTTTGCCCGATTTTTCCCTGTGGGAAGATAAAAAGGATATCACGGTAAATACGCGCCTGCTGCTGAACGGTGCGAAAGACGCCATCTGGTGGTTCGCCGCTTTTCCGCTGGTTGAGTTTATAGAATTTATTCAGGAACAAGGCCTCGTAGTACCCCATATCCTTGTGCCTTAATCTGTGCCTACTGTTTTTATTCCCTGCATGTAAGGGAAGAAGCTCTTGATTTATAATAAATGATGCCGGATAACAAAGATGTGGGCCAGTAGCTCAGTTGGTTAGAGCAGTCCGCTCATAACGGATTGGTCGCTGGTTCAAATCCGGCCTGGCCCACCACCCTTCGCCCTGCGGGCTTCCACCGACGCGGCTTTGCCGCTATGGTGGACTGACGTCGGGTGGCTTACGCCGTGTCCACCGAAGTCTTGGCGAAGGCGGGCTGAATAATAATGCGGCATCAGGCCGTCACCCCAACCATAAGGAAGTATCATGCGCTTTTTTCTCCTTCTGGGTTTTTTTGTTTTTCTCTCTCCCTTATCTGCTGCGCTGGCGCAAGAACCTGCGCCGCAAACCGAGAAAATCAGGGGCGGTTTGTATTTAATGGTCAGCCCGCAAGGCGGAAACGTAGTGGTTTCGACGGGGAGGGACGGGACGTTCCTCATCGACGATCAGCTAGAAGGGCGCAGCGCGGTTATGCGCGCGGCGGTGGAAAAAATCGCGGGCGGCGGGGCGGATTTCATTTTGAACACGCATTATCATTTCGATCATACCGGCGGCAACGAGGCGTTCGGCGAAGAGGGCGCGGTGATCGTGGCCCACGACAATGTGCGTAAGCGTCTGAGCACGCCGCAATTTATCACCCATTTTCAAAGAAAAATGAAACCTCTGGCGCGTGAGGGGCTGCCCGTCGTGACCTTCGCCAAGGAAGTGACCTTTCATCACAACGGTGATACCTTGCATATCCTTCATTTGCCCGATGCGCATACGGACGGGGATTCCATCGCCCATTTCGAGGAAGAAAACGTGATTGTGGCCGGAGACGTGATTTTTAACGGCATGTATCCCTTTATCGATGTGGAGCATGGCGGCTCTATCACGGGGGTTATCAATGCGCTGGACGCTATTACGGCGCGCGCCGACAGGCGCACTGTGATCGTTCCCGGCCATGGCCCGGTTATGAAGCTCTCAGAGGTTAAGGCATACCGCGATGTGATGGCCCAAATTGCCATGCGTGTGGAGGAGGGGATAGAAGCCGGAAAGTCCCGCCAAGAGGTTGTGGATTCCAAACCCACGGCTGAATTTGATGAAACCATGTCAGGAGAGGTCGTTAGCGCCGATGCGTTTGTCGGTATCGTTTATGATGATCTTTACGGACAGCATCGTGGTAAGGGCCGCAGGCGCCATTAAAAATTTGACAAAAGCCTCAAAATCCGTATAAATCCCTTCATTCCTGAGAAGCGGGACATTGCTTCGCGTTGATTTTCGGATCAATCCCACAAGGGTAATCGGGACATTAAAAACAAACATGTCTATGAAAGGATAAGACCATGAGTGGCAAGCGCCATACCGCAAAACACAAGATCGACCGCCGCGTTGGCGGTAACCTTTGGGGCCGCCCCAAATCACCCTTTAACAAGCGCCAGGTACCGCCCGGCATGCACGGCGCGAACCGCCGCGGCAAGCCGACAGATTTCGGTATCCAGCTTATGGCGAAACAAAAGCTGAAAGGCTATTACGGCAATATCGGCGAAAAACAATTCCGCAGCTACTTTAAAGAAGCCAACCGTATGCGCGGCGACACCGGTCAGAACCTGATCGGCCTTTTGGAGCGCCGCCTTGACGCGGTTATCTACCGCGCGTCTTTCGTGCCCACCGTTTTCGCGGCCCGTCAGTTCGTCAGCCACAAACACGTAACCGTAAACGGCAAAGTGGTTAACATTCCTTCCTACCAAGTACAGGAAGGCGATGTGATCGAAGTGCGCGAAGCTTCCCGCAAAATGCCGATGGTCATTCAGGCTACCGAAGGCGCCGAGCGCGAAGTTCCTGACTACATTGATGTGGACTTGAAGGCGATGAAAGCGACCTTCCTGCGCACACCGAAGCTGGAAGACGTACCCTATCCGGTACAGATGGAGCCCAATCTGATCGTCGAATTCTATTCACGATAAAAGGGCTTTCATCGTTCCGTCTGGACGTTGTTGTCGGCGGGCTCGCGTATGTTTATACGCGTCGCCCACCGCCGCCTAGTCCAGCCAAAACGCTGTTTGCCCTTGCAAAGAATTATAAAAGCCGCTATTTACTGGCGGCTTTTTTATTTTGGATCAGTGAGGAAACTACGCCATGAAGTGTTTTCACTTCCTGATCGGAGAGATCGGCGCGGGTGAGCATGGCGCGGATGTTTCGCTGCATGGTGGGTTTGAGGTCGGGTGATTTGAAAAAGCCGCCGGCCTCGAGCTCTCCTTCAAGGCGGGTGAAGAATTCCTCCAGCTTTTCCTGCGGCACCGGGAAGCTGTCGCCATGGGAAAATTGGCGATCCGGCGTTGCATCGCCTGCCTTGAAATATTCATGGCAAGTCAAAAGGACGGACTGGGCGAGATTTAAAGACCAGAAATCGGGGTTGGTGGGAATGGTGAGAATGCCGTGGCATAACGCGATTTCGTCATTTTCCAGCCCCGTACGTTCGCGCCCGAATAAAAGCGCGGTTTTCTGCTCTTCGCCTTCGCGGGTGCGGAGTTCCTTGGTCGCGCTTTCGGGGGTAAAGACGGGTTTAACCATGCCGCGGGGCCGCGCCGTTGTGGCCAGAACGTAGTGAATATCGGCCAGCGCCGCTTCCAGCGTGTCAAATACGTGCACCTCCGGCATCTTTTGCAGGGCCCCGGCAGACATTTCTTCCGCCCTTTGGCTAGGCCAGCCGTCACGCGGGGCGACGAGGCGCAGCTCGTCCACGCCGAAATTGAGCATCGCGCGCGCCGCACCGCCGATATTTTCACCAAGCTGGGGATGGGAGAGGATAATGATCAAATACTTAAATCCTTCTTTTTGTTTTGAAGCGGTCATTACGAGCGACCGAAGGGAGCGCGGCAATTCGGAGCCAAGAAGCGCCATTACTGGATTGCTTCGCGTGCGCCTGTAATGACGTATTATACATTCATTAACACAAGTGTATGAAAAACAAGCGAAAAACTGCGTTCTTTTTTGCTTTTCCTACGCCCCCAGTTATAGTTTCCGCATCGTATTAAGCAACCAAAATATGAAGAGGCAGGAAAATGGGTGAAAATTCAGGTGCAGTTTTCGTTACCTTGAACGGGCTAAATTCTGATACCATGATCATATCAAACGCGTCCGGTTCCGGGCGTAATCCTTTTCTGTCTTACAGGTTATTCCAATGTTGATTTATAGCCACATACGCCGCAGGCGGCAGGAAAAGCGGGCAATGCTGTTTTGCCTCGCGCTGGCGGTGATTTTCGTTTCCTCCATCGTCGTGTCGATCCGCGCCAGCGGGCCGCTTGTGCTGGGCTCGGAAATGAATACGGACGGGCGGGTGGAATATTTGTGCCTGTTTGGCGATTGCAGCCGGATTTCCCTTTATTGAGCCTTCATCGTTTGATTTGAGCGTCGTTGCTCGTCGACTTGCGTAGGCCTTCTACGCAGCGCTCCTCGCGCCTAGCTCAAATCAAACGCTGTTTGCTCAGCGCAATGACATCAAGGGTGGGCAATGGGTGGCTCTTAGGCCGCCTTTTTCATGCCCAGACGTTCGCGTGTTTTTTCCGGCCCGATGAGCAGCAATAGATGCGCAAGCTCCGGCCCGTGATCCATACCGGTCAGGGCGCGGCGCAGCGGCATGAAAAGCTCTTTGCCCTTGCGGCCTGTATTTTCCTTTACCTTGCCTGTCCATTCGCTCCACGTGTTTTCGCTCCACGGGGCGGGGGGAAGAAGCGCGGCGGCGGCCTCGATAAATTCGGTATCGTCTATGGTGGGCGTAACGGGGCCCTTGGCGACTTGCCACCAGTCTTTGATATCATCAAGGCGTTCCAGATTGGCACGTACGGCGAGCCAGAAATCTTCGTCCAGATCCTGCAGGCCCATGCCCGCAAGGCGGACCTGCACGTCGGTGAAAGAGGTTTGGTGCAGGATTTTCGCGTTCAGGCGCATCAGCTCTTCAGTATCGAATTTAGGCGTGCCGCGGGAGAATTTCGCGAAATCGAAACTCTCGATCAGCGGGGCGATATCCGTAAACGGCTCGATCGGGTCTGACGTGCCGAGCCGCGCCATCAGGCTGACCAGCGCCATGGGCTCGATCTTTTCATTTTCGCGGATATCGGGAACGCTCATCGAACCCAGCCGCTTGGAAAGCTTGCCGCCCTCCATGTCGGAAATCAGCGGTAGATGCGCAAATTGCGGCGGCTTCGCGCCCAGTGCCTCGAACATCTGGATGTGCGAAGCGGTATTTGATACGTGGTCTTCGCCGCGCGTGACATGCGTAATACCGTAATCTATATCGTCGATCACAGAGCATAAATGGTAGAGCGGGCGGCCATCCTCGCGGATCAGAACGGGGTCGGACATATCCGCACCGTTAAAGGAAACGGGCCCGCGGATCAGGTCGTTCCATTCAATGGGAGCATCCAGCATTTTAAAGCGCCAGTGCGGCTGGCGGCCTTGCTCCTCGTATTTTGCGATCTGCTCCGGGCTAAGGGAAAGCGCCGCGCGGTCATAAATAGGCGGCTTGCCGCGGGAAAGCTGGGTCTTTCGTTTGAGCGATAATTCTTCCGGCGTCTCATAGCACGGATAGAGCCGTCCGTCGCTTTTTAGCTTGTCGATCATCTGATTGTAACGATCATCCCGTCCGTGTTGACGGGTTTTTTCGTCCCAGTTCATGCCCAGCCAGATAAGCGAGGATTCAATGGCTTCTTCGTATTCGGGTTTGGAACGCTCCGTATCCGTATCGTCGATCCGCAACAGGAAATGCCCGCCGTTCTTGCGGGCGAACAGCCACGTAATCATGGCCGTGCGCGCATTGCCGACATGCAGCATGCCGGTGGGCGAGGGGGCAAATCGTACTTTTACGTCAGTCACTCTAATTTATCCTTTTTTACCGCAACGGGCGCGAACGTTCGCTACGGATTCTGTGATAATACCAAACGCCTGATGCCTTGTTTCATAAGTTTGGTGTTAAAATTTAATAATAGTCCCAGTTTTATCTTTGATAGCTTCAGGTAAGTCAAGATTTGAGCATCATGTATAGGCAGCAGTTTTTCAATACTTTTCAGTTCAACCAAGACACAATTTTCAACAATAAGGTCGGCCCTAAAGGCAGCATCCAATATTTTTCCCCTAAAAGGGACGGTTATGGGGCTTTGTCTTTCAAAGTCTAAATTCATTTCACGTAAAATTTCGCACAGGCAAACTTCATAAGCGCTTTCAAGCAAGCCCGGCCCCAGTTCCCGGTGAACAATAAAAGCGGCATCGAGTATTTTTTCTGCAATTTTATTTTCGTGCTCTGTTGGTTCTTCCATGTTGAAAATCCGTTGCGTTTCGTGGTGCTCGTCGCGGTTAAATATTCTTAAACCCGTTCGTGATCGGATACCGCCGTTCGCGGCCAAACGCGCGGGCGGTGATTTTGACGCCCGGCGGGGCCTGGCGGCGTTTATATTCGGCGCGGGACAACATGGTCAGAACCTTGCGCACGGTTTTGGGCGCATAACCCATCTGGATGATTTCCGCTGATGATTTTTCTTCCTCGATCGCTGCGTGCAAAATAACGTCGAGGTCTTCGTAGGGCGGAAGGCTGTCCTGATCGGTCTGGTTGTCTTTTAATTCTGCCGTCGGGGCCTTAGTGATAATCCGCTGCGGGATCACATGTGCCTGTGCGTTGCGCCAGTTTGAAAGCGCGTAGACTTGGGTTTTATAAACGTCCTTCAGCACGTTAAACCCGCCATTCATATCGCCGTAAAGCGTGGCGTAGCCCACCGCCATTTCCGATTTATTGCCCGTTGAAAGCACCATCTTTCCTGTCGCGTTCGACAGCGCCATGAGGATCAGGCCGCGCGCGCGCGACTGGATGTTTTCAAACGTAACGGGGGAATTTTCAGGCTTGGCGAAATCCGTAATCGACTTGCCGATGGCGTCGACGCTTTCCTCAATCGGAATCGTATCCAGACGAATGCCGAGATTTTTTGCCAGTTCCGCCGCGTCCTCAAGACTGTCCTGCGAGGTATAACGCGAGGGCATCATGACGGCATGAACCTTCTCCGGCCCCAGAGCATCGGCGGCGATAACAGCGGAAATCGCGCTGTCTATTCCACCGGAAAGCCCCAGAAGGATACCAGTGAAATTGTTTTTTTCGATGTAATCGCGAAGGCCGAGTTTGAGGGCTTCGTATATCATCTTATTGTCATCCTGAAGCGCTTGCGCTGAAGGATCTCGTTCGGTTGAGGCTAGATCCTTCAGCGCAAGCGCTTCAGGATGACAGGTTTCGAAAAAGGGCAGTTGTTTTACGACTTCCCCCCCCCCATCCATCGCGAAAGACCCACCATCGAAAACAAGCTCGTCCTGTCCGCCGATTTGGTTGACGTAGAGAAGCGGCAGTCCGGTTTCTTTTACGCGGCTGCGGGCGTGAGTTAGCCGTGCTTCATGTTTTCCCGCATCGAACGGGCTGCCGTTCGGCACGATCAAAATTTCCGCGCCCTGCGTTTTTAAATTTGTCGCGACATCGGCAAACCACATATCCTCGCAGATCATAAGCCCGAGTTTATGCCCCTTGAACTCCACCGGATCTGGCAGGGGCCCCGCGTCAAATACACGCGCTTCATCGAACACGCCGTAATTGGGAAGGTGATGTTTGGTAACGGTCGCTGTGACTTTGCCATCATGAATAAGATGCGCGGCGTTATAAAGCTTTCCGTCTTTCGCGTAAGGTGCGCCGATAATAATCGCGGCCTTGCGGTTCTTACCTGCCGCGGCAAGGTTCTGGATTTGCGTTTCTACGCCTTCGATGAAAGAGGGTTTGAGCACAAGGTCTTCCGGCGGGTAACCACACAGGCACAGCTCCGGGAATACGATAAGGTCTGCGTCTTTATGGTCGTTCCATGCGGCCTCGATCATCGCGGCATTACCCCCCAGATCCCCGACGGTGGGGTTTATCTGGGCGAGGATTATTTTCAAATCGTTTACCATTCTTCTGTCATGCCAGCGCAGGCTGGCATCCATTTTTGTTTACGCGCTTAAACTGAGAGATAAATCGCTCCAGTCCGGATTGTGCTGATCTATTAATTTTATTTTCCAGTCCCGTTTCCAGGCTTTCATGTTTTTTTCTCTTTTTACCGCTGCCTCGAAGTTATCATATTCCTCGAAATATACGAGCTTGTGAACATTATATTTTTTAGTGAAGCCTTCAATTGCTTTGCTTTTATGTTCCCATATACGCTTTTGAAGGTTGGATGTCAGGCCGATATAAAGCGTTCCCAATTTATCGCTGCACAGAATGTAGACATAGAATTTCTTATCCATGTTTTGTGCTCTTGCTTGCAATGGATCCCAGCCTTCGCTGGGATGACGGTAAAGTATAAAACTTACTCCGCCGCGGCGACCGCTATTGATTCAGATTGGGAACGGCCTCGCAAGGCTTTGAGCTCATCAGCGATCAGGAACGCAAGTTCCAGCGCCTGATTGGCGTTCAGACGCGGGTCGCAATGCGTGTGATAACGGCTGGAAAGATCCTCGTCCGTAATATCGTCCGCGCCGCCGACGCATTCGGTCACGTTCTGGCCTGTCAGCTCGAAATGCACGCCGCCGGGATGTGTTCCTTGCTCAGCATGAACGGCGAAGAAGCCCTTCATCTCGGCCAGAATATGTTCGAAGTGGCGGGTTTTATAACCGCTGGATGATTTTATCGTATTGCCGTGCATCGGATCGCATGACCATACGACATTACGCCCTTCTTCCTTCACGCGTTTAACGAGCGGAGCGAGTTTGTCTTTCACCTGCTCGTGGCCCATACGCGCGATCAGCGTCAGGCGGCCCGGCGTGTTGTCAGGATTTAAAATATCGATCAAGCGGATCAATTCATCCGGCGCAAGACCGGGCCCGCATTTCAAGCCGAGTGGGTTGTTAATGCCGCGAATATATTCGATCTGCGCGCCGTCTTCCTGATGCGTGCGTGCGCCGATCCACAGCATATGCGCGGAGGTGTCGTACCAGTCGCCCGTGAGGCTGTCTGTGCGGGTCATCGCTTCCTCGTAAGGGAGCAATAACGCCTCATGCGAAGTGTAGAACGATGTTTCACGCAGCGCGGGAACGGTCTCGCTGGTCACGCCGCAGGCGGCCATGAAACCGAGCGCATCACTGATGCGGTCGGCCAGATCCTGATAACGGTTGCCCAGCGGGCTGCCTTCTACGAAGTCGAGGTTCCAGCCGTGTACACGAGTCAGGTCGGCATAGCCGCCCTTGGAAAACGCGCGCAGCAGGTTAAGCGTAGCCGAGGCCTGATGATAGGAACGCAGCATGCGCGCCGGATCGGGTTCGCGCGCGGCGATAGAAAATTCAAACCCGTTAATATTATCGCCGCGGTAGCTGGGCAAAGTCACATCACCTTGCGTTTCGCTGTCGCTGGAGCGCGGCTTGGCGAACTGCCCGGCGATGCGCCCGACCTTGACCACCGGCATCGATCCGGCATAGGTCAGAACGACCGCCATTTGCAAAATAGCGCGGAATGTATCGCGGATTTTATTGGCCCCGAATTCGGCGAAGCTTTCGGCGCAGTCGCCGCCCTGAAGCAAAAAACCCTGACCTTGGGAAACTCTGGCAAGGTCGGCCTGAAGCGCGCGCGCCTCGCCCGCAAAGACCAGAGGCGGCATGATGCGCAGTTCGTCCTCGATCGCGTGCAGGGCGTTTTGATCGGCGTAAACGGGCATTTGCCGCGCTTCTTTGGCGCGCCAGGAAGAGGGATTCCAGTCTTTTGCTTTCGTCTTGGTCATGTTTTCTAAGCTCTCATAATCTCAAGCATGGTTTTATGCCTTAAAACGCCGGAAAAGGCAAAGGTTAAGAACGGCTTGTTTAGCGGCTTGTTGTGAAGGCGCCTTCATATTAAACTAGTGCGCATGTGGCAGGAATACATCCCCGATATAAAAGACGTTATTAAGAAGCAGGATCCGGGTTATGTCGGGCTGGAACTTACACCGCAGGAAGGTGCGGGAGAAACGCTCTATCACCTTTGCTTTGCCGCGCTGGAAGCGCTGGGCGTCAAGCCGGAACCGGAGTTCATCAAGGGTTTGCTGATGGCCGGCGTTCTGGGCGAAGTGCCGAACGATTTGCCCTATCACGGCAATCATCATTACCGCAAGGTTGTCAGCCAACTCGTAAGGCTTGTCGCGCAGCACCAAAAAGGACCTGATAGTTTAAACGATAACGAGATTGCCACTTTGCTGATCGCCGCGTGTATCCACGATCTGGGCCATAACGGACAGAGCAATACGGTCAACGGAGAGTTTGTTGCCGGACGAATGGAGCAACATTCCTTCGGTCTTGCCAAGCCGTATCTGAAGGCTGCCGGATTGGACGATGATACGCTTGGCAAGATCAATGTCATGCTGCTTTGCACGGATGTTCTGCCGATTGGCGAGAAGAGCAATGCCGCCAATCTGATGAAACAGACATATCAGTATCATTTCGGAGAGGCAGAATCGCCAAGGGTTACAGACAGGCTCGGCATTCTTTTGACCGACAAAACCTTGACCCTTATGGCGTTAATGCTGCACGAGGCGGATCTGGCGACTTCGGCGGGAATTTCCTATGACGTGGCGAAGAGAGAGACGATTTTATTCCGCCGGGAACTTACGGGTGAAGACGATGCAAAACCGTCGCATATCGTGGAATTCCTGACCGAAGTTTGCGGTAAGCAAATGCTCCTGCCTGCCTCTAAAAGCCTTTACCAGCCGCAGATGGAGGAGATTCTCAAATCCGCGCGGGCTGATGTTGCCTCAGGCGATAAGCCGTTTAGCGCATAGTCACAAACTCCTCCGCCGCTGTCGGGTGAACAGGCATGGTATCGTCAAAATCGGCCTTGGTTGCGCCCGCATTCATGGCCACGGCAAAACCCTGTATGATTTCGGGCGCGTCCAACCCCATCATATGAAGGCCGATCACGCGGTTCGTTTTCGCATCGACGACCATCTTCATCAGGCTTTTTTCATCCCGGCCCGAAAGCTTGTGCTTCAGGGGGGTGAAGGTGGATTTGTAACATTCGATCTCATACCCGTTTTCGCGTGCCTGTTCTTCGGTAAGGCCCACCGTGGCGAGCGGGGGATGAGAAAACACGGCGGTAGCGATGTTATCATAGTTCACGCGGCGGTCTTTCATCACGGGCCCGCCGAATAAACGGTCGGCCAGAACGTGCCCTTCCTTGATCGCGACAGGGGTGAGGTTGTGATCGTTGGCGATATCGCCGAGCGCATAGATATGGCCTATATTGGTCTTGTAATTCTCGTTAACCTCCAGCCGTCCACCTTGCGCAGCTTTTACGCCCGCGGCCTCCAGATTAAGACCGTCCGTGTTGGCATCACGCCCGATGGCGGCCAGAACGCCGTCAACGTCGAAGATGAGGCCATCCTTCATATGCGCCTTTAGGCCGTCTTTCGTTTTCTCGATTTTCTCGATATCGCAATGGAAATGAACGCCGATG
Organism: uncultured Pseudobdellovibrionaceae bacterium; assembly: GCA_964467925.1. Classification (GTDB taxonomy): domain Bacteria; phylum Pseudomonadota; class Alphaproteobacteria; order Micavibrionales; family Micavibrionaceae; genus CAYXSX01. The sequence goes on along the minus strand of CAYXSX010000001.1, from coordinate 279,293 downwards.
CCTTGCGCCTCCATTTCATGGGCGAGAGCAAGACGAATGTCGTCATCAAAGCCGCGCAGAAAAAGTGAGGAACGGTAGGCAAGATCGACGTGAGCGCCAAGCCCGTGCATGATATGGGCGAATTCCACGGCGATATAACCGCCGCCGATAATCAGCAGGCGCTTGGGAAATTCCGGCAGGAAGAACATATCATCGGATGTCCACGCCAATTCGCCGCCGGGAATATCGAGCTTGCGGGCTTTACCGCCCGTAGCGATCAGGATTTTATCAGCGGTGATTTTTTTACCCTCAATTTCGAGCGTATGAGCATCAACAAATTTGGCAAAACCGTTGTAAAGGTCGATGTTGTTATTCTTGAGCAGCTTGTCGAAGAAATTGTTGATGTTGCCGATAGATTTATTTTTATTGGCAATCAGTCTGTGCCAGTCATGGGCGATGTTTCCCGCGCTCCAACCGAAGCCTTGCGCATCTTCATAACCCATGCCGTAATCGGCGGCGTAAGCCAGTAATTTTTTCGGTACGCAGCCGAGATTAACGCATGTTCCGCCCAAGGCCGCGCTTTCCGCAATGCCGACCTTCGCGCCGTGGGTTGAGGCGATACGCGCCGCGCGAACCCCGCCCGATCCCGCGCCGATCACAAAAAAATCGTAATGAGGATGGGGCATGAGTTTATCCTTTTGTTTTTGTTGTTAAATTAGAGTTCCGCATTTCGTTTTTCATTTTTTGGGGGGAGGGGGTGGGTGTTTTTGTTTTTTTCATGGCGTTAATATAGGAAAAAAATCATATTTTGTCAAGTTTTATTAACCATAGATAAACATAGATAAAGGATTAACACGAAGAAAAAAGAAGTTAAAAGAAGGGCACGAAGTTTTTTTGTTTTCTTTTTGTGTTCTTCTTAACTTCGTGTGCTTCGTGTTAAGAAAATCCGTGTTCATCTGTGGTTTTTATCAATCCTTCCACCGCCTATGAAGCCAGAGCCATTGAGCGGGGTATTGGCGAATGTGGTCTTCCAGTTCTATATGGGCACTGCGGATCACTTTCTCAAGGGGCAGGGGCGTTTTGCCGTCCATTTCGAAAATTTCCAGAGGCTTGCCGAAGAGCAAGCGAAAATGTGCTCCGTCCGTACGTACGATATAGGTGGGAACGAGAGGGGCGTGGAATTTTTGCGCCAGTTGCACGAAGGCCGGATTGGTCATGGCATCGCGCCCGAAAAAGGGAACGGGCAGCCCCTCGTTAAATTTCTGATCGATGAGAAAGCCGATATTGCGACCCTCTTTTAAGGCGTTAAGAAGCTTGCGGGCCGTTTCGCGGGCTTTGGGGTAGCCGGATATGCGCCCGCCCATGCTGCGCGTTTTTTGAAGCAGGCGGTCGACATACGGGTTGTTCGGCGCGCGATAGGTGATGTCGAGCGGTTCGTTAAAACGCAGGGTGAAATAGGCGGGGCCGACTTCCCAGTTGGCAAGATGCGCGGCGATGATAAAGGCGGGGGCGTCGAGTTTTAGCGCGGCCTCCATGATTTCCTCATGCTCGGGGGTAATCCGGTGTTTGGCGATATATGCGATATGCGGGTATTCGGCTACGACGCGGCCAAGGTTATCCCACATATCGCAGATCAGGCGGCCATATTCTTCGGCGCTTTTGCCGGGCAGGGCGTGTTCCAGATTGCGCCGCGCCTTGCGCGAGGCCGCCAGGTGCGGGCCGGTATGACGAGCGATAAACCCGCCCAGCGCGGAAGCGGCATCAAGGGGCATGATTTTAAACAGGGTGAAAAGCATATAGACCAAAGCGGCCTCGGCCATGTAGCGGAGGTTTTTCATTTCAACACTCCGGATAGAATGCTCACAGCGGTGTTGGGGTCTTCGAATTTCAGACTGACGGGCAGGGTCGTAACATAGGGTTTGAAGGTTTCAGGCAGGCGCAGGAAATCCTTTTCGGTGGTAATCAACTGTGCGCCCGCGCTTTGCGCCTCGCGAAACGCGGGCTGGAGGTCTTCGACCGCATAAGGGTGATGGTCGGGGAAAGGGTGAAACCCGCGTAAGTCGAGATCAAGGCTTTCGAGTGTGGCCTTGAATTTTTCCGGGCGGCCCAATCCGGCAAAGCCGATATAGGGGATGTCCTTGGCCGGAATTTTTTCAGGATCTACGATGATTTGCGCGTGCAAGACAGGCTTGCCGGAGGGTAAAAGAGCGGACGCGTTGTGGCGGTCTTCGCCGATAATGATAAACGCGCCCGCACGGGAGAGCCCTTCGGATAGAGGCTGGCGCAGCGGCCCGGCGGGGATCATCAGATGGTTGCCGAAGCCGGTAGCGCCATCGATAACGATGAAGGAAAAATCCTTGATGATGTCTGTATTCTGCAAGCCGTCATCCATCAGGATCATGTCGGCCCCTTTTTCCGCGGCGAGCAAAGCGCCTTGATAACGGTCTGCGGAAACAAGAGTGGGCGCGGTGCGGGCAAGCAGCAGGCTTTCATCGCCGACATGGCGGGCGGTATGTTTTTTTAAATCCACGGGTGCGGGGCCGGTTTCGCTGCCGCCGTAACCGCGGGTAAGAAAATGAGGCTTTAAGGCGAGTTTATGCGCCTTTATCAGCTCCATCAGCGCAAGGGCCGTGGGGGTTTTGCCGCTGCCCCCGACCGTAATGTTGCCGACGCAAATCACGGGGAAGGGCGCTTTTTTGGGAGAGGCGACGGATTGATGAATCTTATGGCCGATATGATAAAGCGCAGCCAGTGGGGAGAGGGCAAGAGCGGCGGGCCCGGGTTTTTTGTACCAGAATTCCGGCGTGCGCGGAATCATGAGGCGGCCTTTTGCGCTTGCGGTTTTTGTTCGATCCCGGCGCGAGCGAGCAGGGGGGTGAGCCCCTCCATCACGCGTTCGATCACAGCGGTTTTTCCGGCGGCGTAGGCGGCGGCCTTTTCCTGAAGTTCGGTAAGCGCGGCGTCATCGTTTAAAAGCCGCTCCAGCGTCTGGCGGAAATGCGCCTCGTCACTGATACGAAGGGCGGCGCCCGCCCGGTTCATTTCATCGAAAATATCTTGCTGGAATTGTACATTAGGGCCGTGAAGAACGGCGCAATGAAGCTGCGCTGCCTCGATAGGGTTGTGGCCGCCGCCGCCGTCATTGCTGAAGGAACGGCCAATGCAGGCCAGCGGGGCGAGGCGGTAAAACAGGCCAAGCTCGCCGAAGGTATCGGCAAGGTAGATGTCGGCGTCTTCGCCGGGCGGGATGAGGCCGGGGCCACGTACGGTGTATTTCAGGCGGTGGGATTCTATGGTCTTGATAATGTCGTCGCGGCGCTCGGGATGGCGGGGAACGATGATCGTCAGCAAATCGGGAATCTTGTTTTTTAAAATCTGGTGCAGGCGGCAGGCGATATATTCCTCGCCCTCGTGGGTGCTGGCATAGACCCAGATTTTACGGCCCAGCGCCGCGCCGGACAGGGCGCGCAGATGTTCGTCTTCGCCATGCAATGGCTTGGCGCTGTATTTCAGATTGTCGGTCACGACGATGTTGCCCGCGCCGAGATCGGCGAAATAGGCCTCGTCCCGCTCGGTCTGGGCGAGGATGAGGGAGAAGGTGGAAAGCAGTTCCTGCGCTGCTGCCTTGAACAGGTTCCAGCTTTTATAGGATTTGGCGGACAGGCGTGCGTTCACCAGCGCTGCCGGAATATTGCGCGCGCGGATGGCGGCGAGCATATTCGGCCAAAGCTCGGATTCCATCCAGAGCGCTAGTTGTGGTTTCCAGTGATCCAAAAACTTTGCCACCCAGTCCGGATGATCGAGGGGGTAGAATTGATGGATGCAGCGGGAGGGCAACTTGGGCGATAAAAACTGCGCCGAGCTGAGAGTACCGGTGGTGAGCAGGATATGAAGGTTTTCATTATCACGCAAAAGCCGCTCGATCAAAATGAGCGTTGATTGCGCTTCGCCCACACTGGCGGCGTGAACCCAGACAAGAGGGCCGTCGGGGCGCGGCGTTTGCGGGCTTCCCATACGTTCATGAAGGCGGGTGGAATCTTCCTTACCCTTGGCCGTGCGCCATTTCAAAAGCCACGTTAAGGGCTTTTCGCCGGATTTTGTGATAGAATGATAAAGCTTAATCATATTGTCCTTTTTACGGCGATCTTCTAGACTTGCCGGAATGCAGTCACCGTAAGGTATAGATATAAGGAGCCGACCCATCGGACGCAAGATTTATACGAAGAAAAGCAAAAAGATACAGGCCGATGCGCTGGCGCTGCTGCGCCGGACGCGTGCCAAGCTGAAGAATGAGAATCCTGAACTTCTGGCGCGTATGGAAGAACAGGCCAAAACGATGAACCCGCTGGGCGGCGCGAAGCTGCAGGCGGTGCAAAAACCGGAAATGCCGAAAGGACCCCTGACTGGGGCCAAGCCGGAGCCGCCGCGCAAGGCAATTAAACCGAGCGCGGAGGAAAAGGCGTTCGACGTCGCGCTGGAAAAGGCCGATCCGGGGAATGTGCGCGTGGACCGCGCGAAAAATCTGGGCACGGTTTTGAAGTTTCTGGAGCAGTCCGGCTCGCCGGAGATGAGAGAGAAACTGAGAGCCCTTATTTCAAAGTCATTGCATTAGTTTTTGCCTGTAAAAAAAGAGATACTTCGCTAACGCTCAGGATGACAATTTTTATTGTCGTCATTACCCTTCCCGCGTATGCGGGGATCATCTGGATAATCCATCTAGGGTTTTGCGGATGGATCACCCGCATGAAGCGGGTGATGACGAAAGAGAGTGAGCGGGGATGACAGGGGGACTGAATGACGAGGGGCGCAATTACTGGCAAGCACCGCCATCGCGGCTGATACAGCCAGGCGTGAGGCAGACGAATTCGGGCTTGCCCAGGTTCATGATACCCGTAGGGATGCGCATGGAATCGCCGCATGAAACTTTCCCTTTTTCATCAGGTTTGCCTAGCAAATCGGAATAGCTTTTCGCGTCATCGGCGGGCCATGTCGCGCCCGCGGCGATGTTGTAATGAATTCCCCAACGTACATCCGGCGCGCAGGATTGTCCCTGATGAGAGCGTTTATCGGGGCCAGTCGCGTAGTCTTCCAGCGTAAAAAACCCGTCGCCGCCTTTTTCGGCAAAGTCGGTACATTTGGCGAGGTTCCAGACCTCGTTCATTTTATTGCAGTTATAGGTTTTGAAATTGTTGCCGTCCACGGCCTTGATTTCCGCGATATTGTTATCGGCATTCACGCGGCCATCCATGAACGGACCATCGAAATTGGAGGACACATAGGCTTGAAGAGGTGTTCCGACAGTGTTTTGCAGTGTCGTGGCCATATCGCCGAGATTAACGTCCTCGATTTTGCCCCAGCGGCGGTTTTCGCTGAACATTTTATGGGCATTGGCGGCCATGACGCTGGCGAATTGATCGAAACAGGTATATTCCAGCACGCTGTCGGGCTTGCTGATTAAATTCTGGTTTTGGGTAACTTCGCGCTGGGCTTCCATCCAGGCGCGGGATTTTAAGGAATCGTAGTACCAAGGATCGCAAGGGCTTTCGGCAAAAGCGCTGGCCTGAGCCAGAGCATGAGAGGTAAACCCGACCGCCAAGAGAACAGCGCACAGAAAAAGCGCCGCGTATGTCATGATCGTCAGTCGTTTATTTGTCATGCCCGCTAAAAACCCCTTATTCCTTTTATTGTACTAAAATTGTACCAAGTTGCGCAAATAGCATTTTCCTCAGGCAGTATCTCAATTGAAAAATACTCTCAATGTCGTCATTGCCCGGTTTATCCGGGCAATCCACGGATAAAAGGAAATAAGCCGTTTGCGGGACGATGGATCACCCGCATAAAGCGGGTGATGACGAAAAAAGAGGGTAAAATATTCAAAATGAGACATTGCTTTTTTCCGTTTTTTTTCCGATATCAAAACTTGCATGCGCTTCCATCGAAGTAACATCCCGGATTAGAGCAAATTTGATCGGCATAAGTTTGTCCGGTAACGGGCGGTCCCGTTTCAAAATCACGCCCGACTTCATAGGCCGTGACGCTTACGCCCGTCGGAATGGGCGTGCCGCAAACACCGGGATCGAGAAGCGTTTTGTAATCCGTGAATATATCGAAATTGGCAAAGAGGAAGCCGTTATTCGTGGCCAGATCGACCGTGGCCTGACTGACCGTTTTACCGCATTCGGCGGGAAAAACACGAGGGTCGAGAGTGGTCATGTTTTCAAAGGTCAGGAACTGGTTGTCCGTGCCGAAATTGGCGCATTGGGCGAGGAAATGAACACGGTTCATCATGTCGCAGTTATATTTGTCGCCGCCGATTTTGCCGGTAAAGGCGCCGTCCGCGCTGCCCGTACCGCCCAGCGATTTATGGGCGAAATTATTGGTCTGATAATTTTTTATGCTGGCCAGGACCGTACCCTCCAGCGCCTTGTCGAGGCTGTCATTGCCCATATAGGTGGTGTAAGCGCCCATGCCCATAGTGGAATGCGCAAACGGACGGTTCTGGAAGTCGGTGCTCTCGCTGAAGATCGGGCCGATTTTATGGGCGACCATGCTTACGATCTGATCGAAACAGCTATATTCCAGCACGCTGTCGGGTTTACGGATGGCCACGGAAGCGGCTTTCATCTCGCGGTCGGATTCCAGCCATGCCCTTGCATAAACCTGATTCATGAAATCGGCATCACAGCCGGCGCTGCCCGATTTAAGGGCATTGTTGCCGCCCATGTTTGCTCCATCGGCAGGATTGAGCGGATCGTTAGGCGTTTTGGGTTGGATGCAGGGAAGACCGGGCGTGCAGGAATAGCCACTTTGCGCCCCCGTGGGATTAGAAGCAATGACCGGGCCGATAGCGGTAACGCCGTCCGCGGTGCCTGTGCCGGACGAGCTTCCGCCGCTGTTTAAGATGCCGCCGGAGCTTAAGGCGGATACGGCAGGGGAAGAGGTGAGGGAAGTGATTTTATCCGTTACGCCGCCTACGAGGCCGGAAACGTTTCCGGCGCTTCCGAGCAAGGCTTTCGGATCTATATTCGCGCCGTTTACAAAGTTGGTTGCCTCTTTTGCCAAAGTGCCTGCGGCTCCTTCCAGAATTTTGGTGTCGGGAACAAGGCCGCTAACGCCTTTCACGACATACTCGGTGGCGCTGTTAACCGCTTGGTTAACGGCTTGGGTGCCTGCGGCCATAGCCCCGTCGATCGCCTTATTGGCAAGTTTTGTGGCGGAAGCCCCGATCTCTCCGGCCTGTTTGGCTATATCGCCTGCGCTTCCGGCGAGGCTTTCCACTGCGGCCTTACTGACGCCGCCATTGGCCAGTTCGGTAGCTATTTTATCGGTGCTGGAAACAAGCGCGCTGTTGGATGTGGCGATTTCTTTCCCTTTTTGCGCAAGAGCCTCTGCGGTTTCGGCAAATTCATTGGCGCGGGCGGGGGATGTCAGGAAAATTCCGAAACAAAACAGATAGAGCAAAAGATGCCGTTTCATTATTCCTCCCCGCTTTCTTTAGTATAGCGCGAAAGCTGCGGCACCCAAACATAGTTTTCATGGGCGAAGTCGTTTTCGGGGGATGTATAGACGTTTAAATCCCGCACGCCGGAGGTGTAAGAATCGGAAGGCAGGACGGAGCGGGCCGATATCAGCGCCAGCGTGCGTAAATCATTGCCCGCGTAAGCCAGAACATGGAACCAGCAAAATTTTTCCGGGCATTCAACCGTGCGGGCGAAAATCTCATCCTTGCCGTCGCCGTTCAGATCGGCATAGGCAAGCGTAAAGGCGGAAACGGGCAGGGAGATATGATCGGCGATTTTTGCCGCTTGCGCGTTGTCTTGGGCGGGTTTGAAAAATAGCGGTTCAAGCGCCATGGCAGGGGCGGAAAACAGTATCACCGCCAGCACAAGCACGCAGCGCAAGAGCGCCGTGTATCCTTTTATTTGCCCCAAAGTCAGCCCTTTTCTATTCCTCTTCTACCGTCATCCCCGCGGCGTTGCGTTAGCAACGTTTAAACGGCGGGGACCCATAGGTGAGCAGCAAAGCTGCTCGCTTTTCCGGACCCCGGATGTTTAAGCCTGCTTGCCTTGCTTCGCAGGCCTCCGGGGTGACGAAGGTATTATATATTATTCTACCAAAAAGGGCGGGGTTTGGGCAAACTAACGAATATCAGTATTTTTTATTCGACGTATCGCCGTGCGGCAGATCCATTTCGAGGATCGCCATGTTGAAGTCGTAGGAGATTTCCTTGTCTTCGGCGTCTTTATAGATGACACCCAGAAATTCACCTTTCATGATGACTTCGACGGAATCTTTCGCCTTTTCCCGAATCATCAGAGCGATGTCGGGGTTTTTGAATTTGTTTTGCAGGTAGGCCTGCAGTCTTGAAACTTCTACGGGATCGAAATCGGTCATATTGGTCATGTCGGTAAATCTCCTCTTTGTTATGCGGCTTGCTTGTTTTCTATCTGTTGGGTCAGCCCCTTGCATACGTCTTCATGGCATATTTTGGCAAGTGTTTTCCGGTCGGAATAATCGCCGGCCAGACGGGGCGGATGGAATTTTAGCGAAATATGCGCCCCGCGGCTTTTGGCAAACCCCCATAAATGCACGGGAAGTTCGGTATCCATGTCGCGGTGCCAAGAGTAGATGTCGCGGTCGGCTTGGGTCAATACCGGGCGGCGGTCGACGGTTTGCATGTTCACGGTAACGGGCTGGATGGTCAGGTTTTTCACGCCGTCCTGAAGGACGAGGGCAAACAGGCTGGATTTAAACGCCAATACCTCGCGCCCGTCGGTGGAAGTGCCTTCGGGGAAGATGATGAGGCTTTTGCCTTCCGCCAGCATCGCGCCCAGCGCGTTTTTTTCTTTTGCCGCATCGGCCTTGGAACGGCTGATGAAGGCGGTTTGCTGGAGTTTTGACAGGAAACCGAATACGGCCCATCCGGCCACCTCCTGTTTGGCGACGAAAGAGGCGCGAAGGATACTGCCGATCGCCGGAATGTCGAGATAGGAAAGGTGATTGGCCACATAAATGGTTTGTGATTTCGTGTGAGGTTTGCCCTCCACCAGCACGGTAATGCCGAAAATCCGACACACGCAGCATTGCCACAGCCACGGCAGGATGTAAGCCCCGCGACCGCGGTGAACGACCAGAACAAGGCTCTGCAGGGGAACGATGGCAAGGCACAGCAAAACGAAAAGGCTCATTTTGAGCGCGGCGAGGGGTGTACGCATTTACGCCCGGCCCTCGACCACCACATAGGGTTTTGTGTCTGTTTCATCCTCTTGGGCGTCAGTTTCGGGCGCGCCGCCGGGAATGGTTTTCTGGATCCTGCGTTCGTAATGCTTGCGGTAGCGTTTTTCGATCAACGTGGTGGGCATGGCAATGAAAACGTCGGTCGTATTAAAGTCGCGGTCGATCACAGCGCCGTCGCCCACAGTCGCCCCGGTGCGCAGATATCCCTTGATCAGGGGCGGCAATTCGGCAAAGGCGGCCTTGGCCACGATATCGTCCTTGGCGATCATGTTCATGCCCACGTAGCGTTCGGGCAGGGCGCGGGCGCGGATCCCCTCCGGCGCGAGGTGGTAGTGGTAAAGATAGGAGAGGGGCAGGGCCAGAGCCTGCGGGTCCGTTCCGGGCATGGAGCCGCAACCGAAGAGCATGTCGATATTGTGTTCGACCACGTAATCGGCAATCCCCTGCCACAGTAATTGCAGGACGGGGCGGCTGCGAAACTCGGGCAGGACGCAGGAGCGCCCGAGTTCCAGAATTTCCGAACCGGAATCGATCAAAACCGACATATCGTATTCGCCGCTGGAGTAAAATTGACCGCTTTTGCGCGCCGCCTCGCGCGTCAGCAGGCGGTAAGTGCCCACCACTTTTTCCTTGGGCCCGCTTTGATCGACCACAATCAGGTGATCGGCATGGTCGTCATAACGGTCCATGTCGCGCTTCTGGCGTTTGATTTCATCAGTAGGGGTAGCGTTGTTTTCTTCGTAAAACACCTGATACCGGATTTTCTGCGCAGCCTCGATTTCCTGCGGACTGCTCGCCAGTCTCACAATCGTCGTTGCCGCCACGGGGGCCACAGGCTCGTTTATATCGGACATTTATCTGACTTATTAACCCCGCGGCGCAATGTAGACAGGCGCCGCCGCGTTTTTCCGTTTTGGTTGTTGCTCTTTTTTAATCACTTATGGCCCATATCCTAAAGATTACCACGCCGGGGTCAAGAAGAATGAGGGGGTGGCCGGGCACGTTTTCGTATAGTGATCTCCTAGATATGCTAACTCTCGGTACTTTAAGGAGGTTGTTTTGCTGTGGTCAAGAAGAACACGGGATGGCTTGGTGTGTGTTTCCGAGAAGATTACTTTGCGGTCAATGACAAGTCACTGACCGCAAAGTGGCAAACGCTAAACTCGGCTTTGCCTCGTTAAGCTTATTGTCGAACTCTGTTCGTTCGAATGCTGACAAGAACACGTTTGAAATAAAAAACCACCCGCAAGATGGGGTGGTTTTTTATTTCAATGGCGCGCCCGAGAAGATTCGAACTCCTGACCTTCTGATCCGTAGTCAGACGCTCTATCCAGCTGAGCTACGGGCGCTTGCACGTTGAAATGCGGGCAGAACTTACTGTAAAAAGATCGGCAATGCAAGTCTTTGATGCATTTAATAAGTCGGGTTTTAATAATTTTGCCTATAAAACGCGCTAGGTGCTTGACATCACACACAGCACGGGCGATCCTAGTTTTGAGTTAACCTGACTCGCGGGAGCTTTATCACTTGTTACGGCGCTTGCGGTTTCTATAGAAATTATTCAACACCCATATGGATATCATGTCAAAATCACGCATGTCTTTCGAAATTAAATCCTCTTACATTCTGAAGAGCGGTTTTTGCGCCGCGCTGATAGCCGCGGGCGTTATAGCCGCTTTCGCGCCCGCTGCCAGTGCGCAGCCGCAGCAAGGCGGATCATCGCCGCTGATCATCACCGACCAGCCGCTTCCAGAGGGGCTTCGCGGTAACGTGTATAACAAGCCTTTCGCGGTTAAGGACATCAAGCCCCAACAGATTGTGGGTTCCGACTATTTCGCGCCGGAAGACACGCTTGTAACCCGCAAGATTGACGAGCTTCGTAACGAACTGGCCGATTTGCAATCCCGCGTTTCCGGGCTTTCTGCCCAGTTGACCACGCTGGAAGCGGAAGGAGAGCGCCGCGCCGCCGAATATTATGCGGCTGTTGCCACCGTGAACACGCAGCTTCAGACCGGAACAACGCCAGGCAACCCGCGCCTTCTTAAGCGCATCAATGCGGCGGAAGCGAACCTTGAGGATCTTGCCTCCAATATTTCTGAACTCAGCCAGCTTGCCATCGATGTGGCGCAGGTGTCATCCGTTGCCTCCTTCCTTCTGGAAGGGACGCGCGCGACCTATGGCCTGTCAGGCGCGGTCGAGGAAGACCATGTCATGCTTGCCGAGCTTGAGGACACGGTTAACAATACGATCGTAATTATCGAGCGCGTGACCAACAGTGTGAATGATGATATCACCCGCGCCAGCGCGTATCTGTCGTCCGAACGCAACAACCTTCGTACGCTTGCCTTGGCAGTTAATAACGGCGACCTGTATGGCAAGAGCCTTGCGAACCGTCCGTTCTCCCGCGTTTCACCGTTTGTTACGCAGGCTTCCTCGAATGCGGGTGCCGACGCTGCGACCGGCGGTTATGAGATGCCGCCTGCTTCAGTTGCTCCTCCAGGTACTAAAAATTCTGCCGCACCCGGTTCCGCAATCGAGCCGCGCCCGCTGGTGAAAATTCGTTTCGACCGTCCCGATGTGGAATATGAACAGCCGCTTTACGTGGCCGTGAATGAAACGCTGGAGCGTTTTCCAGATGCGAAATTCGACCTTGTTGCGGTGCAGCCCAGTGGCGGCAACGCCGCGCAGGTGGCTATCGAGAGCACCCGTGCCCGCCGCAACGCGGAGCGCGTTCTGCGCACTCTGACCCAGATGGGCATGCCGCTGGAGCGTATCGACCTGTCCTACAGCCAGAGCGAAGAAGCCCGTAGCAGTGAAGTGCACCTATATATCCGGTAAAAGCTTCGGTTTTTGTGCCGTGTAATAAATTTCACATAAAAGTTTGATTTTTTATGCATAGTATGTAATTTTTTGCGCATTAATTAATTTGATGCGTATGGTATGAGTAAAAGTGAAGCCTATCATTCCGACGCCGAGTGGCAGGTGGTTGAGAATCTGGGTCATGCAAGCCGCTACAATCTTTTTCGTGCATGGGGCGCTGCAAGAGCGCTGGCCTACGAGGTGGGTGCGGATGCCAAAGTTTTTTGGGATCTGGCGCACGATTTTGACTGGGATTTCATACAGCCCACTCTGAAAACAATTCCTATTTTCGCAGCTATTATCTGGGACGGCCTGAGCTCGCTCAGCCAGTCTATGCACATCAAGCAAATCTCTCACCATTACAGCCATACAGGGGATATCAGGCTGTTAGATTTGCTTGCGCTGGATATTGCAGGGGTGCGGCAAAAAGACATACCTCTGCTAAGCAAGAAAGAGCGGCTGGAGTTACAGGCGAGCGTAAGTGCTCCCACTTCATTGCAGTACAGAATCCGGGAGTTTAGGCGCAGTCTTTCGCGTGAGGGTTTGGAGCGTGTCTCGAAGGGCCTACGGAATATCTCCGGCAAAAAAGCGGCAAAGATTGCTCTCACAGGTACGATAATTCCTGTTTTGGTGGCACTTAAGGTGGGCAAGGATATTCTGAAGCTCCACACTCTTCCTTCCAATATGGTGAAGGTATCGGGCATAGCATTGCGTCATACATGGGAGGCGGTGGTATACGGTGCGGATAATGCTTCCCGTCATTTGGGGCCGCTTCAGGAAGTGTTTGACCGAAAGGCAAGACCTGCTCTCAAATATGCTCACGATATGTTGATGCTTTGTCTGGAAGCGGACAGCCCGAAAAAATCGGATATTCCTTTGGAAAAATTGCCGGAACGTACCAGAAAAAGAGGCGAAAGGCAGTTTCGTATGCTGGCCTACAAGAACGTGGTTAATCTTGTAGGAATCGGTTTTCAAAGCTGGTTTGTTTATGATACGGCAGGGCTTGTCAAAAAATTTTCTGATAAAGTTTCCTGTGAGCAGGAAAGCTGCTTTGAGGGGTTTGTGCTTTTGTACAATCAGGTTGGGCAAGCTTATCAGGAAATGAATCTTGCGGAGTTTTACGGCTTTGTAAAAGAAAATATCGATTTGAAGGCACTGCACGGTCTGCTGGCACCTTTTCTGAACGACCAGAACGTTTCTGATACGGGGTTGTATATATTGACAACTTTGCTGGCTTCCGCTTCGCTAAATCATATGCTGGATTACCACAAATATCTGGACAGGGTGCGGCAGGATAAAATCTTCAAGCAGATAGAGGCTTCTGTGATGGAAGATGCCGTAGCTCCGGCGGCGGAATAGTGCGCATTCCTCTCCATGCGAAAAACGCATATCTGTTAAAAAAAATCTGCAAAACATGTTGCAATGCGAGATGAATCAATTTAATGCTAGCTGTATCTGTAACCATTGCTGGTCAACGTTTCACGGCGTTGGCTTTCATTTTAGTAAATTGATAAAGGAATCCTAAATGTCAGAATTTGCATTAGCCGAATATGTCTGGATCGATGGCGCGATCCCGACCCGTTATGTGCGCTCCAAGGCGCGCACGGTCAAGCTTGGCCCGAACCCCAAGATCGACGATTTCCCGGAGTGGAGCTTCGACGGTTCTTCCACCGGTCAGGCCGACGGCCATGACTCCGACTGTCTGCTGAAACCCGTTTCTTTCATTCCCGATCCGATCCGCGGACCCGGTAACTACCTGGTAATGACCGAAGTGCTGACGCCCGAGGGTGAAGTTCATGAATCCAACTCCCGCGCGCAGCTTCGCGCCGTGCTGGATGCCGGCGCGAGCAAGCAGGATCCGTGGTTCGGTTTCGAGCAGGAGTACACGATGTTCCAGAACCGCACCCCGCTGGGATGGCCGGAACATGGCTTCCCCGGGCCTCAGGGGCCTTACTACTGCGGCGTGGGCGCGGAAGAGATTTTCGGCCGCGAAGTTGCCGAAGACCATGCGAAAGTATGTCTGGAAGCCGGTCTGATGTATTACGGTATCAACGCTGAAGTGATGCCCGGTCAGTGGGAATTCCAGATCGGTTACCGCGGAGAGAAGGGCGAAAGCGCCGATCCTCTGACGATTTGCGACCACACATGGTTGGCGCGCTGGCTGCTTTACAGAGTAGGCGAAGATTACGGCGTATCCATATCGCTCGACAACAAGCCTGTGAAAGGAGATTGGAACGGCGCGGGTATGCACACCAACTTCTCCACCAAGGACACGCGCGACCCGAAAAAGGGCCGCAAGGCTATTTCCGATGCGGTTGAAGCCCTTAGCAAAAAGCATAAAGAGCATATTGCCCTTTACGGCCACGGTCTGGCAGAGCGCCTGACCGGCCATCATGAAACATGCGACATCAATACGTTCAGATCGGGCGCGGCCGACCGCGGATCGTCGATCCGTATTCCCCGTCCTGTTGAGATCAAGGGTTACGGTTATTTCGAAGACCGACGTCCGGGCGCGAATGCCGACCCGTATCTGGTGGCTGCGCGTCTTTGCGCTACCGTGTGCGGTATTGATGAATCCGTCATGGAATTTTCAAGCTGGCCGCGTAAAAGCGCTCCGCTGAAAATGGCGGCGGAATAAGCGTTTAAGCTTTAGGGGATTATAAAACCGCGAAAACGGCGTTTCTTAACCGGGACGCCGTTTTTTCATGCATTTTTCACCACGAAATTCACGAAAGGGCACGAAAAGGACTATAAAATTTCGTAAGCTTCGTGTCTTTCGTGGTTAATTTTACTTCTTTCAGCCAAGCACCGGCTCGTAATGGATCACCCGCATGAAGCGGGTGATGACGGTGGAGGGAATGCAAGCCTCAGAGGCTGTTTTCAAAAAAACCACAAAATATCGATTTGTTAACCTTTTTAGTGTAGAACTATGGGGTAAGTCTGCGTTTTTATAATCATTACATCGAGGTAACTGTTTAAGGATTAAGGGTCTTTAATGGCATTTGGATGGGACAAAAAGGGTGCTGACGGCGAAAATGCCGAGACGCTGCATGCGGGAAAGCATGATGGTTTCGGTGACGCCGAAATTATTGACGAAGCTGCGCCGGATGGTGATGGTGATAGCGGCTCTTTCGAGGATGCCAGTTTTGTGGATTTAACGCTGGAAAGCGAGCCTGCTATTCTGGACTCCGAGGAAAGCGGAGACGAGGAAGTTTCTGTTTCGTCCAAGCGTGCGCCGGAAGAGAAAAAATCAGAAGAAAACGGCTTGCCCGAGGGGGGGCAATTTCCAGCCTTAAGAGAAGGTCCGGCGCAAAAGCGCGGTAACGAAATCAAAACCATGAGCAGTGCCGAATTGGAAGCAGCCATGAAAGGCGGCGAGGGCGGCGATGACGCAGGCCGCGGGCGTATCGGCGATCGTCTTGTCGCGCTGGGTGTTATTACTGCGGACCAGCTTAACGTCGCGCTTCAGGAAAAGAAGATATCTGGCAAGCTTTTGGGCGAGGTTTTGGTCGAGCTTGGTTTTATCGACGAAAAAACCCTGACGGTTTTCCTGGCGGAAACATCGGGTTTTGAGCTTTTTGATCCGAAAAATACGATTTTCGACGGTGACGTTCTGGCGCTTATTGATAAACCCAAAGCGCTGAAGCATCAGATATTGCCGATTTCGATGGATGAAAAAGAAATCTATGTCGCGATGGCCGACCCGTATGACGTGGTTGCGCTTGATACGTTGCGCCGTTTCCTGCCCAAGGGATTGCAGATCAAGCAATTGGTCAGCACGCCCAGCATTCTGAGTGAGGCGATTGATGCCGCCTATGGTTATGCGAGTTCTATTCCCGCCATTTTGAAAGAACTGGAGGAGGGGTCGGCGCAGGTCGACGTGGCCTCGCTTAGCGAGAACGAGGCTTACTCCCACCCGATCGTTCGGCTTGTGAACGCTCTCATATATGACGCGGTGAAAATCGGTGCATCCGACCTGCACTTCGAGCCGGAAGAAAACTTCGTGCGGTTGCGTTACCGTCTTGATGGCGTGCTTTTCACCGCCCAGACATTACACAAGCAGCACTGGGGCGGGATTTCCCAGCGTATAAAGATTATTTCCGAGATGAATATCGCCGACAAACTTGGTGCGCAGGACGGGCGTTTCAGTCTGAATATCGGCGGGCGCGAAGCGGATTTCCGTGTTTCCTCCCTGCCGACTGTGCATGGCGAGAACATCGTTATCCGCGTGCTGGACAAGAGCAACAGCATTGTACCGCTGGGCGGGCTTGGTTTCAGCGAAGAAAACATGGCCAAGATCAAATCGGCGCAAAGCAGGCCGGAAGGAATTATTATCGTTACGGGCCCGACCGGTAGCGGGAAGACGACTTCGCTTTATTCCATGCTCAATGAAATTAACGACGTCGAAGTAAATATCCAGACGTTGGAAGACCCGGTGGAATATTCTCTGCCTATGATCCGTCAGACCCATGTGCGCGAGGGAGTTTTGGGGTTCGGCGACGGGATCAAGGCGATGTTGCGTCAGGACCCTGATATTATCTTTATCGGGGAGGTGCGCGACCAGACCACCGCTGAGATGGCATTGAAGGCCGCGATGACGGGGCACCAGGTTTATACCACGCTGCATACCAATGACTCTTTTGGCGCCATTCCGCGTTTGCTTGATCTGGGGCTGAAGCCCGGTATGATCGCGGGCGCGATTGTGGCCGTGTTTGCGCAGCGCCTTGCGCGCAGGCTGTGTAATTCATGCAAGGAATCTTACGTGCCTTCGGAAGAAGAATGCCGCATGTTGGGGGTGAATTCCTCCAAGCCGCCGACAATTTACCGGCCAAAGCAGGGCGGGTGTCATACCTGCGCCGGTCAGGGTTATAAGGGCCGGATTGCGATTGCGGAAATCCTGCTGATGGATGAGGAACTTGACGATATTATCGCAGATGGCGGTTCCAAAACCGACCTGAAAAGCGCCGCGTTCAAAAAGGGCTTCAAGAGCATGAAGGATGATGGTGTCGAAAAAATACTGGAGGGTGTGACCAGTATTGAATCTGTGGCCAAGGTTGTTGATTTGGCCAAGTAATTCGGTTGTGTTTTCCTCTTTTGTTTTTAAAAGTTTTCCACATACTGCACGCTGCGCTTGGATGTCTTTGATTTATGCGGTAGAATGAAAACATGGGTGTGCCTTTTTCCGGCACGTCTTCCACACGGATTATTCACTTTCGGGCTCTATTTCGGATGTCTCTATCTTTGCTAACACCCGCGCGCACTGTCCTTTTGGTCACTGATGAAGCGCTCTACGTCTACGCCACCGGCGGCGAGGGCGCACGGCTTCTTGATGCTGTGCCGTGGGGTGAAGAGGATTTCGTGAGCCGGGTTTCAAACCTTCTGGCCAGCGCGGCGGACGGCAAGCCTGCCCTCATTTTAAACGATCTGGTTGAACAGCATTACCGCAAAGAGCGCGTGCAGAGACGCGGCGTCAGTATTCTGGATAAAGCAAGCTACGTGCAGCGCAAGCTTGTCGCTGCCTTCCCCAACTATCCTGTAAAAGCCGGTTACCCGATGAAAGAAAAGGGGGTTGCGCAGGGTAAAGATGGTGGGGCCGATATATATCTTTTTGCCGCTGTTCCGGCCTCTACAGGTTTCAGCCGTATTATCGCGGCGCTCAAAGACTCTCTCGTGTCGGTAACGGGTTTCTTCCTTCTTCCGGTTGAATCCTCGGACATGGTCAAAACGCTCGCAAGCAAGGTGTCGCGCGCGGCGGAGAAAAAGAACAAATGGACGGTGTTTATCGGGCAGCACCGCAGCGGCGGTTTGCGCCAGATTGTCACGAAAAACGGCGAACTGGCCTTGACCCGCATGACGCCGATTTCATCGAATGATCACGATGCGGGCGCATGGGCTGCCGAGCTGCATCAGGAGTTTCGCGCGACGATGAGCTATCTTTCGCGTTTCGGTTTCGCGCCCGAGGACGGTTTGAATGTGATCGTTATCGCGAGTCCGCATGTACACGAAACGCTTCAGGGGATGATCGACATTACCTGTAACCTGACCATTCTGTCGATGGGCGAGGCGACAAGAATTCTGGGGCTTTCTATCGCAGGTCACGACGATGAGCGCTGCGCCGATCTTTTGCATGTGGCATGGACGGCGCGTAAATCATCTTTTATTCTGCCTATGCACGCCAGCGAGCTTGAGGTTATATCAAGACCGCGAAAAATCGCGTTTGCCGCTTCCGTGCTGATGCTGATTTCCGCCTGTTTCCTCGGATATCAGACACTGGGGCATTTCAGCGCAGCGGCCATGAAGTCAGGCGAGATCGAGAAGCTTTCGCAGCGTAAGGCGGAGCTTGACATTGCTTACGAGGAAACGCTGGAGGCGCAGAAGCGGCTCGGTTTTGATATACAACTCGTGCAAAGTTCGTTGAACGTGGCAAAAGAGCTCGCGCGTTATGATAT
The DNA here is from genome assembly GCA_964467925.1 of uncultured Pseudobdellovibrionaceae bacterium. GTDB lineage: Bacteria > Pseudomonadota > Alphaproteobacteria > Micavibrionales > Micavibrionaceae > CAYXSX01. The sequence goes on along the minus strand of CAYXSX010000001.1, from coordinate 260,769 downwards.
AGACGTTCAGGAAATATACCGCAATCTCGGCAAGGCACTCGGGAAAAATCTGCGATTCGAGGATGTGTCGATCAACCGTGTGCGAGTACCTTTCCGTGAGACGGAAAGCCAGTCTTCCTCGCGCGGCGGGCGCAATCAAGCGCAAAACCAGAAGCTTGAGCCTTTATACGAGGTACGTCTGCGTATGCTTTTCCCCGGCGCGACCGATATTGACGCGGGCAATCAGGAAGTGCGCGACCTTCGCGACCGCATCGCCGCGTCTATGCCGGAGCACGACGTGGAGGTTGTGAAGTTTCTTAAGGACTACGAATACACCGAACAGGTGGTTGTGAATGCGGGCGCGGTCGAAGAGCGTGATGTTTCGCAGGATTTCGTGTCCGAAATTGTGATAAGGGGGCGGTTCGAATGATGGATTTGCTCGGAATAAAACGACTGGTACAGCTCGGCGTTCTTATTGCCGTTAATGCGTTGCTGGCCATGGTGGTTTACGGTCATCTGATGCCCAAGGAAAAGCAGATGCAATTCCAGACGCGCAGTCTGCAAAATCAGGTATTCGAAGTGGAAAGCGATATTGAAAAACTGCGCGCCGATACGGCAACCCTTCAGGCGCAGCAGGAAGATTTCAAAAAACTTGAAGATGCCGGTTTCTTCGAGCTTCAGAGCCGCCGCGATGCGCAGGACATGATCGAGAATATTCAGGCCGCATCGAGCGTTGTAACATCGACAGCAAGCATCGATCCCGGCACGATTTCCCCAAATAAAGAGGCGGCGAAAGCGGGTTACGGGCTTTTGGTCAGCCCGATGAAGGTGACGATTGACGCTTATGACGATCTGGATGTTTATAAATATCTTTTCCTTATGAAACGGGAATTTCCCGGCGATTTATCTTTCGAGAAGATAGAAATTACGCGTGTAACCGATCTGGATAATACAGTGTTAAGGGGTATTGCAGGCGGCGAGAATATTCCGCTGGTTTCCGCCGATGTTAATTTGATATGGCGCACGATGGTGCGCGATCCTTCCGCAGGGGAGGAGAAGCGGTGACGATGCAGGCGCTTTTTAAACTTCCCGTTCTTGTCATGCTTTTCGTTTTGGCGTCGATCTTGATTATCGTTTCCGGCAGAGTGGATGCACAAGGAATCCACCAGCAGGTTGCTCAGAGCGAAGTGAGCGAACCCGCGCAGGATGTAACCGGAGAGGCGGTCGCGCCCAATGATGTGATTCTGGAGCCCGCCATCGTCATGCCGGAAGGTCAGGGTAACGCGGCTCCTGCCGAAACTGCCGCGCAAGCGGCGATTGAAAACGGCGGCGTTGTTTCTTCTGTGCCCGGCGTCGAGGATGCGGACAAGCTCTCTGCGGAGCAGCAAGCGCTTAAAGAAATTGCAGAACAGGACCGGGGCATGGTCACGTTGTTCTTTACCGAATGGCAGCATACGGCCATTCGTGAAGCGCGCCGTTCACGCGGGTTAGTGCGTCCACTGTCGCAGCAGGAGCGTAACGATATTCTGAACCGGGGTGTGTCGCCGGAGGAAACGCTTCAGCTTCCGCCTCCGCCACCGGAAGAGCGTAATATATCACTAGGCGGGATTGTATATGCCGCTGATGGTTCGTGGACGATATGGCTTAACGGCAAGCGTGTAACGGCTAAATCGCTGCCGCCGGAAGTTCTGGATCTGAAGGTATATAAGGGATATATCGAAATGAAATGGGTTGATGCATATACCAACCAGATCTTCCCGCTTCGTCTGCGCCCGCATCAGCGTTTCAATCTCGATACGCGAATCTTCCTGCCGGGGTAGGTCAATATGGCCAAGGGCAGTTTGTCGGCATCACAAAAAAGCGTTGTTGAATTTCAGGATATTACAGTTTCCTATGGCTGCGATGCACCCGTTATCGAACGTGTTTCTTTAAGTGTCAGCGCGGGTGAGTGTTTCGGCCTTGCCGGGCTGAACGGCGCGGGCAAGACAACAATGATCAAGGTAATGCTGGGTCTGCATGATTCTGATGAAGGGGCGGTTAAAGTTCTGGGTGGTGATTTCAACGCTCCGGATATTTGCAAGCGTGTGGCCTATTTGCCCGAGCGGTTCGAGCCGCCGTGGTTTTTAAGCGGGCTGGAGTTTTTAAAATTCACCTTAAGCCTTTATAAAAAAGTGTGGGACGAGCACGGCGTTATGGGGCGTGCGGAAAAACTGGGGCTGAATAAAGAGATATTAAAGCGCCGGACGCAGACCTATTCCAAAGGGATGCGTCAGAAGCTGGGACTGCTGGCTACGATGTCGGCGGGATGTGATTTTCTGGTGCTGGACGAGCCGATGAGCGGGCTGGACCCCCTGGCGCGTGTGCAGGTAAAGACCTTGCTTGGTGAGATGAAGAAGCAGGGCGTTACAATCTTTTTTTCCTCTCATATACTTGCGGATATGCAGGAGATTTGCACGAATATGGCCGTGCTTTGCGGCGGCAAAATAACGGCGCAGGGAAGCCCGCAGGAGATCATTAAAAACGCGGGCGCGGATAATCTTGAAAATGCTTTTTTACACTATGTCGGAAATGTTGAGAAACGCGACGCGGCATGATATACTCAATTTGATACGGGGCGTTTCGCCCACCCCTTAAGTATCCTTTTTTAAGTATCTATGTCTCCTTTGTTCTAAGGAATTTTGAATGTCTATAACCGGTTCTCGTCTGACAAGACTGTCATTTATGGCGCTTTGCGCCTCGGCTCTGATCGCGCCTCTGACTGCCGCTACGGCGCAGGAAGAGATTGCGCCGCAGCCCCCTGCTGGCGAGATCGCTGTCGAACCTGCTCAACCCGCATCACCGGCGGCAGAAGGGCCCGAGAAATTCGAGCCCGTACAGCTTAACCCGCAACCGGAATATGAAATGGACCCGATGGCAGGGCAGGGAGCTCCTCTTCCTGCTCCTGTACAGGCCGAAGCGATGCCTGCACCCGCTCCCGTTCCGGGAGAACTTTCCGCTCCGGTTGAAAATGCCGCAAGCGCTCCGGCTCAGGCACAGCAGATTACGCCCGGTCAGGAATCGGACGAAGATGTTTTTTATGATGCGCAAAGTTTGATCCCGCTGGGCGAGATTGGCGAGCGCGCCGGACCGCGTAAACTTGATCCGCGTAGTCAGCGCGCATCGAGTCTGGTGATAGTGACCGACAGGCAAGGCAGTGATACAGTGCGGGCGCAGCTTGTCGCCGCACAGCGTGCGCAGGCTTTGGGCTTGTATGATTCCGCTTCCCAGATTTACGATGAGCTTTACAGCAAGAACAAGCGCGATGACCGTATTTTGATGGGGAGAGCGGTTGTGTTGCAGCGCATGGGCCGTATCGACGAAGCGATCGCGGCCTATCAGGAGTTGCTTGATAAAAGCCCGCATAACAAAGAAGCGCAGATCAATATGCTTGGCCTGATGACTGAGAAATATCCGTCCGTGGCGCTTCGCCGTTTGCTGGACATGGAAAAAGAACAGGGCAAGAGCGCCGCGCTGGCCGCGCAGATTGCCGTGGCTCATGCCAAGCTGGGGAATTTCAAAGAGGCGCTGAGCTATCTGGGTGTGGCGTCTTCGCTGGAGCCGAATAATGCGGGCCATGTGTTTAATATCGCTGTGATCGCGGATCGCAGCGGCGACAGGCAAATGGCCAAGGCCTATTACGAAAGAGCGCTGGATGTCGATTCAGCCAATGGCAGCGCGGAAGGTGTGCCCCGTGACGTGATATATGAGCGGCTGGCTACGTTGCGCTAAAAAGGCGGGTGCCGAGTGCCCTTTGCATCATCGTTTATTTCCTTTGTAATCATTTTTTTTATCGCCCTTTTGGGTCTTGCTCTGGGCAGTTTTGCCAGTGTGCTGTCCTACCGCGAGGCAAGGGGCCTGTCGTGGTTTTCCGTGAAGGGGTGCGGCAAGGGTGCTGAACTGACAGGCGGGCGTTCGGCTTGCACGGAATGTAAAAAAGCCTTACGCGCCGTTGATCTTATTCCCGTATTTTCGTGGCTGTATCTGCGCGGGCATTGCCGGTATTGCGCATCGCCCATTCCCTTTCGTTATCCGCTTCTGGAGCTGGCGAGCATGGTTTTATGCGTCTTGGCCTATATCGCGATCGGAGCGCAGCCCGCGGCCTTTATTCTGATCGCGGCGGTGCCCTTTTTGCTGGCGCTTGTCGTGATCGATCTGGAGGCGATGATACTGCCCGACAGGTTGATGGCAGTTTTAACGGCGCTGGGGTTGCTCAAGATCGGGTTTCTGGCGCATGAAGCGGGAGGAGATGTGACGCTGCATTACCTGCTCTCGGCCATTTTATACGGCGGCTTTGCGTGGGCGTTGGGACGGTTTATGGCTTTTGCACTCAAGAAAGAGGCTCTGGGAATGGGGGATGTAAAATTTTTCGCGCTGGCCGGGCTTTGGCTGGGGCTCGCGGCGCTTCCTGCTTTTTGTGTGGTTTCGGGGCTGGCGGGTGTTATTTTTGCTGCCGGATGGCGGGTAATGCATAAAGGGGCGGGCGCTTTTCCGTTCGGTCCGGCGCTGATTGCATCTTTTTATATTATGGTGGTGTTCGGGGAATACCATTTTTGGTAAAGTTCATGTAAAATAAACGCGTGTGACAAACGCGCGCATCTTTAACGCGATCAATAAAAGGGGAGTACGGCACTTTGGATCTTACACAGCTTTTGGCATTTACAATGCAAAACGAGGCGTCCGATCTGCATTTAAGTGCGGGCAGCCCGCCGGTTATCCGCGTTGACGGGCATTTGCGCCGCGTAAAGGCCGATCCTCTTTCTACCGACGACATTAAAACCATGCTTTATTCGGTCATGACCGAAGCGCAGCGCGCCGAATACGAAAAGAACATGGATATCGACTTTGCGATTGCGCTGGGCGAGCGGGCGCGTTTCCGTGTGAACGGCTTTACGTCACGCCTTGGTACTTGCGCGGTGTTCCGCGCCATTCCCACCGAAATTCCAACGATGAAGGAGCTGGAGCTTCCGCCCGTGATCAAGCGCCTGGCGGAGATGGAAAAGGGATTGATCCTTGTGACCGGTCCGACCGGAAGCGGTAAATCGACCACGCTGGCGGCGATGATCAACCACATCAACAATACGATGCCCAAGCATATTATTACAATTGAAGACCCGGTCGAATTCTTCCACAAATCAAAAAAAAGCCTGATTAACCACCGCGAGGTGGGGCAGGATACTTTGAGTTTCAAACACGCCCTGCGCGGCGCTTTGCGCGAAGACCCCGATGTGATCCTGGTGGGGGAGATGCGCGATTATGAGACGATTTCACTGGCGCTGACGGCGGCGGAAACCGGACACCTTGTTCTTGGTACTCTGCATGCCAATTCCGCGCCCAAAACCGTGGACCGTTTGATCGACGTGTTCCCCACGGGCGATAAGGAAATGGTGCGCGCGATGGTGGCGAGCTCTCTGCAGGGGATTATCGCCCAGACGCTGTTAAAGCGGGTGGATGACGGTCGCGCCGCGGCATTCGAGATTTTGGTCGGAACAAACGCGGTGCGCAACCTGATCCGCGAAAACCAGATTTCACAGCTTTATTCGATGATGCAAACCGGATCGCGTTTCGGCATGGTGACGATGGAAGATTATATTTCCGAGCTTGTTTCCGCTGATATTATCGATCGCGAAGAAGCGAAGCGGGCGATGCTGAAAATTTCCGATGAAAGCGACGACATCGATTCCTCCTTTAGCGATGACGCACCGGAAGAAAGCGATACTGAAATCCATAAGGACGATGAATCGGAAGAGGGGTATTCCTTTTGACGGAACATATCATTCTTGAATATCTGCGCGAGATGGAAAAACGCAATGCCAGCGACCTGTATCTGACAGTCGGTCGTCCACCCACGTTGCGCGTCGATGACGATTTGATTGAAATACGCGAAGAGTTGCTTGATCTTGATGAGGTGCAAGGGCTGATCAACTCAGTTCTTAGTACGCGTCAGAAACGCGAATTTGAAAGAACGATGGAACTGAATACTGCGCTGGATATGGGCGAGCATGGACGGTTCCGTATCAATATCATGCGCCAGCGCCAAACCCCGGCGCTTGTGATCCGCCGGATTATTTCGCGTATTCCGACATTCGAGGAGCTGGGCCTGCCCGATATTTTATCCGCGCTGGCGATGGAAAAACGCGGGCTGATCCTTGTCAGCGGTATGGCGGGAAGCGGTAAATCGACCACGTTGGCCAGTATGGTCAATCACCGTAACGAACGCGAAGCGGGGCACATCGTTACCATCGAGGACCCGATCGAATATTACCACGAGCATAAAAAATCTGTGGTTTCGCAACGTGAAGTGGGCGTGGATACAGAGTCTTTCTCTATTGCGCTTAAAAACGCCTTGCGTCAGCGTCCTGATGTGATCCTTGTGGGGGAAATCAGGGATGCGGAGGTAATGCAGCAGGCTTTGATTGCCGCCGAAACGGGGCATTTATGCCTTGCCACCATTCACACCAGCAACGCCTATCAGGCGATCGAGCGTATCGTGAACCTTTTCCCCAAGGAGGCACAGGCGCAGGTGCGGCTTAATCTTTCGCTTAACCTGAAAGCCATCGTCGCGCAGCGCTTATTACACAGCAAACAGGGCGGGTTGACCCCCGCGGTCGAGGTCATGCTCAATCAGGCGCTGGTGCGAGAGCTGATCATGAAGGGCGAGGTCAGCAAGATCGAGACCGTGATGATGCAAAATAACGCCATCGGCATGTGCACCTTCGATCAGGCGCTGCTCAAGCTGTTCCTTGAGGGGCGCATTGACGAAAACACTCTTATTTCCAATGCCGACAAGCCTTCGGATATGAAGGTAAAACTTCAGGAAGTCAAGATAACCGGGCGCTCCGGCGATATAGACCATATTCTTTCATCGTTCGATACGTCGCTTTTGTCTCTGAAGGACTAAAACTTCGAAAATTTGCTGAAAACGAGTGGAAAAGTTATTCACGAGCATTGCCATATATGAATGCACGCGCCGCTTGCGCGATGCGGGGCATTATGGTGTAATAGGATTCGGTAGGATTCTACGACTGCCACGCGTCCTTGCAAGATTCTTTTTTACTTATTTCATATTCCCCGAGGCCTTCTCATGACCGGATATCCATCTTTATTTATTTCTCTGGCCCGAAAAGTCAAATCTTCCGGATTGCTTTTCGTTCTTGTTTGTCTGTTTGCTTTGGGGGGGCTGACAGGTTGCGACCTTACACGCAACTACCTGAAAGCAGACAGAGACGCGAATATGGATCTGCAGGATTTCCGTGACGGTCTTGCCCCGCGCGATCTTGATGATGATCAAATGGCAGGGGGCGGCGGTATACCCGAGCTTCAGCCCTATATCGCTCCGGCCTCCAGCAATTTGCGCGAAATGCCGTTGGTTTCCATTTCCGTGAATCAGTCCGTGCCCTTGCGCGATGTGTTATATGAATTGGCGCAGCAGGCAGAATATGACCTTGAACTTGATCCGCGCATTCGCGGCTCTATCATTTTCACGGCGCGTCAGCGCCCGCTGGATGTTGTGATCGAAAGGATCGCAAGAATATCCGGTCTTCGTTATACGTTTGAAGACGATATTTTACGGGTCGAGGTCGATACGCCCTATAACAAATTCTACCGTATTGATTATCTGAGCTATGTTCGCAGCAATAACGGTTCTGTCAGAAACAACGTTGCCGTTGTTTCGGGTGAGGGCGCGGATACGGGCTCCGATTTCGAAATGAAATCCGAAAGCGTTACCGATTTCTGGGGTGAGCTTGAAGGTAACCTGAAGCAGATTACAGGCCGTCAGTCTACCGGACGTCTTAAAACGACTCGCGACCCGCGTCTTGAGGTGGAGCAGCAGAACCCCGGCGTTCAGGATGTCGGCCCCGTGGTGGATGAAAATGGACAAGTTCAGGTGCAAGCGCCTGATGCAGTGTTGCGTGTTGATTCCCTGCCGCTTGACGAGGAAGAAGCCGCCAACAGAGGCGAAAGCCCTGTGGATGTGGCGGATCAGTACGACATCAGTTTTACGATTAATAAACAGGCTGGCATTATCAGCGTCTTTGCGCCGGAACTGGTTCACAAACAGGTGGAAGAATATCTTAATCGTCTGAAAACGGCGGTCACTGCGCAGGTTCTTATTGAGGCGAAGATCATGGAGGTGACGCTGTCGGATGAATACCGTTCCGGTATCGATTGGCGCGCGGTTGACGTTCTGTCCGGTGAAGGAATTTTGCAATTCGGCAACCTGACCACATTGGGTGCTGGTGCGCCGCAGGCATCTTCTGATTTCGCGGTCGGTTTCCTGGGTAACGATATTCAAGCTCTGGTGCAGTCCCTTTCAACATTTGGCACGGTGCGTGCCCTTGCAAGCCCGCGTCTGACCGTTCTGAACAACCAGAGCGCGCTGCTTAACGTGGCAACGAACCGCGTGTTCTTCGAAATCGACATTGATGTGACGCAAAACGACACCCAAACCCAGACAGAGATCGACAGCGACATCCGCAATATCCCTGAAGGGGTTCTTGTGAACGTCCAGCCCTCGATCAACCTTGAGGACCGCACGATTTCCATGGCTGTGCGCCCGACCATTACATCGGTTGAAGCGGAAATTCAGGACCCGGCTGTGGCCTTTGTGGCGGAAACGAACAACGTGGAGAATATCCAGAACCTGATCCCGCAGGTTAACGTGCAGGAGATCGATTCTGTGATCAAGATGCGTTCCGGTCAGCCGGTGGTTATGGGCGGATTGTTGCAGGACCGTATTTCGGGAACTACTGAAAGCGTGCCTGTGTTGGGCGAGGTTCCTGTCGTCGGCGCACTCTTTAGAAACCAGAACGATGTGGTTTCCAAGACCGAGCTTGTGATCTTGCTTAAGGCGACCATTTTAGATACGCCGGAAGACAGTGTTCATGACACGGATAAGGATCTGTACCGTAAATTCTCGGGAGATCGCCGTCCGTTCAAGCTGTAACCACAGGCAAGGACGATCATGTCCAGAACGTTAATCCGCTATATTCTTACAGCCGCCGCGCGTGACCGCGTTTTTATCGGGATACTGGTTGTATTCGCCCTTTGTGCTGCTCTGTCCCTGTTCTTCGGGAGTGCGGCTTTTGTCGAAAAGGAGCAGTTTTCTGCTGTTTTTACCGGCTATAGTTTGCGTCTGTGCGGCGTAGCAGGACTTATCCTTTTTACCGTATTTTTTATCCGCCGTTCGGCTGAAGCGCGGGACGTGGAGTTTTTACTTACCCGTCCCGTTAGCCGTGTTTCCCTTGTTCTGTCTTATGGCGCGGGTCTGACGCTGCTGGCTTTATTGCTGGGCGCTATAAGCGGTCTGATTTTGGTGCTGGCGGCGGGTAAGGGCGGCTTTCATTCCGGGCTTTTGCTCTGGACGCTCAGCATCATGGGGGAGAATATGATCATGGTGAATGTGGCGCTGTTCTTCGCGCTATCTATGGGTGGCGCGGCGGGCGCGGCTATCGCTGTTTTCGGGCTGTATGTTCTGGCACGGATGTCGGGCTCCCTTCTGGTGATTATAGATTCCGGCTCACAAGGCCCTGTCTTTCAGGTCATGGAGGGAGCCATGCAGGTTATTTCCGCCGTAATGCCGCGGCTTGATTTGATGGGGCAGAGCGCGTGGCTGGTTTACGGCGGGGCGGGCGGTGAAACTCTGCCGATGGCCATGGCCATGAACGCAGGAAGCGCGCTGGCGCTTATAGCTGCGCAAGCTCTTGCTTTCAGTGCTCTGGCCCTGCTGGCGGCGATACTCGATTTATCGCACCGTCAATTTTAAAGGGAGGCGTTATATGATGCCCGGACAGTTTGAGCGTAAAAACGCGGGGCTCTGGATATGTTTTTTTTTGGTTCTGGCCCTGCAGTTAGCGCTGTGGGTTTCCGTGCGCGATACGCGCACTTCTTGGGGGAATGTGCCGCCCGTGCCAAGCACGGCCGCGATGAAAATTCAGGTGCTGGGCGATACGCAAATGGCCTATCGCATAGCGGCGCTGATGCTGCAAAATCTGGGAAATACGGGCGGTTATACGGCTAAATTCGAGGAATATGATTATGAAAGGCTGATGAGCTGGTTCGAGCGTGCCGGAGCTTTGGACGCGCGGTCCGATATGCTGGCGCTTCTGGCGGCGTATTATTTCAGCGCGACGGAAAACCCGGCGCAACTGCGCCTTGTTATCGATTATCTGGCAAAGGCGGGCGATAGCGCAGAGGGGCAAAAATGGCGCTGGCTGGCGCAGGCGGTGTATCTTGCGCGGTTCAGGCTGAACGATAACGAACTGGCGCTCTTTCTTGCCCGTAAACTTGCGGCGCTGGATAACCCCGCCATGCCGCTATGGACGCGGCGGATGCCCGCCATCATTCTTTCCGATCTGAGGCAGGAAGATGCGGCATATACGATGATGCGGGAAATGCTGCGTGACGGCGCGGATAAATTGCTCACCAGCGAAGTGAAGGTAATGATGGACTATATTTGCACGCGTTTTCAGAATATCCCGCCGCAAGACCGCGAGATATTTTGTAAGGCAAAGCTTGCCCCGAACTAAAACCGCCTTAAGTAAAAACGACAATTAGGCTGTTATAATATGATTCGGCGTGTATAATATTAGTTGGATGTATTTTTAAAGCCGTAACTAAGGAGAGCTTATAAATGATAAAGGCAAAGAATATGGGCCGCAGAAAGAACGAGCGCGGCTTTACACTGGTTGAACTGGCGATTGTGATGGTGATTATCGGCTTGCTTATTGGCGGTATTCTGAAGGGCCAGGAACTGATCGGCAGCGCGCAATTGACAGCAACCGTAGCCCAGATCAAGGGGCTTGATGCGGCGATTACCACATTCCGTGACCAGTATAACGCGCTTCCCGGCGATCTGGCTAATGCCGAAGATCGTTTGCCGAATTGTACCGCTGCACCCTGTAACTCTGCGCCAACGGGGTCCACATTAAGTGACGGTCACATTACGGGGGATCCAGGTGCTATGCCGACGGCCAACTCCGAGCCTGCTGCGACCTTCTCCCAATTGGCTGCGGCAGACCTGATTTCCGGCGTGAATATTATCGCCGATACTGCCGCCATTAACGTCAATGATGAACTTCCAGCCGGCAAGCTGAGCGGCACAGGTTTCTTTGTCGGTTACGCGGGCAATGCTGCTGATATTACCGGCCTTCTAGGTACTACAACGATACGCGGCGGTCATTATCTTGGCCTTGGCACCGGTATCGACGATGTTGGCGCGAACGGCGCGGGTGCGCAGGCCTTGAGCGCGGCGCAAGCGGCGCGTATCGACCTGAAACTGGACGACGGGCGCCCGAATTCCGGCACAGTGCGTGCCGGCGGCGTTGGTACTGGTGGTGGAGCGGGATCCTGTATCACTTCCGCGACCAACACGGGGATTTACAACGAGGCTCAATCTACTAATGATTGTGCGGTGTTTGTCCGTATTCAAGGATAGGAAGCTCTCTTACAAAAATTTAAAAAGGCGGCTTTTTAGGCCGCCTTTTTGTTGTCTGTATTTAGCTCCTGCGGAGCTTACGCGGCGGCTTCGCGCTCTTTGATTCCGGCAAGCGTTTCGATCACCGCATCGCCCATAGAGGCGGTGGAGATTTGCGTGCATCCCTTCGCCATGATGTCGGCTGTGCGCTTACCCGAATTCAGAACGTCCTGCACAGCCGTGTCTATGCTGTCGGCCCATGCGCCTTCATTCAGCGAATAGCGCAATGCCATGGAGAAGCTGAGAATTGTGGCTAGGGGGTTGGCAATGCCCTTGCCCGCGATGTCGGGGGCGGAACCGTGCACGGGTTCATACAGGCCCGGCGCGCCGGGTGCGCCCAGAGAAGCGGAAGGCAGCATGCCGAGCGAGCCCGTAAGCATGGAGGCCTCATCGGAGAGAATATCGCCGAATAAATTATCGGTGACGATCACATCGAATTGGGAAGGGCGGCGCAAAAGCTGCATCGCGCAGTTATCGGCCAGCATGTGCTCCAGCGTCACATCTTTGTATTCCGCGGCGTGAAGCGCGGTCATTTCCTCTTTCCAGAGTTTGCCCGATTCCATGACGTTGTTTTTCTCGCAGGATGTCACGCGGTTGCCGCGCTTGCGGGCGAGCTCGAAAGCTACGCGCCCGACCCGTTTGATTTCGGAAGTGGTGTAGACTTGGGTGTTAAAACCACGGCGCTCGCCATTGCCTAAATCCTCAATGCCGCGCGGCTCGCCAAAATAAACACCGCCCGTCAGCTCACGCACGATCAGAATATCAAGGCCGCGCACGATTTCTGGTTTTAGTGTGGAGGCATCCACCAGCGCGTCAAACACGAGGGCGGGGCGCAAATTGGCAAAAAGGTCTAGCTCTTTACGAAGTCTCAGCAGGCCGGCCTCGGGGCGCAGGGCGTATTCCACGCCGTCCCATTTCGGGCCGCCGACGGAACCCATTAAAATTGCATCTGAAGATTTGCATTTATCCAGCACTTCATCGGGCAGCGGGTGGCCGTATTTATCGTACGCCGCCCCGCCAATCTGGTCGTGTGTAAGTTCGAAAGACGGGCCGCCATTGGCGCCCATCCAGTCGATGAGTTTCACAACTTCGGCAACAATTTCAGGGCCGATTCCATCACCGGGAAGAATAGTAAGCTTGTGTGTCATAAAAAGAAGTCCTTATTATTTTTAACTACAGAGCTAGACAGAGCACGCAGAGAAAATATTAAAAGCATAGATGCGAGGAATGTTTATTATATAAAATTTTAATTTTTCTATAATAAACTCTGTTTATCTCTGTCTGTCTCTGTAGTTAAAATTTTTACAACCACGGGCGTTCTTGCCTGCGCTTTTTCTCGTAATCCGTAATCGCGCCGCCTTTTTGAAGTGTCAGCCCGATATCGTCAAGACCGTTCAAAAGGCAGTGCTTGCGGAACGGATCAATGTCGAAATCGAAAGAAAATTTATTGCCGCGTGTAATTGTTTGTTTCTCCAGATCCACCTCGACTTGGGCATCGGGGTTTTCTTCGGCTTCCTTCATCAGCGCGTCCACCTGTTCCTGCGGCAGGACGATGGGAAGAATGCCGTTCTTAAAACTGTTGTTGTAGAAAATATCGGCAAAGGACGGTGCGATGATGCAGCGTATGCCCATATCGAGAATGGCCCAGGGCGCGTGTTCGCGGCTGGAGCCGGAGCCGAAATTCGCACCCGTGATCAAAATTTCCGCGCCTTTATATTCGGGTTTGTTCAAAACGAAATCAGCTTTTTCCGATCCGTCGTCATTGTAACGGATATTATAAAACGCGTTCACGCCCAGCCCTGTGCGCTTGACGGTTTTCAGGAATTGCTTGGGGATGATCACATCGGTATCGATATTGATCATGGGCAGGGGTGCGGCGGTGGCGGTGAGTTTGGTAAAGGGTTTCACGGCTTTATAATTCTTTCGGAATACGGGTTTTGACAAGGGAGGGACGGTTGTGGAAACGGCTGTGCACGCTTTCCAGATGCGGGTATTTCTGCCAGTCGCAGATATTACGCTTGGTGAACCATTCCAGAACGCAGATCAAAAGCACTTCGGGCACGCCGAAATCCTGCCCCAGAGATTGTTGCTTATCAAGCCACGCAAGCCCGTGCTCCAGGCGGTCATTGGAGCGTTTCATAAAACCGTGATCCATGTTGACTTCGGGATGAGTGTTTTTGGTCATGAAACCCAGAACGCCTGAATCTGCAATGCCGTATATGGTGGAAACGATATTGTCTTCCTGGGGGTTTTTAGGAAAGTCGGTGGAAAAATCAGGCGTTTTGCCGGAAGTATAATGGCGCAGCAGATAAGTAACGATGACCCGGGAATCCAGAACGTTCTGTCCCTTGTCGATCAGGATAGGCACCTTCATCAGCGGGTTGTTTTCATTGATGCGGCGGTTTTGCTCCTCGCTCATCTTGCCGAAGGGCAGGACGACATCCACCTCGTACGGGGCGTGAAGCTCTTCGCATACCACGCGCACGATGCGCACGAAGGGGCTGGTGAGAGAGCCTATGATTTTCAGTTTTTCCGCCATGCTTTTTCTTTCCGGTAAACGGTTTCCCGAGTGGTTTTTTTAGGGGAAATGCGGCTACTTTGCAAGCGCCTGATTAAACGAGGTTTTCGGTGACTGCGATGGCGTTTAAAAGGTCTTCGCGGTATGCCCCGGCGTATTTTTCATGGCTGCGCAGGCGGTTTAAGGCTTCTTGCGGGCTGCGTTCGGGTACGCCGGGTTTGTTTGCGGTGACCTGATCGCCGTCAAAGGCGTCGACGGGCCCTAAAACCTGAATGGCGCGGGAAAGGCGGCCTTGCCCGTGCGGGCCGTCACCGCCAAGGCGTTCGTGATGGAGGAGGGCCATTTCCCGGGCGAGAATGATAAATTCATGTTCGGGCACAGGGCATTCGCCGAGCATTTTTTCCCCCTCAACCGTATGCAGGATACGGCGGCGGAGTTTTTCCCCTTCGTCGGGCTTTTCATCGGTGCGCCATTCGGCGCGGGGGCGGGAGATATAGCCGATGTCATGCATCCGCGCCGCTTCACCGTGAAGAAGCGCTTCGGCCTCGTCCATGCCTAAATGAAGGCAAACGCGCGTCATCAACGCGCCAACGCGATTGGAATGGCGCAGCTTGCCAGGCATATGATCGCCAAGACGCGCCAATATATCCTCGCAATAAGGTTTAATCGCGGTCTGAAAGGGGCGGTCGCCGGGGAAAAGGCCGGGAGACAGGGTGGTGGAGGTTTCGTCCATAAGTTTATTTTACCTGACTTTAAACGTCATTGCGAGCCGAAGGCGAAGCAACCTAGAAATCTATTTTGTTGCTCTAAGATTGCTGCGTGCGGCTCCCCGCAAGGACTAACAGGAATGTGGTCTGCTTAAGACAGGCCGAGCATTTGGCCGAATTCTTCCACGATTTCGAGATCATAGGCGTCTTGGTATTTGGGAGTATATCTGAGGCGGTCGAGTGCTTCTTGCGGAGTGCGGGGCTCAACACCGGGTTTTGGAATTTGGTCGCCATCCCATGCGTCGATCGCCCCTACGATTTTTACGATGCGAGACAACTCTGCACCCGGTATACCCCGAGGGCCGTTTCCATCAATGCGTTCATGATGTAGGAGGGCCATTTCACCGGCTTCTGCAAGAAAGGGATGTCCGGACTGTGCCAGGCAGAATGTGTCAATCAACGCTTTGCCCGCCCCAGTGTGCAGGATTTTTCGTTCTAAACTTAATTCAGGGTCAGGCTTCCCCTCTGTGCGCCATGCCTCGCGGGGGCGGGAGATATAACCAACATCATGCATTCGCGCCGCCTGCCCGTGCATAAGGGCGTCTTCAGCGCTCATGCCTGCGTGAAGGCAGAATTGCGTAACCAGTTTGCCGACGCTGTTGGCGTGGGCAAGCTTCTCCGACATATGTTGTCCGAGTGCCTCTAAAAGTTTTTCGCAAAATGGTTTTATTTTTTGACGAAAATCGTAGTCGCCGGGGAACAGCCCGGGATCAAGCTCCGTGGACAAGCAACTGAAGGGATATATTATCGATGATTTTGGTAAATCGAGTCTGTTACTCATAAACGCATTGTAACTTTTTTAATCTTTTCCGATCAAAGGTTTCTTATATCCGTCAGCTTGCCGGTAATCGCCGCCGCCGCCGCCATGGCGGGGGAGACAAGATGAGTTCTACCGCCCTTTCCCTGCCGCCCTTCGAAATTGCGGTTGGAGGTGGAGGCGCAGCGCTCACCCGGCAAAAGCTGATCCGGATTCATGCCAAGACACATAGAGCATCCGGGCTCGCGCCAGTCGAAACCCGCTTTGATCAATATATCCGCGATGCCTTCTTCTTCGGCTTGCGCCTTTACAAGGCCCGATCCGGGCACGACCATAGCCTCCTTGATGTTATCCGCAACTTTTTTGCCCTCGACGATTTTGGCCACTTCGCGAAGGTCTTCTATCCGTGCATTGGTGCAGGAACCGATAAAGATTTTATCCAGCGCAATATCGGTCATTTTTGTGCCTGATTTCAGGCCCATGTAATCCAGCATGCGTTCCACTGATTTTTGCTTGTTCGGATCGGCAAAGTCGGACGGGGAGGGAACGGCACCCGTAATCGGCACCACATCTTCCGGCGTTGTTCCCCATGTGACGGTGGGGGCGATTGTCTCGCCTTCGATCACGATTTCCTTGTCGAATACGGCGCCCTCATCGCTGGGCAGCGTTTTCCAGTAGGCAACGGCTTTTTCCCAATTCTCGCCTTGGGGAGCCATTGGGCGGCCCTTGATATAGGCGAAGGTCTTTTCGTCCGGCGCAACCATTCCGGCGCGCGCGCCACCCTCGATCGACATGTTGCAAATCGTCATGCGCCCCTCCATCGAGAGGTTGCGGACGGCTTCTCCTGCATATTCAATGACATAGCCCTGACCGCCGGCGGTGCCGATTTCACCAATAATGTGCAAAATCATGTCTTTGGCGGTTACGCCGGACGAAAGTGCGCCGTTTACCGTGATGCGCATGGATTTTGCGGGCTTCTGGATCAATGTCTGGGTCGCCAGCACGTGTTCTACCTCGGACGTGCCGATCCCGAAGGCCAGCGCACCAAACGCGCCATGCGTGCTTGTATGGCTATCGCCGCATACAATCGTCATACCGGGCTGGGTAAAGCCCTGTTCCGGGCCGATAATGTGGACAATTCCCTGTCTTTTGTCAAATAAATCAAATAATTGAACGCCAAATTCCTTGCAGTTTTTGCTCAAGGTCTCGATCTGGATGCGGCTTTCCTCCTCGGCGATCGGCAGGGAGCGGTCTGTGGTGGGCACATTATGATCCATGACGGCCAGAGTGCCCGAAAGGCTGTGAACCCCGCGTCCGGCCATTCTCAGGCCCTCAAAGGCTTGTGGCGAAGTAACCTCGTGCACAAGGTGGCGGTCGATATAAATCAGGCAAGTGCCATCCTCGTCGCGCTGGACTATGTGATCGGCCCAGATTTTGTCAAATAATGTGCGCGGTTTTGCCATTGCCGTAATTTTTAACCTCAAATTAAAGTTTGC
Source organism: uncultured Pseudobdellovibrionaceae bacterium (assembly GCA_964467925.1). Lineage (GTDB taxonomy): Bacteria > Pseudomonadota > Alphaproteobacteria > Micavibrionales > Micavibrionaceae > CAYXSX01. The sequence goes on along the minus strand of CAYXSX010000001.1, from coordinate 243,740 downwards.
ATAATAGAATTGTACAGTGTGGTTCGGGCCCTAAGTAAGCACAAAATACCAAGGCCCATCAACAACTTTAAAACCCCCTCCAAGGGCAAAAAAAGAGGGGGAATGTGTAGGGGTAGTAAAAAAATGGACTTCAAAAAAGCGGCAGAAGGACGCTGCAGTGGAAATTTTGAGGCTTTCAATGCGATGCGCAAGGTTTATCTGGGCGATATGCCTGATGGAGCGCGTGTATTTTATGGTTTCTCAGGGGTGGGGGTGCAGTCGGGTCAGATTTTCCTTTTTGACCGTGACGCCTACGCCGAAAAATGCGGCAATATGAAGTTTATGAGCCTTGACGATCCTTTACTGGGGCAGGATTTCAAGAAAATCATCCACGACAAGCTTATTAACGTCATAGATGACGGTGGGCTTATCTATGATCCTCCGGGGCAAGGAAAGCCGGATTCTTTGGCGCATGCATGGAATGCAGAAGGCAAAGAATTGGCGCTTCTTGAGTTTGCCGATAAAAACGCAGTCGTACCGCAGCTTGAGTTCGTCGATCCACCTAAAGCCATCGTTTAGAGAGAGTTTTTCATGCACAGCCATCACCATTCCATCCATTCCGCCTTTTCGATGCCGCAGGGCAGCGGGGCGATGATCGAGTTTTTCGACGATGCCTCTTACGTGCATTCCGATCTTGTAGTTTTTGACCGCGCCGATAACGCGCTTTACGCCGTTTTGCACGGGCGGGATTATTTTCTGGGCCATATCACGCCCGATCTGGCCGAGGCGTTTTCCACCAGTACAAAGGTTTTGCTCTCCGCCGCGCATCATACGGGCAAGCATTTGAAGCTTCATGCGCCTTTGAAAATTTCCGGCGTTTGATAGCAAACCAGACGTCACCCCGGATTTAATCCGGGGTTTGTGCCTAAAATCTATCCTCACGGTAAAAATCCCGGATCAAGTCCGGGATGACAAATGTAAAAAATAAAAAAAGGCGCCGAAGGGGCGCCTTTATCGTTTCAAGCCGTAGGCACGGCTTATTCTTATTGAGCGGGTGTTTCGCCTTCGACCGGAGCGTTCGCGGCAGCTTCAGCGGCTGCGGTCTCTGCAGCGGCCTTGGCTTCGTCATCTTTCGCTTTTTGCTTGGCTGCCTTGGCGGCATCTGTCTGTGCTCTGTTTTCGGCGCGTGAAGCGGCTTTGGCTTCTTTCTTCGCCTTGACCTTAGCGGTTTTGCTCAAGGACTCGTTTGCGATTTCTTCTTCGGATTTCTCAAGACCGTGACCTGTTACGCGCTCGGAAATACGCGCGGACTTACCGCGGCGGTCGCGCAGGTAGTAAAGCTTCGCACGGCGTACGGAACCGCGGCGCACCAGCTCGATGGAGTCGATACGGGAACTCCACAGCGGGAACACACGCTCTACGCCTTCGCCGAGGCTGATTTTACGAACTGTGAAATTTTCGTTCAGGCCGGAACCCGTGCGGGCGATGCAAACGCCTTCGTATGCCTGAATACGCTCGCGCGTACCTTCTTTAATACGAACGTTAACTTTAACGGTGTCGCCGGGGTGGAAATCGGGAACCTGCTTGGCTTCCTGTAATTTTTTGAGCTCGCGCTCTTCGAATTTTTGTAACGTGTTCATCTCTATAGTCCCTTATTTTCGGATCCCGATAATCGTCCGCTTACGTTTCTACAAAACTACAGCGCGACGGCGGATCGCTTGTCTTTTTCACGGGTTAAATTCAGCTTTTTCAAGCCAGTTTGCGGGCTTTATACAGGGCTTGGCTGTGGAAAACAAGTTTTTTGTTGCCCAGTTTGAGATTTTTAATTATTTCTGGAAACAGAAAACTTTGCATGTTTTTTTGAGGGGCTTATGGAGATATTATTTCGTCTTGTCGAGAGGTGGAATGCTTTGAGGGAGGAGCCCCTGACTCTTGTCGGAAAAGTATTTTCTAGTACTCATCAAGAAACTATCGACGTTGCCGGTTTGGATCGGTCTGTAGAAGCTCAAAAATCTAAGCAATTGCAAGCAAGACAGCGACGTCTGGACAGAGCGAAGTGGGATGTCTATGTGATTAGCCGTACGGACTCCTACACTTATGATGAGGTAGATGGTTGGTTAGATAATGAAACGCTAGATGATGAAAGTCTTCATCCTGAGGATAGAAAAACTGAGTGGCCGATTGGCACTGCTGTCTCCGAAGCTGAAGCGAGGGAATGTATTGCAGATTGGAACCAAGGGGTACTTTCGGGGCGTATTAAAGAATTGTTGGAAACAGGACAATATCTGAAGAGAGTACATTTACCCTCTGGCACAGAAGCGGCACTTACGTAATAATTACTTGTCTTTCAACAAATCCGGTCTGCGTTCTTTCGTGATTTTTTCCGATTGCTCGCGGCGCCAGCGTTCGATTTTTCCATGATCGCCGGAGGTTAAGACTTCCGGAACCTCCAGGATTTCACCACTGGCAGTTTTCCATGCGGCGGGGCGGGTATAATGCGGGTATTCCAAAAGCCCGCCCGCACCGCTGCCGAAGCTCTCGTTATCCGCCGTATCTTCGTTGCCCATTACACCGGGAAGAAGGCGGATACAGGCATCCATGAGAATGAGAGCCGCGGGCTCGCCGCCGGAAAGCACGTAATCGCCGACCGAGATTTCCTCGAATTCATAAGCATCCAGAACGCGCTGGTCTACACCCTCATAGCGTCCGCACAAAAGGGTGATCTCGGGCGCAGCGGCCAACTCCTTCACTTTTGCCTGTGTGAGCGGTTTCCCGCGGGGGCTTAAATAGATGAGCGGATGAGCGGATGAGCGGATGGGCGGATTCTGATCATCTGGTAATCTGCTCATCTGATTATCCAGAGAAAGCAACGCTTTCTCGATAATATCGGCGCGCATCACCATGCCCGCGCCGCCGCCATAGGGTGTGTCGTCCACGGCGCGGTGAATGCTATCTCCCGCGAAGTCGCGAATATTGACGGCGTTATAGCTCCAGTCGCCGCGCTCCAGCGCTTTACCGGCCAGCGAATGAGCAAGCGCGCCCGGGAACATTTCGGGGAAGATTGTGAGGATGTTAACGTTCCATTTGGTCATGCCATATCCCTGAACGCTTCGAAATTCCGGATGGTAACCTGATCACCGATTTCTGTAACGGTGTCATCGGTCAGGGGCAGAAGGAAACTTTGACTGCTTAACGGTTTTATTTCCAGCAAATCGCCCGCGCCGTAATTTTCCACGGCTGTTATCGTTCCTATCGCCGTGCCGTTTTCATCAATCGCCATAAGGCCGATGAGGTCTTCGATATAAAACTCGCCTTCTTCAGGCTCGGGCAGTGTTTCACGTGAAACCCAGATCTCTGTGCCTTTCAGCGCTTCGGCTTTATTGCGGTCGTTGCAGCCCTCGATTTCCGCGAGAATGAATTTTCCCAGCGGGTTTTTAAGGGTAATGGTGAGAGTTTCCTCGCTATCTTCGCCCGTAAAAAGCTCGCCCTCCAGCAGGGCAGGGTCTTGCCCATAGGGGAAGAGCTTCACAAGGCCCTTGATGCCGTGAGCTTGAGCGATTTTTCCGAGACAGACGCGTTTCATCGTAGTTACAAGTTTTTAGTTACAAGTTGCAAGAAACAGGCGGGGAGCGCTTGTAACTTGCAACTTGTAACTTGCAACTATTCCGCCGGCTTTGCGTCAGAAGGATTGTCCGCTGGAGCTTCGGCTGGTTGCTCGACGGGAACTTCCGCAGGGGTTTCAGACGGAGTGTCGCTGGCTGTTTCTGCTTCTGCGGGAGCGGCTTCTTCAGCAGGTGCTGCGGCTTCAGCGGCGGCTTTCTCGGCTTCTGCGGCTTCGGCTTTGGCGGCCTCAGCAGCTGCCTTGGCGGCTTCCTGCTTTTCCTTTTTCTCTTCAATCCGCATCTTTGTCTTTTCAGACTGGGCGGATTTGTTCGGGCGGTTTGGCTGTGCGGGCATCGGAATGATACCGGCCTTGCCAAGGAAGATGGATACGCGCTCGGAAGGTTGTGCACCTTGAGAGAGCCAGTATTTGATACGGTCTTCTACAAGCTGTACGCGTTGGGCGTCATCCTGAAGAAGCGGGTTGTATGTACCCAGTTTCTCGAGGTAACGGCCATCGCGCGGCATGCGCTTGTCCGCAACAACGATACGGTAGAACGGGCGCTTTTTACGTCCGCCCCGGGACAGTCTGATTGCAAGTGCCATAGTGTTTCTCCTTTTAGTTTTGCAATTCAAGTTAAGCGAGGATTATCCCGCCTTTTTCTTTAGGCGCGCATGGTTTTCCGTTACGCCTAAAATTCCAAAATCGACACCCTTAAACGAGGCGGCGAAATCCTTTATCAAATCTTTGTATTTCTGCGGAAGTCCCACGGTTTCTTCTTTTCCTTTGCCGGGGCTAATATTGCCGACAATTTTTTCCAGCGCATTGTTATCGGGCACGGCGGCGGTAATGCCGTAAAATTTCAGGATGTCATCCACGCAAGCGGCTGGATTGTTCAAGATTTCATCGTAAGTGACGAATTTTACGTTCCATGCACCGCTCTGATGCACGATAGCCCAGGCGGCGTAGAATTTCATCAAGATCATGGCGTGCCAGAAATAACCGTGATTGGCGGCATCGTTATCTTGCGCCATGAATTCGTTCTCCTCGCGGCTAACCCAAAGCGGGCTGTAGCCGCGCCACTGGTGACGGTCGGCGGAAACAACCGCGTCATAAATATTGCGCACTGAAACGATGATTTTGGGGCGAGAGCCGGTATTGAGGGATTTTTGCAGAGCCTGACGGTTGTAATCGGTGGGCAGGAAATGTTGATAAACCAGCGGCGTTTTGCAGGTGGCCAGAGCTTTAAGGGCAGGGCGCAGGCCGCGCGGATTGATCGTAAAATGACCGATGCCGCCACCGGATTTCGGCTTGATTACACAAGCGTCCAGCGTATGCGCCAAACGCTCCAGCAACGTATTGCTGGCTGATTTGGGCATAGGCGCGAAAATGACCGCCGGTTTTTGAAGGGTGTTAAGCATTACCGTTTGCCCTTCTTGCGTTTACTTTTGGGGCTTTTGGTTGCCTTGCGCATGCCGCTGCCGCCCAGAAGGTTGCTTAAATCGGGGCCGCCGCCGGGGATTCCACCGCCGAAATTAGCGCCGGGGGCGAAGGGGTTGGGGCCCAGTGGGCCTTGGTTTTCGAGAGCACCCATTTCCCCGGCCAGCATTTCGGGGTCCATTCCAGCCATCATGGCGTCGGCGTCCTTGCCGCCCATCAGGCCCTTCATCTGTTTCATCATGCCGCCCATGCCCATTTTTTTCATGCGCTTCATCATGGTCTGCATTTGCTGGAGCTGTTTCACCAGCTTGTTAAGGTCTTGCACAGAGGTGCCGGAACCCGCGGCTATACGCTGTTTGCGCTTCATGTTGAGAAGTTCGGGCTTTTCACGCTCTGCCGGGGTCATGGACAGGATCATGGCTTCCTGACGTTTCATGAAGCCGTCATCTACGCCCGCTTCCTCGATCTGGCCGGCCATTTTACCAAGGTCGGGAAGCATTTTCATCATCGCGCCCATGCCGCCCATTTTGGACATTTGCTGCATCTGGGACAAAAGATCGTTGAAATCGAACTGGCCCTTTTTGAATTTGGCGGCCATTTTTTCGGCGGCGTCTTTATCGACCGTAGCGGCGGCTTTTTCCACGAGGGAGACCACGTCACCCATGCCCAGAATGCGGCCCGCAATACGTTCAGGGTGGAAAGGCTCCAGCGCGTCCCACTTCTCGCCTGTACCGAGTAGCTTGATTGGCTTGCCTGTGACGGCTTTCATGCTCATCGCCGCGCCACCGCGTGCATCGCCGTCAATACGGGTCAGCATGATCCCGGTGAGGCTTACACGCTCGTCAAACGCTTTGGCGGTTTGCACAGCGTCTTGGCCCGTCATGGCGTCGGCCACGAGCAGCGTTTCAACGGGCTTGATTTCTTTCTTGATGACTTCAATTTCGGCCATAAGTTCTTCGTCAATCGACAGGCGGCCTGCGGTATCAAGGATAACAAGATCAAAACCCTCTTTACGGGCGGTATCCATCGCGCGTTTGGCTATATCAAGCGGCTTTTGGTCTTTGATGATCGGAAGGGTCGCTATTTCTGTCTGCGTACCGAGCTGGGCCAACTGGTCCTGCGCCGCGGGGCGGTAGACGTCGAGCGAGGCCATCAGGACTTTTTTATTGTGTTTCGTGCTTATCCACTTACCGATTTTGGCGGTAGATGTGGTTTTACCGGAGCCCTGCAAGCCAACCATCATATAGGCGCAAGGCGGAGAGGCGAAGGTGAGTTCGGCGCTCTCGGAACCCAGCATTTCGACCAAAGCGTCATGAACGATTTTTATAACCTGTTGGCCGGGGTTTACCCCCTTGATAACGTCCTGTCCTACGGCTTTGTCTTTAAGGCCTGCAATAAAATCTTTAACAACAGGAAGTGCTACGTCGGCCTCCAGCAGGGCGATGCGGATTTCGCGTGAAACGGCCATAACGTCGTTTTCGCTAAGAGAGCCTTTGCCTCTTAGCTTATCAAACACACCGCCTAATTTTTCGCTCAAACTGTCAAACATTCGTTCCTCTGTCGTCATTGCGAGAAGGCCCGAAGGCCGACGCGGCAATCTGGAGATTGTTTCGCTACGCTCGCAATGACGGTTAAAATAATCGTCAAAGCATTTTAGCCCCACTGAGCGTAACTTCGCCGAGTAGGGGGTACCTGCACCTCGAAAGTGCTTGGGCACTGACAAACAACATGTCAGTGGAAATTTGGGTGGAAAATAGGCATATTACTGCGGTATGTCAAGAAAAAGACGTCCTCCTCCTTTGTCGTCCTGAGCGGAGGCCGTTTCTTGGAAAGAAACGGGCGGAGTCGAAGGATCTCCTTTACAAGCTTTGAGATCCTTCCACTCGGCTTCGCCTCGGTCAGGATGACAGTGAAAGTAGAGATATGCACTTTAGAAAAATGCACGGGCTGGGAAACGATTTCGTCATTCTCGATCAGCGGGACGGACATACCGCCCTTATGCCCGAATTCGTCAAGCATGTTTGCGACCGCCATATGGGCGTGGGCTGCGATCAGTTGATTGTAATGGAGCCTTCCAAAAAAGCCGATATGTTCATGCGCGTTTATAATCCGGATGCGTCGCA
>CAYXSX010000001.1:91960-236497 GCA_964467925.1 uncultured Pseudobdellovibrionaceae bacterium | reverse complement strand
CCCGCATGCTGTGTTTTTCACCGATAAAGTGGCCGATGTTGATATTGAAAAACTGGGGCCGCGTTTCGAGAACGATAAAATATTCCCCCATCGCGCGAACATTGAATTCGTTGAGATTCTGGATAAATCACACTTGCGTATGCGCGTTTGGGAGCGGGGATCTGGCGTTACGCTGGCTTGCGGGTCCGGTGCATGCGCCGTGATGGCCGCGGCGGTTCACAGAGGGCTCAGTGATAACAAAATCACCCTGACGCTGGATGGCGGCGATTTGACCATGGAGCTGCGCGATAACGGCCATATCTTTATGACCGGCCCTGTGGCTTATGTTTTTGATGGGGTTTTAAAGGGTTAAATCGCCCCATTTTTCATCAAACACTGATAGAACCTCAGGTTCAGACAATTTTTCGGCCCATCGCAAATTTTCTTCAGGAGTCATGCCGGTATCTGACGAGATTTGTTCATAGGAGCGATATGCCAGCAAAAAAGCACGTTGCAGGTATGGTGTTTCAGGGGGGATTTTTTGAAATTGGGTGTCAGGTTCTTGCGGCGTTTTGTTAAGCAGAATTTCATCAACCCAAAGGCTTTCAGGAGTCTGTATTCCCTGAAAAAATAATACAGGTTGGCCGCCTTGTTTTTTTCTAAAGCCCAAATCTTCCGAGAAAAAGCCAACTACAAATGTTGTTTTTGTGGCAATGATGGCGTCCTGAAAACCGTAATAAATGGAGCCTTTATGTTCCCTATGTGTGCGATGGCCCCAACGATTACGGTTGATTGTCGGGTCGGCAGGGTCAGAAAATCTTACAACGGGTCCCATCGAAAGTTTGAAAGCCGTATGCGGCTTGCCTAATGAATTGCGCATGCGGGTGCGTTCCGATTTTTTGGCGGCGCGATATGCATTTTCATCAAAGTTTTCGTAGCCGGGGGTGCCTATTTCAAAAATAGCCCTTAAGGCGTTGGGTTTTAGAAGGAGCTTGCTCATAGAAGATGTAATAGACAGGGATTAAAGTTATGTCAACAATATCAATTCTCAAGTATTTGACGCATTTCTGGAAAAACTGTAAAACCCGCGCATGACCGCGAAAGAGCCTGAACTCGTTACATTTGGATGTCGCCTCAATGCCTATGAGAGCGAGGTGATGCGCACGCATGCGAAAGATGCGGGGCTGAAAGACGCGATTATCTTCAATACCTGCGCCGTCACGAGAGAGGCGGAGAAACAGGCGCGTCAGGCTATCCGTAAGGCGCGGCGGGAAAATCCCGATGCCAAAATCATCGTGACGGGCTGTAGCGCGCAGGTGAACCCCGATATGTACGCCGAAATGGGCGAAGTCGATTTTGTTTTGGGAAATGATTTAAAATTGCAGCAAGAGGCGTGGAAATTTCCCCCTCTCCCTAACCCTCTCCCCGCGGGGGAGAGGGGAGAAGCGCAGAGCGCTTCGGGTGAGGGGGGCTATAATCACCCCAGAATTCGTGTGAACGATATCATGAGCGTGAAAGAAACGGCTTCGCATTTGATCGAAGGGTTTGAAGATCGCTCGCGTGCTTTCTTGCAGGTCCAGAATGGCTGCGATCACCGCTGCACATTCTGCATTATCCCCTATGGCCGTGGAAACTCGCGTTCTGTGCCTATTGGTGTGATCGCGGAGCAGGTAAGGGCGCTGGTAGGGCAGGGATATAACGAGATCGTTTTCACAGGCGTTGATGTCACTTCTTATGGCGCCGATTTGCCGGGCAGCCCTAGTCTGGGGCAGATGATCCGCCGTGTACTGGCGCTGGTGCCGGAGCTTCCAAGAGTGCGCCTCTCTTCCCTTGATCCCGTAGAGATTGATGAAGATATGTGGCGTTTAATCGCCGAAGAACCGCGTTTTATGCCGCATTTGCATCTATCGCTTCAGGCGGGCGATGACATGATCTTAAAACGCATGAAACGTCGCCACTTGCGCCATGATGTGATTGAAGTATGTAATCGTGCACGGGGATATCGCCCTGACATAGCCTTTGGCGCGGATATTATTGCCGGATTTCCGACGGAAACCGATGAGATGTTTGAGAATTCTTTGCGTATTGTTGAGGAGTGCGATCTGACCTTCCTGCATGTATTCCCTTATTCGGAACGCGAAGGCACCCCGGCAGCGAAAATCAAAAACCAAGTGCCTGTGCCTCTGCGTAAGGAACGAGCGGCAAGGCTTCGCGAGCTTGGCGAGAAACAGCTTTTGAAATTCCATACGGCGCAAATCGGTAAGCCTGCCATGGCCGTAGCAGAAAAGGATAATTTCTGCCGGACCGAGAACTTCGCGCATGTGAAGGTGGATAGACAGATAGAAGCGGGATGTCTGATTCAGGTTATCCCCCAAGCTATAGACGGCATATCCTTGAAGGGGGCAATCTTACGCTAGGCGGCTTGCGTTAATTCCGGAGCATCGTCTTGCAATAATCTATGTCTAGCTTCGAGGTTTTGCTCAAGAACATGAAGCAAAGCATTGCCCATCGCATCGGTATTGCTCCAGACTGAAAAGGAGTTCACTACAGATATACGGGGCTTGTCGTTGCCGTCTTTCATTTGCCTGTAATCCACCAACTCAAAATTAATTCTTTCTGCTTGCGGATTGTACTCAACCGTAAGTCCCCATACTTCGTTAGAAGTGGGGAAATATTGCACTCTGAAAGCGGGGGAGGAATAAGTACATCCGCTTTGCAAGGGCATGTTGTGACGATTGCCAAAGCTCTGATTGGTGCTCTGTATCTTTTGTGATGCTAAGGTCTCTAAATGTTCAATGATATCGTTTGCACGCTTTTCAGCAGTTTGTTGGGGTTTTCCTCTGGATTGCGCAGTGTGGATTGCTGAGTTAAACCTTGCTTGAACTCTTTTCGCTGATGCACTTAGAAAACCGATAACGTTATAGGCCATATTGCCCCCTCTGTAACAAAGCTTTTTGCTGTTTAATCAGACATATCGCAAGTCTTTGTTTTATGTCAACAATTATATCAAAGGAAAACATGCTGGTTTTTCAGTTCTTGCAGGGTTAGGATCAATCTAATTCCAAAGGAGAAAAGCTATGGTTTTCTGGCGCAAAAAGAAGAACGGCAAGGAACAGGAACGCGAAGAAACGCAAGAGCGGATCATTCACCGCCCGTCCGATCCCGCGCTGGAGCCGCCCACCGAATATGACTCCGATATGGATGAGCGTATCAAGCACGAGCTTAACGAGCGTGAGGACGAGGTTATCGAAGACCTTAAATCCCAACCCGTACCGCGGCATACCCCGCTGGATGACGATCACGAGCGTGAGGATTTAAGCGATCATTCAGGCGAAGGGGGCTGGTTTTCCCGCCTGACCAAGGGGCTTAAGAAATCATCCAATAAAATTTCTCAAGGCCTTACCGATCTTGTTACCAAGAAAAAGCTGGATGACGAGATGCTGGAGCAGTTGGAAGAGGTGTTAATTTCTGCTGATCTGGGGCCGTCGACGGCGGCGCGGCTGGTGGAAGAATTCGGGCAGGGGCGATTTGGTAAGGAGATTTCCGAAGAAGAAATCAAAGGCGCGCTGGCCGAAAGTGTGGCGAAAATTCTGGAGCCGGTGGCGAAACCGCTTGTAATTAACAAACCTGCCGAGGGGCCGTTTGTGGTTCTGGTCTGCGGTGTGAACGGCGTGGGAAAGACCACCACCATCGGCAAGCTGGCGCAGAATTTATATTACAAGGATAAGAAATCGGTGATGATGGCGGCGGGCGATACGTTCCGCGCGGCGGCCGTCGAGCAGTTACAGGAATGGGCGAAGCGCACGCATTCCGGATTTTACGCCAAGGACGTTGCCGCCGATTCCGCCGCCGTGGCGTTCGAGGCCTATCAAAAGGCGAAGGAGCAGGACACGGACGTTCTTTTGATCGATACCGCCGGACGCCTGCAGAATAAAAAGAACCTGATGGAGGAATTGCAAAAAATCGTTCGTGTGCTGAAAAAACAGGATGAAAGCCTGCCGCATGCGGTGTTGCTTGTGCTGGATGCCACGACCGGACAAAACGCGTTTTCGCAGGTTGAGACCTTTAAGGAAATGGTGAATGTGACCGGGCTGATCGTCACCAAGCTGGACGGTAGCGCCAAAGGCGGGGTTCTTGTGGGGCTGGCCGATAAATTCGGCGTTCCGGTTCATGCCATCGGGATTGGTGAGCAGGCCGAGGATATGCAACCCTTTGCTGCGAAAGATTACGCGCGGTCTCTTATGGGGCTGGAGGATTAGCGGGTTCGTTTGTTGTCTGGGAAATTTGACTTCGGTGTGCAATTTCCCACTGTCCGCTAAATAACATGAAGGCTCGCCGTAAGTTAAGTGCGGATTGTAAAGTTGAAGCGCTGGCCAATGTTGTTGAATATAAAAGTAGCTTGGTTAAACCTTCTGGGGTATTAAACATGCCTGTTACTTCGGGGTTGGTGGGCCACGTAATTACGTATGAAGTGTAGGCACCGCATAAAATTACGCCTAAGCCAAGCCCCGCTTTTATTTTTGTTTGTAATTCTTGATGGAGGGCCTTTTTTGAAGGTCGTGTATCAATAATCAATTCGTGAGCTTCTCCAACAATTCTATGAAATGCGCGTTCGAGTTCGGAAAAACAAGTTACAGCCAGATATCCTGTGACTGCCATGGCGCTTGGCCATAAGATGTTAGGCGGAGTTTCGAGTAAAATTTGGCTTAGTATGGCGCTTAAGGCGGCTATAGCGGTTGAGGCCATGAAAGCGGGACGGTTGAAATGGTCTTTCAGGCGAAAGAAAGACATGCCCAGGCGCTCACCGTTTAGCTCTATGTAACGGTCGGTGGCTGTTGATTTTGTAAATATGCGCCGTATGTCCATGTAATGTTGTGTTGTAGGTATTTATTATGAATAATTCAAGTTATTTATTGGCTGAGCTATTAGATTGAAAATAAACCTAAAATCGGCGATAATAGGGGATGAGTGAAATTACACTTCCCAAGTTTTCTTCCCGTTCCTATAGCGAATCCGGTGCCGTCATTGCGGCGCTGACGGAGATTTATGAGGCGCATACGGCGTATTTGCGGGAATGTTTTCAGGCCTTTGTCCGCGGAGAACTGAAGCGCCGCGTGCGGGCTTATTACCCTGAGCTGCGGATCACCACGAAATACGCCAAACGTAAGGATTCGCGCCGTTCATACGGTTTTGCGGCCAAGCCGGGCAGTTATGCCACCACGATTACCCGCCCCGATATTTTTGCGCGTTATTATCAGGAACAAATCGATCTGATTATCGAGAACCATGACATCGACATCGAAGTGGGGGTGAGCGAAACGCCCATTCCCATCCATTTTGCACTGGGCGAGGGGTTTCACATAGAGGAAGGTCTGAACGTGAACGAGTTGGGCGAGCTTGAGGATACGTTCGATTTGCCCGACCTTGAGATCATGGACGATGAAATCGCGAATTGTACCTATATTCCGGCGGAAGGAGAGCCCGCGCCGCTTTCGCTGTTTACTGCGCCGCGTGTGGATATGAGCCTGCAACGACTGCGCCATTATTGCGGCAGCGGAGCCAGCGACTTCCAGAATTATATCCTGTTCACCAATTATCAGTTCTATATCGACGAATTTATCAAGATCGGCGGGCAGGAGGTTTTGAGCGGCGAATATACCGAATTCGTGCAGCCGGACCCTCTGAAACGCTTGCCGCAGATGCCGGCCTATCACCTGAAACGCCCCGACGGATCGGGGATTACCATGGTCAATATCGGCGTGGGGCCGTCGAACGCCAAGACGATTACCGACCATATCGCCGTATTGCGCCCGCATGCCTGGATCATGCTGGGGCATTGCGCGGGGCTTCGTAACTCGCAAAAACTGGGCGATTACGTGCTGGCGCACGGATATTTGCGCGAGGATAAAATTCTGGACGAGGACCTTCCCTTAAGCATTCCCGTGCCCGCGCTGGCCGAGATTCAGCAGGCGCTGGAACAGGCTGTGGGCGAGGTAACCGGACATAAGGGTTACGACCTTAAAAGCGTGATGCGCACCGGAACGGTGGCGACGACGGACGACCGGAACTGGGAGCTTCAGACCTCTATCCGGCAGAACTTACGCCTGTCGCAAAGCCGCGCGGTGGCGATGGATATGGAATCGGGCACGATTGCCGCCAACGGGTTCCGGTTCCGCGTGCCCTATGGCACGTTGCTGTGCGTTTCCGACAAACCTCTTCACGGGCAATTAAAGCTACCCGGTATGGCCGATAGTTTTTACCGCGAGCGGGTAGATCAGCATTTGCAGATTGGTTTGCTTGCCATGCGCCTGTTGCGCGACCGAGAGCCCGCGCAGCTTCATAGCCGTAAACTGCGCAGCTTTAACGAGGTTGCTTTCCAGTAGTTTAAATCGACTTCCCCCACTCGTCATTGCGAGGAGCCTCGTCGAAGCTTTGGCGAAGACGGGCGACGCGGCAATCGCTATTATTTTTGTACTAGATTGCTTCGGCCTACAGGCCTCGCAATGACGAATGGAGGGAACTGGAGCAACAAAAAAGGCGGCTTCTTCGGACCGCCTGTTTTGATTAATTTACTACCCTGTCTTAATTAAACTGAAATATCGAGGATCGAGCCGCGCTCTTTTTCATCGCGCAAGGTTTGCTCGTCTGCGGAAGCCTGTACCACGTTCTGCTTGGTAACGTCGGAGCTGTTGTCCGTTTCGACTTCGCTTGATTCTTTTAGGGGAGAGCTGGAAACAACGCTTTCGCTGTCTTCGGGCTTTTTCTCAGTATCGCGAACTTGCGTATTTGATGTTTGTTGCGTCTGATATTGTGATACTACAAACTGCGACGCGGATCCTATACCCGATAGTGGTCCAGCCATTTCCTTGTGTCCTTAACTCTATAAATTATTATTATTAAAACCCTACTTATACAGTGTACACAGAAAACTCTTAAGAAACTCTTATCATCTATTTCTACACGAAACCGGGGGGTTTCACAAATTATCTGGCCGATAAAAAAAATTATCCCGTTAATAAATTGGTAATACTTTTTCTATATCTTGCAAATTAACAGGGAGGGACGCGAAAAGAGTCTCCGGTAAAAAAAGGTGCCGATAAGAGTGCCGACGGGATTTAAAAGCGTTTCCTTAAATTAACTAACTAAAAACAGATAAGTAAACCGCGCGTTAAGGTTTTTGTGTTCCAATGGAGGGTGGAGCATAAACGGGAGTATTGCGCCATGAGTTTGCAACAGCCGATCGGGGCGGCATTATGATGGACTTGAGTTTATTGGATAAATCTTCTGTGGTGACACCGCTTTTGGTGCGCCTTTACGACTCTCACCGTTTGGTTTCACTGGCAACCGACGATCAGCCTTCGGCACGCTCCGAACTGATGGGCGCGGTTTGCGAACTTTTAGGGATGCAGCTTAACCCCCGCGAGCAGGAACTGGTCGCGGATGTTCTTATTACACTTGTGCGTCAAGCCGAGACGGATTTGCGCGTGGCGTTATCCGAGCGTTTGTCCGAATTGAAAGAGGTGCCGCTGCGCCTTGTGCTTCAACTTTCCAATGACGAAATTTGCGTTGCCGCACCGATGCTTAGAAATAGCGCAGTGCTGGGCGATATGGATCTTCTTTATATTATCAAATCGAAAACTTCCGAATACTGGCGGGAAATCGCACGCCGCCGCGCGCTGAGCGATCATGTGGTTAATGTTCTGGCGCAAACGCGCGACGTGGATACGGCCGTTAATCTGGCGGAAAACGAGGCGCTGGTGTTGGACGATGCCGCACTAGTTATGCTCTCGGATATGGCGCAGGGGAACGAAAGACTTGCTCTGCCGCTTCTTCGCCGCAGCGAGGTTTCAGACGATCTGGCTGCCAGCCTGTATGAACATGTCGGTGAGGCGATGCAAAATTATGTGACCACACATTTCGGTGAAGCGGGCGATGTCGCCAAAGCGCTTCGCGAGGCGCGCAAGGAATTTACCGCGGCGGCTCTTCGTCATATGCCGGAACCGGAAGAGGTAAAAACCGAAGAGGAGGTTGTAACAGGGGCAAGAAATATGACTTCGCCCGCGCTGATGATCAAGGCGCTGCGTCGCGGCGAGTTCGGCTATTTTATCAACCGATTTGCGCAGTATACCAATTTAACGGAAAGCACGATCGAAGAAATTTTAATGCAGGAAAGCGGGCAGGGGCTCGCCGTTGCTTGTCATTCCTGTCATATCGGCAAGGCGGATTTTATTTCCATCTATCTACTGAGCCACCGCTTCCGCAAGCCGTCGGAAACGACGGATGCGATGGCGATCAGCAAAGCGGTGGAGTATTTCAACCGTATCACGCCCGCCATGGCGCGCGAAATTCTGGCCGATTCCGGCAAGGGTTCGAAAGAAATTCATTAAAATTTTTAGTCTGCTTTACGGGCGGCCAAAAGCGCGGCGACGCCGGGCAGGGTTTTACCTTCCAACCATTCTAGGAACGCGCCGCCAGCAGTCGAGATGTAAGTAAAGTCATCACGCACGCCTGCATTTTCCAGCGCCGCAACCGTATCGCCGCCGCCCGCCACGCTGACAAGATCTCCCTCCTTGGTGAGTTCGGCGGCTGTTTTGGCGAGCGCGTTGGTGCCGTTATCGAAGGGCTTGATTTCAAATACGCCCATGGGGCCGTTCCAGACCAGCGTTTTGCAGGAGGCCATAATTTCCGTGATTTCGATAATGCTTTTCGGGCCGATATCGATCGCGCGGCGGTCGGCGGGAATTTCCTGCGTGTCGTAAATTTCGAATGGCGCATCGGGCGCGAGATTTTCCACGCATACGGCATCACAGGGAAGAATGATACGGCAACCGGCTTTGTCGGCTGCTTTCATGATGTCTTGCGCTTCGTGGACCATATCTCTTTCACAGAGTGAGCCGCCGACTTCCGCCCCTTCGGCATAGAGAAAAGTATTGGCCATACCACCGCCCAAAACTAGATAATCTACTTTCTTAACAAGATTCAGCAACACATTGAGTTTAGTTGATATTTTTGATCCTCCAGCAATCGCTATAACGGGTTTTTGCGGTGCCTCCAGAGCGCGCGACAGGGCGTTTAATTCCTGCTCCATCAAGAGGCCGGCAGCGGAAGGGAGCAAGTGCGTAATACCCTCGGTGGAGGCATGGGCGCGGTGTGCGGCGGAAAAAGCATCGTTCACATAGACGTCACCAAGATCGGCGAGCTTGGCGCTGAAATGCGGGTCGTTGGCTTCCTCTCCCTTGTGAAAGCGCAAATTTTCCAGCAGGGCTACTTCGCCGGGGGACAGCGAGTCGGCAACTTTTTTCGCTGCATCGCCGACGCAATCAGGGGCGAATTTTACTGCTACGTCCCAGCTGTCCTGAAGCGCGGAAACGAGAAAAGCGAGCGACATTTGCGGGTTTTGTTCGCCGTCGGGCCGACCGAAATGCGACAGGACGAGGATTTTCGCGCCTGCCTCGCGCAGATAATCAATGGTGGGTTTCAGACGATCGATACGTGTGGTGTCGGTGACACGGGCATTCTGGGCCGGGACGTTCAGATCGGCGCGCAGCAATACCGTCTTGCCGTTTAAAGCCATATCCTTGATTGATGTAAAATCCATTTTTTCTTTTTCCTTCTTGTTTAGAGGTAGCGAGTATCAGTTTAGTATTTGAGCGTTTTGGCGTTTTCCGTGGCATTGATCAGGCGGGAGCGCAAAGCGGGATCGAGCGCCGAATGGCCCGCATCGGGCACGACGATAAAATCTGCCTCGGGCCAGTGTTGATGAAGCTTATTCGCCGTCATCATGGGGCATATAACGTCATAGCGCCCTTGTATAATGGTGGTCGGAACGTGCCGGAAAGAATCAACCCTAGCCAGCAGAGAGTTTTCTGCGCCGATGATTTCGTTTTTGAAATAATGCGCCTCGATCCGGGCAAGGGCGAGTGCGTGCTGTTTCTGTTCATCGGTGGTGATGGTTTCGTAATTGGGCAACAGGGACGAACACGCCCCCTCATACAGCGCCCAGCGTATGGCGGCCTCGATCGCCGCTTTTTCGTCGCTTCCAGTCAGTCGCGCGTAGTAATGGGTAAGCAAATTATCCTGCTCTTCAGGCTCAAGCAATCCGGCGAACTGGTCCCAGGCTTCGGGGAAAATCGTTCTCATACCGTAAAGGAACCAGTTAACTTCCTCTTGCTCGCAAAGGAATATACCGCGCAGGATCAGGCTGATGCAGTTTTGCGCATATTGCGCGGCGTAGGACAGTGCCAGCGTGCTACCCCACGATCCGCCGAAAAGATGCCAGCGATTGATATTAAGATGTTCGCGAAGGGCTTCGATATCGCCCACCAGATGCGCGGTTGTATTGTTCTCAATCCCGCCGAGCGGAGTAGAGCGGCCAGCGCCACGCTGATCCATGATGATAATGCGGTAATGGTCCGGATCGAAAAAGCGGCGGTGCATGGGGGTTGCCCCTGCGCCGGGACCGCCGTGAAGCAGGAGGATTGGTACGCCGTCGGGATTGCCGCTTTGTTCCCAGTAAAGCTCGTGCCCGCTGTCCACGCTTAAGAATCCGGTGGAATAGGGGGTGATGGCTGGAAATAAATCCATGAGCGGGGATGTGCGCGGCGCTTTGGAAGCAGGGCGCGATTCCTGAGTATAGGGATTGATACGGCTGGCGCTCATGGTCTTTCGTTAAGATGTTAATATTTGAAGCCAACACCATAAAAGCTGATGCGCGGTTTGTCTATGGGCAGGATATTAATTCAGAAGCTCGATCGCGCTGGCATGATCGATTTCGATGGACGGGCCGTTATATTCTTCCAGCCAGCCGCGACCGCGTACGCGTTTGCCCGCCCAGTTCAGCGGATCGAGGTTTTGTTTCGAAAGCTCGCGCTTAGCTTCGGAAGTTAGGGAGAGGGTGAAGTCTTCGCGCCAGTCGGGTCCGAAATTAATGTAAATACGGTTATTTTTTAGTGCGGCGGAATAAACCGTGCCCTCCACAATTCCGAAACCGCCGATGCCGTTTTGCGCCGTTTCGGGGGTAAGCACGGTAAAGCGCGGGTTTCCCCAGAGGCCGATTTTCTCGGCACGCGCCACGGTTTCAAGAGCATACATCTGCGCGGTCATTTCATGGTTAGAAGAAGTGCTGCGCACTCTTGCAAGGCCGAGGGCGAGCAGGGAACCCTGCACCCATGCGCGGTCGCTGGAGCGTTCGACATGGGCGAGCATATGGCCCATCCGGTTTATCCGTCCCTTATCATTATCGGGCGTTTGATAGATGGTGATGTTTTTACCCTCCAACATATCGCGGAGAATAACAAGCGCGGCGAGGGAGAAATTGCCCGGCTCTGACGGGTTGTAATCGGAAAGATCAAGGCCGCTCAGGCGTAGCACGCGGCCATCCGAAAGGCTTAAGGTTTGCGGGTCGATGACTTGCGCCACCACGGCCTCATCCGTTTTTTTCAGGGCGGAAAAATCGCCTTGCGGAAGCCGGTCTTGCGCACGGGCAGGCAGGGCACTACATATAATAGTTACGAAACCAACAAAGGTCAGAATCAGGATTATGAGATATTTGTTCATCGTTACCGTTGCTTTGGCTGCGCTTTTTCTTTCAGGGTGTTCCACAAACCCCGCCACAGGCGCCACGCAGTTTACCGCCCTCATGTCGCCGGAACAGGAAAATCAGGTCGGCGCGGAAGAGCACGAAAAGATACTGGCACAATTCGGCCTTTATGAGAACCAGGCTGTGCAGTCCTATGTCAGCGCCGTGGGCGCGAAAGTGGTTTCCGATACCGAGCGTCCGGATGTGGAGTATAAATTCTTTGTTCTGGATTCTCCGGTCGTGAACGCATTCGCGCTGCCGGGTGGATATATCTATATCACGCGCGGACTTCTGGCATTGGCAAACAGCGAGGCGGAACTGGCCAGCGTATTGGGCCACGAGGCGGGGCACATTACCGGGCGGCATTCGGCAGAACGCTATTCGCGCGGCGTTGTGACGTCGCTGGGCACGTCTATTTTATCGGTCGCGATAGGACAAACGGGCGTGTCGCAGGCGCTGGGTCTCGGTTCTGACCTTTATCTTAAATCCTATTCAAGATCGCAGGAAAACGAGGCCGATACGCTTGGCATTCGCTATATGGCCCGCGCAGGGTATGACCCGCGTGCCTCGACCAGCTTCCTGACCTCGCTGCAGCGCTACAGTGCATTGGAAAACCGCCTTCAGGGGAAAGAGGATTCGGGGGCGAGTTATTTTTCTACCCACCCGGCCACGGATGAGCGCGTGAACAAGACACGTGCGGAAACGGTCGCCGCAGCGGGCGGAACGGTTAACCGCGAGGGATACCTGCAAAAAATTGACGGTATCGTTTATGGCGATAGTGCGCGGCAGGGCTTCGTGCGCGAAAGCGACAGCGGTTCTGATTTCTATCACCCCGGCTTAGGTTTTGCCTTCCACGTGCCGCGCGGTTACCAGATCGCCAATGGCGCGAGCGAAGTGGTTGCCGTGTCCAAAGACGGGCCGATCATTATTTTCGACATGGCCGGAAACCCGAACAACATGGATGCTTATACATATTTGACCCAAGGCTGGATGAACGGAGAGGCGAAGCTGACCGATCCCGAACGTATTACGGTGAACGGCATGAACGCCGCAGCCGCCGCGTTTAACGGGCAGGTCAACGGCAAGCCTGCGACAATCCGCGTTGTGGCCATTGCCTATGCGCCCGACCGCTTTGCGCGGTTCCAGATCGCCATTCCGCCCGGCACGGATGCGGGTGAGATGGATGGTTTGAAACGAGCCACCTATAGCTTCCGGTTGTTAAGCGCATCGGAGAAGCAGCAGGTTCGCCCCTACCGCATCGATATCGTGCCTGCGGGCGTAAACGACACCATGGCCGGATTGGCCCGCCAGATGCCGTTTAACGATTACAAGGAAGAGCGTTTCGCCATTCTGAACGGCCTATTGCCCGGCGCACCCCTTCAGGCAGGAGAGCGTTATAAGATGGTGGTGAAGTAGGCAGAGAAGTTTTGTCATCCTGAAGGCCTTCAGGCATGAAGGATCTCTCTGACTGTTCGAAGAGATCCTTCGCTTCGCTCAGGATGACAGGGGGCTGAGGATGACGGGGATGGCTCAGGACGACGGGGTGATGCAGAAGGAATTCGTCAGGCATAAGTAGGCCGGGCTGAAGAGGGAGCAACAGCCCGGCCCGGTCGGAAAACTTCAAGCCGCTCTACGCGAGGGTACGCAAAGCGTCAGTTTCCCGAAAACAATTGAGATGTGTCGCCGCCGGTAAGGCCGACCATGGATTCGCGCAATTTACCCATGGCGCGCTGTTCAAGCTGGCGTACGCGTTCCTTGCTTACGCCTAGTTCCTTGCCCAGCGTTTCCAGCGTCACGGCCTCCTGATTAAGGTGGCGTTCACGGATGATAGTTTGTTCGCGCTCGTTCAGCGTTGAAAGCGCCTTGTTCAGCCATTCGGAGCGCGTTTTGGCGTCTTTCATGCCGATCACGACCTCTTCGGGGTCGGGGCGTTCATCGGCCAAAAAGCTTTGCCACTCGGTTTCACCGCCTTCGGCGCTCTGGCTTATTTTGCCGTTAAGAGATTTATCTCCGGCGGCAAGGCGGCCTTCCATGTCTACAACGTCTTTAAGCTTTACGCCCAGTTCACCCGCGATTTCCTCGCGCCCCTCATCGTCCAGCCCTTCGCCCTCAACGCGGGTTTCGATGCGAGAGCGCAGGCGGCGCAGATTGAAGAACAGGGATTTTTGAGCCGCAGTCGTGCCCGTACGCACGATCGACCAGTTGCGCAAGACATAGTCCTGAATAGCGGCGCGGATCCACCATGAAGCATAGGTGGAAAACCGCAGGTCACGCTCGGGATCGAAGCGGTTGGCAGCCTGCATCAGGCCGATATTCCCTTCCTGAATAAGGTCGCCCATGGGCAGGCCGTAATTGCGGAAGCGGGACGCCATGGAGACCACAAGGCGGGTATAGGAATTAATAAGCTCGTGCAGGGCCTTTTCGTCCTGATCGTTAATCCAGCGGCGGGCGAGGTCGAGCTCGTGCTCTTTTTCAAGCAACGGGGCGTTCATGGACGTTTTGATATAATCCATGTTTGCTTTTTGTGTCTGTGGATCGTCGATATGTGCCATCTTTTTGCCCTCTTTGCTGTATATTTTACATGATCCGGCCTATCCGGATCGATTTTGTCCTATTTGCTACGTCTATACATACGTTTCAGATCACAAAAAGTTACAAAAAACTTACAAAAATTTTGGCAAAAATGGGGAGAAAGAGGAGGGCCTAAGCTTCCAGCACATCGCCCATCACGGCGGCGTTATCGAAGCTGGTGCCGATCAGTGCCCCGCCAAAGCCGCAACCGCCGTCTATCGTGGCGGTGACACAATTGGCGTGGAAGCCCTTATGAGCGGGATCATATCCGCGTATGACCTTGTCAAACGGTCTATAGGCATCGTGGATGTCTTCGAAATTCTTGCGCGGCCACCAGAAATTATCGCCCTGTTCGGGCAGGGATTTGGAAGCATCGAGGCCTGAATGCACAAAGAGCAGGGGGTGGTCCTGCTCTTCATCGGTAAAGGCGGCGCGCATAAGCTGCGTCCCCAGGATTTCGTGGCCGGGATGATGCCGGATAACGGCGCGGATGGCGTCGGTCCATTTACCTATGCCAAGCACGCCCTTGCGGCAGGATTCTATTCCGTCATGAGCGGACAGGCCGTAGCTTTGCAGCGTGGCGGCAAGGCCGTTTGCCAGCATCCAGAGAAGGACATTGGTGGGATCGGTAGCGAATTGAAGCTGGAGCAGTTTTTGCCACATTTCTTCCTGCGCTCCGCGTAAATAGACAATATCATCCGGAACCACGCCGCGGCAGGAAAGCAGCATGCGCCGGAAGGTCAGAAGCTCGTCGACGGTTTCAACCGATTGGTCGCCGTAACCGGTATAGTTGCCGAGATAAACAAGTTTGTCGCCCGCGCGAAAGCGTTCGAATATAGCATCGTGAATGGCGGTAAGTTTATCGGCATGGCCGTGGATCGCGGAAACCGCCCAGACGCGGTTACGATCCTTCGGCGCTCCCAGAGACTGGAAGCGTTTATCTTGCGGCTTTTGATTGTGCGATATGCAACAAGCGGTCATTTTGATTTGAAATTTCGTATTAGAAATTCGAGGCAAGGCGGGAAGAGTTCCCGTAAGTACTTATAAGTCTACAACAGAATCAGGGTAATAGCAAACAGGTTGTGGATAACTCTGTGGATATACCGTTTTCTGTCTGTCATCCCAGCGACGTTGCTTTAGCAACGTTTGCACAGCGGGGATCCGGATAAAGGTGGGCAGCGGAGCTGCCCGCATTCCAGACCCCCGAAGTATAAGCCTGCTGCGCAGGCCTCGGAGGTGACGAAGAGAAAGCTAGTAATAAAAAACAGCCCGCTGTAAGGGCGGGCTGTTTGGTATTGTTTTTTCAAAAAGGCCTTAGGCGGCTTTTTTCTTGGAATCGGAATTGGCGGCCTTGGGAGCTGCTGCTGCTGCCGCGCTTTTGCCCAGAACTTTCTCAAGTTGCTCGGTTGCCTTGCTTTCCGGAATTTCCTTTACGGCGGCAACTTCGCGGGCCAGACGCTCCAGCGCGGATTGGTAAATCTGACGCTCGGAATATGACTGCTCGTTATCGTCATTGCTGCGTTTCAGGTCGCGAAGAACTTCGGCGATGGCTACAGGGTCGCCGGAATTGATCTTCATTTCGTATTCCTGTGCGCGGCGGCTCCACATTGTGCGGCGGATGCGGGCGCGGCCCTGAAGAGTGGCCATCGCATCTTTCAGACGGTCTTTCGTGCAAAGTTTACGCAGGCCGGATTCCTCGGCTTTCATGACTGGAATTTTAAGGCGCATACGGTCTTTTTCAAAGCTGATGGTGTAAAGGCGGATTTCCATCCCGGCGATGGTTTGTGTTTCCACGCCTTCAATTTTACCTACGCCGTGGGCGGGGTAAACTACGTGATCACCTGCTAAAAAACCTAGTTTATTGTCATTGTCAGCCATTTTTTCTCACTTTCTTTTTGTTTTTTACCGGGTCTTGGCACTTTCAAGAGTGCAAAAACCTCCTTACCGCTTTGTCAGGGCGGTGCGCACCTTCCTCAGATTGGGATGATAAGAACCGTTCAAACCGTGGTAGTAAAAAACGTCTCTTCTCACCTGTAAGTGCTAAGGATCCGCACTATACATAAATTTTCACAAAAATTCAACATTTAAGTTCAGGGAAAACCCCTAGCTTGTTGCTAATACTATAAAAAACGGCGCAAGGCGCGGCTTTCGCCTAGGCCTCAATCAAACTCTCACCGGAGCTCTCTTCGGCCAGATGAAATTCGGGAATGTAGTCGTTATTGACGATTCGCGAGAGCGTCGAAAGCTTGGACGAAACAGTCAGAAGATTATGCGCTGAGCCATGATGGCTGTATCCGTATTCCATCATAACCAGATCGTGCATGACCTTCGTGGCCGTTTCGCGCAAGATACCGTGAAGGGATGTCGCGCGCGCCTCGACCGAATGATTGTGAATGGATGTAACGCCGGCATTGTAAAAATCAAGGCCGTTATTGCCTTCAGTTTTATGGATGTAAATGGACTGGAGCGCGAAATCCTGAGCAAAGCCCTTACAAAAATCGCGGAATTGTTCGTTTTTCAGTTTGCAGGTATAGCGGGTCAGGCGCTCGATATTGGGCAGGAGCGCCAGCAGTTTTTCTCCCTCCAGGGTATTGCAGAGCCGCACAGTTTTATGGTTGCTAAAAATCAGCGCTTTGATTTTGGAGGATTTGTCGAAGCTGTGCACGAACTGGAGCGGATTGCAAAGCGTCCGTTTCTCGAGTGTGACCGAGCGCAATACGGATTTTGTTTCCGCATGGCAAATGTTCAACCGGTTTTTCGATGCGCAGTATTGATAATAAAAACTTGTGCCCCGCGCAATGAAACTCCCTTTACGGTCAGTTTCCCTGTGCTCTAGTGTTATACTCATTATCCTGTACTTTTGATTAAGCGAAAGCATATCATAATTCATGCAACAGTGTAAGCTTTTTTGCGTTAGTCATTGATATTGAATAAAAAATATCGGCTGATGCAACATTGTAGCCATCACGAGAGGACCCGGTAATGTCATCGGAAAAAGCGCAAGCCATACTTGCCAAATACATCCAATATTACGAGACGCTGACGCGCCGTTCGATCCGTCTGATCGAGAAGGTGGCTGAGCCGGGGATGGCGTTCAAGAACCCGTTTTACGACATTACGGGCCTTGAGGAATACGAGGAATTTCTGGGGCGCCTTTTTGCTCGCACCGAAAACCAGAAATTCAAAGTGCGTGATTATAGCTGGGGGGAAAACAGCGAAAGCGAGGAAGGCGGGGGAGAGGTCGCCTACGTGCGCTGGAGCTTTTCCTGTGATTATAAGGGCAAGCGGCGCTATATCGAAGGGATGAGTGAGGTATTATTCTCACGTCGCGGGTTGGTGCTTTCCCATGCCGATCACTGGGACGCAGGCGCACAGGTTTATGAGCATGTTCCTCTGCTGGGTGCCTTGCTGCGCTGGATGAAGGCAAAGCTAAAAGCTTAGCGTGATTTTATTTTTAGCGGCGGTGAGTTTTGCCTCGGCCCCCAGCGGCAAAGTATAAAGATTTTTACCGTGACCGAAGGGCGCGTTGATGACAATCGGAATATCCAGATCTTCGGTATGTTCGCGGATAATGTCTTCAAAACTGAAACCGAAGGGACGCCCTGTATCGGCCAGATCCGTAAATTCTCCCATGATAAGTCCGGAAATTTCATTAAGGACGCCCAGACGCTTAAGATGGATCATCATACGGTCGAAATGGCTTAGTTCCTCGGCATTGTCCTCCAGGAACAACAACGCGCCCTTATAAAATTCTCCCGGCAAGGTGTTGGGAAGGTATTGGAAAAGGCTTAAATTGCCGCCGACCAAGGGGCCTGTGGCATTTCCGGAGTTGAGGGTTTTTGCTTGTTGCATCGGATATCCGGCCGCCTTACCGGCAAGCAAATCAAGCAGGTGGTCTAGCTGTTCGTAACGGTGAACATTTTTAAAAACCGGGCCGTGATAGGTGGTTATCCCCGTATGGGCGTATACGGCGTTAAGCAGCGCCGTAACATCGCTAAACCCGATCAGGGGTTTGGGATTGCCGACCAGTTTTTTGAAATTGATGGAATCCAGAAGCTGCAGCGCCCGGTTGCCGCCGCCCGCGCACCAGATGGCGTCAATATCCGCCCGTTGCCACAGACCCTGAAACGCCATGGTTTTTTGCAAAACCGTGCCCGCACTCTGATGGTGGCGCTCGAAGGTCTGGGGGTGGACGAAAACCTTGTACCCGCGCGCTTCCAGAAGAGCGGCGGATTTTTCAATGTCTTCGCGCTCGACGTAAGAGCTCGGCGCCATCACGCCGATCGTTCCGCCGGATTTTAAAACAGGTCTGTTCATGAACAGATTTTAACTATAAATGATGGGAAAGAATATGATTTAAATGAATCGAAAAGCGTTAGCGAATAAATAAATTTAAGATTACGAAATTCCTAGTTTCTCAGCGCTGCTTTGGGACAGGCGTCCTTGCCGCCAGCAATGCTGGTAGTGGGCCATATTTGCATTTAGAGTGTTCAACTGCTCTTTCGTCATTTCACTTTCTCCAGTTTTATCAAATAAAGCTTTTAGCTCTAGGGTGTCTTTAAGCCTATTGCCTGAATGTATGGTATGGTTATTAGTCAACGGCGTGTTTAGAGAAAATTCAATAGTTTTTAGTGCATCTATTTGTGTTTGAGTAAGCTTGCCTTCACGCCATTGTTGACGGGTCTTTGTTGCCCATGTGCGCATTTTAAGCTTTCTAGTTACACCCTCTAAAGTGCCGTGTTCTTGATAGTGTGCTGCTGCTATCTGGTAGTTTTCCCACCAGTTATCATTGCCACCATTGCGTGCCGTAGCCCATGCATGTGCTAATTTTAAAATTTCGCTCCGATTTATTGTGGGTTTTGACATGATTTATTAATATGAAAACAAAAAAGAGATGACAAGCTTAAAGTTAAAAGGGCCGGCTATCTAATTTCCTGATACGCCTCAAGCGCGCGTGTGCGGCTGGCTTTTAAATCAACGGTGGCGCGGGCGTATTTGTCCGTGCCGTATTCGGGTACCCATTTGCGGATATAGGTTTCATCGGCATCGAATTTTTCGGCTTGCGTCTGCGGGTTGAACACGCGGAAATAGGGCGCGGCATCGGCCCCGCATCCGGCGATCCATTGCCAGCTTGCGGAGTTGTTTGCCAGATCGGCATCAACCAAAGTGTCCCAGAACCAGTCTTCGCCGTGATGCCAGTGCAGGAGAAGATTTTTCACAAGAAACGAACCCACAACCATACGCACGCGGTTATGCATCCAGCCCGTATGCCAAAGCTGACGCATACCGGCATCGACCAATGGAATTCCGGTTTGCCCCTTTTGCCAGCGTTCCAAATATTCGGCGTTTTCATGCCACGGGAAAGCCTCGAATTTTTCCTGCAGCGGCTTACGTGGCAAGTCAGGAAAGTGATAGAGTAGGGAATGGGAAAATTCGCGCCAGCCCAGTTCCGAACAAAAATTATCAAGATCGGTTTCAAGATTGTTCGCCATGCCAAGCCCCCGCGCTTCGTGCCAGACATAGCGGGGGGAGATTTCACCGAAATGAAGATGCGGTGATAGGCGCGAAACATTTTCGCAGGCCGGGTAATTGCGCCCCTCCTTGTAACCTTGCAGCCCGCCGTTCAAAAATTCCTTAAGGCGTTTTTTGGCGCCGTCCTCTCCCGGGCTCCATTCATCCGCCATGTCGCTATACCATTTTATGAGCGGCATCAGGCCGAGGTCTGTAAGGCGGGATTGATAGCTGGAGGGCGTTTGGGCGTAAGGAATGTCTTTCGGTGCAGGCTTAGGCGCGGCGGGTTCTGCTTTTCCAAGACAGCCGCGGCGATAATAGGGGGTAAAAACCTTGTAGGGCGTGCCATCGTCTTTTAGAACTTCCCACGGTTCCCACAGCAGATTGGCGTTGAAGCTTTTGGCCTCTATGCCGTTTGCCGCTAAATCTTCTTTGATGTTTTTATCGCACGCAATGCGCCAAGGTTCGTAACAGCGGTTCCAGTAAACGGCTTTCGCCTCGGCATCTTGAACCAGTTTCGGGATTAGCGAGGCGGCATCGCCCTTCAGGAAAAGGATACGCCCGCCCATGGATGTATTGAGCGCCGTCAGCGATTGATGCAGCCACCAGCGCGATGCGCCGCCGTGTTTCCACTCACCCGCATTTTCATCGTCCAGCACGAAGACAGGCAGGATGTAAAACCCGTCTTTGAGCGCCGCGGTCAAGGCGGGGTTGTCGTGAAGTCTTAAATCCTGGCGCAGCCAGAGAAGAGCGGTAGGTTTTGTCATGTGGCCATTTAGGCATGGGCGCGCGGTTCAGATCAAGCGGCTTGTAGTTTGGGTATTACGAAAGCCGGATTGTTTTGCACTGATTTTGCAAGGAGAGGGTTGGGTATTCCGCGTTCAAAGACAAGGTGGCGCAATCCTTCGAGGATGGAATAGACGTCGTTGATGGCGTAATGTTCTTCGGTGGTGAAATCGGCTCCCACGTGACGAGCGAAGCGGCCCGAATTGATGGAGCCGTCGGGCGGGGTATGGCCGTTTTCTTGCGCCCATGCGTTGATATTAAAGCCCTTTAAATTAAGCGAAGGCAGGCCGTTTAGTTTTAGGTTGGTTTCCAACACATCCGGATCGGTGCCGAAGGCGGCGAGCGCACAGCCTTGCACGTAGGCCCGAAATTGCTCAAAACCACGGGGAAAAGACATCCCGCGCTCGGTGAGCATTGCGTTTGTAATACCGGTAAGGTCGGTGAAATATTGGGACAGCCGCGGATGAATGTTGGGGAAGGTTAGTATATCAAGCGCATCGGATACCGCTTCCAATCTTAGAGAGTCAATGCGCAGTGCGCCGATCTGGACGATTTCCTTAAGCTCTGGTTTGCCGTTAATGCGGCCCGACCAGTTGCGCGCGATGCTGCCTTTCCAGGCGGTGTATTCCAAGTCGAATATTATTACGTCTCTTGCCATAATTTAAGGAGGTAGCATCAAGGCAAAAGAAATGAAAGCGTTACTTAGCCGTCTTTGGTTATTTTTTTGATAAGGTTCTGAAGTGTTTCTTCGGCCTTGAGGTTCTCTACCTGACAGGTGCCTGCCGCATTATGCCCGCCGCCGCCGTATTCAAGGCAGAGCGCGCCGATATCGGTGTTGCTGGTGCGGTTCAGGATGGATTTGCCGATGGCAAAGACCGTGTTTTGCTTGTTCTTGCCCCAGATAATATGCATCGAGATATTGGCGGCGGGGAAGAGGGCGTAAATCATAAAACGATTTCCGGCCCAGAGTGTTTCTTCGCGGCGCAAATCAAGCACGACAAGATTGCCGTGAACGGCGGCGCAGCGCTCGACCTGTTCGCGGAATTTAAGCTGATGTTCGAAATAAAGATCGACGCGTTCCTTCACATCGGGCAGGGAAAGGATGTCGTTAATGTCATGATGGTCGCGGCAATAATCGATGAGCTGCATCATGAGCTGGTAATTGGAAATGTTGAAATCGCGGAAGCGGCCAAGACCCGTGCGAGCGTCCATAATGAAGCTGAGCAAGACCCAGCCTTCCGGATTGAGAATTTCCTCTTTCGTGAATTTGGCGGAATCAGCTTTGTCCACGGCCTCCATCATCGCTGGAGAAACATTCAAAAAACGCGAAGCGCCGCCGAAATATTCATAAACTACGCGCGCGGCAGAAGGGGCGTCGGGATTGATAATACGGTTCTCGATATTACCCTCAAGGCGGGAGGTTTCGCTGGCGTGGTGGTCGAACGCCATATAAACGCCGGGCACGTAGGGCAGGTTGGTGGTGATATCATCCGGGCTGACATCGATCAAACCGTCCTGCATATCCTTGGGATGGGCGAAAGTAACATCATCAATCAGGCTGAGTTCCTTAAGCAGCACACCGCAGACAAGCCCGTCCATATCGCTGCGCGTGATCAGGCGGTATTTTTTCTTGGTATCCAGCATTGCTTGTGCGTTTTGTGCCATGTCGGTGCTCCTATCAATAAGAATATTTCAGTTACACATCACCGCAACGGAAATAAGGTAATTCCTGCGCCGTCTGCCTGCTCGGGTATGACTATTCGTCTTCGTCGGTCTTTTTAGCTGCGGCTTTGGATCCGCCGGCGGCTTTCTTCTTTTTCTTGTCGCCGTAGACAAAGACGGGGGCTTCGTTGTCGGTAACGGTTTTTTCACTGATGACCACTTCTTCCACGCCCTCCATATCGGGAAGTTCGTACATGGTATCAAGCAGCATGTTTTCGATGATGGAGCGCAAGCCGCGAGCGCCTGTTTTACGAGCGATAGCTTTTTCGGCAACTGCTTTTAATGCCTCAGGGGAGAAGGTAAGATCTGCACCCTCCATTTCGAACAGTTTCTGGTATTGCTTGACTAGTGCATTTTTCGGCTGCGTCAAGATCGTAATAAGGGCATCAATATCGAGGTCTTCGAGTGTAGCGATTACCGGTAGACGTCCGACGAATTCGGGGATCAAACCGTACTTCAGAAGGTCTTCGGGTTCCAGTTCCTTGAACAGTTCACCAATGCCGCGCTCGTCATCGGCCTTGATATCCGCGCCAAAGCCGATGGATGTGCCCCGACCGCGTGCCGCGATAACCTTGTCCAGCCCGGCGAACGCGCCGCCGCAGATGAACAGGATGTTTTTCGTGTCGACCTGCAAAAACTCTTGTTGAGGATGTTTGCGCCCACCCTGGGGAGGCACGGAAGCAACCGTTCCTTCCATGAGTTTCAACAGTGCCTGTTGCACGCCTTCGCCGGAGACGTCGCGCGTTATGGAGGGGTTGTCGGATTTGCGGGAAATCTTGTCGATTTCGTCGATATAAACGATACCGCGCTGCGCACGTTCGACATTGTAATCGGAAGCTTGCAGCAGTTTCAGAACAATATTTTCAACATCCTCACCCACGTAACCGGCTTCAGTAAGCGTGGTGGCGTCGGCCATGGTAAAGGGAACGTCGAGAATGCGGGCCAGCGTTTCGGCCAGAAGCGTTTTACCGCAACCGGTGGGGCCGACCAGAAGAATGTTGGATTTCGCCAGTTCAACTTCCGCGCCTTCGCCGCCATGTTCCAAGCGCTTGTAGTGGTTGTGAACGGCCACGGAAAGAACGCGCTTCGCACGCTCCTGACCGATCACGTAATCATCAAGAACTGAACGAATTTCAGAGGGAGCAGGGACGCCATCGCCCTCGCGCACGATCTGGGTTTTGTCTTCTTCACGGATAATGTCCATGCAAAGCTCTACGCACTCGTTACAGATGAATACGTTCGGGCCCGCGATCAGCTTGCGGACTTCGTGCTGGCTCTTGCCGCAGAAGGAACAGTACAGGGTGTTTTTAGATTCGCCGCTGGCTGATTTGCTCATAGTATAAGGCTTTCCGTGCTTTTTTGTTTCTACGCCCCTTCAATTTAGCTAAGGCCAGCGGGGGTGCGCAAGCCCTAATCCGTTTCAGCGCGTCTTTTTTACAGCATTAAAAAACAGTCTTGTGTGCATGTCCTATAATACTATATCAAAGGTATTCAATGTCTTAACAGCTTACGGAAAACGTTGATGCACAGCAGCACAGAAGAACTTGTGGAGGATTTCGCCCTTTTTGACGATTGGGAAGACCGCTACCGTTACCTCATCGATCTGGGCCGCAAGCTTGAGCCCATGGACGAAGCGTTGAAAACCGAGGCGACGCTGGTGCGTGGTTGTACTTCGCGCGTGTGGATGGTGGGGGAGGTTCGGGACGGCAAGCTGTTTATCATCGCCGATAGTGACGCACATATCGTGCGCGGGCTGATCGCATTGCTGCTCCGGGTATATAACGGAAAAACGCCCGAAGAAATCGCCGCCACGGATATAGAAACCACGTTTAAAGAAATTGGTCTCGACCAGCATCTCAGCCCCAACCGCCGGAACGGATTCTTTGCGATGGTGGAGAGGGTTAAAAGTTTTAAGTGATAAGTTTTAAGTTACTTATCACTTTCCGCTTTCCACTTAACACTTTTTAAAATATCGCGGAACAATTCATCTGCTTTTTTATGCGTTTCGCCAATAAGCTCGCCCTCGATGGAAAAGATGGAATTTTTACCCACCCAGAGTTGCGCAAGGTAAATGGTGGGTTCGCCCGCGATTTCGCTTTCTCCCACAAGGCCGGCCTGACGGTAATCTTCGCTCTCTCGTGCCGAAGTTTCGTAGCGGTCTACCTTTACGGTTGCGCGCTTCGTCATGGCCTCTAAGGTGCTCTCCATGACTTCGGGGGTGTAATAATCGATGGTGGCTTTATCGGCGGGGTTACAGATCACACGGAAATTAACCGTCGCGGCAAGGTCGAACACTTGCGTAAAGCTCAGGAAATCGTAACAGCGCTCGCCGCCCGCATCGCAGCGTTTTTCCGGCGCGGGCTCTTCGGGAAAGCTGACGGTGAATTCACACGGGGGCGGAGAGTATTCATAGCTTTCCGAAGCTGCGGCAGTATTGATAAACATTTGAAACGCAAAGTACGCCAAGCACGCAAAGTAAAAATAAGATGGTTTAGTCCGATCATTCATTTTTATTTTTAAAAGGCGTCAAAAAAACTTTGCGTCCTTTGTGTCCTTTGCGGTTAATTTTCTTTTTTCCATGTTGCCGGGTCGGCTTCGGATTGCTCCCCGCTTGCCATGTTTTTAATCTCGTGCTTGCCGTCATCGTCAAAGGGCGGGAACCAGACGTAAGGGATGCCCTTTTTCTCGGCATAGCTTATTTGTTTGCCGATTTTTTGCGGCGCGTGATAGGCCTCGACATTGATGCCGCGCGCGCGAAGGGCCTGCGCCGTTTCGTTGGTAACGCCGCGCCGTTCCTCGGACGGCAGGACGACCAGAACATCAGCAGGGGAAATGCGCGAGGTGTCGAACTTGCCCTTTTGCCGCAGGCGGTCGAACAGCCGCGAAAAGCCGATGGAAATTCCCACACCCGGCAGGTGCTTGTTGATATACCCGCCCGCCAGATCGTCATACCGCCCGCCGGAACAGATAGAGCCGTAGCCGGGGTCTTCGGTAAACACGGTTTCATACACCGTGCCGGTGTAGTAATCGAGCCCGCGCACGATGGACAGGTCGGCCACGACAGCCCCTTCAGGGAGGTGTGTAAGATTATCCATTACGAATGTTAATTCATGCATGCCATCATTAAAGGTTTCAGCATCAACGGGTACTTCGTAATCGGCGATAAAGTCTACAATTGCGGTAAAAAATTCATCTGGGCTAACTTTTATTTTTGCAAGTTCCAGAATTTGCTCCGCTTGTGCATTGTTCACTCCGAGATCACTTAGTAACTTGCGCACTTCGCCTTCACCGATTTTTTCCAGCTTGTCGATGATGCGGGTGATTTCGGTGATATTAGAAATACCTAAAGCTTCCAGCAAACCGATCAAAATTTTCCGGTTACTAATCCGCAGTTGAATCTTTTCATCCTCCATCCCCGGCAGAGAGGAAAGAACTTCCCAGATCACGGAGGGAATTTCGGCATCGAAATGCATGGGCAGGTTATCGACATTAATAACGTCAATGTCGCATTGCATGAATTCGCGGAAACGTCCGGCTTGCGGCCTTTCGCCGCGCCAGACCTTTTGCATCTGGTAACGCTTGAACGGGAAGACAAGCTCGTTAAAATTCATCGCGACATAGCGCGCCATTGGCACTGTCTGATCGAAATGCAGCGCAAGACGCGCCTCTTTTTTATCGTCGGGATCGGCCTGAAGACGTTCCAGAACATATATTTCCTTATCCGCATCGCCGCCCTTGGCGGTAATCACGTCAAGCTCCTCCACCGCCGGGGTTTCGATGGAGCAAAAACCGTAGCGCTCGAAGATGGCGCGGATATGGTCGAGCCATTGCTGCTCCACCCGCCGCACCTCTGGCAACCATTCAGGAAACCCGCTGATCGGTTTGGGTTTATAGATTTGTTTTTTGTTGGACATCAGTATTTTGCCATAATATAAATATCTTATTTATGGCTTAGCCTAGTGAAAAAGTGGAATAAAAACAATGGACGAAGAGACATTCGCCAAACAAAATCCGGAAAAAGAGAAAATAGATTTCAGTAAACTGAATTTCTTTTTCGACTTAATTTCTGTCGAGGGACTAGACGGTTCGGAGAGAATAAGGGCCGTCTTTTCTATAGCTGATGGGGAAGAGGAAGTGGCTCTTAGTTTTAGAGATATTGAATATTTACTTGGCGCTTTAAGTAGGGGAGTGGCAAGAAGCCATAATATTAGTCCGACTGAATTGAGCGTAGAGGCACAAAAGCTTCTTCCTGTAACTGAATTGAATAGCAGAGAAAAATGGTTTCAAAATAAAATGTACAGTACAGCTAAAGCTTCTATAATAGCAAAACGGCGCGTGGTGCAATATGAGGATTTGTTTTCTTCTAATAGAGGAGCTAACATTCCTAGTGTCGAGCGTTAGCTTTTCTGCTGCTCCTCAAACAAATCAGCCAGTTGTGACGTAAGCGCCCCGGCGAGTTCATCGACATCGGCAATGGTCAGCGCTTTTTTGTAATAGCGGGTTACATCGTGGCCGATGCCGATGGCGGTAAGCTCGATCTTGCCACGGTTTTCTATCCATTCGATCACGTTGCGAAGGTCGCCCTCCAGAATGTTGGAAGGGTTCACGGACAGGGTGGAATCGTCGACCGGTGCGCCGTCGGAAATGACCATCAATATCTTGCGGGTTTCCGGCCTTTGCGCCAGACGGTTATGCGCCCAGACAAGCGCCTCGCCGTCGATATTTTCCTTCAGCAAACCTTCCTTCAGCATCAGGCCGAGATTTTTGCGCGTCCGGCGCATGGGGGCATCCGCCGCCTTATAGATGATATGGCGCAGATCGTTCAGGCGGCCCGGCTCGGGCGGGCGGCCCGATTCCATCCAGAGGTCGCGCGCCTTGCCGCCCTTCCATGCACGGGTTGTAAAGCCGAGGATTTCGACTTTCACGCCGCATCTCTCCAGCGTGCGGGCGATAATATCGGCGCTCATCGCGGCAATGGCGATGGGTCGCCCGCGCATGGAACCGGAGTTGTCGATCAAAAGCGTTACGACCGTATCGCGGAACTGCGTCTGTTTTTCCTGTTTAAAGGTCAGAGGCACATTGGGATTTGCCACCACGCGGGCGAGGCGGGCGGTATCGAGGATCCCTTCTTCAAGGTCGAATTGCCAGCTGCGCAGTTGCTGGGCCATCAGCTTTCTTTGCAGGCGGTTGGCGAGCTTGGTGATAATCGCCTGATGCGCGGTGAGCTGTTTGTCCAGCGCGGCGCGCAGGCGGTAAAGCTCTTCATGATCGGCAAGCTCGTCGGCCTCCACGATCTCATCAAAGGCGGTGGTGTAAATGGTATAGGATGTCGGCGGGCCCATGTTCTCGGGCCGGTTGATAAAGGGGTTGGCGGGCATTTCCTTCATCATGTCTTCGGCGGCATCGCCAAGCTCGTCCATGATGTCATCCGTACCCATATCGGCCTCGGAATCATCATCACCCGCATCCCCTTCCTCGGTGCCCTCGCGGCCCTGTTGCTGCTGATCCTGCGGGCTTTCTTCCTGATCGCCGTCTTCATCGGGTTTTTCCACTTCCTGCTGGCTCTCGGTTTCCCCGGTTTCCGGCATGTCGTTGGGAATGTCCATTTCCAGCGCGCGGATCAGCGCCTTGGCGGCGGAAGCGAATTTTCTCTGGTCATGGAGCAGGGGCTTAAGATCGTCAAATCCGGCATCTTTCAGGCGGGCCTCCAGCCATGGCCGCCAGAGCTTTATCAGGCTTTCCGCGTTTTTCGGCGGAGCCTCGCCGGAAAGCTCCAGCCGGGCAAGAAGGTGCAGCGCATCGGGCAGGGATGCCTGTTCCCGGTTTTCGATATGTTTGAAACCGCGGCGTTTGCATTTTTCCTCCAGCACGGCGGATAAATTGGCCGATACGCCGTTCATCGCGTTCATGCCCAGCGCCTCGCACCGCGCCTGTTCCAGCGCCTGAAACGCTTCGGCGGCCTCGCCGTGTTTGGGGGCGAGCGCCTGATGAAGCTTGGCGTTGTGATGGGCGAGCCAAAGGGCCTGCACGTCTGCGCAGCCGCGGGTCAAACGGATAGAGGCCGCATTCATGTCGAAA
This sequence comes from uncultured Pseudobdellovibrionaceae bacterium, assembly GCA_964467925.1. Taxonomy (GTDB): domain Bacteria; phylum Pseudomonadota; class Alphaproteobacteria; order Micavibrionales; family Micavibrionaceae; genus CAYXSX01. The sequence continues at coordinate 208,272 of CAYXSX010000001.1, read as the reverse complement.
TCAGGCACGGGCAGGCGCGGTGTTTTGGTGTGCGTGTTGATATTGCCAATAGGCGGCTCGGAAGAGGAAAAGACAGGCTCCAGCTCCTTCCGCCCCGAGATGGTACGTAAGGTAACGGCCGTGGTGTTTTTAAATTGCTCCAGCGAGGCGTTTTTGTTCATCGTTCCTTCCTATACCATGCTCCTGGCTGAGTGCGAAGCTGTGAGAATGAAAAACTTTGACAAAAGTAAAAATGTTATGGTATTTGATTTTTCTTGTTTTCGTAATATAAAAAGGTGGTTTTTGATGGTGCGCGGTGCTCTTGGAGCTATTTTAGGCCTGAGCCTGACTTTTGCGGTTGCAAAATGTGCTGGTAAAGATTTTGCCGAAGATGGCCAAATTGATAGAAAAGGCCTTGATAGAGCTGTTTTGGTGCTTCCTGATTTTTACGAAAAAGCAGGTCAGGGGTTTGCGTGCATACATGACATTTTTGCCGATGTGGGCGATCCGTGTGCTCGTTTTTTTGACTTTTCTAACTAACCCACCGCCACATTCCTGATCGCGCTCAGGGGCAGGTCGACATCGAAACAGCGCTGATAATATTCCGCGATGATGGGGCGTTCTGTTTCATCACATTTGTTCAAGAAGGAAAGCTGGAACGCCAGATCGCGGTCGCCGAAAATCTGCATATTTTGCGCCCATGTCAGGACCGTGCGCGGGCTCATGAGGGTGGAAAGATCGCCGTTGATAAATCCCTCGCGCGTTAAATCGGCAAGGCGCACCATTTTATCCAAATTCTCGCGCCCCTCCGGCGTATCAAGTTCGGGCAGTTTGGCCAGCATGATTTTCGCTTCGTCGTCATGGGGCAGGTAATTAAGCGTAGCGACAATATTCCATCTATCCATCTGGCCCTGATTGATCTGGTTCGTGCCGTGATAAAGCCCCGTCGTATCGCCAAGCCCCACAGTGTTAGAGGTGGCGAACAGGCGGAACGCCGGATGCGGGCGGATGACCATGTTTTGATCAAGCAGGGTAAGCTTGCCTTCGGCCTCCAGCACGCGCTGGATAACAAACATCACATCGGGGCGGCCCGCATCATATTCATCGAACACAAGCGCCACAGGGTTCTGCAGCGCCCAGGGCAGGAGCCCCTCTTTCCATTCCGTGACCTGTTTGCCGTCCTTGAGCGTAATCGCGTCCTTGCCGATCAGGTCAACACGAGAGACGTGGGAATCGAGGTTAATACGCACGCACGGCCATTTCAGGCGCGCTGCGACTTGCTCGATATGCGTGGATTTTCCGGTGCCGTGATACCCCTGTATCATCACCCGGCGGTTATGGGCAAAACCGGCGAGAATGGCCAGAGTGGTGTCGTGGTCGAATTGATAAGTCGGGTCGATTTCCGGCACGTTTTCATTCGCGGCACTGAAACCCGGTACGTCCCAGTCAAGATCGATCCCGAATACCTCGCGCGCGTTGTAAGACGTATCGGGCAGGGTGGTGTATTTATCGCTGTTGGCTAAAGTTTTGGTCATTATATCTCTCTCGTCATCCTGACCGAGCGTAGCGAGTGGAAGGATCTCATGCAACAGAAAGGAGATCCTTCGATTTCGTCCGCTTTCGCTTCGCTACAGCGTGACTTCGCTCAGGATGACATTATTGGGTTGGCAGTTTTTCGTACTCGGCATAGGCCAGCTTTAGAATGGTATAGGACATATTGATGCGTTTGAGAAGCTCTTCCGACTTCTGGTCGCCCTGATTAAGGTCGGGATGGTGCTTTTTCGCCAGTTCCTTGTACCGCGCCTTGATGGCATCGAGGGTAACGGGCGGGGCAAGGCCCATGATCGCCAGAGCTTCGAACTCCGCGCTATTTTTATCAGCCCCAAAGCCGCTGGCCCTTTGGTTGTTGCGCGGGGCTTCATCTTCCCCGCTTGCGAATTGCCAGGCTTTGGCGCGTAAATCCTCGGCAAAATCACCTTCCACGCCGTATTTCCATGTGGGGCGGTCGCCGTAATGGCTTTTATAGATATGCTCCTCCACCTCATGCGCGGCCATACCGTCGAAGAAATTCCATGCCTTGTTGTATTCCCGCACATGGTCGAGACAGAAATTATAATACTCGTTCAACGCCCGGTGCTTGGGCGCTTTATATTCAGCCATAGCCGCGCAACCCGGCATTTCACAGCCGCACACTTGCGGTTTTGCGTTTTCGTCCGCATATTCGGCGGAGTTGGGTTTAAGAATAATCCTGGGCATCACTTTCATTTTAACAGAAGGGGCGGCGATATATCTATGACTATGGACGCAATTATCAAGGAAAAACTGGAAAAGGCGCTGGCGCCGGAGCGGATGGAGTTGTTTAACGACAGTCATAAACATGCCGGGCATGCAGGTGATGACGGCAGCGGTGAAACGCATTACCGCCTTATAATTGTATCGGAGCGATTCGAGAATCTTGGCCGTATTGATCGCCAAAGGCTAGTTTATGAAGCGTTAAAAGAGGAAATGAGGGGAAGCGTGCATGCGCTGAACGTTAAAGCCATTGCGCCTTCCGAAAGTGCATAAAAAATAGCTTTACAACCATAGGATTGTACACCATAGAATGTATGCAGATAAAAAATACAACCTAAGGTTATATTCTTAGGGATAGTATTAAAACGTTAACACATACAAAAAAGGTGATTCATAAATGGGAGAGACTTCACAAATCGATGCTGAGTATAAAAGTACACTGGTAAGCCGTAACATTACGATCTTCGGTCGGCGGACCTCTGTACGGTTGGAGCCGGAAATGTGGGTCGGTTTGCGGGAGATCGCCGAGCGCGAGCAATGCAACATTCATGAGATATGTACTCTGGTTAGCGTGCGAAAAAGTGCGGGCACATCCTTAACCGCCGCGATAAGAGTGTTTTTGATGCTTTATTTCCGTGCATCGTCCACGGAAGAGGGGCATGTAAGGGCAGGGCACGGCAATTTCGAGAACATGAAAATGCGCGCGCGTATTCCAGAGGAATACCAGAAATTCTTCAAATCCAAACCTGTTCCGGTTCGTGTCGCGCAGCAGGACATCAAGGGCAGTAATTTTGCGGCCATCGGTGTTTGGCAGAAAATGCAATCCTCCCAAGCTGCGCAAGAGCGTGCAAGGTAAGCAGGCAGCAAGATTTTTTCTATTTAGATATTGCGGCCAAAGGCGAGGAATTTATCGCGGCGCGATTTGATCAGCTTATCCTCGTTCCAAGGGGTGAGTTCCTTCAGGGCAGCATGAATCTGTTTGCCGACGCTTTCGATTGTAATGGCGCGCCCGCGGTGGGCTCCGCCGATGGGCTCGCCGATAATACCATCAATCAGCTTTAATTGATGAAGGTCTTGTGCCGTCAGCTTAAGCGCGGCGGCCGCGTCCTCGGCGTAATTACCGCTACGCCATAGAATGGAGGCGCATCCTTCGGGCGAAATCACCGAATAAATGGAATGTTCCAGCATGAAAATGCGGTCGGCCACGGCAATGGCTATTGCTCCGCCGGAGCCGCCTTCGCCGATAATTACGGAGACGATGGGGACGCGCGTGCGCAGGCAGCTTTCAATGGATTTGGCAATGGCTTCGGACTGGCCGCGCTCTTCCGCGCCCATACCGGGATAGGCCCCGGCAGTATCGACCAGTGTTACGACGGGAATCTGGAATTGCTCGGCCATTGCCATCAGGCGTTGGGCCTTGCGGTAACCTTCCGGGCGAGCCATACCGAAATTATGCTTGATGCGGCTGGTGGTATCGTCGCCTTTCTCATGGCCGATAATCACACATGATTGCCCCTGAAAACGGCCCAATCCACCCACAAGAGCGTGATCTTCGGCAAAATTGCGGTCACCCGCCAGCGGGGTGAAATCATCGACAAGCGCGCTGATATAATCCTTGAAATGCGGGCGTTCGGGGTGGCGGGCTACCTGTACCTTCTGAGCGGGGGAAAGTTTGCCGTAGACCTGTTTGAGCAGGCGGTCGGCCTTGGTTTGCATACGGCTGATTTCTTCGGCGATATTGACTTCCGCGCCGCTGCTCATATTGCGAAGCTCGGAAATTTTGCCTTCAAGCTCCAGAATAGGTTTTTCAAAATCCAGCTGACTCATTATCTGTTTCCGTAGTTTTTGGTCTTACGTGACGTTCGCTCAATTTTTACGCTTCAAAGCTTATAATATAAGAAATCCGGTTACACAATCGTATAACCGGATTTCTTTGAATTAGCTTAGGGAGAATTAAGAGCCCGTTTTGGACAGCGGGTGCTTGTCCTTGACGGTTTTCTTCATCTTGTCGCCCATCATGTGCGTGTAGATCTGTGTCGTTGCAATATCGGCATGACCCAGCATCTTCTGAACAGAGCGCAAATCTGCGCCATGGCTCAGCAGGTGGGTTGCGAATGCGTGACGCAGAACGTGCGGGCTGACGCGGCTTTCATCCACTTGCGCAGCGCGGGCCAGATCTTTCAGAAGCTGGGCGAAACGTTGACGTGTCAGGTGACCGCTGTCGGATGTACGGGAGGGGAACAGCCATGCAGCCTGACGGCCGTCATCGTCCATTCCGATGAATTGCTTGCGCACTTTCATGTAATCGTCCATCGCTTGTTGTGCTGGGTCGGAAAGAGGGACCATACGCTCGCGGCCTGCCTTACCGGCGATCATCAGGAATTCCTGACCTTCGCCGATGGCTGACATGGGAAGGCCCACCAGTTCGGATACGCGAAGACCGGTTGCGTAAAGCATTTCCAGCAGGCAAACAAGGCGTGTGCCTTCGGCTGTGCCTTTTTCACCAGCTGTTTTGATCAGTTGGGTAACTTCGGCTTCGCTCAGCGTCTTGGGCAGAGTGCGGCCTTGTTTCGGGCTTTCGATCGTTGTTGTCGGATCATCCTCACGCATGTTCTCCGATACCATGTAGCGGTAGAACTGACGCAGGGCGGACAGACGGCGTGCAACGGTGCGCACGGCGATCTTGGATTTGTTCGCGCCCTTGATGTGGGTTTTCTCGCTCAGATCCTGCAGGTAGGCCTTCAGGTCATCCGTAGAAGCGGAATTGATGTCGGAGTTACGCTCGGAACGCAAGTAAAGGCTTACATCCGCAAGATCGCGCCAGTATGCCTGGCGGGTGTTCATTGCGGCGCCACGCTCTGTCGAGAGCATGTCGAGGAATGCATCTACACTGGGGTGTAGATTTGGTTTTTCTTTTGGTGGGCGACCTGGGCGTGCCATTAGCTTTCTCCTTTAATAGTTTTTTTCTTTAGTCAACGTTTCCAAGCAGGGCCTCCATGGCCAAGTCTTTCGAAACGCTGGTTAATCCCACAGCACTTAAGCTATGTAACACATCATGCAATAAGCCAGGATATATATCCTTTGGCGTCTTGTCGTTCAACACATACATACTCCATAGAACAGTCTCAGCGATTGCCTTATTCTGGGCTGCGGTAACGAGGCTGTTCCACACGTTATATGATGGCATTACATAATCTAAATCCGATGTCAAGTCAACATCTTTTTCATAAACGTTGTCTGCATTATCAACATTCGGTATATCACTGTCAATAGTTTTCATAATTATTTTTATAAATTCTTTTTCGCGGATACTTAAGGGTTTCAAGAGATCTTTAATACGTTCGAATTGTTCAGGTGTGCGTTTATAGTCGGGGCGGGACAAGTATGCGGCGACATAAGCATAAGCAAAAGATTTTTTGTAATTGCCACGCTGATCATATTGTTTGTCGAGCGATTCGAAAACCCATGCAGGAACCGGTGCTTGTGCGACGTTAAGAACCTTCAAAGCTGTGAAAAGCTCTTCCACGCTCGGGTTTTCAATTTCTGTACTCTGTAGAGGGCCAGCAAAGGGGACAAGAGCGCTCAAGCCGTGTTGGCCGCGCATATTTAGCGCTTTGCGTAAAAATTCGGCTTTTTTATTCCCTTTGCGGGAATACTGGAAGTAATAGGCGATTTTTTCCCAGTCTTTAAATACATGTTCATCGGCGGCATTCCCGGTGACAGGAGGAGTGAAGCTGGCATATAAATCCACGAGAGTTTTCTGTCCTACGAGTCCCAGACGCTGGGCTGCTGAGGTCAGAGCTATGCGGTCGGGTAGGGACAGGTCTTCATCACGTAGCAGGATGATCAGGTGCTGGGCCGGAATTTTGGAGACGGAAGAAGATTTGAGGCCGCTTGTATCGATCTGGTTGCGGGCGCTCAGAATGGCTTGCTCCAGAGGCTTGAGCTTGGAAAAGTCTTGCGGATTATAGGCAAAGCGGTAGTTTTTATCCTGCAATGCCTTGCGTAAGACGGTCATGTTTGCGGCCTTAAGCGTCTTTTCCGCCTCGTCCGTTAGCCCGTCGTTGAAGGCATTGTCACAGAAAACATCGATAAGGTCGAAAAACTCCGGGTCCTGAGAGGCAACATTACTTGCGGCCTGCCGCTCAAGGCAGGCCAGAGAAGCTTCGCGGTTGTAAAGATGCGCAAGAATGCCGGTTATCGCCAGCGCGGCGTCATAAGGCTCTTCACCTTGCGCGGCGTAAAGGTCTGATGCTTTATCATAAGCCCCGATGCGCAGGAGTTCCTGAAGACGCAGGGTCAAAAGATCACGGCCCGGCTCAATCGGCATATCGTTCTCAATCAGGCGGGCATCGGCAGCTGTCAACAGGGCGGATGCACGCAGATGACGAATGATTCGGGATTTATGGGCGGGTGGTATGTCGTTCATAAGACTGACCAGAACGGAGCGCTTGGCGTTGCTCCACAAATCGCGGCCCAGAGCGCCGTCCTTGGTGGATTTCAACAAACCCATGGATTCGAGGGCGGCTGCCTGATCTTCCGTTAAGGCTTTAGGTTCTTTGGCTTTTTTAGGTTCGGCCTTGTCTTCTTCGTTTTTCGGCTCTTTTTCTTCTGCTAAAGGAGATTCCGGCTTTTTCTCAGGCTTTTCCGGAGCGGCCTCTTCCTCTTTTTCTTCTTTGGCTTCTTCATCATCAGCCTTTTTTTCTTCCGCTTTCTCTTCCGGCTTTTTCTCAGGCTTTTCTTCAGTCTGGACCACGCGGTTGGCCATACGCTCCTGTGCATGCGTAGCTAAAGGCAAGGCAACAAGAAAACCGAAACAACAAAGGAAGGTAAGGGCTTGCGCCAGTCTGTTATTCATTTTTGAGGAAACGATCGTTAGGGATTGTTTTGACAACTTCCTGCTGGGCGATGGGAACATCCACAAGCGACACATAGGTTAGAACAAACCCTGCCGCCAAGAATAATAATATTAGAAGAATCTTAAGCATTTTCATGAGAGCAGAGACTATACAAAGCCCGTTTTGAATGCAATATGGAGACATGACGCAAAATGAAATAATAAACGCCCTGAAGCAAAAGCTCGATCGTCCGATCGTTCTTGTTGGAATGATGGGGTCGGGGAAGTCCCATATAGGCCGCCAGTTGGCCTCTGAACTAGGGTTGAAATTTATCGATACCGACAGTGTGATCGTTGAGCGTGCCGGAGCGAGCGTAGCAGAGATTTTCGAACGCGATGGAGAAGCTAAATTCCGCGAGGCCGAAAAAAATACGATATTGGAACTTCTGGATCAGCCTCCTTGCGTGATTGCAACGGGTGGTGGTTTGCCGGTTAACTCCGAAAGTTTGCAGGCCATTAGAGAAAAATCTTATTCCGTCTGGCTGGAGGCGGATATAGAGACGCTTTTGGAACGCACGGCGAAAAACAAAAATCGTCCGTTGTTGCAGCAAGAAGACCCGTCCGCAGTGCTTCAAGATTTGCTGGAAAAACGCCGCGATATATATGCCCAAGCTGATATAAGAGTGGACAGCTCGGCTGGTGAGGCGCGCGAACCGGTTTCTCAGATTATAAAATTATTGTGTGAATCCTTAAATCCCGATAGTGTCGCTGTTCTTTAAGAGGGCCGATATGAACACGAAAATTGTCAGTATTGATCTGGGTTTGCGGTCTTACGATATATATATCGGCTCAAGCCTTCTTTACCGGATCGGCGATTACGTGCCGAATGATATGGAAGGTCGCAGTGTTTTTATTGTCACGGATGAAAATGTAAGCTCGTATGCTTCTTCCATCCGCGATGTTGTGCTGGAGGACGGTGCCCGAAGTGCTCCAGTTCTTACGCTTTCTCCCGGAGAGCAGACAAAATCATTTAAAAGTTACCAGCAGGTCTGCGAATGGATGCTGAAAAACGGTATTTCACGCGATTCTATCGTGTTTGCGGTGGGCGGCGGTGTGATCGGCGATCTGGCAGGGTTTGCGGCAGCGACCGTGATGCGTGGCGTAAGCTATATTCAGGTGCCCACGACATTACTGGCGCAGGTCGATAGCTCTGTTGGAGGAAAGACGGGTATTAATACGCCGCAAGGAAAGAATCTTGTGGGTTGTTTTTACCAACCCGCCGGCGTGATCGCTGATATTGAGACTTTAAAGACTTTGCCGCGCCGCGAGCTTATGGCAGGTTATGCCGAAGTGGTTAAATATGGTCTTATCCGCGATCCTGCTTTTTTCACCTGGCTTGAAAAAAACGGAGCCAAGCTGGCCGATGGCGACCAGAAGGCCCTCGCCTATGCGATTGAAAAAAGTTGTCAGGCTAAGGCTGCCATCGTGCAAAGCGATGAAACGGAGCAGGGGCAGCGCGCGCTGCTGAATCTGGGCCATACATTCGGCCATGCGCTGGAGGCCGCCGCCAATTACGACGGGCGTATCCTGCACGGTGAAGCCGTGGCGATCGGTACAATTATGGCGATGGATCTATCCGTGCGTATGGGGCTCTGCCCACCGCAAGATAAAGATAGGGTAGAGGCGCATTTTACATCCGTAGGGTTGCCGACGCACCCCTCCATGATTGAGCCCGGATTGAATGCATCACCATCGCAGATGATGGCCGTGATGGGACGTGATAAAAAAGTGTCAAAGGGGCAAATGCGCTTTATCCTGATGAACGGCATTGGTGATGCCTTCGTTAGCGGCGATGTGCCCGAGATGCTGGTGCGTGAATTATTGAGAGATTACGTAGGAGAGAAAAAATCGAAATGGAAGCTGGCCTTCTCATTCCTGTCATCGCGATAATCATCCTGCTTTTGCTGTCCGCGTTTTTCTCGGGCTCCGAAACGGCGCTGACGGCTGCTTCGAATGTGCGTCTTACGGCGCTGGCCAAGCGTGGCAACAAACGGGCGGCGCTGGTCAATAAAATCCGCGATAAAAAAGACCGCATGATCGGTGCGTTATTACTGGGTAATAATCTCGTTAACATTCTTGCTTCGGCGCTGGCGACCAGTGTGATGATCAAGGTTTTCGGGCCGACAGGGGTGTTTTACGCCACGTTGATCATGACGCTTCTGGTGCTAATTTTCGCTGAAGTTCTTCCCAAAACCTATGCTTTTCATCATGCGAACGGCATGTCGATGCAAATCGCCCGTGCCATAAACGTTTTTATTTTTGTTTTCGCGCCGATTACTGAGGCGGTAACTTTTATCGTGCGCGGGGTTTTGCGCTTGTTCGGCGTCGATATTTCGAAGGTCACTGCGGGTTCTCATCTCGAGCTCTTGCGCGGGGTGATCGAAATGCATGAGGGTGGCGAGGTTGAAACCCAACACCAACGAGCGATGCTCCGTTCCATTCTCGACCTCTTCGAGGCGACGGTCGAGGAAATTATGACCCACCGCCAGAACGTGAAAATGATCGATGCGGACGAGGATATCAACAAGATCGTCGAGGATGTGCTCAGCAGTCCCTATACACGCTTGCCGTTATGGCGCGGGGATCAGGACAATATCATCGGCATCGTTCATGCGCGCTGGCTTTTGCGCGTTCTTCAGGAATCCGAAGAAGAGGCCAACCAAATCAGCATCGAGGACGTGGCGCTGGAGCCATGGTTTATCCCTGAAACAACCAGCTTGTTCGACCAGCTTCAAGCCTTCCGTGAACGTAAGGAACACTTCGCGCTGGTGGTCGATGAATACGGCACGTTCCAGGGGATTGTGACGCTGGAGGATATTCTTGAAGAAATCGTCGGGGAAATCGATGACGAGCACGACATGAGCGTGGAAGGTGTGCGCCGCATTCAAGATGGTACCTTCCTAGTGGATGGCTCTGTGACCATCCGCGATCTGAACCGTGAGTTTGAATGGGGGTTGCCCGACGCCGATTATGCTACGCTGGCCGGGCTGGTGATCTTTAAATCTCAAAGCGTGCCGGAGGCGGGACAGAGTTTCCGCTTCCACGGTTTCCGTTTCGACATTATCAAACGCCACCGTAACCAGATTACATTGATCCGCGTTACTCCGCCGAAGGGCAATAAACATAGCGCGGAAAAATTTCATCAGGCCGGTAGCTAGGCGGAATGCAGGGCTGCTTTCACATTATCCTTTAAATGCTCCGGATTGATCGTACCGACGATCAGGCTGCCCACGCCTTGATGTGATAATGCAAACTTGATGGCTTCATCCGGGCTGGCGACATGGCCGCTGGCAAGAGCCTTTTTGATCAGCGTTCCCTTATTATGAGCGGCGGCGTAATCCAGCACCGGTTCCTCGTTCCGGTAATCCTGATTATAAGTGATCATGGCAACATCCATGCTTTCCAGTGTTTTTAATCCACCTTCGAGTGTTTTCGTAGAAGCGCCGATAGCGCGCACAAGGCCGCTTCGTTTAAAATTTTGCATGGCCGCAATCAGGTCGTCATTTAAGACTGCCATATCGTTGCCGTCGGAATGGATGAGAAAGATGTCGAGGTAATCGGTGTTCAGGCGTTTGAGCGAGCGCATTAAACTTTTCTCGATGGCTTTGGATGAAAAATCGAAAACCGATTGGCCGTTCACAAAATCCTCACCCGCCTTTCCGGCGATGACCCATTCCTGCCGCTGACCGCCTAATAACCTACCCAGACGTTCCTCGCTTTCCCCATAGGCGGGGGCGGTATCGAGTAAATTTATGCCGCAATCTTTGGCGAGCGCCAGAAGATCGGCCAACGCCGCTTCATCCGGAATGTCGAATTTTTCAGGATATTTTACTCCCTCGTTACGGCCGAATTTCACCGTGCCTAACCCCAGCGGGGAAACTTCAATCCCGCTACCGCCTAGTTTTCGTTTTTGTAACTTGTCCATGTCACATGATCCCACGGGGGCAAGGCATAATCAACTGGGGGCAGGTGGCTCCAGTCGCTCACGCTAGCCGATGGTACAATCCCGCGCTCCTTTATTTTTTCTATCACGGTATCGGCCAGAAGCGGTGCAAAGGTCAACTTGGTCGGCCAGCAATATAAACGGTTATCTGTCTCATGAATTGTCGGCGTATCGGGCAACCAGCCACCGGTTTTCGATTTCCCCTCGATCCGGTCGATGGGAAGCGTTGCCCATTCGACGCCTGAAAAATTTAATTGCGGCAGATAGGTTTGAAACGCCTTGAGCGTGGCGTTGTAAACTTTTTCAGGGCTCTCTTCCTTGCGCCGCTCCGCCACTTGCGCGCCGAGATACCAGATGAGGGCACCATCCTTATCTATATGAGTCGTAATAGTGCAAACCGGTTTATCGCTTTTGCCGACCAGATGCGCGTAAAGCGGGAAGGGGGCAGGTTTGAGTAGACCCATTAGCAGCGGGCGGGCTTGCGTTTCCAGTCCTTTATCCTGCCCGAACTTTTGTGCGGCCTCAAGATTTCCTGCAGCGGCTGTATAGATATGAAGTCTGGCTTCCGGCTCTTCTTCAGCGCTTTGCCGGATAGACTCTTTATATGGCCCGGCGAGCGCACGAATGACGGAGGGGATATCAAGTACAGGTTCGGCCATGTGAACGAGGGAGCCGTGAAAGCCGCTACTCTCCAGACCGACGGGCCATTCCGAAAGGGGGATGTCATGCGCGGCGCTGCCCAGCGCTTTGCCCGCAATATTTTTAACGATGCTGCCCATAAAGCCCGAGGGGATAAGTAGCTGCTGCGAATTCGCGTTCATTCTCGCCGCGGTTAAATCCACCTCGCCCTTGCCCGCCAGAGCATCCCGCCAGCGTTCCGGCATGGCGCTGATAGAACGGGCAAGTTCGCTCACTTTGCCCGCCAGCGTATATTTCAAACCGGAATGGATGATCCCTTGCGAGGCGATGCTCTGCCCGCCGCCGATTTTGTTTTTTTCCAGCAGCAGGCAGTCATAGCCCTCCCGCCGCAAACGGTGATGCAGCCAAAGCCCGGCAATTCCCGCGCCGTGAATGATTATGTCAGTCTGCGTTTTGGTCATGAAGTTTTCCTACAGGGCCGCAAGAATGCGATCAAGAAAAAGATTGACTTAAGTTTGTTGTAAAAATATTATTTTTCCATATTTTATTGCGAGTGAGGCATAAATGGGACAAGCACTGATAAGGCCCGAATTTTTAAGTGCTGTTAATGAAAAACAGATTTCCGCCGCATCAATTACGGCGGTTGAAGAGCTAAGAGCGAAAACGGTAACCACTGTTATCCACGTAGGTGAGGATCGTTATGTACACCTTGGGTCTTTTTTGTCTTTAAAAGACACGTTGGGCAGGTGGTTTTGGACGGCATGTAATAGCAATGTATTAATTGATATTAAGACCTCAGAAGGAAACTGGGCCTATACGCTCGAAGAATATCTTCTCAATGCTTCCTGAAACAGAGCTATCCTTTTTAGATTTTTGTTGAAAGCCAGCTTGTAATCACCTCTATATGATCCGGCGCCATCAGGGAAGGGACGTGGCCGCAGTTTTTAAATGTGTGAAGGTCAAAAGCGGGGCCGGATTTTTGCATCTGCTTGATAATCTTTTTGGTCAGGATCATCGATTTTTTACCCCATAACAAAAGCACGGGCACGTTTATATTCTCCCAATGCGGCCAGAGATCACGATCACCCGTCGGCTCGGTTTTGAAAATTTCCGCTATTCCCGGATCATAGGCGTAGGAGGTTTTGCCATTGGGAAGTGCGCGGGCATTATGAACGGCCATATGCGCCCATTGCGCGTCCGTCACCGGCCCCCATGTCAGGCCGCGTGTTGCGCGCATGCGGGCCTCAAGCGCCGCGATATCATCAAATTCGTAAGTCTGTGAAATGACCTGATGGATGAAATCGAGAGCCGCTTTAGGCACTTCCGGCCCGACATCGTTAATGATCAGGCGGCGGAGGGGGAAGGCATTCATCCCCGCCAGCCGGATGCCGAGCAGCCCGCCCAGTGAGATGCCGATCCAGTCCACTGCGGTTAAACTCAAATGCGCGAGCAGCGCCATAAGATCGTCGCAATAGGTATCGTAATTATAATCCAGCTTGTTTGTAAGGAAATCGCTTTTGCCGCGCCCGGGCAAATCCACCGCGATCATCCTGTAACCGTTTGCCGCGAGAGCGGGGGCAAGAAAATCAAAATCCGAACCGTTCCCGGTCAGGCCGTGCACACCGATAATCGCGGGCGCATTTTCATCACCCCAGACGCGGTAGGCGATTTTATGATCCGGGCGCTGGAGGAAACGAATGTCGTTGGCGGCGTTCATAAGCGCTTATTCGCCTTCAGTGTAAAGATCGGGGTGTTTTTCCGTGAAATCTATGCCGCGGCGGTTGTTATAGACGGTGGAATAATAATCGTAAGCCCGCGCGGTATCGTTATTGATGTTGGAATAACGGAAAATCTGCACGATACGGCTGGCGCTGTCCGATGTGTTGGGAATGGAGCTGTGGGCCAGTAAGCTATCGAACAGGCCGAAATCTCCCTGATTCCATTCGTAATCATAGGTCTCAAGACCATTAAGCGCGTTTTCCCAATCATGAATTTCAAACGAGCCGTTTTCGTTTTTACAGCTTTTGAGGATGCCGAGCTTGTGTGACTTCTCCCAAATCTTCAGGCCGCCGACACTGTTCGCATAATCGCTGATGCCGAAATAAAGCGTGATCTGTTGCGGCGATTGCATGAGGTATTGGTAATCCTGATGCGGGGGCAGGTTGTATTTGTGAAACTGTTTTCCCGGCGGGAAAAAGTGCAGTGTATCGCCCGCCTGCGGCGTCATGGGGATGGCATCGTCGCCCCAGATTTGACAGAGCATGCGGCTCACAAATTCCGCATATTTGATTTTTCCAAAGGAAAAAAATTTATTTTGCTGCGTGCCCAGATCGGTGATGATTTTTCCCGCTTCCGGTGTTTTCGCGGCTAGCAAGGTGAGCTTTTCACCGATGTTCAGATTGCTAGAATCATCGCCCGCATATTTTTGTATAACCTCGTCGAAAATCCGCTCAAGGTCGGAAATATATTTTTGATAGACCGGATCGGCTTTAAAAAATTTCGGCAAAATCACAACGCCGTATTCATGATAAAGCTCGGCTATTTCATCCAAACGCTCCATGAAAGAGCCGGAGTTCATATTTTCAAGCACATAGGGCCGCATCATTCGATCTCGCAAAAGGCGCAATAGGGTTGAAGAGGATGCTTTTGCAGGCGCAGATTCTTAACGCCCAGAACCTCTCGAATGGCTTCGGTTTCGCCCGGGAAGAAGCTGCAGTTAAGCTCGTCGAACACAAGAAGCGCACCCTTGGGCATGCGCTCTATCACCAACGGCAAGATTTCTTTCGTCGGTTTGTAGATATCCATATCGAATATGGCCATGGAGATTAGAGCGTGCGGATTGTGCTTCAGCCATTTGGGAACGGTTTTAATCACATCCCCCTTAATCAGTGAAAATTTTTCTTGATGCGGAAAGGGTGCGATGGATTCGTGATAGCGTAAAATTTCGGCAAGGCGGAATTCGAACTCGTCATGCGTTGCGTAATCGCCTTTCTTGCTTTTTTTGCCGTCTTTTTCCGTGACGCCCGCAAACCCATCGAACGTATCAAATCCGTAAATATGGCGGGCGTGATTATAAGGCTCGAGCAGGCTGCGGAGATTTACAAGCGTGGACATTCCCGCTCCCCAATGCACGCCGAATTCACAGATTACGCCCGGAACGTCGATGGCCTTCTTATAGATATGTTCGAGATATAAAATCCGGGCGATGGAATTGCGCTTTAAAACGGCCAGCGCATGCATAGCCCAGTTATCGCCGCTTTGTTCTATCAGGGAAAGAGCGAGATCCTTGAACTTTGAATCGTTTTCGCTTTGCGCAGGGGTGCGAAAGCCTGTGACTTCGCCTTTTTCGTTTTTCTTCATAAGAGCGTCCTTTTGAAAACAGGGCAGGGCCGGATAGACCTTGCAAGCTATGCTCTTATAATATTACCCCAATTTGCCGTGACATTGTTTGAATTTTTTACCCGATCCACAGGGGCAGGCGGAATTGCGCGCAACTTTGCCCCAGGTTGAGGGGTCATTTTTGTCGAATTTGCGCTTTTTCTGTGGGAATGGCTCAACGCTTCCCTTTTTAAGCGCAGCGTTCGGGTCCTGTAGGGCGGGGTCCTTACGGGTTTCGAAAACCTGCTGTTTTTCCGGGTTCATGAAAGAGGGCAGAATCAATCCGGGCCCGCTTTCATCCATGCCGATTTCGACATAGCTCAGGGTCTGGGTAACGCTTTCACGCAAATTATCGAGCAGCATTTCAAACAGAGCGAAAGCTTCGGTTTTATATTCGTTCAGCGGGTCGCGCTGACCGAAGGCGCGTAAGTTTATACCCTGACGCAAATGGTCGAGCTGGAGCAGGTGTTCCTTCCAGCTTTGATCAAGAAGCTGGAGCACGATGGCCTTTTCCACCTGACGCCAGGTTTCGGGCTTGTTGTCGGTGGCCTTGCGGGCCATGTGTTTATCAGATGCCTCGCGAAGGCGCTCACGAATTTCGGCGTCCGCGATTCCTTCTTCTCTCGCCCAGTCGGGCAGGGGAAGGTCGAGGGCGAGCAGGCGGTGCGTTTCCGTCTTGAGCGTTTCCATGTCCCATTTTTCGGCATAGGCGCCGGCGGGAACATAGGCGTCCACAAGATCGTCAATCACGTCATGGCGCATGTCGGTGACAAGGTCTTCGAGCGTGTCGGCCTCCATGATTTCCTTGCGCTGTTCATAGATAACTTTGCGCTGGTCGTTCATGACGTTGTCGTATTTCAGAAGGTTTTTCCGTACCTCGAAGTTCATGCTTTCGACTTTGGCTTGCGCTCGTTCCAGCATTTTGGAGATCAGCGGGTGTTCCAGCGATTCCCCTTCTTTCAGGCCTACGGAGGAATTGAGCAGGTTTTCCAGACGGTCGCCCGCGAAAATGCGCATCAGATCGTCTTCAACCGACAGGAAGAAAATAGTCGTGCCCGGATCGCCCTGACGGCCCGAACGGCCGCGAAGCTGGTTGTCGATGCGCCGCGATTCATGGCGCTCTGTGCCGATGACGCAAAGCCCCCCGGCTTCTTTCACGATTTGCTTATTCGCCCTGATTTCGGCCTGGATTTTTTGCAGGGCGGCGGCCTTTTTATCCTCGCTCCAGCTTTCGTCAATTTCTTGCATCGCACGCATTTCCGCGTTACCGCCAAGCTGAATGTCCGTTCCGCGACCCGCCATATTGGTGGCAATCGTCACCGCGCCGGGCTGTCCGGCCTGCGCGATGATCTGCGCTTCCTGTTCGTGGAAACGCGCGTTCAAAACATTGTGTTTGATTCCAGCCTTTTTAAGAGCATTCGAGAGCGTTTCGGATTTTTCAATCGATACTGTGCCGACCAGAACGGGTTGCTGGCGCTCCTGACAATCCTTGATCAAATGAATGACGGCCTGATTTTTTTCGGCCAGAGAGCGGTAGATTTTATCGTCATGGTCAACACGCGCGATGGGCAGATTGGTGGGCATTTCCACCACGCCAAGATTATAGATTTCGGCAAATTCGGCCGCTTCCGTGGTGGCGGTTCCGGTCATGCCCGCCAGTTTGGGGTAGAGGCGGAAATAATTCTGGAAGGTAATAGAGGCCAGCGTCTGGTTTTCATTCTGAACCGGAACGCCTTCCTTGGCTTCGATGGCCTGATGCAGGCCTTCGGACAGGCGGCGGCCCTCCATCATACGGCCCGTGAATTCGTCGATCAGAATGACACGTCCGTCCTTGACGATATAATCCTTGTCGGCAAAGAACAGTTTATGCGCGCGCAATGCCTGATTGACATGATGCACAAGGGCGATGTTTTGCACGTCGTATAAATTGCCTTCCTTGATAAGGCCGCTTTTCTCCAAAAGCTTTTCAACCTTTTCCGTACCTTCCTCTGTCAGTACGATGGTCTTGTGCTTTTCGTCCAGTTCGTAGTCGGCGGCCTCAAGCTGCGGGATGATCTTGTCCGCCATACCGTAAAGTTCGGTGTTGCTGTCTGACGGGCCGGAAATGATCAGGGGCGTGCGCGCTTCGTCGATCAGGATCGAGTCGACCTCATCCACGATGGCGAAATTGAAAGGACGCTGAACCATCTGTTCCAGACGGAATTTCATATTATCGCGCAGGTAATCGAAGCCAAATTCGTTATTGGTGCCGTAGGTAATGTCGCAGGCATAGGCCTCTCGGCGTTCCTTATCTCTAATATTGCTGATAATGCATCCTGTGGTAAGACCGAGGCGGCCATAGACCTTTCCCATCCATTCGGCGTCGCGGCGGGCGAGGTAGTCGTTCACCGTTACCACATGCACGCCTTTACCCTCCAGCGCATTAAGATAAACCGCCAGCGTGGCGACGAGGGTTTTTCCTTCCCCGGTACGCATTTCAGCAATCTGTCCCTGATGCAATGCCATGCCGCCCAAAAGCTGGACGTCGTAATGACGCTGGCCCAGCGTGCGCTTGGCGGCTTCGCGCACGGCGGCGAAAGCTTCGTGGGAAAGATCGTCAAGGCTTGCGCCTTGTTTCAGGCGGGCGCGGAATTCATCGGTTTTGGCACGCATAGCCTCATCGCTTAACGCCTCGAATTCAGGTTCCAGCGCGTTGATCGGGGAAATATGGCGTTCCAGCTTTTTCAGGGCGCGGTCGTTACTGGTGCCAAAGAGTTTTGCGGCGAGGGCTAACAACATTACAGTCCTTATAGTTTTCAGATGATCTGATATAAGCTTATGACCAGCTTGCGTCAATAAGCGTTATATTTTTGATCTCTATTTCCGTGGTTGAAAACTCTGCCGCTATTGGATAGTGTTTGAAACACTCGAATTCAAACAAGGATGCTAGTCAAATGAGCCAGTTCACGAATAAGCTTAAAAATCAATCCGGTAATACTGTTGTTATCATACTCGTCGTTGTTGCGTTGGCGGGGATCGGGGCCTTGGCCTATTTCTCCGGTTATCTTACAGCCGACCAGAAAAAGGACGAGGCAGCCGTAGCCGAAGTTGCGAGTGAAGAAGAAGCGCCGGGGCAGATTGCGTCCGAACAGGTACGCCCGCCCGTCGAACTTGAACCCGGTAACCCGGTAGTGGCCAGAGTAGGTGGAGAAGAGATCAACCGCCTTGATGTTTTCGCTCAAATTAATGCGATGCCGGTTCAAATGCGTCAACAGCCGCTGGAGCAGGTTTTTGCGATTGCGCAGGATCAGGTTGTAAATGAGAAGCTGGCAACGGAAAAAAGCCAAAGGGCAGGGCTTGAGAATAACCCCGAAGTGGTCAAGCAACTGGCGGAAGCAAAAAAGAATATTATCCGTAACGCCTACGTTCAGCAGGAAATTGATAAGCGCCTGACCGAAGATCGTCTGCGTGCGGCCTATAACGATTATGTACAGAATTTTCCTGAAGCTGAAGAAGTAAAGGCCTCTCATATTCTGGTAGAGACAGAAAGCACGGCGAAGGACATTATCAAGAAACTTGACGGTGGAGCGGATTTTGCCGAGCTGGCCAAGGAATACTCCACTGACGGTACGGCGCAAAATGGCGGCGATCTTGGTTATTTTACGGCCAAGGATGTCGTTCCCGTTTTTGCCGATGCGGCGTTTTCTACCGAGCCGGGCACTTATACGAAGAAGCCGGTTAAATCCGATTTCGGTTATCACGTGATTGCAGTTCAGGCCAAACGCACGAGAGAGCCCGAAACATTCGAGGCGATCAAGCCATTCCTCGAGCCACAACTGCGCCAGCAAATATTGACACAGGTCATTGGCGAGTGGCGTGAGAACGCAGATGTTCAGCTTTACGATGTTAACGGCAAGCCGCTGAACGGCGCAGATGAAGCTGCGGCAACTTCATCTCCTGCTCCAGAGGCTGCGGCACCGGCATCGGTAGAAAATCCACAGGCAGCGGAAAGTCAGAGTGCTGCTTCTCAGGAAGAAGCAACGCCAGAGGAAACCGCCCCGGCTTCCGGTAGTATGACTCCCTAATTATGGGATGCAGCGAAGCATTGGCGCAGCCAAGACCCGAAGCGCCGAAGGATAAACCCGTTGTTCTGGTCGTGGCCGCCGCTTTGATCGATTCCGATAACCGTGTGCTTCTGGCTCGCCGCCCCGCTGGGAAATCCATGGCCGGGCTCTGGGAGTTTCCCGGCGGCAAGGTTGGCGAAGGCGAAGTGCCGGAATTTGCGCTCATGCGCGAACTGGGTGAGGAACTTGGCGTTGAAACGCGCCCCTCATGTTTTGCGCCTGTAACTTTTGCCTCCCATACATATGAGAACTTCCATCTTCTGATGCCGCTTTACGCCTGCCGCTTTTGGGATGGCGAGCCCGAGGCGCGCGAACATGAGGCACTGGCATGGGTGCGGCCTGTCGATATGGGCGAATATGATATGCCGCCCGCCGATATTCCTCTTGTTGCCGCGCTACGGGATTATCTCTAAACTCCTATTCATGTATCCGTCCGTTTACGATTTTAAAGCCTTCTACAACACGCGTGTGGGGCGTGTAGTACGCCGCATCCTTCAAGCACGCTTGCGCGAAATATGGCCCGATATGAACGGCATGCGCCTGATGGGCTGCGGTTATGCGCTGCCCTTCCTTCGCATCTATGCCGACAACGCCGAACGGGTTTTTGCCTTTTCCCCGCATATGCAGGGTATTCACGCCTGGCCGCCCGAAGGGCCGAATTTGGCTGCGCTGGCGGAAGAGGGCGCTTTGCCGTTTGAAAACTCTTCCATCGACCGCATTCTTCTGGTGCATACGCTTGAGTTTTCGGAAATGCTTGGCCCCTTCATGGCGGAGCTCTGGCGGGTTTTAAAGGCCGATGGTCGTCTGCTGATTGTCGTGCCCAACCGCATGGGGCTCTGGGCCCGTGCCGACTGGTCGCCATTGGGGCAGGGAAGGCCGTTTTCGGTCTCCCAGCTATGCCGCTATTTGCGCGATAACCGCTTTATTCACGAACAGACCGAGGAGGCGCTTTTTATTCCGCCGTTGCAATCTAACCTGCTTCTCAAGGCTGCAGGAACCATTGAAAAACTAGGTAAAACCATTATCCCCATTGCGGCCGGCGTACATATCGTCGAGGCGAGCAAACAGCTTTACGCCCCTGTTGATCGCGGTTCTAAAGTACGTGTTAAGGAGCGCGCCGTCCTTGCCCCCAAACCCGCAGTATAAAAGAAGGCGGAATTGCGATTTTCTGCGCTCACGCTCATTTTAGGGTTTGATTTAAATGCGCTGTCCTTGTAATTAAGAGCGATGTCGGAAAAACTCGATCAAATACGTAAAAAGATAGACACGCTGGATAACAAGCTCCATGACCTGCTTATGGAGCGTGCGGCGCTTGTTACCGATATTGCGGCTGAAAAAAAGAAGCAAAATCTTCAGGTCGTTCATCCGGCGCGTGAAGCGCAAATGATCCGCCGCCTTCTTGCCCGTCATGACGGACCACTGCCAGAAGGCGCCGTTGTGCGTATCTGGCGCGAACTCGTGGGGGCAGTTTCTCTTTTGCAAACTGGCCTTCATGTCAGCGTGACCATGCCCGAGGGGCATGAGGTTTACTGGGATATGGCGCGTAATTACTTCGGCAGCGTTCTGCCCATGAAGCGCGTCAGCGCGCCTTTAAGCGCGGTGGCTTCTGTGCGCGAAGATGAATCCTCTTTCGCCGTTGTGCCCTGGCCGGAAGACGGCGATGAAAACCCGTGGTGGAGCTATTTGCTGGAACAGGAAGCTCATAACATGCGTATTGTCTGCGCTCTGCCCTATGGATGCGAGGCATCGGATAAAAGCAGTGCCCAGCATCGCGCGCTGGTGGTATCAAAACTGGAGTTTATTCCTTCCGGCGACGATCACAGTTTTATCGTGGTGCGTATCGACCCCAGCGTCAGCCGCGGGCGTATTTTCGACGTGCTTAAGGAAATGAAGGCTGAGCCCTTGAGTATCCATACTAAGAGCGGTAATGCCACAGGCACGCCAAGCTATCACCTTGTCGAGGTTAATATTTACATGGACCAGAAGGATGAGCGCCTTGCCACGCTGGAGCAAAAATTCTCCGAGCAGGATGCAAAATGTATCGCGATCGGCGGTTATCCGACCGCGCCGACCTATAAGCCGCTTAAGATCAAAATGGCGAAATCATCCAAGGCCCCGAAGGCTCCCAAACCTCCCTTTAAAGCATCGTAAGGCTCGGTATGGAATTTAAAACGATCACCATTATCGGCCTTGGCCTTATCGGTTCTTCTTTGGCTCGTGCAATCCGCAAAAGCGGCATGCCGTTAAAAATCGTGGGCGTCGATCTGGATGCCGACGTATGCAAACGGGTGGAGGAGCTTAACCTTGCCGACAAGGTAACGCGCGATCCGATTGCGGGCGTGCAGGATAGCGATCTGATTATGATTGCTGTGCCCATCGGAAGCTATAAAGAGCTTGCTAGACAGATCGCACCGCATCTCAAGGCGGGCGCGGTGGTCAGCGACGTGGGTTCGGTAAAGCAGGCGGTGGTTGAGGCCGTAGCGCCCGAGCTTCCCGATAGCGTGCATTTCGTTCCCGCCCACCCGATTGCGGGTAATGAAAAATCCGGTCCCGATGCGGGTCTTGCCGATTTATTCGAAGGGCGCTGGGCGATTCTTACCCCGCCGCCCGATACGGATTTGAAGGCGATCGAAAAAGTTACCGAATTCTGGGAGGGATGCGGCGCGGTTATTGAAATCATGGAGCCTGCGCACCATGATCTTATTCTCGCCATTACCTCACACCTGCCCCATCTGATTGCCTATACGGTCGTGGATACGGCCGACCAGTTAGAGGACGATATTACGGCCGAAGTGATCAAGTTTTCCGCCGGGGGTTTTCATGGTTTTACGCGTACTGCCGCTTCAGACCCCACAATGTGGCGCGACGTATTTTTGAACAACCGCGAGGCTGTGCTGGAAATTCTCCAGCGCTTTACCGAGGACCTGACCGCGATGCAAAAGGCGATCAGGCGCGGTGACGGAGATTTCCTCTTCGATACTTTTACCCGCACCCGCGCGATCCGCAAAAAGCATACCGAGCTGGGCACGGCGGCCTATCCGTCGCCCGAATTGCGCGCGGTCGACACTCCCAAAGACAAATAATTTTACAAACGCCCAACGGGAATGGGTCCGGCCATGATACGGCCGTTTTTATTCGTGGTCAGCGGCAGGCGGATATTTCCATCTTTATCGCGAAACACACCAAGGCCCGCATTAATCATCATCGCCG
This sequence comes from uncultured Pseudobdellovibrionaceae bacterium, assembly GCA_964467925.1. Classification (GTDB taxonomy): domain Bacteria; phylum Pseudomonadota; class Alphaproteobacteria; order Micavibrionales; family Micavibrionaceae; genus CAYXSX01. Next base: position 185,831 of record CAYXSX010000001.1, on the reverse strand, counting down.
CCTTGGGTTCTATCACTCCGGCTTGCAATAATGTGTTTAGTGCCTGGGTATGATTTTCGGCTGTGACAATCAGATCCAGCAACGGGTCGCCGTTATCAAAAACAACACCGCCGTTAAGGCCAATACGGAATTCGCCATTGCTCAAAACCGCTTGTTGAATATCGACCTTGCGCGGGTAATAGGTGAAGTTGGCGGCAAATGTGTCGAAGGGAATCACAATTGGCGCGCCGTAAGGGGTGATGGTGATCGTATCGGCGCTGATATCGACGGGAACACCCGGGCTGGGCCAGCCGATAACTTCCAGATTGCTGAAATCGATCAGCGCGCCCTTTTGAAGGAAAGAATCACGCGCAACAAAAAGCCGGATTTTACCGGGAAACCCGGATACTTCGGGCGGAGTGGGTGGCACGGCCTTGTCGCTATGCGCTTCTATGAAGGAAACGTAAGCGGCAACCGCGCGCTCCGAGGCCTGAAACCAGTAAACGCTGTATAGCCCCGTCGTAGTAAGAGCGAACAAGGTAAGGCCAAGAATGGTAAGTTTATTTTTACGGGTCATGATGTTTTGTTCATCGCCTCTTCAATCAACGCGTTGGAGGCATTTTCCAATTTTTCTTCAAGCTCCGCCATCAACGCCTTTGTTTCTTTTCCGGGCGGGATGGGCGCAAGAAATTCAAACACTACAGTGCCGGAGCGTTTAAGCCAACGCCCGCGCGGGCAAAAATATCCGCTATTGGTAGCCATGGGAATGACAGGAAGTTCGGTCGCGGCCTGAATGCGCGCTATGCCGCTTTTATAGGGTTTGTCCGCGGGCGTTTGATCCACACGCACACGTGTGCCTTGCGGGAAGATCACAAGCGGGCGGCCCTGCTCTTTTATTTTTAACGCGCCCTCGGTCATGGATGATATGGCGGTTTTGGGGCTGGTGCGGTTGATCGCGATAGGCCGGCTTTTTTTCAGGTAATACCCCCAAAGCGGAATGCGTAAAAGTTCACGCTTCAGGATAATGGCCGGATCATTAAAAAGAAGGTGCAGTTTGAAAGTCTCGTAAGCTGAAAAATGCTTGGCTGCGATCAGGCAGGGGCCGCTCTCGGGCACGTTCTCCCGTCCCCTGATTTCAAAATCAAGATTGAGGATGCCGCGCTCCAGCATATATACGCACCGCAGATAAAATCCGATAAACCGCAAATAGGCGCGGCGCGGCAGTAATAGCGCCGGAAAAAAGACGCAACATGCCAGCAGGTTAAAAACAAACATGACCGTGTTAAACAGGGCGGACCTTATAGGAACGGTTTTATATCCCATAGCTTGCCATCATTTTATGCGCCGCCAGCACGCACCAGCGCCATATGAATTTGTGATATTCGCTAACAATCACCTGCCAGAAATAGGCGTCGCGCGGGTCAATATCACCTTCGGTGACCGGGTGAGGGATGATTTTCAAATCCGGATTTTGCGCGGTTATTTCAAGCAGGGCACGCGGCATATGGTATTTCGATGTTACGATGCGCCCCGATGAAATATTATTTTCTTCCGTCCAGCGGCGAGTTTCTTGTGCGTTTCCTATGGTCGTGGTTGCTACGTAATCCAGCGTAATGCAACATTCTGCTATTTTGGGATCCCCCTGCCACATGGCGTAAATATGCCCCGGATTATAATTCGGGTGAACTCCGGTGATAAAAAGCTGCGGCGCGCTGTCTTCGCGTAAAAGCTTAAGTCCTGTATGGATGCGGTTATTACCCCCGGTCAGGACGATGATGGCATCTGTTTTTACATCCGTAGCTTGCGGGCTTAAGGCTTGCGTCACGGCCATGTAGTAGACAAAGCCGAAGAGCCATCCGGCGACCGCCAGCGTAAAGAATAACAGGAATAGCTTTCTTAAAATCATACTCCTAGTTTTACGGCATTCGGGACAGGGACCGCAAGACAGTAAAGCGCGCGGTCATGCTGCCGATAATGCAGGCCAGAAACGGCAAGGCGATGAGAATGCCCGTCTGGACGGGGGTCAGCGAAAAATCGGGAATCAGGACCGCGCCGGATTTCGAAGATAAAAACCCGATGAGCCCCATGGCGAGTGCCCCCGCCAAAACTCCTGTAATACTACCGCGTAAGGTAAGGGCCAGTGCATGGCGCTGGAACTGGCGGGTGATATATTCATCCGTAGCACCCATCAGGTGCAAAAGCTCGACATCGGCCTTATTCAGCGCGATGCGGGAGCGCACGGCCCCGGCAATTGCCGTAACGGTTGTTGCGCCGATCACCAGAACGATAGCGGCGGCGGCAAGCTGCAGTGCGCCGGTAAAACGCAATATATCGTTCAGCCAGCTTTCATGTGTATCTATACGGATGTCGGGCGCAATTTTTTTAAGGGTGCTCTCCAGCGCCTCTATAGATGATGCTTCCGCCGCATTGAATTCCACCGCGATCAGGCCGGGCAGGGGGATGCCCTCCAGCGCGGCATCCTCGCCCAGCCACGGGGCGATGAGGTCCTGAATGTCTTTTTCCTCCAGAACGCGGCTGGATTTAACGATGGCGGTGTCCTCAAGAACCTCTCTTGCCTGCGCGGTCAGGGTTTTTACATCTTGCGCGCTACGAAGGCGGCCCGCTTTCGTCTCGGCGGCGATCTCTACCGTCGCCTTGTTCTCAAGGCCGGAGGACCAGCGCGCGCTCATGGCCCCCAGTGCAAAGGAAGCGCAAAGCGCCGCAGTAGCCAAAAACATCATCAGGGCAACGAGAAGGATCAGGAAATCGCTGCCCTCGCTTTTGTTTAGCGGCAAATCGTAACGGCGCTTTCCTTCGGATACGCCAAGCCTTTTTTCCTTACGCCCGAAAAGCCCCATTACGCGCCTCCGCTTAAAGTCTGGGCGATCCAGCTTTTGGGCTGCTCGACATGGAGCGTGCCGCCGCCCAGCATCAGGCGCGGGTGTTTGAACTTGTCCATGATCTGCTGGCTGTGGGTGGCAATCACGATGGTGGTGCCCATGCGGTTGAGTTGGTCGAATAAATTCATCAGGCGAAAACCGATTTCATCATCAAGGTTTCCGGTCGGCTCGTCGGCGAGCAAAAGCCGGGGGCGGGCGATAACTGCGCGGGCGATGGCGACACGCTGCTGCTGCCCTCCCGACATGGTCAGTGGCAGGGACTTCATGTAATCACCTAGCCCGACCCATTCCAGCAATTCGTGGACGTTGTTTTGTATTTCCTTTTCCGGCCTTCCCAAAATACGCAAGGGAAGCGCGACATTATCAAAGGCCGATAAATGCGGCAGAAGGCGGAATTCCTGAAACACCACACCGATGCGCTCCCGCAGGGGCGCAAGCTCGCGGCGTTCCAGATCGCCGATATTGTGCCCGAACATGGTAATCAGCCCGCGCGTAGGGCGGCGGCCCAGAAACATCAGGGATAGCAGGGACGTTTTACCCGCACCGCTCGGCCCGGATAAAAAGTGAAAGGATCCGGGTTCGAGCTTGAAATTAATATCGCTCAACACTTCCGGCCCTACGCCGTATCTCAAACCGACATGTTCAAATCTGATCATCTCTATACTCCTTCCACGTCATCCCGTTGGTATGGCCGCAAGGCCATTCACACAAACGGGATCCATATGCCGATCAGCTTTGCTGATCGTCTTTGTGGATTCCGGATGTTTAAGTCTTGCTGCGCAAGACCTCCGGAATGACGGTCGTGGGTTGTTTTTTGTTCCGGTCATTTATTTCTCACGCGGTTTTTGTTTATCCAGAACATATTGCAGGGCTTCGGCTTTTTTATAAGAGTTGGTGATGTTTTCCGCAGATTTCAGGGCCGGGCCCAGCAAACCTTGATCGGCAAGAATTTTACACACTAATTCATATGACTTGTTCTTATAGGCTTCGCTGTCGATAAAGGCGATGCTTTTAAGCGCGTCTTCGTAATTACTTTTTTCGGCCTGTATTTCCGCCGTCTCGCCATAGGCCTTGTGGCGCAGAGCATCATTCTGCATATCGGCGGCGGTCGCCCATGCGCCTTCATCGTCCCCGGCAAAGGCTTGCGCCATGGCGATATAGGTCAGGGCGATAGCGTAAGAGGGCGGATGCTTTATTTTTTCAGCCTCTTCGCGAAGACGGGTAAAGAGCGCCTTATACTTTTCTGGGGTTAAATTATTGTCCGCCGCTGCCATGCCGATGCCGCGAATCGTCATGGCCTTGGTGTCCGGCGTTTTGATCTGGTCGATAAACGATATGGCGCGATCTAAATCGCCCTCAAAAGCGTAGGTTTTGGCAAGTTCGCGCAAGGTCTGGTCGCGCCAGCTGGTATTTTCAATGGTGCGGGCCGTTTCCTCCAGGGTTTTCAGAATGCAGGGCCGGTCTTCAATAGTGCAAGAAACAGCAGCCGGCGGCGCAGGCGCAGCTTTTTCCGCAGCCTCTTCCTGCGCTCTGGCCGGAGTAGAGGCGAAAATCAGCCCGTAAAGGGCGAGTGCTAACAACCCATATGTTTTGTGCATGCCGTGATCCTTGTATTGCGGGCGCGTTGGTAGTGATCTATAAATACTAAATGACGCTTCCGAAGGAAAGACATAGCCGCCAATGATTTTGACTTGTCCCAAATGCGCTTCACGTTTCACTTTGCCCGCCGATATGCTGGCGGGCGGCGGGCGTAAGGTAAAATGCTCTTCCTGTGGTGAGGTCTGGTTTCAGGAACCGGAAGAGCAGGGCGGAGAAAGTGGTGAAGAAGCTGTTGCGCCCGCGCCGGAAGATAATGAACCTCAAGAGCAGGCTCTACCCGAAATTACCGATGATACGGTCGTAGAGGACCAGTCCGAAACCGAAGACGGTCTTCCGGAAATACCAGATATAGCGGCCATGTCTGATGAACATGAAGCTCCGGAAGGAGAAGGCGTTGCCGAAGAGGAGCCTTCCGATTTCGCCTCTATGCTTGCCGCCGCTGAAGGCGCCGAGCCCGACGAAGAGGCCGGTATCGGTGATGCTGATGATCCGCTTCCCGGCCCGCCGGAGGGCGTAGAAGAGGAAGACGATCTTACCCGCGCCGTGCAGGATGACGACGAAGAACATGAAAAGCCCGCCATGGCAAAGCCGAAATTATTCGGCTTTGCCATGGCGGGCGTCGTGTTCCTTTTGATTTTGGCTGTGTTTCTTGTTTTGCACGGGCCGTTATCGCAAGGCTGGCCCGCCAGTCAGAGCGTATACCGCTGGTTCGGTTATGAAATGAATGTACCGGGCGAGCGCCTGATTTTCGACGGCATCAAGGTCGAAACAACAACTTCCGGTTTTGGCGGGCGCGTGGTCACTGTAAAGGGCCGGGTGATGAATTTAAGCCGCGAGGATCAGGACGTACCGATGATCGAGGCGGAGCTTCGCCGGGAAAGCGGGGAAGTGATTTTAACATGGTTGATTACGCCGCCCGCACGCCATCTTGAAGCCGAAAGCGAAATGGAATTTGAATCGCGTCAGGAAACGTCAGAGGCTGGGGCGGAAGTTAAACTGCGCTTTATTCTAAATGCTGAAGGCGCGGAAGAAGATCACTCTAAAACCGTTTCAGAAGACGGCGATAATACTCCAGCTCATTAGCAGGGCGGCTACGCTGGCCCGCCCGCTCGCGAAGCATCTGCAAAATTTCATCCACGCGTTTGCGCTGCGATTCATCGGGCACTTCGACGCGGGAGCCGGGCAGCAAGCCGTTTTCCTCATCGCGTTCCTCCATGGGCCTGCCCAGAGGATCGAGCGGAGACATCATACCGCCCGCAATCATCATCGTGGTCATTTGTTGTAGACGCTGGGAAAGCTGCTTTCCCATTTGTTGCTGAGATTCGCGTAAATGCCGGATGGCGCCTTCTTGATGCGGAATAGCGGCCTGCGGATTATTTTCGTCAAGCAGTCCGGCGGCGGCGCTCATTTCCCGTTCCGCTTCTCCCATGGATTGCGGAATGGTTTGCAAGGCCTCGTCCGTATCCAGCATCAATTGCCCAAGAGTGCGGCGAAGCTCTTCCTGCTTTTCCTTATTGTCTTGCGTGCTGATGCTCATATTATCCTGTTGCTGTAATTCCGCCTGCTCTTTGGTTTGGAAAAGCAGGGACTCTTGCTGCTTTATCAATTCTTCCAGTTCGCCTATCCCTTCGCTCATCTGTCTGATATCGGAGGGCAAGGGCGGGCTTAGTGAAGGGTTCATATTATCCATCAGGCGCTGAAGTTGGGCCAGCATATCCTGTGCCGCGTTTTTATCGGCGGAGAGAATTTGATTTTCCATCTCGTTCAGGAAATCACCCAAAGCTTCCGGGGAAAGCATGCTTGCCAGCGCTTCGGGTGACATCATCAAAGGCACGCCGCTTTCGGACAGACGTTTTTGTAACTCCTGTTGCAGTTCGGAAAGGTACTGGGCTAATGCCTCGCGCAATTCCTGCATGGCCTCGGTAATTTCCTCTTGTGCAGCTTGCGGGTCGTCGAGAAGTTTTTGTAGGTCGGTTTGCTTTTCACGCAAATTGCGCGCGGCAAGGGAAAGGTTGCCATCCTCCACTCTTAATGCCGTATCCCAGAGCAGATCGATAATGCTGTAGGCGGCTTCGATGCGCGCATCCTTATAGGGTGACGTATAGACAAGGCGTGAAGAAGCACTGCGCAGCGCCAGAAAAACAACCATGTCGCCGCGGAAGAGATCGGGATAGCTCAGAATTTCTTCGAGCTCGGCGACCATTTCGGTTTGCGGCTCCAGCGGCGCCCATATCAGGCGCTTGCGCATTTCCACCAGCTTGCGCGCCACGGGGTTGTGAAAGGGACGCTCTGGCAGGTTCATGGCTACGGTTTTAAGTTTTGCGGTTTGACCTATATCGTCGCTCACTTCAAAACTTATCGTGACCGGAAGTCCGGCCCAGGGATGAGAGGTGAGATCAAAAACGGGCTGGATTTCAAACGCCGTTTTTGGCGGGGAATATACGGGGCGCGTTTCTTCGACTTTGGTGCCTAACGGGTTGCCCGCCACAACAGGATCGAGTTCCATATGAAGTGTGAGTTTTTTTACGCCGTAATCGTCTTCTACGGTTAATGGAAAACGCATTGATCCGTCGGGTAATATCTCGGCGGTATTGGCGTGGGTAATGGCGGGCGGGTTGTCGGGAATGAAATAGGTGTTCCACGTTGCAAGCGGGAATTTCATTTGCGTGACACTCATGGTTTCAGCCGCCGGGGCGGGAATTTCGAGTGTGTGCTGACCGGGCGCGATTTCTTCGAGCTGCCAGTGCTCTTCCGGAGTTTCAAGAATAGGCGTACCCCAGCCCCCCTGAACCGTGAGCTTTATGTCCGAGCCTTGCGGAATTTCGAGTGCATCATCCGTTTTACCAGCTATCGTAATCGCCCGTCCCGTATAGGCGGGCGGTGTAACCCATAATGTCACGCGTTGCTGCTTTTCCTGCGGGCCAATCATGGCAAAGGGATTGAGGGCGTTTTTAAGACGGATATCCCATTGTCCAGCGGCGATGAACAGCCCGCTAAGCGCGATCAAAACGGCGATAAGGCGCAGAGCGTAAGGGTCTTTGGCGGCCATGAAACGGCGAAGTTTCGGACGGCGGAGCGATTTTATTCCGGCAAGCAGACTTGCTCCGCGTTCTTGCCAAAGGGTTCGCGTTTTTTGTTTACGCGGATTGGCAAGCCGGTCGTTTTGCGTCGAAAACGGGCGGTGTTTAAGATCGTTGGCGCGTTCGATCCGGCGCAGGATTTCGGTCTTGCGTGGCCATGAAAGATGTTGCGCGTCTTTAAAGATGAAATAAGCTAGCCCGAAAATGAAAATAACAAGCGCTGCGATTTCCCCGGCTAGTCCCAATAGAGAGGGAACAGACATCAACCAAAGTCCGGAGAATAAAAAACACCAAAACAGCGCGCGCCAGATAAAGGCGCTGAAATTTTCGATCAGCATCAGCGCGGCGGTGACAATTTTTTGCCGCGCAAGCTTGCGTTTAATCTTTTTAGAGTCGCTCATGCATAAGATTATAGCAGAGCTTATACCCAGTCCGGAATCGATTCCTGATTAATAATGTCATCTATGCTCTGGCGTTTGCGGATGACGGCGATTTTATCGCCATCCACCAATATTTCGGGGAGTAAAGGCCGTGTGTTGTAATTCGATGCCATGGCCGAACCGTATGCTCCGGCGCTTTCGATGACGGCCAGATCGTTCATTTTCATTTGCGGCAATTCGCGGCCCTTAGTGAATGTATCGCCGCTTTCGCAGATCGGCCCGACCACGTCATAAGATTGTTTTGGCGCGTTCAGATTTTCGACCGGGCGAATGCCGTGATAGGCCTCGTACAGCGTGGGGCGGATGAGGTCGTTCATCGCTGAATCGAGCACAAGAAAATCCTGATCCTGCGTTTCCTTCACATACAAAACTTTGGTCAAAAGAACGCCGGCATTGCCGACGAAATAACGGCCCGGCTCCATCTGGATTTCGGTTTCCAACGGCACGACGATATCGTTCACCCAGCGGGCATATTCATCAAGATCGAGCAGTTTTTCATCGTTGTAAATAATGGGAAAGCCGCCGCCGATATCAAGGCGCGTTACGCTGTATCCCGCTTTGCGCAAATCAGTAACCATCTCGGCCATTTTTTCAAAGCCCGGTTTGAATTTCTCAACTTGCGCTACTTGAGATCCGATATGCATCGATAGGCCGATGGGTTCAAGATGCGACATTTCATCAGCGCGTTTATAGGCCTCCATGATGATAGTGGCGCTCATGCCGAATTTATCACGCTTGCCGCCTGTGGAGATTTTAGCATGGCCCCCGCTGTCTCCGATGTTGGGGTTAAGGCGGAAGAGCACGCGGGCGGTTTTACCCATTTCCTTTGCCGTATTATTAAGCTGTTCCAGCTCGGTAAAGGATTCAATATTGAACTGGGCGATATCGGCATCAAGACAGGCGCGGATTTCATCCGGCGTTTTACCGAAGCTTGTGGAAATAATTTCATTGCCGCTAAACCCGGCCTTCAGGCCTTTGGCAAGCTCGCCTTCGGAGACGATCTCCAGCCCCGTGCCTAGAGTTTTCAGGAGGCGCAGTATCGCGATATTCGTATTGGCCTTGCAGGCATAGCACAGCATGGGCTGGCGGTCCGCCGGGATTGCCTTTTCCAGAGCGTTTTTCAGGCGCTTGTGCTGGGCACGGATCAAGCTGGCGCTATAGACATAGGCGGGCGTGCCGTATTCTTCCGCGATACGGGTCAGCGGGACATCATCCACGTGCAGTACGCCGTTTTTTTCATGAAAACCGGTCATTGTTTATTCTTTCTTCTGGTTGTTAACGCGTTGTACGCACCTTGGGCTTGGGTGCGGTGGAAATATCGGGATATTGATGCGGGAATCCGCTATCTTCCGCGCCTTCGGGCGGGTCCACACGACCCGGTTTCACGCCGCAGGCGGATACGAGCAGGCAAATAGCCGCAAGGGCGGTGATCAATATTGCTGTCGGGCGCTTTCTCATTCTTGTTGTCATGCTTGTTGTCCTGTCGCTTTGCATCCATATTATCTATAGTGATAATGCGTAAAAGAAAACCCGAAATATTGGGATGAAAAATGTACCTGCTTCCTTATACGAAACATTCAACTCTTATCACGATCCTGCTTTTGGCGGTGGTGATTGGCTCCGGATTTGGCGTGCGCCACCTTATAGAGAGCAAGGAGTTTAAACGGACGGAGAGCGGCATTGCCTCTCATTTTGTGCGTTTTCAAGCCTTTGAAAGCCCACAGCGTTTGCCCCCCATATCTTTCGCTGGGCCGGACGGGGACGAGGCAGCGCTCAAGGATTTTCGCGGGCAGATTGTCGTTCTGAATGTCTGGGCGACATGGTGCCGCCCCTGTATTACCGAGCTTCCCAGCCTGCAGAATTTGCAAAAACTGGTAAAAGGGCGGGGTGTAAAAGTAATCGCTGTCTCGGTTGATCTGCGCAAAGACATAGAAAAAGTCAGCGCGTTTCTAGAAAAATATGAGATTGGCGATGTCGCAAGGTATCATGATATTAACGGGCAGATTCAGGATACTCTCAACCCTCGTGCGCTGCCCGCGACTTATATTCTGGATAAGCGCGGGCGCATGATCTACGAAATTGCCGGAGAGGCGGCGTGGGACAGCCCCAAAGTCATCGCCTTCCTGCAAAAACTGGCGCAGCGTTAAATGAAATAAAATTTGTCATTTCGAAGGCTTTAGCCTGAGAAATCTCATTTGGCTTTATGAGATCCCTCACATTCGTTCGGGATGACATGGGGGCTATATTTTACTGTCTTCTATGAAGCGTTGCCGGAACTTGAATGGTGATTACACGGTCTTCTTCAACACGCATGGGGGCAGGGGGCATGTTCAGGGCTTCATGCAACGCATTAACTTCGGAGCGATCAATATAATCAGGCAGAATTGTTGTTTCATCAATGTAAGTTTCTGCCAGCATTTCAGCGGTTAAACCTTCCGCGTCAGTCAAGTCAGCGCCTTCCAGCAAAGTGCTTTTTAGACTAACATCAGGGCCAAATTTACTTCCCTTAAAAGAGCTTCCTCTAAAATTCGCATTTTGCCAGTAATCACCCTCTCCCCTAAGATCAATGCCATCAAAATTACCGAATGTAAAATCGGTGTACTTACTCATGCCGACCATTTCAGCAAGTTGTGAAAACCGCGTACCATCCGGAGCATCCAGAACCCTCTGTATCTTTTCTGCTGTTTCTTGGCCTACAGAAATCGTAAATTCGGTTTGAATTTCTAAAACGTGTTTATCATCCACTGGAATGATCGTGGTCTTAGGTGGGCGTTGTGGCATGTTAACTTACTCCTCTGAAAATTTTCCAGAGGCTATAGTGGATTTTGAGTTATGTTAATAAAAATGTTAAAGTTTACTTTCCAGCTCAGGCACGGCTTCGAAGAGGTCGGCGACAAGGCCGTAATCGGCCACTGAAAAGATTGGCGCTTCTTCATCCTTGTTAATCGCCACGATCACTTTGGAATCTTTCATGCCCGCCAAATGCTGGATCGCGCCTGATATGCCGATCGCCATGTAAAGATCGGGCGCGACGACTTTGCCCGTTTGGCCGACCTGATAATCGTTGGGAACGTATCCGGCATCAACAGCCGCGCGTGATGCACCCACCGCCGCGCCGATTTTATCGGCCAGTTTCTCGATAATCGCGAAGTTTTCAGCCGACCCCACGCCGCGTCCGCCAGAGACGACGATCTTGGCGGCGGTCAGTTCGGGGCGTTCGGATTTGGAAAGCTGGGCGTTGACGAAGGATGACAAACCCGCATCGCCGGGGGCGTTTATGCTTTCTGTTGCGGCGCTTCCGCCTTCCGCGGGGGTGGCGTCAAAGGTTGTGCCACGCACGGTGATGATTTTTTTCGCGTCCGACGATTTCACGGTCGCAACCGCGTTGCCCGCATAAACGGGGCGCTCGAACGTATCGGCATCAATCACCGCCGTGATGCCGGAAATTTGCTGGATATCCAGAAGGGCCGCGGCGCGCGGCGCGATGTTTTTACCGAATGTCGTATCGGGCAGGAGGATGTGGGAATAATTGGCGGCCAGATCGATAATCACAGGGGTGTAATTTTCCGCGATCGGATGGGCGAACTCTGCGCCCTCACATGTAATGACCTTGGTAACACCGCTGATTTTTGCGGCAGCCTGCGCAATCGGTCCGGCATTGCCCGCGGCGACAAGAATATGCACGTCTGAATCGATTTTCGCGGCGGCGGTGACGGTGTTGAGGGTAGAGCCTTTCAGCTCCGTGTTATCATGTTCGGCTATAACCATTACACTCATATCAAATCACCTTCGCTTCGTTCTTTAATTTATCGATCAGCGCATCGACGCTATCGACCTTGATGCCGCCCTTGCGGACGGGGGGCTCCGTAACCTTGAGAATGGAAAGGCGAGGGGTGTAGTCCACACCCAGAGCGTCGGGCGTAAGCACTTCCAGCTCTTTCTTCTTGGCCTTCATAATGTCGGGCAACTTGGCGTAACGCGGTTCGTTCAGACGCAAATCCGTCGTGATGATGGCGGGCAGCTTAACCGAGAGTGTTTCCAGTCCGCCGTCAATTTCGCGTGTGACATTCGCGCTGCCTTCCGCCAGTTCAACCTTGGAAGCAAATGTGCCTTGCGCCCAGCCCAGCAGGGCGGCAAGCATCTGGCCAGTCTGGTTTGAATCATCGTCAATCGATTGCTTGCCCATGATAACCAGATCGGGTTTTTCTTTGTCGATGATTGCCTTGAGCGTTTTAGCAACGGCCAGCGGTTCTACGCCGCCAAGATCGATGGGCTTGTCTGTCTGTACCAATATCGCACGGTCTGCGCCTACGGCCAAAGCGGTGCGGAGTTGTTCCTGTGCCTTTTCAGGGCCGATGGTGACGGCGATAATCTCGCTGGCTTTGCCGGCTTCTTTTAAACGCACCGCTTCCTCGATGGCGATTTCATCGAACGGGTTCATCGACATTTTGACGTTGGCAAGCTCGACGCCGCTATTGTCCGATTTAACACGGACTTTAACGTTGTAATCTACAACCCGTTTTACGGGGACCAGTATTTTCATTTGATACTCCTAAAGGATTTTTAGGGGGGGGTGGGGAATAATTACCCTTAAGAGGTAAAGTATGCCAGAGCGAGCATAGCCAAGGCAAGCCCTTGAAGCGCCACGCGGAGTTGCATCAGCTTGTTGCCGTATTTTTCATTAAACGCGCCGCCGCGCATCATGGAAAAAAGCCCGAGCCCCAACGCACCGAGTACGGCGAGCATGGCAATTCCGGCGCAGATCATAAAGAAAGTGTTCATGGGATAAATCTATTCCTTTTTTCTAGGGTTTCAAAGCGTTCATAAAATAATTCACGTCTATATCCGTTTTGGAGATAGAAAACTCACTCTTTAGCGGGTTGTAAACTAGGCCGCTTACGTTGTCGGGCGACAGCCCGGCATTGCGGGCGGCACGAGAAAGCTCTGAAGGTTTGACGAATTTCTTCCAGTTATGCGTGCCGCGCGGAACACAGCGCAATATATATTCCGCCGCGACGATGCCGAGCGCGAAGGATTTCGCTGTACGGTTGAGCGTGGAGAAAATAATAAGCCCGCCGGGTTTTACAAGCGCAGCGCATGAGTTCACGAAGCTTTGAATATCGCTGACATGTTCGATGATTTCGAGTGCGAGAACGACGTCATAGCCATCATCGTCATCCTGAGCGGAGCGCCGCAGGCGCGTAGTCGAAGGATCTTCTTTGATTGGATGAGAGCCTTCCACTCGCCCTTTGGGCTCGGTCAGGATGACGTGTTTTAACAGTTGATCGGTCGTCGTTGCCTTGTAACTGATTTTCAAATCACTCTCTTGCGCGTGGGCTTTTGCCACTGCTATAGCCTGATTGTCCGCATCAATGCCGGTTACGGTAGCGCCCATCCGCGCCATAGGTTCGCAGACCAGCCCGCCGCCGCAGCCGACATCCAGCACTTTGAGGCCTTTCAGGGCGTTGAAATCGTTCACGTCACGCCCATAATGCGCACAGATTTGTGCCTTGATATAGGAAAGCCGCGCCGGATTTAGGCAGTGCAGGGGCGCAAACGGCCCGCCCTCATCCCACCAACGGGTGGAATCTTTCGCAAAATTTTCAATCTCTTTTTTATCAAGACTACTGGACATGAAGGGCTTCTTGCTTGTAAATACTCTTTCTTTTAACCACAGACGAACACGGATAAACACAGATTTTTTGAAATTATATTTTATCTGTGTCCATCTGTGTTTATCTGTGGTTTGTGAATTTTAGGATTTTTTATGGCTCTCATAGTTGCAAAATTTGGCGGTACCTCCGTCGGTGATGTCGAACGCATTAAAATCGTGGCGCAGAAGGTCAAGCGCGAGATTGATGCGGGCCACAAGGTCGCCGTTGTCGTATCGGCAATGTCCGGCGTTACCAACCAGCTGGTGGATTATTGCACGGCGATCAGCCCGATGCATGACGTGCGGGAATATGACACCGTCGTGGCCAGCGGGGAACAGGTGACATCCGGTCTTCTGGCTATGGCGCTGCAGGCCATTGGCGTGCCCGCGCGTTCGTGGATGGGTTGGCAGGTGCCGGTCAAGACCAACGATGTGCACGGTAAGGCGCGTATAGAAGACATTGATTGCACAGAATTGCACAAGCGCCTTGATAAGGGCGAAGTGGCCGTGGTTCCCGGATTTCAGGGTGTGACGGAGGCAAACCGCATTTCCACGCTGGGGCGCGGTGGTTCCGATACTTCCGCTGTAGCTCTGGCTGCGGCTTTAGGGGCCGACCGCTGCGATATTTACACTGATGTGGACGGCGTTTACACTACCGACCCGCGTATCGTGCCCAAAGCACGTAAAATCAAGAAAATTTCCTATGAGGAAATGCTGGAGCTTGCGTCATTGGGCGCGAAAGTGCTGCAAACGCGATCTGTCGAGATTGCCGCGAAGCAGAATGTCTCGCTTCAGGTACTGTCCAGCTTTGAAGACCATATCGGCAGCGATTTGCCCGGAACACTCGTAACGAAAGAGGAAGATATCATGGAACAGGAACTCGTCACCGGCATTGCCTATAGCCGCGATGAAGCGAAAATAACAGTACTCGGCGTGCCTGATCTGCCGGGTGTGGCGGCAAAATTGTTCAGCCCTCTGGCCGAAGCCAACGTGAATGTCGATATGATCGTACAAAATATCTCCGCCGACGGGCAAGTGACGGACATGACCTTCACCGTGCCGAAACTGGAATTGCCGCGTGCTTTGGAGGTTCTGGACAAGCTTGAGCACCTCAAAGACGCCAGAATTATTTCCGACAAAAATGTCGCCAAGGTCTCTGTGGTCGGTATCGGTATGCGTTCTCATGCCGGCGTGGCCAACAAGATGTTCAAAACCCTGGCGGACAAGAATATAAACATTCAGGTCATTTCGACCTCCGAGATCAAGATTAGCGTGCTTATTGAAGAGGACTACACCGAGTTAGCGGTGCGTTCCCTGCATTCCGCCTACGGCCTTGAAGAAGCGGCCTAAGATTCTCGCATTCGTCATTGCGAGGAGGGCAAAGCCCGACGCGGCAATCCAGAAATGGCGTTTTTCACTTTAGATTGCTTCAGCCCTTGCGGGCTTCACAATGACGGTTTGGGGCAACGTATCCAATATCTGAAGAATCTGTGGAAAAATAGAAAATTATCCGTTAAAGTGCTTCCATTATGGGACAAGCACAGGTTGCTCCTGCCCGGCAGGAGCCCGAATTTCACACGGATTTACCCGTCGGCGAAGTACTTCGCCGAGCGCGGGTTCATTACGGCCAGTCGCTGAAAGATGTTGAAAAAAACATTAGAATCCGCGCTTCCCAGATCGAGGCTATAGAAACCGGGAATTACGAGAACTTGCCCGGTCGTGTTTATGCGATAGGTTTCGTACGTTCGTATGCGGAATATCTCGGCCTTGATGGCGGTCAGGTCGTTTCCCTGTTCAAGGCACAGTCCATGAACGCCAATGTACGGCCTGAATTCCATTTTCCTGCCCCGGCCTCCGAAAGCAAGTTGCCCTCTCGATGGGTGTTGATAGGTTCTCTGGCGGCCACGGTGCTTTTGGTTATGTTCTGGTGGTCGACTAGCGAGCATAGCCGTGAAATCGTTAAAAACGTGCCTGCCGTTCCTTTGGAGCTACGCGAAAAGGCCGGAATTTCTGAGCTTATGGATGAAAGCGGCGAGATTCAGAGCGATGTAGAGCTTGCCGCCGCCGATGAAGGAACCGATCCGGTCACAGCGGCTTTGACGGAAGGTACGCCGAATTCTGTTGCCAGTGCTGAAGCTGAGAACATTACGGCGCCTGCTTCCGGTACGCTGGAGGGCAGTGTCGTGGCCGCAAAGTCCGTTTCTGAAGTGAGCGGAGAGACTTCGGCTGCTTTACCGCAAGCTCCTGCAAAACAGCCAGTGACTGCCGGAGCCGAAAACGGTATCACGCTTAATATTGTAGAAAATAGCTGGGTGGAAATCCGCGACCAAAGCGGTAAAACCATCGTTTCGAAGGTATTGAAGGTTGGCGATCAGTATTTCGTGCCCAACCGTCCGGACCTCCAAATGTCGCTGGGCAATGCGGGCGGAGTAGAGGTCGTCATTGATGGCAAAACCATGCCGCCGCTCGGCGCGCGTGGTGAGGTCCGCCGCGATATTTCCCTTGATGCCGATGCTCTGCGAGCCCATAGTGCCGAGCCGCAAGCCGGTAATGCCGTGCCTTTTTCCGCCATTTCTTCTCCGGTCCCATCTGAAGCGGTCGCAGAAAACCCTGCTCTTGAAAACTCTGCGGAATAAGGGCATCTAATTAACCATGTTATTTGTCTTTTCCCATACGGCTTCCTCTCTCTAACAGGTATCTCACATGTCGATGAACGAAAAACTGGGCTCGATCAAGGCGCGCCATGAAGAACTTGCGGTATTAATGTCGGCGGGTGGGCTTAGCGGCGATCAGTTCTCTAAAATGTCCATGGAATATGCTGAGCTTTCCCCTGTGGTGGAGGCAATCGACAGCTACACGGCCGCGCAGGCAGAGCTTGCGGATTTGCGAGAGTTGCTAAAAGATCCGGAAATGAAATCCATGGCGGCGGATGAAATCTGGAAGATTGAAGATAAACTTCCTGTACTGGAAAAAGAGATTCAGCTTGCGCTCATTCCCAAGGACGAGGCCGATACCAAAAACGCCATCCTCGAAATTCGCGCCGGAACGGGCGGGGACGAGGCTGCGCTGTTCGCTGCCGATTTGTTCGGTATGTACAAGGGCTATGCGGCCATCCGAGGTTGGAAATTCGAAGTGGTCGAGGCCCGCGAAAGTGAAATCGGCGGGTATAAGGAAATTGTGGTCGAGATCAAGGGTGCGAACGTGTTCGCCCGTCTGAAATATGAATCCGGCGTGCACAGGGTCCAGCGTGTTCCCAAAACCGAGGCCAGCGGGCGTATTCACACTTCGGCGGCCACCGTGGCCGTTCTGCCCGAGGCTGAAGAGGTCGATGTAACGATCGAGGAGAAAGATTTGCGCATTGATACCTATCGTTCGCAAGGCGCAGGCGGCCAGCACGTAAACACTACCGATTCTGCCGTGCGTATTACGCACATTCCCACAGGTGTGGTGGTGGAGATGCAAGAAGAACGCTCTCAGCATAAGAACCGGGAAAAGGCCATGAAGATTCTACGCACGCGCATATACGACGCCCGCCGTCAGGCGCTGGCCGATGAGCGTGCCCAAAACCGTAAATCACAGGTTGGTTCAGGCGATCGTTCGGAGCGCATCCGCACGTATAATTTTCCGCAAGGACGGGTGAGCGATCACCGCATCAACCTGACGCTGCAAAAGCTGCATGAAATTTTAAGCGGGCAGGGGCTGGACGAAGTTGTGGACGCCCTCACGGCGGAGGATCATGCCGCCGCGCTGGCCAGTCTGGAAAGCTAACGGCGATGTCCACTCCTCCTTCTGATTCATTGGGGCAATGTTATCGGAAAACAAGACAGATTCTGGGCAACGATCTTGAGGCGCGTATGATCATAGAGGCACGCACGACCTATCGTTGGGCCGATATCATGGCACATCCCGATACGATCATCGAGCTCGAAGCGCTGGCACTGATTGAGGCCGATACGCAACGGCGCCTTGCCGGTGAGCCGCTGTCGCGCATTTACGGCGTGCGTGAATTCTGGGGCCGGGAATTCCGCCTTTCCCCTCATACGCTCGATCCCCGACCGGAGACCGAGCAGCTTATTGAGCTTGCTTTGAAGCGTTTTAACGGTGCTTCGCCCGCCCGTATTCTCGATCTGGGTACGGGCACGGGCTGCATTTTAATCAGTCTTTTGGCTGAATTCCCCGATTCCATCGGGCTTGGCGTCGATCTTTCACCCGGTGCGCTTGATACGGCCCGTCAGAATGCGGTCTTTCACGGCGTGGAAGATCGCGCGGAGTTTAGGGAGAGCAACTGGTTTTCCAATGTAGATGGAGAATTCGACCTGATTGTTTCCAATCCGCCCTATATTGCCGAATCCATTGTTCCCACGCTGTCGCCTGAAGTGAAAAATCACGATCCGATTCTGGCCCTTGAGGGTGGCAAAGACGGATTGCAAGCCTATCGTGAAATTTTTTCGAAAATTTTTTCGCATTTGAAACCGGGCGGAATCGCGCTTTTTGAAATCGGATTCGAGCAGGGTGACGATGTGATGCGACTCATAGGAGAATCGCGGATTCGTGAAAAGCGCGTACACCGCGATTTGGCAGGGCTTGCGCGGGTCCTGGAGGTCGCAGCCCAAAGTGCAAATGGGGATAAATAATTTTTTTTTGATTCCCGGCGTTGATAATAAATCACCCCGCGGGGTAGTTTGTAATTGCTCCGGCACAAACCAACGCAATATAGCGTTGCGGCTACTGGGAAGCGGCCCAACATATTGTGTTATATACAAGTCATAATGACATAAAGGTGACTAGCTATATGCGCCTGAATCGTGTATAGTGTACGTGCGTTGTACTTGTGGTATAGTGTTTGAACACGGACATATAATTAATAAAGCGGAAGAAAAAATGAGACACGGAACAACATCGAATAACAGACGGCAAAGATCGCGCGGAAACGGCGCGCGCAGGGGCAATCAGCAACGGGCGCAGGTGTATGACAGCAACGGACCCGATGTACGCATTCGCGGTACGGCCCATCAGGTTTGCGAAAAATACCTCGCTTTGTCGAAAGATGCCCAATCAAGCGGTGACCGCATCCTTGCTGAGAGTTATATGCAACATGCCGAGCATTACCAAAGACTTATAAACCAATTTGAAAGTAATCTGGCAGAAGAAAGAAGCCGTAACGATGATGCGGATGGCGGTGAAATCGACGGAAACCAGAAGTACAGTGCGCCTGACGGGCGTAGCGAAAGACAGGAAGCGACTGTTTCTGTTCGTGGTGTCAAAGAAGACGATTTAGGCTTGCCTTCCAGTATCTTAGGTGGCGATGTTAAAGCTAAAAATGAGGCTTCGACCCAGAAGCGTACACCCGTGCGTATGGGCGAAGAGATGAATGAAATGGCTGATTAGGCTTTTTCGTTTAAATTCAAAGGTAAAGGAGGCGGTTTTCACCGCCTTTTTTCATGATATATTATCCTCTTTCCATCACAATAAAGAATGGCGGACGTGATTGTCAAAGCTGGGTTCTTGCCATGCGCTGTCTGTAGGTCCATATTAATTCGTAGACTTTATAAACTTTGAGGGTTTTTTGATCATGGATTTCGAGCGTTTAACCGAAAAATCAAAGACATTTCTGCAAGAAGCACAAACTCTGGCTATGCGCTCCGACCATCAGTCACTGGAGCCGGAACATCTTTTGAAGGTCATGCTGGACGATCCCGACGGTCATGTCATCAAGCTGGTGCAGGCCGCAGGCGGTAATGTGGCGAAGCTTAAAGGTGATATCGCGGCGGCGCTGGCGAAGTTTCCCGCTGTTACGGGGCCTGGCAGAAGCGGCATCCGTCTTTCAACTGATATCTCAAAAATCATCGATAATGCGTTGAACATAGCGGAAAAAGCGGGTGACAGATTTGTTACGGCAGAGCGCATTTTGCAAGCCATGATCATGGCCAAGAAAATGGATATTTCGGGCTATCTCGAAAGTGCGGGCGTCAAAGACACACCGCTGAATGCCGCCATTAACGATATGCGTAAGGGGCGCACCGCCGATAGCGCGATGGCCGAGGATCAGTTCGAGGCCCTGAAGAAATACGCTCACGATATGACAGAGGCTGCCCGTAACGGCAAGCTTGACCCGATTATCGGGCGGGATGAGGAAATCCGTCGCACCGTGCAGGTGCTTTCACGGCGCACGAAAAACAATCCCGTCCTGATCGGGGAGCCGGGTGTAGGCAAAACCGCGATTATTGAGGGGCTTGCCCAGCGTATTATCAATGGCGATGTGCCGGAAAGCTTGAAAAACAAACGCCTGATGTCGCTGGACCTCGGCGCGCTTCTGGCCGGGGCTAAATTCCGCGGCGAATTTGAAGAACGCTTGAAAGCCGTCTTGGATGAAATCCGCGCCGCTGCGGGGGAGATTATCCTGTTCCTTGACGAGCTTCATACGCTGGTAGGTGCGGGCAAGGCCGAAGGCTCGATGGATGCGGGTAATATGCTTAAACCCGCTCTGGCGCGGGGCGAACTGCATATGGTCGGCGCGACGACTCTCGATGAATACCGCAAGCATATCGAAAAAGATGCGGCGCTGGCGCGGCGTTTCCAGCCTGTATTTGTATCCGAGCCGACGGTGGAAGATACTATTTCCATCCTGCGCGGCCTGAAGGAAAAATATGAACTTCACCATGGCGTGCGCATTACCGATAACGCCATCGTGGCTGCGGCGACGCTTTCTCACCGTTATATAACCGACCGTTTCCTGCCCGATAAGGCGATCGACCTTGTGGATGAGGCCGCCAGCCGCATCCGCATGCAGGCCGATTCCAAGCCTGAGGAAATCGACGAGCTTGACCGGCGTATCGTCCAACTCAAGATCGAGAAGGAAGCGCTGAAAAAAGAAAAGGACAAGGCTTCGCAGGAACGGCTGGAAAAGCTGGGTGAAGAACTCGATGTTCTGGAATCGCGGTCCGCCGATTTGACAGGCCAGTGGAAAGCGGAAAAAAGCAAACTTAGTGCGGGCCAAAAGGTCACGGAAGAGTTGGACAAGGCCCGTATCGCGCTGGAGCGTGCCGAGCGCGAAGGCGACTGGGCCAAGGCGAGCGAGCTTAAATACGGCACAATTCCCGAATTAGAAGAAAAAATTGAAGCTGCTGCTCATCAGGAAAATGGCGATGGTTCTCATGCGGGGCTCATTAAAGAAGAGGTCAGCGAGTCCGATATCGCCAGCATCGTAAGCCGCTGGACGGGCGTGCCGATTGATAAAATGCTGGAAGGTGAGCGCGAAAAACTGCTGGCTATGGAGGATAATCTTTCAGCCCGCGTAGTGGGGCAGGACGAGGCGGTTAAGGCAGTATCCAACGCTATTCGCCGCGCTCGTGCGGGCCTGCAGGATCCGCGCCGTCCCATCGGTTCGTTCCTTTTTCTTGGCCCCACGGGTGTAGGGAAAACAGAGCTAACCAAGGCGCTGGCCGAATTTATGTTCGACGACGATACGGCGATGGTACGTCTCGATATGTCGGAATATATGGAAAAACACGCGGTCGCCCGCATGATCGGCGCGCCGCCCGGCTATGTCGGATATGAGGAAGGCGGGGCGTTGACCGAGGCCGTGCGCCGCCGCCCATATCAGGTTGTACTGTTCGACGAGGTGGAAAAGGCTCATCCCGATGTCTTCAACGTGCTGCTTCAGGTGCTGGATGACGGCCGTCTGACGGACGGGCAGGGCAGAACGGTCGATTTCTCAAACACACTTTTGATCATGACGTCCAATTTGGGCGCAGAGCATCTGGTGAACATGAAAGAAGACCAGAGCACCGATGATGTGCGTGAAGAGGTGATGGAGGCAGTGCGCCGCGCGTTCCGACCAGAATTCCTCAACCGCCTTGATGAAATATTGCTGTTCAGCCGCTTGAACCGCGAACAAATGGCGGGGATTGTTGATATTCAGCTCGGTTATTTGCACAAGCTTTTGGCCGATCGGCATATAACGCTGGAGGTTGAGGATAAGGCGAAGGAATGGCTGGGCGATAAGGGGTATGATCCTGCTTATGGCGCGCGGCCGTTGAAACGCGTGATCCAGACGCAGCTTCAGAACAGGCTGGCGGAAATGATTCTGCAGGGCGATGTCGCTGACGGTGCGCGCGTGAAAGTAAGCGTAAAAGGCGATGCTCTGGACTTTCATGTAACCAAACCTGCTGTCAACGATTCCGAAAAAGCCGAAGAAAAAACGGCCCGTTCTTCGGCCTCTTAAGCGTTGCGCCATATGATTGCGCGAATCCCATATTTCCGGTAGACTAAGTTCTGTCGTTTGGGTCCCTCTGCGTTATTTCTGACCGATGGGTTCATGTCTTTTGTTCTTCCGCTATTTTCGGCGGGTTTTTCGTATTTTTTTGCGGGGTTTTCTTATGTACCGGCGCTTGCTGTTATCGCTCTGTCTTTTTGCATTGGGATCATGCGCCTATGCGCTTGACGGCGGAACACAGGACGTAACTTTTTTGACGCCGGGCGCCCATAACGCCCTTTGTTATGCTTGGGTGGACGATGTAAAATATAAAATCCGTCCTCCTACAACGACTAATATTGTTAAATCGAAAAACGATATGCGTGTTGATTGTAGGGCTCCTGGTAACCGTCACAGTGAGGTTGTTATTGCCTCGCGTATTTCCAACTCAACTAACTGGAATGTTGCTAACGGCCTTGCGCCGGGTGCAGCATGGGATTCGCTTTCCGGGGCGGCCTATCAATATCCGGACCGCGTGGAAATCGATTTTACGAATTTAAAAACAAAGCCACAGGAATTGCCTGCGCACAACGCTCCCGATATTCGCCAACCGGAAGATTATATGCTTGAGGAATTCCTGCCCGGCGATCCGGCGCTTAATTCGGATAAATTTAAAAGTTCGACACAGCCGCCGCAACGCCGTGAAGAATCACAATCCGCCGGGTACACGGATGAGGGGGATGCTTTTATGACGGGAGAGGGCGGAGAAGATACCTACGGCAAATCCAATCTTGAATCCGTTTTGCGGCCTCCTGTCGACATGAACCCGGCTTCTGCTCCGCCAGCACCTGTGATTGGCCCTGCCGTAAACGAACAACCTGTTTTCCCGGTAGAATAAAAATTTAAATGCGCCGGATGCCCAGAATGCCGTTATAAATTCCGGCTAGATTGTCCACTATCTCGATACGCGTATCCATGCTGCGCGATGTGGCGTTCAGGATGTGCTGATCGTCGAGCATAATACCCACATGGCTCTTGAAAAACACCAGATCACCGCGTTGTAAATCATCGGGCGATGTTTTCTTTCCAATTGTAATCTGTTCATGGCTGTCGCGCGGGCAGGGAATTCCCGATGCCATCAAACCGATCTGCACAAGACCGGAACAATCCAGCCCGCTAACGCTCCGCCCGCCCCAAAGATAGGGCACGCCCAAAAACATCAGCGCCGTTTCCACAAAATCTTCGCGGTGTTTGTTTAATGGCCTTAAATGCTCCTCAAAAACCCAGCGCCCGTTATCAAGGCGCACGAAGCCTTCGCTTTTTTCTCCGGTTACGCCGACCTGTGAAAGGAAATACAGCGGCATGGGGGAGGGGGCTTTGAAATCCGGCACGCTATAAGCGTGGCTCAGCGGTATATCAACCCGGTGAGTTTTGGGGCCGTGCTGCCCCAGTATGCCTTCCGGAACAAACCCTTCATACCCGTCATGCAGCGATTTAATACGTTGCCATTTTCCGGCGGTTTCAAGTACCTCAACTTTCTCGCCGAATAAAAGCTGATTCACGCTCGCGGCGTTTTCATTCGCACTACCGCGCATGATCGGGGTGGGGACGTTGACATGCAGCGTTTCAGCCATAACGTTCTTCTAGATAGGCAAATACGGCACGCATACCGCAATCGGCGGCTCCGGCGGGGCGGCCCGCACGGCCCGTCTGTTCCCATGCGAAAGTATCGATATGCACCCAGTCCGGTTTGCCGATCAGGAAGCTTTCAAGGAACAAAGCGCTGTAAATCAGATCGCCGGGAATGCTCGCACTGTTATGAAGCTCCGCCACATTGCTTTCGATATGCTTGCGATAAGGTTGCCATAGCGGCATTTGCCACAGCGGGTCTTCCGCCATTTCAGATGATTTTTGCAATTTCTTTCCGGTTGCATCCTTATTACTGAACATCGCCGGAATATCGGGGCCTAATGCCGCGCGCGCCGATCCTGTCAGGGTGGCGAAATCGATGATAAGATCAGGCTTTTCCTCGCTCGCCAGCGTCAGGGAATCGGCCAGAATCAAGCGCCCTTCTGCGTCCGTATTTGTATTTTCCACCGTCGCGCCCTTGCGGCTGGTGAAAACATCACCGGGCCTGAACGACGTGCCGGATACGGAATTTTCCACCGCCGGAATAATAAGGCGCAGGCGCACGGGCAGTTTCAGGCTCATGATTATCTGCGCCAGCGCGATTGCATGCGCCGCGCCGCCCATGTCCTTTTTCATCAGCTTCATATAGCTGGAGGGCTTGATATCCAGCCCGCCGGTATCGAAACAAACGCCCTTGCCGACCAATGTCACCTTAGGTGCTTTTGCCGCGCCCCAGCTCATATCAATCAGGCGCGGACGGCGCGGGCTGGAATCTCCCACGGCATGGACGAGTGGGAAACCCTTTTCCAATTCCTTGCCTGATATCACCTTGACTTTGGCCTTGTGAGCGGCGGCCAGCGCACGCACGACGTCTTCCAGCTCCTGCGGGCCCATATCGTTGGCCGGGGTGTTGATCAGATTGCGCAAAAGCGCGATCGCACCTAGTTCTACGGTTACGCGTTTGCGGTCTACGTTCTTGGCCCAGAGCAGGGCGGGGTATTCCCCTTCATCCTTTTTATAAGCGTCGAATTTATAGGCCGCGAGCCCCCAGCCCGTATAGGCTTTGGTCAAATCATCAGCCTTCAGTCCCTTAATCTCAAAACTGGTTGTTTTTAAAAATTCAGGCGAAAATGCCTTTTTAATAGCGGCGGAAATATCGGCGAAATCATAGAATTCCGGGGCGGCTTTAACGCCTATATAAATTTCCTTTATCTGTCCCTTGGTGCTGGGAATGGGCAAAATCTGCCCAGACTTGGCCTCGAAGCCCGCATTTTCCACCAGAATTCGAACAGTTTCGGGCTGTTTTTTCAACCATTCGGAAAACGCTTTTCCCTCCAGCGCATGAAGGATAACGTGGGTTTTACGCGGTTGCGCGACAAAGGGGGACGGGGCTTTAAAGAATTTTTTTATCATACTTCGAGGGTATCAAAATCTAAAGGTTTGACTAGGCTCTATTTTCTGCTAATTGTATTTTTCCCTGAGCTTTTGAAGGGGTAGCAGGAGACGTGGCCGAGCGGCTGAAGGCAACGGTTTGCTAAATCGTCATACGGTTTATAGCCGTATCGAGGGTTCGAATCCCTCCGTCTCCGCCATTTTTTTGTAAATTAGCGATTTACAGTTCTTCTTCTTGGCAATATTCCGGAATTTCGACGTTCCATCCTAGATGTTCTTCGATTTTGAACTTCAGGGAAGAGGCTGCTTCCGGCTCGCCATGGGTAAGGAATGTTTTGCGCGGGGCTTCGCGGAAATGGCCCAGCCATTCCAGAATTTCCTGATAATCGGCATGAGCCGACATCGTATCGAGTTTTTGAATTTCGGCACGCACAGGGTATAAATGGCCGTGAATTTTAATTTCGGTTTCACCATGCGCCAATCGCGCGCCGCGCGTACCGGCGGCCTGAAAACCCGACAGCAAAATAGTGTTTTTCGGATCGCCTATAAAATGCTTCAGATGATGCAAAATGCGTCCGCCCGTGGCCATACCGCTGGCGGAAATAATAATCGTCGGCAGGCCGTTATTCTTGTTATAAATCTCCTTCGACTGCTCCACTGTCTTGGTATAGAAAACGCTGGAACAAACGGCGGCGCATTGTTCTTTCGAAAGGCGGTGTTCCGGGTGGTACTGTTGCAATAATTTTGTTGCGCTGATGGCCATCGGGCTGTCGAGATAAACCGGGATGTTGGGGATACGGTCCGCCTTTTTCAATTCATGAATATAGTACATTAGGCTTTGGGCCCGCCCGACGGCGAAGGCGGGTATAATGACAGTACCGCCACGGGCAGCGGTCCTGGTGATAATCCCTTCAAGTTGGTCCAACGGGTCGGCACTATCATGCAGACGATCCCCGTAAGTGGATTCCAGCACCAGATAATCAGCTTCTTGAATTTGGGCCGGAGGTTCCATCACTGGATCGTGCAGGCGGCCTAAATCGCCGGAAAAAGTCAGGCTGGTCATACCATCGCTGATGGTAACACAGGCAGCGCCGATAATATGCCCGGCATGGGTAAGCTGGAAAGAAAGTATATCGCTTAAAGGATGTTCGTCACCAAAGGAAACGGGCTTAATATGCTCCAGTGCTTTATAAGCGTCTTCCTGCGTATAAAGAGGTAGGGCAGGATGATGCCGTGTATAACCGTATTTGTTGGCGCGCGCTGCGTCTTCTTCATGCAGATAGCCGCTATCAGGCAAAAGGATGTCGCATAAATCTGCCGTACCGGAAGAACAGTAAATCCGACCCTTGAAGCCGTTTTTAACCAGTAGCGGAAGATAGCCGCTATGATCGATATGGGCGTGCGTTAATACCACGGCGGAAATCTCGATCGGGTTTACGGGAAGTTTTTCCCAGTTCCGTAGGCGCAGTTCTTTCAATCCCTGAAACAATCCGCAATCAATCAGAAATTTTCTTCCGCCGTCTTCCAGCAAATATTTGGAGCCGGTCACTGTGCCGGTTGCGCCAAGAAATGTAAGTTTCATCAGTATGTTCCACTTTCTCAGTATCAGGATATTCTTTATAATACCGGCAAGCTCTAAATAAAAGCCAACCCTCCTGTTTTAATGGATTTTAAATTTAAGGTTTGTCGTCATGCATGCAGAACTTCCTTATCTTCGTGAAATTTTGCTTTTTTTGGGGGCGGCCACCGTCCTTGTTCCTCTGTTTAAAAGTATGAAGATGAACCCGGTGCTTGGCTACCTGATTGTAGGCATTGTTATCGGGCCTTACGGCATTCACAGGATTTTACCTGACCACCCTTTTTCCCATATTTTTACGATCACCGACCTTGAAATGGTTAAGCCTCTGGCAGAATGGGGCGTGATATTTCTGCTTTTTACTATAGGGCTGGAAATGTCGTTTAAACGTCTGTGGCAGATGCGCAGCATGATTTTCGGCCTTGGCACAGCCCAGGTAGTCGTGACAGGAGTCATCATTGGTGCGATCGCATGGGCTTGGGGTAACGGCCCCTATACCGCCCTTTTGATTGGCGCCAGTTTTGCTCTTTCTTCGACGGCGGTCGTAACAAAATTGCTATTTGACAACCGCGATTTTGCTACTCCTTCGGGGCAGGCAGGGTTTTCCGTCCTGCTGCTGCAGGATTTGGCTGTCATTCCCCTGATAATTTTTATCGGCGTGCTGGGTTTTAACGGACCGGAAACAGGATTTTTCGAATTTCTGATCTCCGGTTTTCTCAAGGCGCTTATTCTGATCGGTGTTGTTACGGCGTTAGGGCTGGTGGTTTTGAAGCCTGTTTACCGCTATGTGGCGCAGGCAGGCAGCGCTGAGCTTTTCACTGCGCTGACACTTTTAATCGTTATAAGTGCGTCCGTTCTTACCAACGCCGTGGGGATGAGCATGGCTCTCGGAGCTTTTCTGGCAGGCTTATTTTTATCTGAAACGGAGTATCGTCATCAGGTTGAAGCGGATATAGAACCTTTTAAAGGGCTTTTGCTCGGCCTGTTCTTTATGTCAGTAGGAATGGGAATTAATGTTACCGCCATTGCGGATGTCTTTTGGTTCGCCATTCTTTCCGTTCTGGGGCTTTTTATTATTAAATCTTTTATTCTGGCCGGGCTGTGTATGTTGTTTCGTCTAGGACCGTCCGTTTCCCTGCAAACAGGTATTATGCTGGGGCAGGCTGGGGAGTTCGTTTTTATTCTTCTGGGTTTAGCGGCAACAAATGGGATAGTTCCAGAAAACACCTTCCAGTTTATGCTTGTAGTTGCAAGTTTGAGCTTGTTGACCGCACCCATGCAATACAGTTTGGCAAAGTTTCTGGCGAGAAAGGTGGGGTTCTCAAAGAAAGATGCGCCTTCTTTTGGGAATATCAGCGAAAAGGAGCATGTCGTAATCGCAGGCTTTGGACGGGTGGGGAAAGCGATTGCCGGCATCCTTAAATCTCAGAATATTCCTTTTGTCGGCATCGATAGGGACGGCGATCTTCCCCGGCGCATGCGCAGTAAAGGATTTCCCGTTTATTACGGCGATGCGCATAAAGAACAGGCGCTTAAATATTTAAAAGTGCAAGAAGCCCTCGCCTTGATAGTAACGGTAAGCAATCCCGAAAATGCAGTATCAATTGTGCGTCATGCGCGCAAGCTCTGTCCCGATTTGAGAATATATGCGCGTGCGACCAATAACGAACACGCAAAAAAGCTTGAAGAAGCCGGAGCTAACAATGTCATACTGGAAACCGTAGAAATGAGCGTTCAACTTGGCGGACAAATATTGCGCGATTATAATGTGCCCTTGGAAAACATTGAAACAGCTCTTGAAAACAGCCGGAAGAGCGCGGAGTAAAGTCCTATGAAAACCAGACGCGACGCGGATTATAACTTGCTACAGGGGGCCCGGAATTATTCGCTGGACTTGTGGCGTTCCTATCGTGTCTGGCGCGAGTTCCGCATGGGTTTTAAAAGGCTGGCTCGTGTGCATAAATGCGTGACGTTTTTCGGATCTGCGCGTTTTGATGAAACCCACGAGTATTACAAGCTGGCTTATGATACTGCGTATAAAATCGGCAAGGAGGGGTACGCCGTTATGACGGGCGGCGGTCCCGGCATCATGGAGGCTGCGAACAAGGGGGCACAAGACGCAGGCGCACTTTCCATCGGTTGCAACATCCGGCTTCCGGTCGAGCAGATACCGAACCCGTATCAGGATGTTTCTCTGACATTCGATCACTTCTTTGTACGCAAGGTGATGTTGCTGAAATATTCCAGTGCCTTTGTTCTTCTCCCGGGTGGCTTCGGCACGATGGACGAAGTCTTTGAGACCGCCACCCTGATGCAAACTGAGAAAATTTGCGATTTTCCAGTAGTGGTGATGGGGAGCGATTTCTGGAAGAAACTGGGGCCGTTTCTCGATAAAACCATGATCGATCTCGGTACGATTGATGAGCGTGATCTGAATTTCATCAAAATGACCGATAAACCGCAGGAAGCGATCGATATCATTAAAGCGCCTCATACATGCAGAATATTGTGAAGCCGTGCATAGCCCAAAAACAGATAGCTGTAACAGGGCCTTTTTAATATTATCGATCTTAAAAGGAGTTTAGAGACCAATGTGCGTTTCGGCGGAAGTCAGTTTCGGTATGGCGGGCCTGTTGGTTGCGGGCGGTGTATTCGCGATCCACAAGGCAAGGGAGGTCGACGAACGCTACCTGCCGCTGGCGGCGTTTCCGGTTGTTGTGGGCATTCAGCAAATGATGGAGGGGTTTGTCTGGACGACCGTGGCGGACGACTCTTCCTATTTGCGGATGGCGGCGCTGGCTTACCTGTTTTTCGTCTGGCTGGTATGGCCGGGCTTCGTTCCTTATATGACCGCGAGACTTGAGGAAAATAAAAAAAAGAAAAAATTCTTTTTATATGCCGCGCAGTCCGGTTTGGTCCTTGGCATGATATTATACTTGCCCAATTTCTGGAATGCTTCGTGGCTTAAGGTTGAAGTACTCAACCATTCCATCGCTTATCAGTGTACGCATCTGAGCGACCGGTATATACCGCATAAACTTTCTTATGCGGTATATCTTACGGTTATCGGTCTACCGCCGCTTTTTTCATCGCATCGTGCCCTGAAAATATTTGGCACCGGATTGATAAGTTTCGTACCGGTGACTTATATTTTCTTTTCCTATGCGCAGATTTCCGTGTTGTGCTTCTTCGCTGCGCTTATGACGTTTTACATCATCTATGTCATTCTTGGAAATAAGTGCCACACACCTTCGTCTGTAGCTTCACTAAATAGCTAAGTGGCCTGCTTTTCCTTCCACCTCCATCTTTTTCTAGTTTGTTGTTTGATTTGCAAGCGGGAGATCTTTCCCGTAAAATTAAAAAAGTGCTTTAATTCGGTTTAGGGTTTTTCAGGGCCGCCATCATGTTAAAATTTCTACGGTTGCAAGATTTTTTCCAGCGCAAAAATATGCGTGGCTTCACGCTGCTTGAGATGGCCATCGTTCTCGTGATTATCGGCGTTATCGCGGCGGTTTTTTTCTCTTTGGCTACGATATATATCAAGCGCCAAAAAATCGAAAATATGAAAGAGCGGCTTACGGAGGTGCGTTTGGCCCTCACTCGTTATGTCGCCGATGATCCAAGATATGCGCAGGACGACCCGAATTTTCCTGATGCTGTTCGTTTTCCTTGTCCTGCGTCTCTTACTGCGGCGGAAGATGATCCAAATTTTGGTGTGGAGGTTTGTCCTTCCGGAGGGATAGCTGCGGGTGATGATCTGGGGGGCGTGTTTGTTATCAATGGTTCTACCGGAGGTCTGGTGCTTGTTGGCGCTGTTCCAACGAGTACTTTAGGGGTGACTAATAATCTAATGCGTGACGAATACGGCAACCGTTTCACCTATGCGGTGACGGAAGCCCTCACGCAGGATGATGCTTTGCTCCAGCCAAGTATCGCACCAGGGCAAATTTCAGTGATCGTTAATGACTCCGACGCCCCAGGTCCGAGCGTGACGACAAATGCTGATTTTTTCATTGTTAGCCATGGTGAGGACGGGGCCGGAGCCTATACAGTTTCCGGGACGCGTAACGGAAATGAGTGTCGTTCAACCTTGACACCGGGAGATGGTGATTCCCAGAACTGCCTGTGGCAAACATCGCTTCAGGCCGTTTTCAAGGATAACAGCCTTTTCGGCTTTTCTACCGTGCCGAACGATTATTTTTATGACGATCTTTCTCTCTATTCTCTGGGCGAAGAGGAAGGTTGGTGGGAAGCCACAGATTCCAGTGGGCAGGATATCCGCAACCGTAATGCCGGGGGTCATGTTTATATACGGCCTAACAGCCGTTTGGGCGTGGGAATCGATGAATCCGTGACGCCCCGTCAGGCGCTCGACGTTCAGGGGTCGGGGATTTTTACTAGCCGGTTGGGTGTAGGGACGACCAGCCCTTTGGCAGAGATGGATGTGACCGGAAATGCGACGATTAGTGGCAATCTGGGAATAGGTACGGCTACGCCGCAAGCACAGCTTGATGTCAGTGGTAATACTCTCATTGGTGGTACGATGGGAATTGGACTTCCCGCGGCGGATAATACCCCGTCCTCAACGCTGGAGGTTGCAGGCGAAGTCGAAGCCGGTAATACGGGGATTGACTGCACCGCTGATAACGTTGGCGCCATGAGATATAATTCTTCGCGGGATAAAATGGAGTATTGTTCGACAACAGGCTGGAGGGTATTTTTTAATACCAGCGAGTGTGTAATAAGAAGCGGTCCTGTAAAAAACAATGCAAGCACAGTTTTTTGCAATTCTGATGAGTTTGTAATTTCGGGCGGTGCAACATGCGCCAGCGGCCAGCCGGGCGGTCTTTGCTTCGGCACTCCTGACGGAAATACCAAGGGGTATATTCACATCTCGCGGCCCATATCGGAAGGGTGGGATGCCGATTGCTTTGGTGTAAAAGATGACATCGACGTTTGCGTTCAAGCTCACGCCGTGTGTTGTAAGAAGTAGTAACTCTTCCTAAGTCGAGAGTGTGTTGCGAGAAGTAATCTAAAAGATTTTCTTTGAGTTATTGGGAAATCTCAGGTTTTGCAAATGCGGCATGTGCGCGACTTTCTGAAATCATCGAAGCTGCAGGCGTGGTATAGCTGGCGGGTAATATTTCAAGATAGCTGCCGTGACTTAATATCTGAAGCATCGTTTTTATTCTTAATTTATATCTTTGTGTTATTTCTTCAGGAATAACTATACGCCTGTCGCTATCGAGAGAGACCTCTGTAGCTTGCGCTTTTAGTGCGTCTTTTTCACGCTCGCTTAAAGAAGATGCGTCTAATAGAATATCTGTGCTGATCCACAAACGTCTTGGCATCTCTAACAGAACAGGTTTGGCTATGCCATTCAAAACGTCATCAGGCAAGGGAAGAGATATTCTTCGCCGTGGATCAAGCAATCTTCTTGTTTTTCTTAACGGAAATGCTGCATTTCTAAAATCGCCACCTAATACTGCCATAACCGTCATCCTTGTTAAAATTATGGCAAAATATAGAGGCGGTTTTTCAAAAATCAACCTAATTTTGACTTTAAAATGTCATTTACTGCATTAGGATTGGCTTTTCCTTGTGATTTTTTCATCACTTGGCCGACGAAGAAGCCGAAAAGCTTGTCCTTGCCGCTTCTATAGGCCGCTACGTTGTCGGGATTTTCGGCGATGACCTCATCCACTATGGCCTCGATCGCGCCGGTGTCGGTAACCTGTTTCAGGCCCTTTTCCTCGACGATCGTTCCGGCGTCCTTGCCGCTGGTGAACATTTCGGCGAAGACGTCCTTGGCGATTTTTCCTGAAATTGTGTTGTCGGAAATCAGGTCGATCAGCCCGCCGAGTTGTTCGGCCGTGATGGGGGATTCATCAAGCGTTTTTTCCGCTTTGTTGAGTGCGCCCAGTAGCTCGTTAATCACCCAGTTTGCCGCCAGTTTGGCATCGCGCCCTTTGGTCACGGTTTCGAAATACGCAGCACGGCCGCGCTCCGCGATCAAGACACTGGCGTCATAGGCGCTCAAACCAAAATCGTTCATGAAGCGGTGCTTTTTCTCATCAGGCAATTCCGGAAGGACAGATTTAATTTTTTCGATTTGCTCGTCACTTAATACTAGCGGCAGCAGGTCAGGATCGGGGAAGTAGCGGTAATCATGCGCATCTTCTTTGGACCGCATGGAACGGGTCTGCATTTTATCCGGATCCCACAAGCGGGTTTCCTGATCGATCTGTCCGCCGCTCTCGATAATCTCAATCTGGCGGCGCGCTTCATATTCGATGGCGGATTGCACGGCCTTAACTGAGTTCACGTTTTTGATCTCCGCCCGTGTGCCTAACGCATCACCGGGTTTGCGCACCGAAACGTTGACGTCGGCGCGCATGGAACCTTCCTCCATATTACCGTCACAGGTTTCTAGGTAACGCAAAATCATGCGCAGCTTGGAAAGATAGGCGGCAGCTTCCTCGGCCCCGCGAATATCGGGTTCGGAGACGATTTCCATCAGAGCGCAGCCCGAACGGTTCAGATCGACGAAGGATTTTTTCGGGTGCTGGTCGTGCACCGATTTCCCCGCATCCTGTTCCAGATGCAAACGGGTAATGCCGATTTCTTTGGTTTCACCGTCTTTCAGGTCGATCTCGATTTTACCCTTGCCGATGATCGGCTCTTCATACTGGGAAATCTGATAGCCCTGCGGCAGGTCGGGGTAGAAATAGTTTTTACGCGCGAAGACGGAATGTTTGTTCACTTGCGCGTTCAGACCGAGCCCCGTTTTGATCGCCTGATCGACGACATGCTTGTTCAATACGGGCAACATGCCGGGCATGGCCGCGTCCACCAAAGAGACATGATGGTTGGGCTCGGCGCCGAATTCGGAAGAAGCGCCGGAAAACAGCTTCGATTTGCTGGTGACCTGCGCGTGAACCTCCATGCCGATCACGATTTCCCATTCGCCTGTTTCGCCCTGAATAAGCTGTGACATGTCTTTCTAGTCTCCTGATCTCTCTATTGTCATCCCCGCGGCCTCTCAGGCCGCCTCCGGGGTGACAGGTCTAAAATAACGGCGGGTTTCGGCGTTGTCCAGCGCTGTTATCGCTTCTGAAGCTGCTGTATTTGCTTTAATTCATTTTGCTTGACGCAATAGGCCATATGCTGGCTTGACTGGGCCTGAAAGGAATAGCTGTTGAAGAAATTACTCAGCGGGTCGAGGTTGTCCGGGTTTGATCGCATTGCCATTTCAATGACGGCGGGGCCCTTGTCAGCCATGAACTCACCCATTTTATCGCCCAGACATTTACAGAGCTCTTTGGGCGCTGTGCTTCCCGCCGCTACTTCCGGGTTGCCGAGGCAGTTTTGGGTGATCAGGTCGCGCACTGGGTATTCCATGCAAGGCGCGTAAACAAAGGCCATCATCTGGCTGCGGGCTTCATCGCCTTCGGGGCCTTCCTCGAACATGGCCTTCATTTGATCGGGTGTCATTTCCTCGCTCATCTTGGCAGAAGTACAAGCGCATAAAAGATTTTGTGAAGAGGGGGTAAGGACCGGATGACTTTCCAGCAGGCAATTCTCGTAATAGGAATTGGCAAGGATCCTGATTTCCTGCTCTTCGGTGACGTGCTTTTCCGGTTTGGCAAAAAGTTGGTTGCTTTCGGACTTTTCATGCTGCTTCAGGAAAAGATCGCCTTCCGCAAAAGCCGGAGCGCTAAATACCATCAGCATGGCAAAAAGAACTGTGAGAAATCTCATCCCGTAAGTATAGCGCAAATCACGCGGCCTTGCGAAGAAGAGTTTGGGGCAGGGCGTTAAACGCCGCCTTTTCCTCAATCGCGCCGGAAACTTTAAGCACCATTTCTTCGTCCCACGGACGACCGATAATTTGCAGGCCTAGCGGCAGGCCGCTGGCATCCAATCCTGCCGGAACCGACATGCCAGGCAAACCGGCGATAGAGGCCGGTACGGTAAAGACGTCGTTTAAATACATCTTGATAGGATCGTCTTCGTTCTCGCCGATGGCAAAGGCCGCCGATGGTGCAGTGGGAGTAAGAAGCGCATCGCATTTTTCGAACGCGGCCTTAAAGTCGTTGCAGATCAGGCGGCGGACTTTCTGCGCCTTGATGTAATAGGCGTCGTAATATCCGGCCGAAAGCACATAAGTGCCGATCATGATGCGGCGCTTGACTTCGTCGCCGAAACCTTCGGCGCGGGTGAGCTCGTACATATCGTTCAGGTTTTCACCTTCCACGCGCAGGCCGTATTTCACGCCGTCATAGCGCGCGAGGTTGGAGGAGGCTTCCGCCGGGGCGATAATGTAATAGGTCGCCAGCGCGTATTTCGTATGGGGCAGGGAAATCTCGATTGTCTCGCCGCCGGAATCCTTGATCCATTCCATGCCTTGTTCCCAGATTTTAACGATTTCTTCGGGCATGCCGTCAACGCGGTATTCTTTCGGAATGCCGACTTTCACACCCTTGAGGCCGCCGCCTAGCGCAGCCGCGAAATCCGGCACGGGGATGTTGGCGGATGTAGAATCTTTCGGGTCATGCCCGGCCATGGAACGCAGTAAAAGCGCGTTATCTTCCACGGTGCGGGCGAAGCATCCGGCCTGATCGAGAGAGGAAGCGAAAGCCACAATCCCCCAGCGGGAACACCGCCCGTAAGTCGGCTTAATCCCTGCAATGCCGCAAAACGCGGCGGGCTGGCGGATGGAGCCGCCCGTATCGGTTCCGGTTGCGCCCATAGCGATGCGCGCGGCCACGGCGGCCGACGAACCGCCGGACGAGCCGCCGGGCACGAGATCGGCGTTATCGCCCTTGCGTTTCCACGGGTTGATCGTATTGCCGAAATAGCTGGTGGTGGTGGAAGAGCCCATCGCGAATTCGTCTAGGTTGGCCTTGCCCAGCATCACCGCGCCGTCATCGAATAATTTCTTTGTGACGGTCGATTCATACTGCGGTTTGAACCCTTCGAGAATGTGAGAGGCGGCGGTCGTTTGCACGCCCTCGGTACAAAATAAATCTTTAATAGCCAGCGGAATGCCATCCAGTGCGCCTGTTTTGCCGCCCGCGCGGCGTTTATCGGATTCTTCTGCCTGTTTCAGAGCGATCTCCGGCGTTTCGGTGATATAGGCATTCAGGTTCTTGGCCGCAGCCATCGCTTTGATATGGGCCTTGGTCAGTTCCACGGCTGTGAAATCTTTTTTCTCAAGACCCTTTAGGGCATCCGCAATCGTTAAATGTGTTAAATCACTCATTTTATTCCACCACTTTCGGTACGACGAAAAACTCTTGCGTTTGTTCCGGCGCGTTGGCCAGCACTTTTTCCGGGCAATCGCCGTCATTGGCCACGTCCTCGCGAAGCGGGAGGGTAATATCGACCACGCTGGCCTGCGGCTCGACGTTATCGGTATCCACTTCGCCAAGCTGCTCTACAAAGCCCATAATATTGCTTAAGGGTTGCACCAGTTTTTCCACCTGTTCATCGTTGAGACGAATACGGGCGAGGCGCGCTACTTTTTTGACGGTTGCTTTATCCATGCGTAAATCCTTTTCCAACAAGCTTTTTAACGGTTAGAATGGCGTATGACAATCGCCCTGTTAAAAAATAATGCAAAAGATTGCCCGAAAAACGCCGCGCTTCTGGGGCTGGACGTCGGAAAAAAGACGATCGGCCTCGCGCTTTGCGATCCGCGCCAGACGCTGGCCACGCCGCTGAAAACGATCAACCGCACCAAATTTACCAAAGATGCGCAAGAAATAGAGGCGGTGATCCGTGAATTTGAAGTTGGCGGGCTGGTCATCGGCCTTCCTGTGAATATGGATGGCAGCGAGGGGCCCCGTGCCCAAAGCGTACGGGACTTAGCGCTAGAGCTGGAGCGGGTTTTAGGTGTACGTCTATGGATTGCGCTCTGGGATGAGCGGTTATCCACAGTTTCGGTGGAACAAGCTGTGGATAAACTGGTGGAAAAGCGAAAAACCAAAATAAATGCAAAATCTTCCGGCCTTATCGATAAACTCGCCGCGCAGGTGATTTTACAGGGCGCGCTGGATTTTATCCATAAAGACGCTTGACCTTTTTTCTTTTCATAAATATAAATGCGCCAGATTTACCCCCTATTTAGAGAAGGTTTTATTATGGATCAAAGTATGAATGTAAGACAGTGGAGAGCGACCGAAGGAATTTCCGGTGAACAGCTAGCTAACCCCCGAGCCGGCTATTTATGTTTTTCTGAAACAGATGCAAAAAGTTTGGCCGCCGAGTTCGGTTGCGCTAATCCAGTGGGGCACGCTTTAACCGAATTGGGAATTGTTGCCTGTTATACCCGTTTTGCACCAGATCGGGAAGCCGTTACAGCCTACAGAAAGAAATTTCCAGATGCTGGAGTCGTTGCTTACGTGCAGGATTTTATCCCCATACGGCAATAATCCGCTAATGCGCGCCGTAGCGCATTAGCTCCTGCGCGTTGGCGCGCATCCAGCCCTTGCCGCCCTCGTAATCCTCGCTAAGCTCTTCGCAAAGCTCCCAGAAGCGGGGACCGTGGTTCATGTGTCGCATATGTGCCACTTCGTGCGCGGCCACGTAATCCAGCGATTTATAGGGCGCGTGGATCAGCCGCCAGGAAAAAGATAACCGCCCGCCGGGCGCACACGATCCCCAGCGGCTTTTTGTGTCGCGGATCATGATGGAGCGCGCCCTTTTCCCGATCAGGGCGGCCTTTTCATGGCACAGCTCACTCAAGGTTTCCCGCGCCAGTTCGCGCAGGAAGCGCTGGATGCGCATGGTGGGATCGTCCTTGTTGGTCAGGACAATAAGTTCGTTTCTTTTCAATGTGATAGAGGTGTCTCTTCTGTCCGGATCAAAGTAAATCGTCACGCGGCGGTTACGCCCTAAAATCGGTATCACCGCTCCGTCCTCATAGGCGATCGGCTGGGGCAGGGCGCTTAAACGGCCCGCGATCCATTCGTGCTGCTCGGCGGCGAAAGCCAAAGCCCGTGCCTCGCTTACGCCGCGCGGAACCACAAGGTTGACCACCCGCGCTTTGGGGTCGACACGCAGCGCCAGCCGCCGCGCACGGGTGCTTCGCTTGATTCTGATGCGCGAAGCGGCAATCTTAGGCAACTTTGGTTTCATATGTATCTGTTATCTCGGGTGATAATCTTGGGTGATTTTGCTCAAATTTCTCGATCCATGCAAGTAAATCGTTGTAGCCCAAGCAGCGCAAGCGTTCCAGAGATGCTGCCGAAAAATCCACTCGAGCTTTTTCGTCTAAACCACTGTTATAAGGTAAGGAAAGCACTTCCGCGCCGGGCAGTTTTTTCGCTTCTGCAAAGACATGGCCGCACTCAATACGCCGATCATGAGGAGAGAGATGAATCTCCTTTGTCACATCGTCAACCGCGATAATCAGGGCATGGTCGGCGGGGTTATCGTACAATGGCGTAAGGCAGGGATTAGCCGTAGGATGAAAAGCGGGGTCCCAGTACGGCACGCCGTCAATGATAACCGGGCTTTGTTCTCCTAGCGCCGTGGATGCCAGAATAGCTTCCCGGCTTAAGGCTCCCCCAGAAAATATAACAGGCTCTATGTTACCGGGGCTTAACGAAAGGTGCGGATTTTGCTTGCGTACGGCGCTCACAAACAGCTCCACCGGGCCTTGTTGCAAGTGTACTGGGTGAGTGATGATTTTATTCAAAATGTGCTTATGGCTTTGTAGCACTGTGTCGTGTGTTCCGTCTTCACCGCTGGTAAGGAGTAGGGCGGGAGACATGCTCATCCATGCGCTGGCGGCGCGGAATGAAGCGTTAAAGAATGAATGCGTATAATGCTGTATGGCCCTGTCCGGCCTGTGCGCATCCATAATGGCTTTCCAGTAAATATTCTGATCGTGTGCGGCCTGAAGCGGGTTTCCAGTTCTGTTAAGGGCGTGGGCGATGATCGCCCCTTGCGTTATGCCGCCGCTGCCCCCTGTAATTCTGCGGATATAAAGCTCTCCATTTTTTATAAGCTCGTAGTCCAAAAGCGCGTCCAGAGCGCCCCAAAGATAGGCGCTGGCGGCGAGTCCGCCCTGAAGGGCGAGGTCAAGAGACTGCTTGGAAGCGGCGGGAGGCGTTCCTTCTGACTGGTTGGTGGCGCGTGAAAGAGCGGGTTTCAGGGATACGGTCATCGTTCCAGGATATTAAATAACAACCGCATGGCGGAAACAGGGGGTAAATGTGCTGCAGCGCCGCAACTATTTGAAATATTATTTCAAATGGCCGCAGGCTATTCCACGTTTTCCTTATAGCTCTGTTCCTGATGGTCGCGCAGCCAGCGGCGTGTAGCCGCGATGCCGTGTTCGTCGCGGTTGTATCTGGTCGGGGCAAGGTCGGGAACGGCCTCCAGATCTTTCTTGGGGATATCATCGCAACCCGCATCGAATTCGCGGATGAAATGGCGGATGCGCGGCATGATTTGTTCGCGCCAGCGCCGCCCGTTGAAGATGCCGTAATGCCCGGTTTTAAGCTGGAAATGGTGGAATTGTTTGCGTTGGGGCAGGGTGATGCAAAGCTCGTGAGCCGCCGTGGTCTGGCCGCGGGCGGAAATATCGTCAAGCTCTCCCTCAATAGTCAAAAGAGCGGTGTGGGTGATGTCGCGCGGGCGTACGTCCATCAATTTATCGCTTAAGGGGTCGCGCCATTTCATCATGCCGCGCGGCAAAAGATGACGCTGGAACACGGTTTCCACGGTCTGAAGATAAAACTCCGCCGGAATGTCCATCACCGACATGTATTCGTTGTAAAACTTTCGGTGCGCTTCGGCGCCGTCGCCGTCTCCATCCACAAGGTGATGGAAAAATTGTAAATGTGAGCCCACATGGCGGTCCAAATTCATCGACATGAACCCGCCAAGTTGCAGGAAGCCGGGATAAACGCGCCGGAACGCGCCGGGGTAATAGAACGGAACCTCATGCACTGCGGCCTGTTCAAACCATTGCAGGGGGCGCTGCTCGGCCAGTTCGGTCACAGCCGTCTTGGACACGCGGGTATCGATCGGTCCGCCCATTAACGTCATACTCGCGGGCTGGTTCGGGTCTTTGTCAGTGGCCATCAACGATACTGCCGCGAGTACGGGCACGGCGGGCTGGCACACCGCGATCAAATGCGTGTTAGGGCCGAGCAGCGACATAAACTCGCGCAAATAGGTTATATAGCTGTCGAGGTTGAATTTACCCTTGGATAGTGGGATCTGGCGTGTATCCTCCCAATCGGTGATGAAAACGTTGTGATGGGGCAAAAGCGCCTCCACTGTACCGCGCAGAAGTGTGGCGTAGTGGCCCGACATCGGCGCGACCAGTAAAACCTGAGGGTCGTTGCGCTTGACGTTGCGTTTGAAATTCAAAAGACGGCCAAAGGGCTTTTCCACCACGATTTTTTCGGTGACTTCGACGGTTTTGCCGTCGATCACGGTTTCCTTCAGGCCGAAAGCAGGCTTGCCGAAGCGCCGCGTCACACGCTCGGTAAGCTCGGCGGCGGCGCCCAGCGTTCGGCCCATAGAGGTATGGGAAAGCGGGTTCCACGGATTTTGCATCACATAGC
Source organism: uncultured Pseudobdellovibrionaceae bacterium (assembly GCA_964467925.1). GTDB lineage: Bacteria > Pseudomonadota > Alphaproteobacteria > Micavibrionales > Micavibrionaceae > CAYXSX01. The sequence goes on along the minus strand of CAYXSX010000001.1, from coordinate 145,803 downwards.
GCATGGCCTCGGCCTGCAACCGTAGAGGTGTGATCATCGCATGTTGTAAGTCGTACAGATGATAGAGCATGCTTTATTCCTTTTACCCTTACATATATAATCCAATTTAGCGGAAAAAACTTAAATTTTTCGCAAGTGCAGCAAAAAACCTATTAGGAAACTGAAATCATTGAATTTTAATCCTGCAGATTTTTACGCCCATTGGCAAGAGTCTCTGTTTGATCCCGACCGAATTCCGCTCGTGCTCGCCGCTATGGCCCTTAGTGCAGTCGTGGGCATGATCACCGGCCCGCTCATGGGCAATGCTTACCCCGCGTTCTGGGTGGTTTTTGACAAAATTATCGGCGGTTTTGGCGATAGGTTGGATAGATTGCATCGTTCCCGCACCGATTTGCTGTTTCGTGGCTTTATTTTTACCGCTTTTATGCTGGTTTTGAGCATTTTGGCCTCGAAATACCTCGAAATTGCCGCCGATTCCTATCATTTATATGGTTTTTCTTATGTTTTGCTGCTTTCTGCGCTCATAACCTCGGGCACAATCTGGTATTCCCTGCTTAAGTTTTATTTCGCCATCGAAAAGAAAACGGTGGGTAAGGGGGCTTATTACGCCATTTCGTGCACAACCCGTATTAATCTCAACAGCGTGGATGAATTCGGTATTACCCGCACGGGGGTGGGGCTGGCCGCGCGCAGCTTCGATAAGGGCATGGTTGCGCCCGTTTTTTGGTTTTTGATCGGCGGTTTTCCGGCTGCCTTTATATATGCCACGCTTGCCGCCCTCGCATGGCGGTTCGGCAAAAACGGCTTTACCAAGGGTTTTGGCGAATCCATGCTGGCGCTGGAACGGCTTATGGGCTTTATCCCCTCGCTTTTTGCTGGAATGCTGATCACTCTGGCCGCCACTTTTACCCCGACCGTGAAAATGCGCGATGCGATTCCCGCCTGGATCATGGCCAAGAACAAAGCTCCGTACGATCAGGGCGGTGCGCCCATGACGGCTATGGCCTATGCGCTGAATCTCTCTATCGGCGGGCCGAAGCAGGATCTGGGCGGCTCGGCCATCAAAAATGTCTGGGTGGGGCCCGATAAGGCCAGCGCCAAGACCGACCATAAACACTTGCGCCGTGCCATATATATTAATGTCATGGCGCATCTGCTGTTCGTGGCGAGCCTTTGCGGCGCTTATTTATGGGCCGGAAAATTATTCGGTTAAAAAGACTTGACTTATAGAGCCGCGGTGGCTTATTTTCCTGCAGATTTTAAATTACCCAACGAAGAGGATGAGCCCATGAGCCGCCGTTGCATGATTACAGGAAAAGGCGTAATGAGCGGAAACAACGTTTCCCACGCCCATAACAAGACACGCCGCCGTTTCCTGCCCAATGTTCAGGATACATCGCTTTACAGCGAAGCACTTGCCCGCTGGGTAAAGCTGCGCGTAAGCACAGACGGCCTTCGCACGGTAGAGCACAAGGGCGGCCTTGATGCGTTTTTGGCCGGCACTGCCAAATCCAAGCTGGATCCCGCTCTGCGCCCCTACAAGGCACAGCTGGAAGCCGCTTTGGCCGCAAAATCTGCGTAAGTCTGGTGGAATAACGAATTTTTAAAGCCCGCCTCTGGTGGGCTTTTGTTTTTTGAAACGCAAAGTGCACAGAGTACGCGAAGTAAAAACAATAAAAACTTTGCGCCCTTTGCGTCCTTTGCGTTTTAATTTTTTCGATTTTAAAGATAAAAAATGCTGACTTACCCCAATTTTTCATTCGAAATCACCCATAAAGACAAAAGCGGGGCGCGTTTGGGGCGTTTAACCACGCCGCATGGCGCTATTGAGACACCGAATTACATCTTTTGCGGCACAAAAGCGGCGATTAAGGCGCTTTCTCCAGCGCAAATGCGTGAGGCTAAGACCGATATCATCCTTTCCAACACATATCATTTGATGCTCCAGCCCGGCGCGGATCTGGTAGAAAAAATGGGCGGGCTTCATAAATTCATGGGCTGGGACGGCCCGCTTTTAACGGATAGCGGGGGCTTTCAGGTGTTTTCGCTGGGCGAGGGCACGATGGCCAACGAGATTAAGGGTAAGGGCGGCGGCCATGACAATAAAAGCCTGATCAGCATTACCGAAGAGGGCTGCGTTTTCCGTTCCTATGTGGACGGCTCTAAAATCAAACTCACTCCCGAAAGCTCGATGGAGATACAACGTAAGCTGGGTGCGGATTTATTGATGCAGTTTGACGAGTGTACGCCTTACCATGTGGATAAAGCGTACACAGAACGTTCCATGCTCATGAGCATGCGCTGGGGCGACCGCTGTCTGGCGGAGTTCGAGCGTCATGATAATGGCGCGCAAGGGCTCTATGGCATCGTTCAGGGCGGCGTACATACCGATTTACGCCGGATCAGCGCAGAATATACAGCGGACCGCCCGTTTTTCGGTACCGCCATTGGCGGGTGTCTGGGCGGCAGCGATGCGGAAATGCGCGATGTTGTGGGTGGCGCCGCGCCTTATATCCATCCTTCGCGCCCCGTTCATTTCCTCGGTATCGGTCAGATGAAAGATATTTTCACCTTCGTGCGCATGGGCATCGATACCTTTGATTGCGTCATTCCTACCCGTCTTGCCCGTCATGGCGCGGCGCTGCTAAAGGGGCAGCCGGGCGAGACGATCAACTTGACCAATGCAAGGTTCCGGGACGACGACAGCCCCCTCGATCCGGCACAGAAAATTCCCGCTTCGGCGCAATTTTCCAAGGCTTATATCCACCATCTGTTCAAGGCGGGTGAGATACTGGGCATGCAGATTTTGGCCCAGCATAACGTGGCCACCATCAATCGCCTGATGCGCGAGGTCCGCGCGGCGATAAAAACCGGAACGCTCGATCAGTTGGAAAAAGAATGGCTCGCCTAGCTGCCGCCGCTTTTGCTATACTGATGGGGTGATGGATATAAATTTAAGAAATTTCAATAAACAGGCCAAAAGCATCTTCCAGATTCTCGATGAACATCTGGCATGGTTTTACGGCATTGTGGCGGGCAATACCGCTGCGCCGATGCCCACCGGATTCGAAGAATGGATCAAGGGGGAGGAAGAACGGCGCGAAACCCTTGCCTCACTTTACCAGTCCCTGAAAGATATGCGCGTTTCCGACGATCTGGAAGAATTTGCAAAACTCCACGGAGAGTTCATCCGCGAGCTTCGTAATGCGGAGCGTCAAGCCGTTCTCGCTATGGAAGCCCGTGAACCTGTGACAGGGCTGGGGCAGCCCGACCTTCTGGCCCGCGATTACAAAATCGAGATGGAGCGCCTGACCCGCGACGGTAAACAATTCTGCATTGCTTTGATTGCCATTGACGGTTTTGAGGACCTTAAAAAAGAAAAGGACGATGTGCTGCAAATGCTGGGCGCGACCATGAAAAAATCCATGCGTAATTTCGACGAAGCTTATTATATCGGCGAAAATGAATTCGTGATGTGCCTGAAACAGACCGACCGCGCAGGCGCAATGGCGGGGCTGGAACGCCTTAACCGTCTTTTGGAAGAGAAGGGTGAGGGGGTAACGGTTTCAAGCTGCCTCTCTGAACCGCCGCCGGGTGAAGAATTGCCGCAGCTTCTGGAATATCTGCGCCACGACCTTTATTCGTTTCACGGCGATCAAAAGGGCGTTATCGTGGAATGCCATGATATCAGTCCCCTACAGCGTTTTGTGTCGGAGCATAAGAGCTAACCAGATAACATCTAAAAGAAACGAACGTGCCGGAAGCCAAAACAAAAAAAACAGATTACGAGGCGCTGTTCAAAGCGATGCAGGTTCCGCGCTTTCTTGTTTCTCCGCGTGATAAAACCCATTTTTACGTGACCGATGCCAATGATCTGGCGCTCGATTATTTCGACATGGAGGAGGGGCAGGTCGTGGGGCGCGAGCTTTCCCAATTCATGAATATGGATGTCGCGCGCCATTTCGAACAATCCTTCAAGGTTGCTTATTCCCACGCCCAGCCGGTAAGCATTCGCGCTCTTCCGGGTATGCCGGGCGTCTTGCGCGTTCACAGTTTTTTTATCGCGCCGATCATCGAGGATGGCGAGGTCGTGGCGCTCGATATTCTGGGCCAGCCCGATACCTCCGATCAATCCGTGCTTCAGCGCGAGCGTGATGACGCCGTTTCGCTTTTATCCTCCGTCTTCGATGTCAGCGAGATCGGGATTGTCGTCACCGATCACAAGAGCCGCATCGTGCGGGTGAACGAGAGTTTCGTGCGCATATACGGCTGGGCGCGGGACGAGCTTGTAAACGCTGATCTTGCCGATCTTGTGACGCCGGATGAACGGGACGATATCCGCGCCCGCCATGATGAATTTATCCGCAGCGGCGTACAGGGCTCCGGCGAGCTCAAAATTATCCGCAAGGACGGCAGCATCTCCAACGTCATGTACACCACCGCCACGCTGGAGCTTAGCCAGAAGCGCAGGTTCCAGGTCACCACCGTGGTCGATATTACTTTGCGCAAACAGATGGAGCAGTCCTTACGCCTTGCCAAGGATCAGGCCGATACCGCCAACCGCGCCAAATCGACCTTCCTTGCCAATATGTCGCATGAGCTGCGCACGCCGCTGAACGCCATTATCGGGTTTTCCGAGATGATGCTCAAACATACATTTGGCCCTGTCGGTCATGATAAATACGATGAATATCTGAACGACATGCACTTAAGCGCACGGCACTTGCTCGACATTATTAACGAGGTTCTCGACATGTCCAAGATCGAGGCCGGAAAGATGGAGCTCGACGAAAGCGAGGTCGATGTCGGCGGCCTCATTAAATCGGTCATGCGCATGGTCGCTTCGCGCGCGTTTGGCAGCGATCTTAAAATGGAGACATCCATCGCGCCGAACCTGCCTCGTCTCTATGCTGATGAGCGTCTCGTGCGCCAGATACTGATCAACCTTATTACCAACGCCGTGAAGTTTTCGCGCAAAGGGGGTAAGGTCAATGTCGAGGCACATGAAATGAAAGACGGCGAGATGGAGGTTGTCGTGATCGACGAAGGGGTAGGGATTGCGAAGGAAAAAATCGCCCGTGCGCTCGAACCCTTCGGTCAGGTTTCCGACAATCCCGAAGACGCCCGCCATCAGGGAACGGGGCTCGGCCTCCCGCTTGCCAAGGCGATGATAGAGCTTCACGGCGGCGAAATGGCGCTGGAATCGGAGGAAGGCAAGGGCACGAAAGTCTATGTGCGTTTTCCTCGCCGCCGCGTGCGGAAGTCTTAAAATCTTGCATGGCACGTTTAATAGTCGTATGCTTCGGCTCTAAAGTAAATTACACGATCAGGAGGTTTCCATGACCGAATTGGAAGAAAGATGCGCTGAAGCCGGTTTGAAAATGACGGGCCAGCGCAAGACCATTTTGCGTGTTCTGGGCAGCGCCAAGGATCACCCTTCCGTCGAAGATGTGTACGAGCGCGCCAAGGGCCTCGATGATTCGATTTCCATCGCCACCGTTTACCGTACGCTCAGTCTCCTGGACGAGCTTGACCTCGTGATCAAACACGAATTTCAAGAGGGGTATTCGCGTTACGAACTGAATTGGGACCACCACCACCACCTCGTCGATCTTGAAACCGGCAAGGTGATCGAGTTCCAGAATGACGAGCTTGAAAAACTGAAAATAAAAATCGCCGAAGAACTGGGCTACGAGTTGATTGATCATCGTCTAGAGCTCTACGGCAAAAAACTCAAGGACAAAAAGAAGTAATCATGTCCTGTAACCTTCCTGTTGAAAAAGGCGTGCGCAATGCCGCCGACTGCAAATGCTACGGCGCTGTCATGCGTACCTATGCGGGCATGAGCGACGAACCGCGTTATATCGCGCTTGAGGCTGCTGTACGCGTTTACCGCTATCACCATCCTGAGGATTCCGGATCGGATGCCCAGCTTACTGTCGAAAGCTGGATCAATCAGGGCCACGCGCATTAAATTTTATGATTTTGCAATTTCGTCACCCCCGCCTTGTGCGGGGGTCTGGTGTTTACGAATCCGGATGCCCGCATAAAACGGGCATGACGATGAGAGGGTGGAGACCTTAAAAAGAACTCGCTATTCTTCAAGCAGAGTGTAGTAAAGAAAAAGATTATGACAAAAACAATGAACGATAAACTTCCCGTAGGTCTCTGGCTGGAGGCACATTTACGTGGGTTAGATTCCGCCTGCAAACCCTATTACGTGGTGCAAAGAGGTGACCGTTCCACCGGCATTATCTTGCTGAAAATCGACGCGCTCGACGGGACGTGCCGCCTGCTGATCCAGCAGCGCAATTTCATGACCGGCGAACTGGAATGGATGGCGGCCATGGCGCAGGAGGATATTGCCTGCACCGAGGCCGACGCGTATATTAAACGGGCGGTGTCGCGTGATCCCGATATGTGGGTGATCGAGATCGAAGACCGCGAAAAGCAAAACCCGTTCGAGGGTTAAAGATAAGGATCGGGAAATGAAGAAACTTTTGCTTGTTCTTGTTGCTATCGGCTTGTCGGCTTGCGGGAATACAGTCCACGGTGTAGGGCAGGATATGGAGAATATCGGCCAGAAGATTCAGGAAACCTTCTAGATTTTTATTGACATAATTTATTTAAGTCTATAGTTATACTGCATGACCAAAACAAACAGATTGCCCACATACCATCCTGATGAATTTAAAGCCTTTAATGCGGCGCTCGAAGATTTACTTGACCGACTACTGCGTTACACGGAAGTCGAGTTAGCGGACAAGAAAATCAAAAGGTTTATAACAAGCTCTGAATTACGCGGGGTGAGGGTGCTTGAGGCTCAAGCAAAAAAACGTCTTGCGTTCTACAAGGCAAGCTGTGTGGAAAACGGTGCCGCTGCTAGAGATACACAGCCAGATATAATATTGCCTAACCAAACGGTAGCACAAATTTGTGACATTCTATTGGCTGCGCTCAAGGAAGCTGAGTGTGTGGCTGAAATATATGCACCTGTGGTGCTCCCGGACGAATTGGTGACAGAGAAATTTCAAGGTCTGGCCGAAAGAGTGGATGCCCCCCATTTGGAGCAATTAATTGCCCTAAGACGTCGCTTAAATCCAAGGCCTGTGATCTCCGACCTGCCACCTGTCATAGCGGCTATGCAATAAACCTTGACAAATTAGGATTCTTATCCTATATTTTCTTCTTTTTGCCTTATGTAGCAGGGGAGGATTTCTCATGACAGCCACACCGTCTTTATTATCCCGGTTGAATAATAGCGTTATAAAAGCGTATAAGGACACGCTCGCGGCTTGCCGGGAATTTAAGAGTGACCAACGAACTAAAGGAATATCCTTTAAAAACAATGGCGCGGGGTACCCCCCTATGAAATTCATACAAACGAACTGAAGAAAAATTAACCGCAGATGGACACAGATCAGCACAGATTTTTTAAACCGCAAAGGGAGCAACGTACGCAAAGTAAAACAAGAATAAAAACTTTGTGTCCTTGGCGTACTCTGCGTTTTAACCTTTTGCATCGGTGTTCATCTGTGTTTATCCGTGGTGAAAAATAAAAACATGACCCTGCAAAACATCATAAATAATCGCCGTACTTTCGCCATCATTTCGCACCCGGATGCGGGTAAGACGACGCTGACGGAAAAACTGCTTCTGTTTGGCGGCGCGATTGAGATGGCTGGTGCGGTTAAAGCCAAGGGCGAGCGACGCCGTGCGCGTTCGGACTGGATGAAAGTGGAGCAGGAACGCGGAATTTCCGTGGCCTCATCCGTCATGACCTTCGAGAATAATGGCATCACCTATAATCTTCTCGATACGCCGGGACACGAAGACTTTTCTGAGGATACTTACCGTGTTTTAACGGCGGTTGATAGCGCGATCATGGTGCTCGACTGCGCCAAGGGGATCGAGACGCAGACCCGCAAGCTTTTCGAAGTTTGCCGTCTGCGGGATATGCCGATTATTACGTTCATCAACAAACTTGACCGTGACGGGCAAGACCCTTTTGATCTTCTGGACGAGATTGAGCAATCGCTCGCACTTGATGTCACGCCCGCCAGCTGGCCCATCGGTATGGGCCGTGATTTCAAAGGTTGTTATGACCTGATCAATGACGAGCTTATTCTGTTTGAGCGTTCCAAAGGCGAAAGCTTATCACAAGGGATTCAAGTCAAGGGGCTGGATGATCCCAAGCTTGATGAATTGCTTTCTGAGCAGGAAGTTAAAAAGCTCCGGGAAGATATCGAAATGGTGCGTGGCCTTTGTCCGCCCTTCGACCGTGAGGCTTATTTGCAAGGGACGATGACACCTGTGTTTTTCGGCTCTGCCGTCAACAATTTTGGTGTACGGGAAATGCTAAACGGTATCGGTGCATATGCGCCGCCGCCGCGCTTGCAAAAAACCGCAACGCGCGAAGTAAAACCGGACGAACCAAAAGTCACCGCGTTTATTTTTAAAATTCAGGCAAATATGGATCCCAAGCACCGCGACCGTATGGCTTTTGCGCGTATATGCTCCGGTAAATTCAAGCGTGGTATGAAGTTGAAACATGTCCGCTCCGGTAAGGTGCAGGTCATTCACTCGCCGCAGCTTTTTTTGGCGCAAGACCGTGAAATGGCGGAAGAAGCTTATCCCGGCGATATTATAGGTCTTCCTAATTACGGCGGTTTGCGTATTGGCGATGCGCTGACCGAAGGGGAAGATTTGGTGTTCTCCGATATTCCAAACTTTGCACCGGAACTCATGCAGCGTGCGCGCCCTGAAGACCCGCTTAAGGCGAAACATCTGGGCAGAGCGCTGGAGCAACTAGCGGAAGAGGGCGCGGCGAGAGTGTTTAAACCCATTATGGATCCAGACTGGGTTGTGGGTGTTGTGGGTTCGCTGCAATTCGATGTTCTAAAAGACCGCATCCGGACGGAATACGAAATCCCTGTGAAGTTTGAGACGACGCAGCTTTATACAGCGCGCTGGTTATCAGCGGATGATCCGCAAGTTTTGAAGAAATTCATAGATTCAAACCGCAGCGCGGTTGCCTATGATCACGATAACGATCCCGTCTTCATGGCGCGTAACAGTTGGCATCTTCAGGATGCGATGGATAAAAATAAGGGAATTACCTTTGCCGCGACGAAGTGATTACGCTGTGCCGTATGGGGCTGGTAAAGTCTGCTCCATGATTGCGGCAATTTCCAGAGCCGCTTCACGATCAGCGGCAAAACCACCCACTTCCATTGTGTGGTCCCATGTAGGTTTTAGGGGATTCATTGGTTTATACCTCACTTTCCTATACCCCAGACTACGGATCGAATCTTAACATTTCCTTAAAAACCCCTTGAAATCCGGCCCCAAAAATGACATGTAAATGGTACGTTTTTGGTGCTTTTAAATTTTTAACATTTACAAACGCTTATGATTAAAATTTCACGTCTCGCCGATTATGCGGTGGTGATTTTGACAGTAATGGGAAAGACCCCTGACGAACTGGTAACGGCAGCCACCGTTTCCGACCGCACAGGCTTGCCTGAACCTACTGTTGCCAAAGTTCTGAAGCTTTTGTGTAAGGCCGATCTTGTGATTTCAACACGCGGCGCGTCTGGCGGTTACAAACCTGCCAAAGGTAATGATCAAATCTCGATCGTAGAAATCGTTACTGCCGTGGATGGTCCTGTTTCGCTTACGGCTTGCGTAGAGGGGAATGATAATTGTTGCAGCTATCAGAAGTGTTGCCCCGTAAAAGGCCGCTGGGATTTTGTGAATGATGCCATTCACAAGGCTCTCGAGGGGCTGACATTAGCGGCGATGGCTGAAATGGATGCCAAAGCCATGGAGAAAAGAGTTTTTTAAGAATGAGTGATATTTCCGCCGAAACCATCCAGACCGTCAAGGACATGCAAGGCAAATACAGTGCCGGCTTCGTGACGGATATTGAATCGGATAAAGCACCTAAGGGGCTGTCCGAAGATATCGTGCGTTTCATCTCTGCAAAAAAGAATGAGCCCGAATGGTTGTTGGAATGGCGTCTGAAAGCTTATCGCCTATGGCTGACCATGCCTGAACCCACATGGCAAAAAGTAAAATTCAAGCCGGTAAATTATCAGGACTATTATTATTACGCCGCACCCAAGAGCGATGATGATCGCCCGAAATCTCTCGACGAAGTTGATCCCAAATTGCTGGAGACATATGAGAAGCTCGGCATCCCTGTGCGCGAACAGGAATTGCTGGCGGGCGTTGCGGTGGATTACGTGTTCGATAGCGTTTCCGTTGCGACGACATTTAAGGATAAATTGAAAGAGCAGGGCATTATCTTTTGCTCCATTTCCGAAGCCGTGAAAGATCATCCGGAACTCGTGAAAAAATATATCGGCTCTGTCGTGCCGCCGGGCGATAACAAGCATGCGTGTTTGAACTCAGCCGTGTTTACGGATGGCTCGTTCGTTTATATCCCGCCGGGTGTACGCTGCCCGATGGAGCTTTCGACTTACTTCCGCATCAACGAGCTGAACACGGGACAGTTCGAACGTACGCTGATTATCGCCGATAAAGGCTCGTATGTGTCTTATCTTGAGGGCTGCACGGCGCCGATGCGCGATGAAAACCAATTGCACGCGGCGGTGGTAGAGCTCATCACCCATGACGACGCAGAAATCAAATATTCCACCGTGCAGAACTGGTATCCCGGCGATCCGGATACGGGCGCGGGCGGTATTTATAATTTCGTGACCAAGCGCGGCCTGTGCGAAGGCAGAAATTCAAAGATCAGCTGGACGCAAGTTGAAACAGGCTCCGCAATTACGTGGAAATATCCGTCCTGTATTCTGAAAGGCGATAATTCCCAAGGCGAATTTTATTCCGTGGCGATTACAAACGGACGTCAGCAAGCGGATACCGGAACCAAGATGATCCATATCGGTAAAAACACCAAAAGCCGTATCGTGGCAAAGGGGATCAGCGCCGGACATTCCGATCAGACCTATCGCGGCATGGTCAAAATCCTACCCAAGGCTGAAGGCGCACGCAATTTCACGCAGTGTGACTCTCTTTTAATTGGCGATCAGTGCGGCGCGCATACGGTGCCCTATATCGAGTGCCGGAATAACTCCGCCACGTTAGAGCATGAAGCAACGACATCAAAAATTTCCGAAGACCAAATGTTCTATTGTCAGCAACGCGGCATTGGCGAGGAAGAAGCGGTAGCCCTTATCGTGAATGGTTTTGCGAGAGAGGTGATGCAGGAATTGCCGATGGAATTCGCGGTGGAGGCGCAAAAGTTGGTGGGTATTTCACTGGAAGGATCGGTGGGATAAATGTTTTTTAAAACACTAAGAGCACGAAGCCGTCATTGCGAGCGTAGCGAAGCAATCCAGAAAAACAAAACTGGATTGCCGCGTCGGCCTCTCGGCCTCCTCGCAATGACAATAACGGGCGTCATTCCGGCGCAGGCCGGAATCTATTCTTCCGCATCGCGCCAAGCCGATAAATGGATCCCTGCCTTCGCAGGGATGACGATGGGTGTTTAAGGAGGGGGTTTTGGATGACTAAGAAAAATCAAAGGCAAGAGTTTGAATTAAAAGATTTTATTGAAAAATCATTGCTGGATATTTGTGGTGCTGTTGAGAACGTGCGAAAGCAATATAGTTATGTGGCACCTAAGTTTTTCGTAGATCCAACGCCCGGTAAGGAAACGTTAGTTGAGTTTGATGTTGCTGTTGCACTCAAGGAAACAAACGAAGATCAAATTAATGCAGGTGCTTCAGCTCAAGGGGGTTTTAAAATTGCTGTTTTTTCTGCCAAAACTGACGTTGCAGTTTCAGGCAAGAAAGCTAGTGCTGATACATCAGGGATAGAAAACCGCATTAAATTTTCAGTTCCAGTACACTTCCAGTTTGATGAAGAGAAGAGAAAAGAAATTTTAGATACGAGAGAACAGCAAAAAAATACGAAAATGGAACTTCATCCTGGTCAATATAAGGGAATTTAGAATGATCAAAATTAAAGATTTAAAAGCGCAAATCGAAACCGATGAAGGGGTGAAGGAGATATTGAAGGGTATCTCTCTCGATATCCCTGAAGGCGAAGTGCATGCGATTATGGGGCCGAACGGTTCGGGTAAATCCACGCTGTCTTATGTGCTCGCGGGTCGTGAAGGATACGAGGTCACGGGCGGTTCTGCCACGCTTGACGGTGAAGACTTGCTGGAGCTGGAGCCCGAAGAGCGCGCGGCGGCAGGATTGTTTCTCGCCTTTCAATACCCTGTTGAAATTCCGGGTGTGAATATGAGCACCTTCCTCAAGACCTCCCTCAATGCAATCCGCAAACAACGCGGCGAAGAGGAACTGGACGCGCTCGCGCTTTTGAAGCTTATGAAACAAAAAACCAAAGAGCTTGGCATTTCCGATGAGATGATGAAGCGCAGCGTGAATGTCGGGTTTTCCGGTGGGGAGAAAAAGCGTAACGAAGTTTTGCAGATGGCGATGCTGGAGCCGAAATTCGCTGTACTGGATGAAACGGATTCCGGTCTTGATATTGATGCATTGAAAGTCGTGGCGAATGGCGTGAATGCGATGCGCGACGGTAAGCGTTCTTTCCTTGTGATTACGCACTATCAGCGTTTGCTTGATTACATCAAGCCCGATGTCGTTCATGTGATGGCCAAGGGCAAGATCGTAAAAACCGGCGGGCCAGAGCTGGCGCATGAGCTTGAAGCCTCCGGCTATGCGGAATTTATTGATGAGGAGGCGGCGTAAGCGATGGCGTCCGAAGCCAAAATCATGGAATTTCCCAAAACCTCGTCGCACGATCTTTCGACCGTGCAGTTTTTCTGGGACTTCCCCCAGCCCGATCACGGGCCGGTGTGGCTGAACAATATCCGCGCGCAAGCCTGGGAGCGTTTCAAGGAAATTGGAATCCCCACGCCGAAAATGGAGCGCTGGAAATACACCAATTTGCCTTCCGCGATGCGCGGCCTGAACATCCAGCCCTTTAACATGGATGTGCGCGTGACCAGCGACCGCCCGTATGCACAGAGCCTTGTCGATATGGCGGAGCGCAACGAGCAATGGCTGGCGCCGCTCATGATGGCGGATGTTCCGGGCGAGGAAAAATACGGCGATATGGGGCTGTGGCATATGAACACGGCGTTCTTACGTTTCGGTATGGTGATTGATATCCCCGAGGGGCGCATCGTCGAAGAGCCGATTGTGATTAAGGCGCATGCCGCGGACGGGCAATTTTCTGTGCCGCGTATCGTGATCCGCGTGGGCCGCAATGCGCATGCTACGATTATCGAGGAGAGATCGGGCGAGGGCGCGTACTGGACGAACACGGTCAGCCAGATCATCATGGATGAGGGCGCGCGGCTGGAGCATTGCCGTTTGCTCGACGATTCAGGGCGGGGCGTGTATACCCAGAGCGTACATTTCCGGCTTGCGCGCGATTGTTATTATTCCAGCTTCACGCTCGATCACGGCGCGGCTCTTTGTCGCCGCACGGTTCATGCAGAACTGCAGGGGCCGGGATGTGAGTTTCATTTAAACGGTCTTAATCTGCTCAGCGGGAAAACGCATAGCGATACGACCTATCTGGTGGAGCATCAGGCGCCGCATTGCACCTCTCACCAATATATCCGCAATATTCTGGCAGACCAATCGCGCGGTGTGTTTCAGGGTAAGGTGCACGTACATCAGGAAGCACAAAAGACAGACGGGTATCAGCTTGCCAATACGATCCTGCTGTCGGACAAGGCGGAGATGAACACCAAGCCGGAGCTGGAGATTTACGCCGACGATGTGAAATGTTCGCATGGGGCAACGACCGGGCAGCTGGATGAAGAGCCGATCTTTTATTTGCGCTCTCGTGGTTTGACCGAAGCGCAAGCGCGCGAGTTGATGCTGCAATCTTTCTGCGCCGAGGTGATCGATAAAATCGGTAACGAGGCGTTCAAGGCGAAGATCGAAGAAAAGGCGCAATCATGGCTGCACAAAGTGCTGTAATAAAGGCGGAAGATATGATGAATATTCGTGATGCCAGAAAAGATTTTCCCGTACTGGCCACCACCATGCACGGCAAGCCGCTCGCGTTTCTCGATACGGGGGCGTCAGCGCAAAAGCCGCGCCGCGTGATTAATGCGATGAACCGCGTGCTGGAAGGTGGTTATTCGAATATTCACCGCGGCCTGTACCAGATTTCACAAAACCTGACGCTGGAATATGAAATCGTACGCGCGAAAATCGCCGGGTTTATTAATGCGGAGAGCGATAAAGAAATCGTGTTCGTGCGCAATACGACCGAGGGGATCAATCTGGTGGCGCAATCTTTCGGGCGTACGCATCTGAAGGCGGACGATGAAATCATCATCACGGCAATGGAGCATCACGCCAATATCGTGCCGTGGCAGTTGTTGCGCGACCAGATCGGCGTAGAGATTAAAGTGATCCCGATCGATGCTCGCGGCGTGCTCGATCTTGATGCGTTTGCGGGTCTGCTTTCGGAGCGTACGAAACTTGTCGCCTTTACCCATGTCTCCAACGCGCTTGGTACGATCAACCCGGTCAGGGAAATCACGATCAAGGCGAAATCGTTTAATCCGGATATCAAGGTTCTGATCGATGGATCGCAAGGCATCGTGCACGGTTCAGTCGATGTACGTGATATTGATTGCGATTTCTATGTCTTTACCGGGCATAAAATTTACGGGCCCACGGGTATCGGGGTTCTGTATGGCAAATATGACGTGCTGGATTCCATGCCTCCCTATCAGGGCGGCGGCGATATGATCGAGCGCGTTACGTTTGAAAAAACCACGTACAAGGAACCGCCGTTCCGTTTCGAGGCCGGTACGCCCGCGATTGTCGAGGTGATTGGGCTCGGTGCTGCCATTGATTACGTACAGACGCTTGGTATGGATAATATCGCCGCGCATGAGGCGACGCTGCTGCAATACGGCACGAAAGCCCTGCAGGGCGTTGAGGGCCTGACCATTCACGGCACAGCGCCGGAGAAGGTGGGAATTTTTAGTTTCACTATCGAAGGTATCAATCCCGGCGATATGGGTATGATCCTCGATCAATGTGGCGTGGCCGTGCGTACGGGGCATCATTGCTGTATGCCGCTGATGGATGTGCTGGGTGTTGAGGCGACCGCGCGGGCATCGCTCGGCCTGTATTCCAACGAGGACGATATAGATCAGCTTGTCGCGGGACTTGGCAAAGTGAAGGAGTTATTAGCATAACTGTCATTCCGGCGTATGCCGGAATCCATTTTGAGGTTAAAGGGGATGTTTGTTTATATTCTCGCAAGCAAGAAATACGGCACCTTATATACAGGTGTTACCAATGATTTGGTAAGAAGGGTTTCGGAACATAAAGAAGGAAAAATTAAAGGGTTCACAAAAGAATACAAAGTTAAACATCTTGTGTATTTCGAGCATTTTGATGACGCTGAAAATGCAATTAAAAGGGAAAAACAAATCAAAGGTTGGAAAAGGCAATATAAGATAAATGTTATTAACGACATTAATCCCCATTGGGAAGATTTGTATGATGGAATTTGCAAATAGGAAAGATGGATCCCGGGACAAGCCCGGGATGACGATAAAACGATGGAACACGTAGCAGACGAAGATATGGTCAGAAACGCCCTTGGTGATGAAGGCTATGACGAGCTTGCCGAGCCGGGCAATATCAATGCTCCGCTCGAGCATAAATTATGGCCGGCGATCAAGGCGGGAATTAAAGAAATTTATGACCCCGAAATTCCGGTCAATATTTACGAACTCGGCCTGATTTACAAAGTGGATATCGCTGAGGAAAAGGATGGGAAAAGCGATGTAAAAGTCGAAATGACCCTCACATCTCCGGGATGTCCGGTGGCGCAGGAGATGCCGGGTTGGGTTCAGGCCGCCATCATGCCCATCGATGGTGTGGATAACGTAGATGTCGAGATCGTCTGGGAACCCACATGGGATCCCTCTCTGATGGCCGAGACGGCGAAGATGCAGTTGAATATGTTTTTATAAAAACCATGAACGAGGTACTTAACATTTTTGTCATTCCGGCGGATGCCGGAATCCATTCTTCAAATCGCGCCAGATGGATGAATGGATCCCGGGACAAGCCCGGGATGACGTTTAATAGGAAGCGGATATAAAATGAAAGACCCGATTGAAATAACGCAAAACGCCGCAGACCAGATCGACAAGCTGATGGCCAAAGCGCCGGAAGATACGAAGGGCCTGCGCCTGACTGTAAAACCGACCGGTTGTTCGGGTAATTCCTACACCATGGAGTATGTGAAAAGCGGGGACGATTTATCCGGCGACGACGTTTTTAACGGAAACGGCGCTACGCTTTATATTCCCAAGGTGCATTCATGGATGCTGTTCGGCATGACTGTGGATTACACGGTGGACGAGTTGGGGAATTCCGGCTTCGTTTTTACCAATCCGAACGAAACGGGCCGCTGCGGTTGCGGGGAAAGTTTTACCGTTGACCGCCCTGCGGGGTAGCTATTGCTGGCCAGCGGGCTTGGCTGTGTGGCTTCTGATTGTGCCGGACATAGGCATATGCCGCATAGACCTTAGCCGGTGAGTTTTGGCTGCTGCTCGTGGTGGGGCTTCGGCCCTTGGGTTTCGGCTATGTGCTCTGGAAGCACCTAAAAACGCTGCCATTTTCTATCCTTCCGTTCCCTCGTACATCGTATCGAGGATTAAATCCATTATAATGTCCTTATCCGCCTTGTTCTTATAGGCGCTGTAAAAATCTTCGTAACCGTCGCGCCGGAATTTCTCTTCGACCTCTTTAAATCCGGCATTAACCAGTTCTTCCGTTATTTTACACAATTCTATGACAATTTCCAAATTATACGCTGCATTGCCGCCCCAACGCCCCGCTTCGTCATCCTCTGGGAGGCTGCGGGCATAGCCTTGCGCCCGTAAATCAAGGTCTTTCAATGCTCCGGCGATATCGATCAGCTGGTACGGGCTGTACGTTTCGATGTTTTGCGGCACGATCACATAAACCTTGCCCGCACAGGGTGAAAATACGCTGTGTTCGACGCCCGACATGATGACCACTTTGTCCTTACGCTCTTGGCTGGCGGTCATCAGTGCTTGTCCTGTGGGTGACTGGCGCAGTACGTCAAGATTTTGCGCCAGAACTTCCGCCGCATGCGGGTGCGAATAATGCAAAGGCTCGTGCTGGCGGGAGCGGTCCATCAACCTGATTTTGATGGGCTCGCCAATATTGATTTCGCCGTTTTCCATCACCTGTACCAGCCCCTCTTTGGTTTCACCGTTATGAAGTACGGGCAAGTTGATGTAAAAACATCGTACGACTTCATCGAAGCGTACTTGCGCCTGTTTCGAATATTTCAGCGTCCGGAAATGATGACCCATCGCACTGGCCCCCGAATAGGGCAGATGGGCCAGATCAATCAGGAATTTCACCCTGCGCTTGGGGGTGAAGGTCACGCTGCTGTAAAAATCAAGATAAGCGGTGACATTCTCAATGCTCAGGCACAGCGCCTGCATATCGCTAAGCAGTTCGAGCGGGTGTTCCGAGCCGTCCAGATAATAATGGTTTTCCCCGTTGCTGATATAATCCAGCGGGAAATACGGCAGCATAGCCTTGTTAAACAGGGTGTAATGCTTGTATCCGGCAAAAAAAGACAAATCGCGGGCATGAAGCTCGAAATTTTTTCCTTCGAAAAGATCGGCGAAATCCGGGTCTTTGACCGAATTTATAAAATCAGAAGTCTCTTTGTCCTCAAGAATTTCCCATTCCATGAGAAGAGTTTACGCCTTTGCGGCTCAGGCGGCAATCTCCCCTGTTGTATCCAACACGTCATTCCAGCGGCAACGCACAGCGTTGCTTAGACGGCTGGGATCCATAAGGTGCCGGGCAAAGCCCGGCGCATATAGACCCCGGATGTTTAAGCGACCCTGCGGGCCGCCTCCGGGGTGACGGAAAAAGAGGGCAGGGCGTCGAGGATAAGGTCTGCGCTCGCGCCGTCCTCGTAGGGAAGGGTGCTTAGGGCCCGCCGCCAGCTTTTCGCGCCCTTTTGTTCATGGAACAATCCCATCATATGGCGTGTAACGGATTTTATCGGCGTGCTGAAATCACGCTGCTGACGCTCGATATAGGGAATCATCGCACGTGCGACGTCTTCACGTGAGAGAAGGTGCTCATTGCCGAAAATCTCCCGCTCCAGATCGGCGAGGATATACGGGTTCTGATATGCCTCCCGCCCGATCATTACACCGTCTAATGCCAAATCGTCATCCTGAACGGAGGGCTGAAAGCCCGTAGTCGAAGGATCTCCTTCACAGGTTTTGAGATCCTTCCACTCGCCCGTTCGGGCTCGGTCAGGATGACAAATTGCTTTAACCTGTTCCACCGTACGCACTCCGCCGTTCAGAATTATCGACAAGTGGGGATATTTTTCCTTCACCTGTTTCACACGTTGATAATCAAGCTCCGGAACCTCGCGGTTTTGCTTGGGTGAAAGACCGGAAAGCCATGCCTTGCGGGCGTGAATGATAAAGGTTTTACACCCTGCATCCGCAATTTTACCCACAAATTCATCGAGGAATTCAAAACTGTCCTGATCGTCGATCCCTATGCGGCATTTAACCGTAACGGGAATATTCACCGCCTTGCCCATAGCCTCGACACAGGAAGCCACAAGGGTCGGCTCGGCCATCAGACACGCGCCGAAACTGCCCTTTTGCACGCGCTCGGACGGGCAGCCGCAGTTGATATTAACCTCGTCATAGCCGTAATCCTGCGCCATTTTTGCGCACTCGGTCATATCGGCAGGCTCCGAGCCGCCGAACTGCAGGGCGATAGGATGCTCGCTTTCATCAAAGCGCAGGAAACGGTCGCGATCACCGTGAATCAGCGCGCCCGTGGTGACCATTTCCGTGTAAAGACGCACATTTGGCGCAATCAGGCGCAAGAAGTACCGGCAATGCCGGTCCGTCCAGTCCATCATCGGGGCCACGGAAATATGCGGTTTTTCATTTTTATTCATAACGGGCGTCTTTTTAGCGCATAATGCAGCGCTCTTGCAATCTTTGCCTGATTCATGGTTTAAAAATCTTATGCGGTTCTTGCATCTTGTTTCATTTATTTTGCTCCTGATTTTGCCGGCCGGTGTGCATGCGCAAGAGAGCGATCCTTTCCGCACCACAGAATATCCAGTGCCGCGTTTCGTTTCTCTGCGCGCCGATAAGGTCTATGCGCGTACGGGGCCGGGCACGCGTTATCCCATTCGCTGGGTATACCAGAAACAGGGCATGCCCGTAGAGATCGTGCTGGAATATGACACCTGGCGCAAAATCAAGGACATAGATGGTGATGAGGGTTGGGTTCATCAATCCCTTCTCTCCGGTGCGCGCACGGGCATTGTAAAAAGCGAAGAGAATTTGCCCCTTTACCGCAAGCCCGATACGGAATCCCATATTTTGGCCTATGCCCAGCCCGAGGCGATTATCGGTATTGAGGAATGTGGTACGCAATGGTGCCTGATTGATGCCGAAGGGTATAAAGGTTGGGCCGATAAAAACCGTCTTTGGGGTGTCTACGGCGAAGAGATTTTCGACTAAAGCCCCGCCCAAATCCGCGGCCTGATTCATTCACATGAAAAACAGGTTTAGGGACTTTACGGAGTCACAAAATTCGATTACCCTTGTTTGGTATTCACTTCTGCGTATTTCCACATTCTATTCACAAATTTATCCACAGAACCCCGCTTTCTCTAGCTTCTCGAGGATTTTTCATGTTTGCACTGACCAACAAGCCCGAAATGGGCGCGCGGCTTTATTCCGGCATTATTGAGCTGGCTTACGATCCCGAGCGCGGCACCGACGGAATGAAGGTGATTCAGCACCTCGCGGGCGTTTTGTGCGAAACATATCTTTTGTTTGACGAACCGGATCAGGCCATGGCTGACAGTTTCGGTCGTCTTGAAACTTTGTTGGGCTGCAAGCCTCTGCGCGGTCCGATTTCCGCCGAAGCTCTGCCGCCCGCCCATATTATCGATTACGAAACCGAACGTGGCCGCAAGGCGGCTCGCGGGCTGTTCGAGGAATGGCTGGACTGCGAATATGAATTCCATTCCCTGATGCTGGTCATTGTCCAAAATATTTTAGTCCGCTGGGAAGAGCAGGGCATCCCGAGAGAGGAAAGTTTCCGCTTGCTCGTGGAATGTACCAAGCTGTGCCTTGGCTTTGAAATCGCGGCGCAGGAGCTTTGCGACGTCGTGATTGAGCAAAAAGTAGCGCGCGAGGGCTGGTCTCTCGGCGATTGCATTGCTTCCTTGAGCGCGATTGCAGGCCGCCGTCTGGCGCTGTCCTTAAGCAACGATACATGCATTATTTTCCGTGGTTCCGATATTCCGGACAATCTTGATCACGTGGCTCATGTGATGACACAAGAGGCCGTGCGCCTCGGCGTTCCGGCGGGCAGTGACTGGCGTTTCGGGCTTGCTGCCAATGATACGCCGCTCAACCCGCCGATCGAACTGGTGCGCGGGATAGAGCCGTGCTGCACCAGCTTTTTCGCCGCTATGGCGATAGACGAGCGTTACGTACAGGCGATTGCCTGCGCCAAGGCTGCCGGGCGTATGGTCGCCGTAGCCGCGGGCGGTGAATTGCCCGAGCTTGAGCCGGCAATCGCCAAGCCGCTGGCGATGGCCGCGATGACCGAGACATATAAATATGTCTGTATGGATGTTCAGATCCGGGCCTACTAATTTCTCAATTAAAATCTACATCAATCTTCTCTTGCGCCGCCCCCGCTTGGCCGCGTATAACATTGCTGGAAATAACAAAAACGGTGATTTGAAACGATGACTTTTGAGCAAAAATCTTCATATTCCTACGACGATATTATCGCCTGCGGCGAGGGTAAGCTTTTCGGCCCCGGCAACGCACAGCTTCCGCTGCCGCCCATGCTGATGTTCGATCGGATTACCAAGGTTTCCATGGAAGGCGGCGAGCACGGCCAAGGTGTGATCGAGGCGGAGTTCGAAATCAAGCCGGACCTCTGGTTCTTCGGTTGCCATTTTAAGGGCGACCCGGTTATGCCCGGCTGTCTTGGGCTAGACGCGCTGTGGCAGCTTCTGGGCTTTTTCCTCGGCTGGACGGGCGCGAAAGGTTCCGGTCGCGCGCTGGGCCTTGGCGAGCTTAAGCTGACCGGACAGGTATTACCGACCACGAAAATCGTGAAATATGTCGTTAATCTTAAGCGCGTCATCAACCGCAAACTGGTTTTGGGTATCGGCGACGGCAAGATGTATGCCGACGGCGAACTGATTTACGAAGCATCCGGCCTTAAGGTCGGGTTGTTCGATAATACGCAAACCGCAAAGGCTTAAATCCAATGACACGCCGCGTTGTTATAACCGGAATTGGTATCATATCTTGCATCGGCCTTGATCAGGACGAAGTTCTGGCCTCGCTGAAGGCCGGGAAATCGGGCATTTCTTTTGCCCCCGAATATGCCGAAATGGGCTTTCGTTCACATGTACACGGCAAACCCGCCATTGATCTGGCGGAAGTTATCGACAAGCGCCTGTGGCGTTTTATGGGCGATGCCGCCGGATATGTTCACCTGTCTATGGAACAGGCGATCAAGGATGCGGGCCTTGAGGAATCCGACGTTTCCAACGAGCGCACAGGCATTATTGTCGGCTCCGGCGGGCCTTCCACGCGCGCGCAAGTGGCCGCCGCAGACATTACCCGCGAGAAGGGCCCCAAGCGCGTCGGCCCGTTTGCCGTGCCCAAAGCCATGTGTTCTACGACGTCTGCTACGGCCTCAACCAATTTCAAAATCAAGGGCGTGAATTACACGATTTCTTCGGCCTGTTCCACGTCCGCGCACTGTATCGGAAACGCTACCGAGATGATCCAATGGGGCAAACAGGACGTTATGTTTGCCGGCGGCGGCGAAGAGCTCGACTGGACGCTTTCCGTTCTGTTCGATGCTATGGGCGCGATGAGCTCTAAATATAACGAAACACCAACCAAAGCGGCCAGAGCTTACGACGCCAACCGCGACGGTTTTGTTATCGCGGGTGGTGGCGGTGTTGTCGTTCTGGAAGAACTCGAACATGCCAAGGCGCGCGGTGCCAAGATTTACGGCGAGATTACCGGCTACGGCGCCACATCCGACGGTTACGACATGGTCGCACCGAGCGGTGAGGGCGGTAAGCGCGCTATGCTGAAGGCGCTTGAAACCGTTAAAGCGCCAGTGACTTACATTAATACGCACGGCACATCTACACCCGTTGGCGATATCGGCGAGCTTAACGCCATTCGCGAAGTTTTTGCGGGCAAAGATATTCCCCATATCAGCGCTACCAAATCCATGACCGGGCATTCACTCGGCGCGACAGGCGTGCAGGAAACGATTTATTCTCTTTTGATGATGAAAAATAATTTCGTCGCGCCCAGTATCAACATCGAAACGCTTGATGAAGGTGCGGTCGGTATGCCGATCGCGCGCGAGCGCGTCGATAATGTTTCCCATGAAACCATTCTTTCCAACTCTTTCGGCTTTGGCGGCACGAACTGCACGCTCGCAATAAGCAAATATAAGGAATAACAAGCGATGCAAAATCTTATGAAAGGCAAAAAAGGGCTCGTCATGGGCGTGGCGAACGAAAAATCGATCGCCTGGGGCATTGCCAAAGCATTGCACGCTTCCGGTGCCGAAATGGCCTTTACCTATCAGGGCGAAGCGTTCGGCAAACGCGCGAGGCCGCTTGCCGAATCCGTCGGCGCCAAGCTGATCCTTGATTGCGATGCCTCCAATGAGGATAATTTGGATAGCATTTTTTCCACAATCGAGGATAAATGGGGCGGTCTCGATTTCATCGTCCACGCCGTGGCCTATTCCAACAAGGACGAGCTGCAGGGCCGTTATGTGGATACCACATTGGATAACTTTTTAAAAACCATGCATATCTCCTGTTATTCCTTCACCTCCGTCATGCGTCGGGCGCATCCGCTGATGAAAGAGGGCGGTTCTGCTCTGACGCTGACCTATTACGGTGCGGAAAAGGTGATGCCCAATTACAACGTCATGGGCGTGGCCAAGGCCGCTCTGGAGGCCTCCACACGGTATCTGGCGGCGGATCTTGGCCCCTCAGGCATTCGTGTGAATGCGCTTTCCGCCGGGCCGATGAGAACACTGGCCGGAGCCGTTATCGGCGGCGCCAGAAGAACGTTTAAATACAATGTTTTAACGTCTCCTCTTCGCAAATCAGTTGAACTGGACGAGGTCGGCAATTCCGCCCTGTACCTGCTCTCTGACATGGCTGGCGCCGTGACGGGCGAAGTGCATTACGTCGATTGCGGTTTTAACGCCGTCGGCATGCCCGCGCATGACAGTTTAGATGCTATCAACGGTAGCTCCGAAGTTTAAGCCGAGCTATTTTAGCTGTAAATGCGTTGCTGCGTCGCTCGCGTATGTTTTATACGCGTCGCTCCTTGCGCCTGTTTACATCTAAAATTTCTTTGCTCAAAGACCGCTTAACAGGCTGATTTTATAGCGAAATCAGAGTTACTCATTTCGTTTTTCAATTTTGAGGGGGGGAGGGGTCCCTGTTGTATTTTTTATATCTATAACCCTTTGAAAAATTGATATTTTTGTCATCCTTAGCTCATGCGAAGGATCTATTTCATGGGCTATCAGATCCTTCAGTCGTTTCACTCCTTCAGGATGACAAAAATGGGAAGACGCAATTCTGGTGTTGATGGTAGTTACCTTAACAAAATAACGACAAAAAGTACAGGATTTTATTCCTATTTAAGGGGGTTTATAGTCATTGTCATTCCGGCGAAGGCCGGAATCCATTCATCGGCCAGCGATTGTTTCTGAAATGGATCCCTGCCTTCGCAGGGATGACGCCTCTAGTGTGGGGATAAGTGGATAGATTTTTAAGGGGTAGCTTGAAAACGAATCAAAATCGCCTGATGATGTAAATAGACGCGATGTTGGCCTCCAAAACCAACTTAGCGTACGGAAAAGATTTGGGTGACGGCCTTTTTCTGTTTCCGGGGGCCTTTAGCCGCGGCTTTAGGCCCTTTTTTATTTTGGAATGTTCTCAAATTGAGAACTTCCTGAAAACAAAGATGCACCGTTTTGGTGACCCTAACAAGATGTTATTAGACAAATTGTCCAATTTGGCCACAAAAAAATCACGGTATACCGTTATAGTTTATTAAAAAGATGGTATTCTAATGCATACTAAACAAATTTTCTGCGATCACGTCGGGTTGGTCGGAGAAGAGGGAAAGGGCGCCGTGGCTCAATAGTTTCTGAGCGCAGCGTTATAATGTTTGACATATTTATTAATTTGACTTAGGTTTTTCCGGAAAATTACATTTTAAGGAGAATATTTTGGAAGGCCTTACAATAGAAAAGCAACGTGAGCTTTTGCGCGAATCTGCCGAGCAGGAGATTGCCGCAGGATTGGCCGCTCCTAATGCACACTAAACAACCCTTCCGCGATTACGTCGGGCTGGTCGGAGAAGAGGGCATCGACGCCGTAGCTTTGGAACCGCCGGGCTTCGTCGGGGTCGTTGACCGTGTAGACCAGCGTGGCCATATCAAGGTCTGAAATTTCCTCCACCAATTCGCGGGTCACGAGGCGGGAGCCGAGATTCATCGTTTTTACTTCAAGGTAATCGGCAAGCTCGCGCCAGTTTTCGGGCATGTCATCGCCGCCTATGAGCAAGCCGCGGGCCCAGTCATTCGCCATGTCGCGCGCGGCCTCCAATGAAGGGTGCTGGAATGAAGAAATCAGAATATTGGAATGATCGTCCCAGATGGTGGACAGCACGTCGAGCGCGATTTCTGCCGTTTCGACTTCGCGTCCCGGACAGGGTTTGATCTCGAGATTAAGACCGAGGCCGCGCTCCAGCAAGACGTCGAGCGCTTCTTCGAGGGTCGGAATTTTGATGCCTGTAAAGCCGTCGGCGAACCAGCTTCCGGCCTCGAGCTGGCGCAGATCCTCGTAAAGCGTATCGGCCATGTTGCCGGAGCCGTTGGTGGTGCGCTCCAGCGTTTCATCGTGGAAAATGACCGGCACGCCGTCGCGGGTAAGTTTTACATCCAACTCCACCCACTGAGCGCCGATATCGGCGGCGGTATGGATGCTCTCCAACGTGTTTTCCGGCGCATAAGCGCACGCGCCGCGGTGACCGATGATTTTGGGGAGTTTTAAGGGCATGATGATCGGATGATCAGAATGTCGGATGATCAGAATTTCTGCTTATCTGATCATCCGCGTATCCGATCATCTATTAACCGTTCGCTTCTTTCTTGCCCTTGGGCTTGTCTTCGAATTCGATCTTTTCGCCGGTTTCCTGATCCACGCGTTTCATGGACAGTTTTACCTTGCCGCGGTCGTCCATGCCGATGCACAGAACCTTGACCTGATCGCCTTCGTTCACGACATCGGTGGTTTGGGCGACGCGGTGGTCGGCCAGTTCGGAGATGTGCACAAGGCCGTCTTTCGCGCCCATGAAGTTTACGAACGCGCCGAAATCAACACATTTTACGACTTTACCGTCATAGATTTTGCCGACTTCGGGCTCTTCGGTCAGGCCCTTGATCCAGTTAATGGCGGCCTCGATAGATTCATGATTGGATGCGGCGACCTTGATTGTGCCGTCATCTTCCACGTCCATCTTCACGCCTGTGGTTTCGGTAATCTCGCGGATTACTTTACCGCCTGTGCCGATGACGTCGCGGATCTTGTCGACCGGAATTTTGATCGTCACGATTTGCGGGGCGTTGGCATTAAGTTCGGAGCGGGCGGTATCGATCGCCTTGTTCATTTCACCCAGAATGTGAATGCGACCGTCTTTGGCCTGGGCCAGTGCGGTCTTCATGATTTCCTCGGTGATCGAGGTGATCTTGATATCCATCTGAAGCGAGGTAATGCCGTTTTCGGTACCGGCCACTTTGAAGTCCATATCGCCGAGATGGTCTTCGTCACCAAGGATGTCGGACAGAACCGCGAAGTCCTTATCTTCCTTGATCAGGCCCATGGCGATACCCGCGACCGGGCGGGGCAGGGGAACGCCTGCATCCATCAAGGACAGAGACGCGCCGCAAACAGACGCCATGGATGATGAACCGTTGGACTCGGTAATCTCGGAAACCACCCGCATCGTGTAGGGGAATTCCTCGGCACTCGGCAGAAGCGGATTAATTGCGCGCCATGCCAGTTTGCCGTGTCCGATTTCGCGGCGGCCGGGAGGGCCCATACGGCCCGCTTCACCGACAGAATAGGGCGGGAAGTTATAATGCAGAAGGAAGCGCTGCTTGTATTCGCCTTCCAGCGCGTCGATGATTTGCTCGTCCTGGCCTGTGCCAAGAGTGGCCACAACAAGCGCCTGCGTTTCGCCGCGAGTAAACAGGGCGGAGCCGTGCGTACGGGGAAGAACGCCGACTTCGGCAACGATCGGGCGGACGGTTTTAGTGTCGCGGCCATCAATACGCTTGCCGGTTTTCAGGATGGAGCCGCGAACAACATCAGCCTCCAGCGATTTGAATTTGGACTTGATAAGGTTGGCGTCAATGCCCGCTTCTTCATCGCTAAATTCTTCGATGGCTTTGTCGCGAGCGACGCCCACTGCGGTTTGGCGCTCAAGCTTGTCGGTAATGGTGTAGGCCTTTTCGACATCCTTGGCGAATTTTTTCTTGATGTTTTCTTCCAGCTTGGTGATGTGATCGGGTGTTTCGGGAACGTCCCACATATCCTTGGCGCACATTTCAGCCAGCTCGATAATGCCGTCGATTACGCTTTGGTAAGCTTCGTGACCTGCACGAACCGCGCCCAGCATGATTTCTTCGGAAAGCTCTTGCGCTTCGGATTCAACCATCAAAACGCCTTCCTGCGTTCCGGCGACAACAAGGTCAAGGTCGCCTTCGGCCACTTCGTGCATCGGCGGGTTGATGACGTATTTGTCGTCCTTGTAACCAACGCGCGCGCCGGCAATCGGGCCCATAAAGGGAATGCCGGAAATGGTCAGCGCAGCAGAACAACCGACCATCGCGATAATGTCGGGATCGTTTTCAAGGTCGTGAGAAATTACGGTGGCCACAACCTGCACTTCGTTCAGGAACCCCTTGGGGAAGAGCGGGCGGATGGGGCGGTCGATCAGACGTGATGTCAGTGTTTCTTTTTCGCTCGGGCGTGCCTCGCGCTTGAAGAAACCGCCGGGGATTTTACCGGCTGAGTATGTCTTTTCCTGGTAATGCACGGAAAGGGGGAAGAAATCCTGGCCCGGCGCTACGCTTTTTGCACCGGTGACGCAGCAAAGCACGGTGGTTTCGCCGATGGTGGCCAGTACGGCGCCGTCGGCCTGACGGGCGATTTTACCCGTCTCCAGGGTCAGTTTCTGACCTGCGAAATCGATTTCTTTTTTGTAAACTTTAAACATATAAATATTCCTTTAAATAGAGTATGCCCCCGAAAAATCCGGGAGCGTTTTTAAACATATGAAGGAACATCGGGAAAGCGGGATCGGCGGACAGTTTTGTTCGCTGTTTCGATTGTTCGATGATTGGAGTTTCGAATAAACGAAATACGAAATCACGAACAACGAACAAGACAGTCAACCGAGAAACCGCTCTCGGAAAGAACCTTCGGCTAGGCGGTTTTATCGCATTAAATAGGGCGGAAGTCAAAAGATTATTAACTACAGAGCTAAACAGAGATCGCAGAGAAACTTTTCTTCTTTATAACAAAAAATCTCTGTTTGTCTCTGCGTTCTCTGTAGTTTAAAAAATAGCAAAGCTAATAATATGGAGAGTGTTTTAATGAATTATCTTGTTCTTCTTCGTCACGGCCAGTCGCAATGGAATCTCGAGAACCGTTTTACGGGTTTTCACGATGTCGATTTGACGGAAAACGGCGAAGCGGAGGCCAAAAAGGCCGGGGAAATGCTGAAAAATGCGGGTATTAAATTCGACCGTGTTTTCTCCAGCACGCAAACCCGCGCCAACCGTACGGCGGAAATCGCGTTGAACGAAGCCGGGCAGGGTGATGTTTTTGCCAAAATGGTGCGTCATCCCCATTTGCGTGAGCGCGATTACGGCGATCTGACAGGGCTGGACAAAGATGAAACCCGCGCCAAATACGGCGAGGAGCAGGTGCATATCTGGCGCCGCTCCTACGATACGCCGCCGCCGGGCGGGGAATGCCTCAAGGATGTGGTGGAAAACCGCGTACGCCCGTATTACGAGGCGGAGATTGAACCGCTGGTGGAAAAGGGTGAAAACATCCTGGTCGCAGCGCATGGGAACTCTTTGCGTGCCATGCTGATTATTTTAGGCGCCGAAACCCCCGAAAGCATCAACGAAGCCGAAATGCCCACCGGCGTGCCGCTTGTGTTTGAAATGGAGGGTGGCAAAATAAAGGCCAGATACTTCATTAATGAGAAAAAGGCCGCTTGAAGCGGCCTTTAATTTTTTTCGTCATTGCGATCCCCGCGCAAGCGGGGAGAAGCAATCTGGAAATTTTTCTTATGGCTCCAGATTGCCGCGTCGGGCTAAAGCCCTCCTCGCAATGACGTGTACGGGAATTAACGGCGGATATTGAGCTTTTCAATTAGGCTCTGGTAACGGGCTTCGTCTTTACCCTTTACGTAGTCGAGCAGTTTACGGCGGCGGGCAACCATGGCCAGCAGGCCGCGGCGTGAGTGAAAATCCTTCTGGTGGTTTTTCATGTGCTCGGAAAGCTCGTTGATACGGTTGGTCAAAATGGCAACCTGAACTTCCGGTGAGCCTGTGTCACCTTTGGTGGTTGCATATTCTTTAATAACGTTTTGTTTCTTTTCAGCAGTAATCGACATCGTGTTTTCCTTATATCTGTGTGAGCGCGCCCTATATATTGAACACTTTCACGGGTTTTACGGTAGGGCCCTTTGTTTCCACCAGCGCCACGGCGCGGTCATCAAAAAAAGCCAGAGCGGTGACGGTTTCCTTATTTCCTAATCCTGCTTTCGATAAACGTTCGAAATCGGGGCGGGAGATAAAGCTTAGCGCCTGACCGCTACGCAGCTTTGCCGTTTCATCCGCCTTGATGGCCAGGGCCGGGATATCGTCCAGCGCGGTCTCAAGCGGCAGCAATTCAGCTACGCGGGCGGCAATATCACTCATTTCCTCCAGTTTTGCAAGGGAAATCGAGTTTTTTTCTGTAAAGGGACCGACGGCGGTGCGGCGCAGGGCGGAGACATGCCCGACCGTGCCCAGAGCGATCGCCATATCGCGGGCGAGTGCGCGGACATAGGTGCCCTTGCCGCAGGTGACTTCGAAAGAAGTCATCCTGCGCGCCAGCGAAGGATCTCCTTCAGACGTATGAGATCCTTCGACTTCACGCCTGTCGGCGCTTCGCTCAGGATGACAATCTCTGATTTTAAATTCTTTAATATAAACCTGCCGCGGCTGTATCGCGGCGGTATCTCCGGCGCGGGCGATGTCATAGGCACGTTTGCCGTCGATTTTGACGGCCGAAAATTGCGGGGGGACTTGCTCTATATCGCCCAGAAATTGCGGCAGGATAGCCTCGATTTCTTCATTGGTCGGACGCCTGCCCGAGGTCGCGATAATGTCCCCTTCCAGATCATCGGTTGTGGTTTGCGCGCCCCATGTCACGGTGAATTCATAGGTTTTAAGCGCGTCCTGAATATAGGGGATGGTCTTGGTGGCCTCCCCCAGCGCGATGGGGAGAATACCGCTGGCCAGCGGGTCGAGCGTTCCGGCATGCCCGGCCTTTTGCGCGTTCAGCAAACGGCGGATTTTTCCAACGGCCTGCGTCGAGCCAAGCTCCAGAGGTTTATCGAGATTAACCCAGCCGCTGACCGGGTCGCCTTTTTTACGCCGGGCCATTATTCGGTGTCTTCGTTTCTGCCCGCAGGCAAAACTTCGCGCAGGATGCTATCGATGTTGGAAACGTTGTCGAAACTTTCATCCGTCACAAAGCGGATGCGCGGCGTGAATTTTAAATTGGACTGGCGGTTGATTTCCTTTTGAAACACCGCGTGTTCCTGATTAAGCGCGGGAAGGATTTCATCCATATTCGCCCCGCCCAGCGGCATGACATAGGCCGTAGCGTTTTTCAGGTCGGGGGAAATGCGCACTTCGGTGACGGTAATTTTTCCGGCATCTAGCAAGGCCTCACCATGGAAATGGCCGCGCGCCATGGTGTCGGCGACGATGTGCCGGATCTGCTCTCCCACTCTTAACTGGCGTTGGGACGGCCCCTGTGCGCGGTACGATTTCATGGCTTTACTCGACCTTGCGTTCGACCTCGATCACTTCGAAGCATTCGATAATATCGCCTTCCTTGATGTCGTCGTAATTCGCAAAGGCCATGCCGCATTCGGTTCCTTCTTTCACTTCTTTGACTTCGTCCTTGAAGCGTTGAAGGGTTTTGAGCATGCCTTCATGAATGACAACATCGTCGCGGAGCAAACGCACCTTGTTGCCGCGGCGCACCGCGCCCATTTCCACCATACAGCCCGCAACCTTGCCGACCTTGGTGATGTTGAATACCTGAAGGATTTTCGCCTGGCCGATATACTCCTCACGCTTGGTGGGCGAGAGCATACCGGAAAGGATAGACTTCGCATCGTCGATCACATCGTAGATAACATTATAATAACGCACATCGACGCCTTCCTGATGGGCGAGGTCGCGGGCTTGCGCATTGGCGCGCACGTTAAAGCCGACGATAACGCCGCCCGAAGCGCGGGCCAGTTTGACGTCGGATTCGGTGATGCCCCCGACGCCGGAGTGCAGAACCTGCACCTCGATATCGGCGTTCTCCTCCACCATCTTGCGGTATGATCCGGCGATAGCCTCGATCGAGCCGTGCACGTCCGCCTTGATAATAACGGGCAGGGCGGTTTTCTCTCCCGCTTCGCGCTGCGCGATCAGATCATCGATCGTCGTGCGGCCCTTCACGGCGATGGCGGCCTGCGCTTCGCGCTTTTTACGCTGGCGGTATGCGGCAACTTCGCGCGCTTTGGCTTCATCGTTTACAACGCTAAGAGAATCGCCCGCATCGGGAACACCGTTAATGCCGAGTACTTCCACCGGTTCGCCGGGGATAGCCTGTTTCACGTTTTCGCCGCGGTCGTTGACCAGGGCACGGACCTTGCCGAATTCACCGCCGGCGACAAAAATATCACCGATCTTGAGCGTGCCTTTTTGAATCAGAACTGTGGCAACGGGGCCGCGGCCTTTTTCCAATTTGGATTCCACAACAACGCCTTGCGCCTCCCGGTCCGGATTGGCCTTAAGTTCGAGAATTTCCGCCTGAAGAAGGATGGCTTCTTCGAGTTTGTCGAGATTGGTTTTCTTGATCGCGGAAACTTCGATACATTGAACATCACCGCTCATTTCTTCCACCACAACTTCATGCTGAAGCAGCTCCGTTTTGACCCTCATCGGGTCGGCGGCGGGCAGGTCGATTTTATTGATCGCAATGATCAGAGGAACCTTCGCCGCCTTGGCGTGGTTAATCGCCTCGATCGTCTGGGGCATGATGGAATCGTCCGCCGCCACAACGATCACCACGATGTCGGTTACGTTCGCGCCGCGGGAACGCATCTCGGTAAACGCCGCGTGACCGGGCGTATCAAGGAAAGTGATTTTCTGGCCGCTTGGCATTTGCACCTGATAGGCGCCGATATGCTGGGTGATGCCGCCCGCTTCGCCGCCCGCGACATCGGTCTGGCGCAGCGCATCGAGCAGGGAGGTTTTACCATGGTCCACGTGACCCATGATGGTCACAACGGGCGGACGCGGTTTAAGATTCTCGGTAGTATCCTCGATACCCTCAAGACCGATTTCAACATCGGAATCGGAAACGCGTTTTACCTTGTGGCCGAATTCTCCGACCACCAATTCGGCGGTGTCTGCATCGATCACCTGTGTGATTGTCGCCATGACGCCGAGTTTCATCAGTGTCTTGACCACTTCGCCGCCGGGTTCCGCCATACGATTGGCAAGTTCGCCCACGGTAATGGTTTCGGGCAGGGTAACCTCACGGACTTGTTTTTCCGTGGGTTCCTGGAAATTGCTTTGCGCCATGCGTGCCTTTTCACGCGCGCGTTTTTGTGCCGCAAGCGATTGGCCACGGTCGCGGTCGTAATCATCGTTAAGCGCCTGTGTAACAGTAATGCGGCCTGTGCGGTCGCGCTTGTCGGCGCCGCGCGGCGCTTTTGCCGCATTCTTTTTCAGTTTGTCGCGGTAGCTTTCTTCCTGGTCGCGGTCATCAAAACGCGAACGGCGGTGCGCATCTGTGCCCGCATCATGGCCAGCTTCGGCGCGTTTGGAGCGTTCGGCCATTTCGATTTTTTCCATCTCCGCCAGTTCGGCCGCGCGCGCATCGTCGGGGCTGGCCGCTTGTTCTTCTTCCTTGGGGGCAGGGCGGTGAACGGGTTTACGGTCAGGCAGGGTGGAGCGGCGACCGGAGCCTTGGGCTTCGCGCAAGGCTTTAAAGCGGGCTTCACGCTCTTCTTCGGTCAGGCGTTGTTCTTCCGCAGATTTTTCGGCTTCCGCAGAACGTGCGGCGGCGGAGCGGTTACGGCGAACCTCCACCGCGACATTGGCGCCGCTGCGGCCTTGCGTAACGTTCTGGCGCGGGGCCGAAGTCGAACCGGCACCTTTCAGGCTTAGTGTGCCGCCAAGGCTGAGCGTTTTTTTACCGCCGTCTTTCTTGTCGTCTGCTTGTTTGTCTTTTGCTTCGCTCATGTGCTGCTAACTTCTTCCTTTTGCTTTTCCTGTTACATGATGGTGAGGACCTGTCTTGTTGTCTTCATATCAAGATTGTTATGCGGTTGCCTGCTGGGGCTCTTCGCCTTCTGCTTCGGTTTGCGCCTCGGCCTGATCTTCGTCTTCGAACCAGTGCGCACGCGCGGCCATAATAACATCATTGGCTTCGCGCGGAGTCAAATGACCCTCGCCCAGCATTTCGATGAGTTCGTCACCCGCCAGATCGGCAAGATCATCGCGTGTTTTAACGCCTTTTTCGCCCAGTACCAGAATTTGGTCGGAGCGCAGACCCTCAAAGCCCATCAGGTCGTCATCAATGCCAAGCTCGGCCTGTTTTGCTGCCAGTTCTTTCGCCTTCGCATCAAGGAAGGCAATCGCACGGTTTTGCAGCTCGATGGAAACTTCTTCCTCGAAACCTTCGATCTGGTTAAGCTCGTCGATCGGTGTTTCTGCGATTTCCTCGACCTTGGTAAAGCCTTCGGCCACCAGAAGATGCGCAATAACTTCGTCCACGTCCAGCGCGGTCATGAACAGCGTGGAGCGTGTTTTGAATTCCTCGGCGCGGCGCTCGGATTCTTCCGCTTCGGTCATGATGTCGATGTCCCAGCCGGTCAGCATGGAGGCAAGGCGGACGTTCTGGCCGCGGCGACCGATGGCAAGGCTGAGCTGCTCGTCAGGAACGACCACATCCATACGGTTGTTTTCCTCGTCCAGAACAACCTTGGCCACTTCGGCGGGTTGCAGCGCGTTAACGGTGAATGTCGCTACGTCTTCGGACCACGGCACGATGTCGATTTTCTCGCCGGCCAGTTCGTTCACAACCGCCTGAACGCGGGAGCCACGCATACCGACGCAAGCGCCTACGGGGTCGATAGAACCATCCTTGGAGGCCACGGCGATTTTTGCGCGGGAACCGGGGTCGCGGGCAACGCCCTTGATCTCGATAACGCCGTCATAAATTTCCGGCACTTCCTGTGTGAAAAGCTGAGCCATGAATTCGGGGTGCGAGCGGGAGAGGAAAATCTGCGGCCCGCGCGTTTCTTCGCGCACTTCGTAAATGATCGCGCGTACGCGGTCATTCGTGTTCAGATGCTCGCGCGGCAGGCTTTCGTCGCGGCGGAGTAAACCTTCGGCGCGGCCCTGAATGTCGATGGTCGCGTTGCCGTATTCCACACGCTTGACCACGCCGTTGACGATTTCGCCAACGCGGTCCTTATATTCTTCGTACTGGCGGGCGCGCTCGGCCTCGCGCACTTTTTGCATGATCACCTGTTTGGCGGTCATCGCGGCGATGCGGCCGAAATCAAGCGGCGGCAGATCGTCGATCAGGATGTCGCCGACTTGCGCATCCGGCTTGATGCGCTTGGCTTGAGAGGGCGTAAGCTGCGCCACTTCGTTTTCGATTTCGGCGTCTTCGGCGACAACTTCGCGGAAACGTTGCAGGGCGATATCACCGGTCTTGCGGTCGATTTTCGCGCGGATATCCTGATCGTGACCGTATTTGGAACGACCCGCTTTTTGAATGGCCTCTTCCATGGCTTCAATCACGATCTCGCGATCGATGTTTTTTTCCCTTGCGACTGTGTCGGCAACTTGCAGCAATTCCATGATGTTTTCCTTTTCTCTATCTATTGGCTGTTGCTTTAATCAAATCATCCGTCAGAACGAGCTTGGCTTTCGCCAGCGCGCCGAACGGAATTTCCACTTCTCCGGTGTCGGTATCAAGGCTGATCAGGTTTTGTTTGATCCCCTTGATAACACCGCGAAATCTTTTTTGCCCGTTTTCATTGGGCGTATCGGTTTCCAGCTTGGCTTCGAAACCGGCATAATCTTCAAAATCTTTTTCCCGCACCAAAAGGCGGTCGATGCCCGGCGAGCTAAGCTCCAGCCTGTAAGCACCTGAAATCGGGTCTTCTACTTCCATGACGGCGGCGATTGCCTTGCTAAGCTTGGCGCAATCATCAATGCCAAGGCGTTTCGTCTCCGGATTTTCCGCCATAATCTGGACGTTTTGCGAATTGCCTTCGCCGATAATCTTTACCCATACAAGCTCAAACCCCAGATCGGCGATCACAGGGGCGGCGAGGGCGGTTATCTTTTGCTCCAGCGGCGTTTGTCTCATTTACTAACCTATTTCGAAAATCCTAATAAAAAAGGCGAGCCGATTTTTCAGCTCACCCTTATACAATTCAGGTTTTGATAGGTTTATATGCTTTTCAAGCGAGGATTACAAGGTTTTTCTCTCAAAAATGAGATAACTCATAACTTTTGCGCCTTTTGCGCCTTTGACCTCGTATTTGGTGGTGATCCAGTCACGCGGGGCCTTGCGCCAGTCATCGGCGCGCTTGGCTGTCCATGTAAAAGCGGTATGATTATAAGTGTGGGTCAGCATCCATTGCGACATATCGGGAACGTCGCTGCTCATGATCAGTTTGCCGCCGGGTTTTAGAATTTTCGCGTATATGTCGAGGGTTTCCGGTCGAACGATCCGGCGTTTCCAATGACGCTTTTTGTGCCATGGGTCGGGGTTGAGTATATAAATTCCATCAAGTGAATTCGGGATGATCGATTGCGCGAGCATCACCGCATCATCCATATGGACGCGGATATTTCTAAAAAGGTCATCCCGGTGCAAACCGGGATCGGGTTGTTGTTTTTCTACCAGATTCCGGCTTTCACCGGAATGACATACAAGGGATAAAAGAAACGCGGCCATACCGTTCACAAAAGGCTCCACCCCGATATAGGCGTTTTCAGGGTGGCGGCGCATGAGGCCTGCCATGTGTTCACCACTGCCGAACCCTATTTCCAGCCATGTCTCCTCGGGTGAGAAATCGAACAGAGAAGCGGGATCAATATTGGGCGTTCCTGTCACGCTATCTTCGGGAATCTTAAGAGCTGGCAAAAGCGTTTCGAGAGCATTCTGACGGCTCTCGTTAAGCGGGCGGCTTTGCCGCCGCCCGTAAACTCTTTTGATATTCTCTGTTTTTTGTTTCATGTCATTGCGAGCGTAAGCGAAGCAATCTGGGGATACAATGCCATTCTAGATTGCTTCGTCGCTAATGCTCCTCGCAATGACGAAAGAAAAGTTAACCGAAGATGCGGTGGAGTTCATCTACCAGATCGGTCTTTTCCCATGAGAAATGCCCCTCCGCTGTCGGTGTGCGGCCAAAGTGACCATAAGCCGAAGTGGGAGTATAGATCGGACGGTTCAATTGCAGGTGCTCACGGATACCGCGGGGGCTCAAATCCACGAGCTTTCTCAGGGCTTTGATAAGCTCGTCTTCGGGAACAGAGCCTGTGCCGTGAGTGTTCACATAGACGCCAAGCGGCTTGGAAACACCGATCGCATAGGCAAGCTGGATTGTACAGCCATCGGCATAGCCCGCAGCTACGACGTTCTTTGCAAGATACCGAGCAGCGTAAGCGGCAGAACGGTCTACCTTCGTTGGGTCCTTACCGGAGAAAGCACCGCCGCCATGGGGCGCAGAACCGCCATAGGTGTCAACAATAATTTTACGCCCGGTCAGCCCGCAGTCGCCGACGGGCCCGCCGATTACAAAACGGCCTGTAGGGTTGACGTAGAATTCATCTTCCGGCGGCATGAAGCCTTCGGGCAGCACTTTTTCAACATAAGGGCGGACAAGCTCTCTGACGTCCCTGTCGGAAAGACCCTCCGCATGCTGTGTAGAAACCACAACAGAAGAGGCGCAAACCGGTTTGTCATCTTTATATTCCAAAGTAACCTGTGACTTTGCATCAGGCTCGATCTTGCCTTTGAGGTCGCCGTTTTTACGGGCATTGGCAAGCTCTTTCAAAATCTGGTGAGAGTAGTGAATGGCGGCAGGCATCAAAACATCTGTTTCCGTGCAGGCATAGCCAAACATGATGCCCTGGTCGCCGGCACCTTCGTTTTTATCAACGCCTGTACCTTCATCAACGCCCTGCGCGATGTCGACGGATTGTTTATGAAGCTTGATATCGATGTTAACGGTTTTCCAGTGAAAGCCTTCCTGCTCGTAACCGATATCCTTAATAGCTTCGCGGGCGGCCTGTTCTATTTTTTCTTTTGTAACGCTTTCGGGGCCGCGCGTTTCTCCGGCGATAATGAGAGTGTCAGTTGTTGCGAGAGTTTCTGCAGCGACGCGGGAATAGGGGTCTGCCGAAAGATAAAGGTCTACAATAGTATCAGAGACACGGTCGCAAAGTTTGTCAGGATGGCCTTCCGAAACGGATTCGCTTGTGAAAAGGTAATCTTTTAAATCATGGCCTTTAGCGGCGCTGGGTTTGTTTTGCGGCATTTCGGCTACTTGTCCTGAATGTGGAGGCATATATGTTTCTCTCGTTTTAGTTTAAACGGTTCGACAGGGGGGCAGCCCCTTAAAAAACCAACCCTAATGACTGATGAGGGCCACTTCAAGCTAAAAAGCGTAAGAGATTGGCGCGAAAGCTATGACTTCTGCATTTTATCCGCCATGGATTTGACGAATTTGTAAATGTCCTTGCGGGCGTTGGCATCGGGAATGGAGTAATAAACGCGGATCAGGTCCAACGTTTCTTTTCTCTGCATCAGGTCTTCACTTTGAAAACCCTCCTGCGCATTGTCGGAAAAACCGTAATTGCCTTTTTTCTGTTCAAAGGCATCGCCGAATTGTTCGAAGAAGTAAGCGACCGGCACTTCCAAAATATTGCTAAATTGGAAAAGGCGACCAGCGCTTACTCTGTTGGTGCCGCGCTCGTATTTCTGGATTTGTTGGAAGGTCAGTCCGATCGCTTCGGCCAGACGTTCCTGGCTCATACCCATCAGGGATCTTCTTACACGCAAGCGGTGGCCTACATGTTTATCGACCGGGTCTGCAACGCCTTTTGTTTTTCTTTTGACTGCATTCATAGTGTTTTTTATCTTTTATTTTCCTTAATTCAAACTTTTTCCATACAACCATTACTATAAGAATGCATAGGTATGCAACTAACCTTAAGCATATTTTTTGATTTATCAAATGTAATTATGTTCGGGGATTAACGCCTGCGTACATACGCTATGGCTACAAGCACTCCGGTAAGAAGTAAAAATGCAATGTTTGCAAAAGCCTGAAGCGGGTACGTGGTCTTTTTTGCTATGGGTAGTAAAATATCTTCCGTATTGGTTTCAAACAGGCGCGTTTTATATACAGGCCGCCCGAAGGAGTCAATTACGCCGGAAATCCCTGTGTTTGCGGCCCGAATTACGGGAACGCCTTCCTCGATGGCACGGAATCGGGCTTGTACGAAATGCTGATAAGGCCCTGGGCTGACGCCGTACCAGGCGTCATTGGTCACATTGATGATGAAATCAGGTTTTGGCGCTCCGTCTTGGGTTACGCTGCCCGGAAAAATGATTTCGTAGCATACCAACGGACTGTACGCTAAACCCTCCGGCGTGGAAAAATGCCGTGGCCCCGGACCACTTTTTAGGCCTTGAAATCTGGCAACGGGCTCAAGCGGAATCCATTTCTGGAACGGGATATATTCGCCGAAGGGTACCAGATGCGCCTTGTCGTACGCCATGGTGTTATTTGCGTTCTGATCGAAAAACAACAGGCTGTTGGTGTAATCTTCCGTGATCGGATCGCGCAACATGGTCCCGGTTAAAAGATAAGCCTTGCGTTCATAAGATTGAAGGGCGTCACGCAGAATTTGCTGATTAAACGGATCACGCATGACCATATAATTCAGCGCGGTTTCCGGCCAGATAATATAAGTGGTGGCAGCTTCATCGCCGTCAGAACGCGACAGGCTGACCAGCTGTTCGAAATTCGGCTGCAGAAGGTCGCGGTTCCATTTATCTTCCTGCGGGGTGTTAGGCTGGACCAGCCGGATGGAGACATTCTCATGGAAGGTTGTAGGGTTGTTTTGCAGGCGCGTATGCCCATATACGTACGCCCCTGCGAAGCTTGCGATCATTGCGGCGGCGGTCAGGGCTTTTGTAAGAGGGCTCGAGCCGCGTCCGCCAAAAAGATAACCGGGAAGCACCGCCCATAAAATCGTAATAAATGTCAGGCCGTATATATTGTGAAGACTGGCAAGCTGGGCGATCTCCAGAAATTCCGCCCAGCTGTAGCCGTACAAATTCCACGGAAATCCGGTTAACAGGTGCCCGCGTGCAAATTCGGACAGGCCTAGAATGGCGGCAAAACCCAGAAAGCCGGGCAGGGTTTGCAGATTGATAAAACGCTTGATAAAAAATCCGGCAAGCGCGGTGTAAAGCGCAAGTCCGGCGGGTAGAACACTCACTGTAAGCGGCCACGCCCAGGCATAATCATTGCCCTCCACCAGCAGCGCATTGCCGATCCACCACATGCCAAGACCGAAATAGCCGAAGCTGAATGCCCAGCCTAAAAGTGCGGCGATGCCCGAATTCCGGCTGGCGGCGATAGAGGCGTATAAGATGCTAAGGGCGGGAAAAAGCAGGAACCAGTAATTTGTGGGTGCCATGGCGAAGGAGGCTCCGGCTCCGGACAGGAGACAGAGAAAAAAAAGCGCCCATGAGTTTTTGAAAAACCGTAAATCCATGCGCGCTATATTGGCGAAAGCGCCTAGCCGAGTACAGAGGGAATATTGCGTATGCACATGCGGCTGATGCGGCGCGGATCTGCCTCCATCACTTCGAAGGTCATGCCGCTGCTATGGGTCAGGATTTCGCCGCGCGCCGGAATGCGGCCCGCAATGTGGAAGACGAGCCCGCCCAGCGTCTCGTTCTCTTCCCGCTCCTCGGCGGTCAGAAGAGCGCCGAAACGGGCTTCGAATTCCTCGATGTAAACCCGCGCATCCGCCATGACCGAGCCGTCATCCTGTTCTTCCATTTCGGCGAGAGTTTCGTTTTCGTATTCATCGTCAATCTCGCCCACGATATTCTCGATAACATCGCCAATTGTTACCAGTCCATCGATGCCGCCATATTCATCAACCACAAGCGCCATATGTTTGCGGCTTTCTTTCATATAAAGCAGCAAGTCGAGCACGTGCATGGAGGGGGAAACGATCGGGCATTCGCGCACCAGTTTCTTGATGGAAATGCTTTTTCCCTTCGCCAGCGCGGAAAGAATGTCTTTAATGTGGATCGTGCCCAATGTGTGATCGAGATTGTCTTTATATACGGGCAGGCGGCTATACTGCTTTTCGGCCAAAAGGCTTAAAAGCTCTTCCTGTGACGTGCCGACATCAATCGCGACAATATCGGCGCGCGGCACCATCAGATCGAACACGGAAAGATCGCGCAGCTTGAGCACGTTGGAAATCAGGGCCTTTTCCTGATGAGAAACGGAGCTGGCGTCATCCTCGCCCGCTTCCTCGATATATTCCTCGAGAGTTTCGCGCAAGGAACTGTCCGGCTTGCCCTTCATCATGGATTGCAGGCGTGACAGAAAACCGACCTTATTCTCGGGTTTGCTGGCGTTTGTTGCCCCTTCCGCGGGGGAGGGGGCGTTACTACTGTGGGGGTCGTCGTTCTCTTGGGCCATTTTCAGCATTTTAATCTGTCTTCAATATGACACATTAATCATGGTCTTGATAAGGGTTTTTTACGTTCAGAGCGGTTAAAATTTTCACCTCTAACCCTTCCATGATCTCTGCATCTTCGTCGTTTTCATGATCATAGCCGCATAGATGCAACGTGCCGTGAACCAGAAGGTGAGACAGGTGGTCGGTAAATGTCTTTTTCTGCTCCTTGGCTTCTTTTTCAATCGTCTCGAAAGCAAGAATAATATCGCCGAGTGAAACCAGTATTCCCTTTTCCGGCGGGTCGGTCCAGTCGATCTGAGGGAAGGACAGCACGTTTGTGGGCTTGTCCTTGAAACGGTAAACCTTGTTCAGGTG
Source organism: uncultured Pseudobdellovibrionaceae bacterium (assembly GCA_964467925.1). GTDB lineage: Bacteria > Pseudomonadota > Alphaproteobacteria > Micavibrionales > Micavibrionaceae > CAYXSX01. Next base: position 105,148 of record CAYXSX010000001.1, on the reverse strand, counting down.
ATGGATCTGCTCGTTATCGGTTAGAAGCAGGCTGAGCTCCAGAATAAAACCGCGCAGGGCAGGAACGTTACGAAGCGCCGTTTTCACCGACTTCTGCGCCAGATTTTCAATGTCCGGCGCCGCGTTCGCCCAAAGGGGGCACGGGGCGGAAATGTCAATCTGGATTGGCATATCTTTCATAATAGGAAATTTTATATCACTTTTGATGGTCGTAGGCGTGAACAATTTTTTTCACCAGCGGATGACGGATCACGTCTTCCTTGGCGAAACGGATAAAGCTTATTCCTTCCACACCTTCAAGGATTTCCGTCGCGTCGCGCAAGCCGGATTTCACCCCCGTAGGAAGGTCGGTTTGCGTGATGTCACCGGTAATGACCATACGGCTGGATTCCCCCATGCGGGTCAGGAACATTTTCATTTGCGTGCATGTCGTGTTCTGCGCCTCGTCCAGAATTACGAAGGCGTTGCTTAAGGTTCGCCCGCGCATAAAGGCAAGGGGCGCGACCTCTATCTCGCCGCTTTCCATCTTTTTCATCATGATGTCGGGCGGCAGCATATCCTGAAGCGCATCGTAAATCGGGCGCAAATAGGGATCCACCTTTTCCTGCATGTCGCCGGGTAGAAATCCGAGGCGCTCTCCCGCCTCAATAGCGGGGCGCGTGAAAATCAGGCGCTCGACCTTACCCTCAAGAAACATCGAAACGCCTACGGCCACAGCAAGATAGGTTTTGCCCGTACCGGCGGGGCCGAGACCGAAGACCATTTCATTGTCCTGAATGGCCTTGATATACCGTGCCTGATTGGGGGAGCGGGGCGATATGCTTTTACGGCGCGTTTGAAGCGCGCGAAAATCGCCGGGCTTATGTTCGTGGTTTTTGTGTGCGCTGGGCGGACCGCTTTTATCGTCCATAAACCGCAACCGTGCATCGATGTCGGCGATACTTATCTCGTCTCCGGCTTCAAGCCGGGCCCAAAGACCATCCAGAATATCTCGCGTTTTTTTCAACGCTGTTTTAGAGCCGGAAAGCGTAACGCGGTTGCCGCGGTTGGAGATGTCGACACCGGTTTTATCTTCGAGGTAATTCAGATGGGCGTTTTGCACACCAAAGAGCATGGGAACCAAGTCATTGTTATTAAATTCTAAATCCAGCCTATGCGCCAAGTATGCCTGCCTTTTGTTGTTATTTCCTAATTATAACACAAATGACCCTAATCTATAAGAAATATAGTGCATTTTTACAGAGCAGTAGAGCTCAGGCTTTCTGAAATTTTTATGTTTCCTGTCAATGACTTATCGAATCCCTCTTCAATTTGGACCTCGATTATCTCGTTTAAAAGGCGGTCTTTGGCCTCTACATAGACGGATTGGTTATAGGGGCTACGGCCCTGAATCTGACCTTCGCGTTTGCCCTTGCGATCCAGCAGAACGGGCAGGGTCAGGCCGACGCAGCTTTGGTTGAAGGCAAGTTGTTGTTCGTTGAGCAATCCCTGTAGCCGCGCCAGACGCTCCGCCGCAATTTCGGGGCGGATCAGCCCCTGCATATTCGCCGCCGGGGTGCCGGGGCGGGCGCTGTACATAAAGGAATAGCAGGAGGCGTAATTCACATCGCGTACAAGCTGCATCGTGTCTTCGAAATCCGCCTCGCTCTCGCCGGGGAAGGCGACGATGAAGTCTGAGGAAAAGGCAATATCGGGGCGCGCTTTCCTTAGCCGCGCGATAATATCACGGTAGAAATCGCCTGTATGTTTGCGGTTCATAGCCTTGAGGATTTTATCTGATCCCGATTGCACCGGAAGATGCAGGAAGGGCATCAGCTTGTCCACGCTGCCATGCACGGCGATCAAATCGTCATCCATATCGCGCGGGTGGGAAGTGGTGTAGCGGATGCGCGATAGGCCATCAATCTCCGCAATCGCATCGATCAGGCGCGCAAGGTCCCAAGTGCTGCCATCCGGTCCTGTGCCGTGAAAGGCATTGACGTTTTGGCCCAGAAGAGTGATTTCTTTTGCGCCGTTATCGACAAGGCGTTTGGCTTCATCGACAATTTCCTGAGCCGAACGCGAAAACTCCGCCCCGCGCGTATAGGGCACAACGCAGAAGGTACAGAATTTATCGCATCCTTCCTGAATGGAAAGATAAGCGGTGGCACCGTGAACTTCCTGTTCCTCGGGAAGACGGTCGAATTTCGATTGCGCCGGAAACTCGGTATTTACAATACGCGCATCGCCATACGCGCCCGTGGCTTTGGCCATCATTTCAGGAAGTTCGTGATAGGTTTGCGGGCCGAACACCATATCCACATAGGGCGCGCGCTCAAGAATAAAATCGCCTTCCGCCTGCGCCACGCAGCCCGCCACGGCGATCAGCATTTGCTCGCCCTTGGCTTCTTTTTTCTTTTTTAGCGGCTTGATACGGCCCAGATCGGAAAACACTTTTTCGGTTGCCTTTTCACGGATGTGACAGGTGTTCAAAATCACCATATCGGCATCTTCCGCGCTGTCCGTTGCGCTATAGCCGAAGGGGCGCAGGATGTCGCTCATGCGCTGGCTGTCGTAAGAGTTCATCTGACAACCCCAAGTTTTAATAAACAGTTTTTTGTTTTTGTTTGCGTTCATGGCCCTAAAAATTTTAATGTGATGTCGCTCATAAACCATAAAAGAGCCTAAAAAAGCAATAATAGATACGGGACAATGAAAAAAACACTCCTCGCTCTGCAAAGTATTTTGCCGCCCGAGATGAAGAAGCTGGAAGACCACTTCAATATAATTCGGCTCTGGAAGGAAAACGATCCTGAAGCCACGTTGCGGGAAAATGCCGATAATATCGTTGCCGTGCTCTCCACTTATAATAGTGCGGGAGTGGGCAGCAATTTAATGGAGGCATTGCCCAATCTGGAAATTATCGCGCAATTCGGCGTGGGGTATAACAATATCGACGTGGCCGAGGCCGCGCGGCGCGGCATTGCGGTGACTTATACTCCCGACATCCTGACCAACGATACGGCGGATACGGCGCTGGCGCTTTTGCTGGCTACTGCGCGGCGTGTGGTGGAGGGTGATATGTTCGTGCGCGTCGGTAAATGGCACGGCGGGCCGCTTCCTCTCGGTACTACACTGGCGGGCAAAACCGCCGGGATCGTTGGGTTGGGGCGGATCGGGCGTGCGATCGCCAAGCGGCTGGAGGCGTTTGAAATCGACGTGATTTATCACGGCCGTACGCAAAAGGACGATGTCGATTATCCTTTTTACAAGGATTTGCGCGAAATGGCGCAAGCTTGTGATTTCCTTGTTCTGGCCTGTGCGGGCGGGCCGGAAACGGAAAATCTTGTCGATCTGGATATACTCGAGGCTTTGGGGCCGCGGGGAATTCTGATCAACATCGCCCGCGGCACCGTGGTGAATGAAGACGATCTTCAGGTCGCGCTGCGCAATAAAACGATTGCCGCTGCCGGTCTGGACGTTTTTAAGGATGAACCGAATGTTCCCGAAGCGCTTGTGAAAATGGACAATGTCGTCCTGCTTCCGCATATCGGCTCGGCGACGGTGGAAACGCGCACCCGTATGGGGCAACTGGTGGTTGATAATATTCTTGCATATTTCGAGGGGCAACCTGTATTAACACCTGTCATAACGAGCGTAGCAGCATAATAACCATGAAACCTATTATATTTGTATTTACTGTGTTTTTTGCCCTTGGCCTAACTTCGGCGGCTTTTGCCGGGCAGGCCTGTTATTCCAAAGCCGAAGCCGAAGCCGAGCAGGGCCTTCGCATTCACAGCGAGTTGATGGTGATCGGCCTGAATTGTCAGGCGATGCCGCGTTTCGCCAGTCAGAACCTGTACGGCAAATACCGCATTTTCACGCGCGATCATGCTGACCTGATTGCGGCGTACGAAAAAATCCTGACGACCTATTTCCAGCGTACCGGTTCTCCCGATCCTGCGGGCAGCTTTAATACACTTCGCACTACGCTGGCGAACAAGGTTTCGCGCGATGCTGCCTCCATGCGTCCCGATCTCTTTTGTGTGCGTTATGCGCCCAGGATAGAGCAGGCCAGCGGAATGGATATGAAAGCCGTGCGTAAATGGGCCAGCACGTTTTATCCCTCTCATCCCGTATCCTCGCCGATTTGCGATCAATAGGGCTGGGATAACTTTCATATCTTCCGGGTTTTCTGTTTCAAATAACCTCATGTTCTTTATGCTTAAGGCATGAGCATAGATCAGGAAATTGAAAGATTATTTCAGCCCTTAGCGGAACATGTCTCTTCCGCCGTCTTTTATTCCTTGCCTTTGGTCGAGGGGCTGGAGGTCAAACTTATTCTCGTATGGCTGGCGGCGGCGGCTGTCTTTTTCACTGTTTATCTCGGTTTTATCAATTTCAAATATTTCGGTCATGCCGTGCAGCTTCTGTTCAGTCCTCCGCCCAAGGGGCTAAGCAAGAAGGATGGTGAGATCACTAACTTTCAAGCTTTAAGCGCTTCGCTGTCCGGCACGGTGGGGCTGGGCAATATCGCGGGCGTGGCTGTGGCAATATCGGTCGGCGGGCCGGGCGCGATGATCTGGATGATCATTATGGGATTTCTGTCGATGTCCACGAAATTCGCCGAAGTCGCGCTGGGCGTGAAATACCGCATTCATCCCGATCGGGAGAATCCGGAAACTATATCCGGCGGGCCGATGTATTATTTGCGTGATGCTTTTGAATCGCGCGGTTTCCCTTATCTTGGGCCCTTGCTGGCGGGAATATTTGCCTTTGCCGTTATGTGCGGAGCCATCGGCGGCGGTAATATGTTTCAGGCCAATCAGGCCTATCAGCAGGTCATGAACGTCACGGGCGGCGAGGCCGGGCCGCTGGGCGGGCAGGGCTGGTTGTTCGGTCTCGGCCTTTCGTTTCTTGTCGGTATCGTCATTATCGGAGGCATCAAATCCATCGCTTCGGTGGCGGCCAAGCTGGTACCGCTTATCGGCGGCATTTATCTTGCCGCGGGGTTGGTGGTCATTGCTCTGCATTTCGGCAATATTCCCGAAGCCATGCGCGCCGTGTTCGATGGAGCCTTTTCTATGCAGGCCGGTTTTGGCGGGCTACTTGGCGGGCTTCTGGTCGGTGTGCAGCGCGCGGCCTTTTCTAACGAAGCGGGGCTGGGCTCCGCCGCGATTGTTCAGTGCTCCGCCCGTACAAAGAGTCCGATTTCACAAGGATTTGTCGGCATGCTCGGCCCGTTTATCGATACGGTGGTGATTTGCACGGTGACCGCTTTGGTGATTGTTATCACGGGCGTTTATACCGAAACGGACGGTCTTGGCGGGGTGGAGCTGACTTCCCGAGCCTTTGAAAGTGGTATTTCTTGGTTTCCTTATGTATTGGCGCTGACTGTTTTTCTCTTTGCCTATTCCACGCTGATTACGTGGTCGTATTGCGGGGTGAAGGCGGCGACTTATCTTTTCGGCGAAACAAAGACGGTGGAGACAATTTTTAATTTGCTGTTCTGCGGTTTTGTGGTGATCGGCGCTTCAGTTCAACTTTCCAGCCTAATCGAATTTTCCGACGCGATGATTCTCGCTATGGCCTGGCCCAATATTATAGGGCTTTATGTGTTGGCGCCTGAAATACGTAAAGATCTCAATGAGTATCTGAAAAAACTTAAAATCTAACATCAACGTCATTCCGGAGGTCTTGCGTAGCAAGACTTAAACATCCGGAATCCACAAAGACGATCAGCAAAGCTGATCGGCATATGGATCCCGTTTGTGTGAATGGCCTTGCGGCCATACTAACGGGATGACGGTTGAGGGGATTTTATCCACAGCTTTACGCATTTTACGCCTTTTTCCAAAGAGGGCGGGGGAAGCTTTTCTGCCGCCTGTTTGAAAGTGCAAGCCTGTTCGGGACTTGCTTAAAGTCCTTGCGTAGTAAAGTGCGCCGTGGCTTTATCACTCTATTCAACATTTCAAAATTTACCAACGCGACAAGGGGCGCCGTAAAGCTATGGGCGATAATTCTGCATTGAGTTCTTTTTCTTCGATCACCCGCAATACCGAGGCGCAGGATGATTTTGGCGAGATCGACACGGCCAGCATTGAGCTTGAGGCTTCGCCCACAAAGAAACAAGAAAAGCAGGAAACGGGCAGGGACGTTCCCGATATCCGCGCCGACAAACTTGGTGCGCTGCGCGACAAGGTGTCCTCACGCGTAAAAACCCCCGGTCTTGGTTCCATACGCATAACATCGGCCAGAATTTCCGGCGGCTTTGAAGAGGCCGGACGGGAAGAGGCAAAAGCGGAGGAGGCTTCCGGTCAGGCCACGCTTTCCAAGCTGGCACCATCGCCTGCCACACTTTCTCTAAAAACACCTTCGACATTCCAAAAGCCTACGGTTGCCGCAGGGGCTGTGTTAACCGCGCTCTGGTTCGGTTTTGCGTTGACCTCTCTCTTTTCAAGCGGGCTTCCGGCAGCAGCGCACGAACTTGGCCTTGTGATTGCAGGCATCTTTGCGCCTCCGGCCCTGCTGTGGTGGGGCTATGGCGCTTTTACCCGCCGCTCCGAAGTGAAGAATTACAGCGAAGCGCTGCGTAAGGAATTGCAAACGCTTTTATTCCCTTCCGAAGAAAATGCCGGGATTATTAACAAGGACGTCGAGAATTTATGCCGTCAGGCTGCGGAAATCGCATCTTCCTCCAAGGCCGTGATGAAATCGCTGCAACGCGCGCGTCAGGGGCTTCGCACAGAAATGCGCGATTTTTCTGCTATCTCCAAGAAAACGGAATTTCATATCGACCGCCTTGCGGAATCCCTTCATGAGCGCGCGGGCAAGCTCGACAGCCTGACAGGCGAGATCGAGGCGCGTACCGCCCGCATCGATGAAAAAGCGAAAGAGGGCGCCGAAGCATGGGACAGCGCCACACTGACAATTCTCGACCGCGCCGGAGAAATCGAGGCCGCCATGGGCAAGGGCGCAGATAAAATTCTGGATGCCGCCGATCGCGCCGCCGAGAAAACGCGCGGTATCGAAGACCAGTTTGCCTCCAGCTATGAAGACCTGCAGGATTCTCTGGATAAGGCCGCCGAGCGTTTCGAAGGTCTTGCATTACGCTTTGACGACCACACCAAGGGGCTTTCCGAGGCCGCCGATCACGTATCTGAAGAAACCCGCCGCCTTGCCGATACGATCAAGGCGCAGGTTGAAGATCTGGAAGACGTCACCGCCCGCACGGTCGATGCGATGACCGGTTCCGCCGAAACCATCCGCGTTCACCGCGAGGAGCTTGACCGCGGTGCGGATTCCGTGGCCGCGCAGGCGAAAAACATCGCCGATAAAATCGAGGTCAGCATCCGCAGCCTTCATAAGGCGGTGGATGAATCCATGGCCAAGAGCGAAGGTCTGGAAGACCGCATTTCAGAAAAGACCGAACGCCTTGGCGAGATCGTGAAGGAAATTTCCGGTCAGGCCGATGTGATCGAAGATGCGGGAACATTTGCCGCGAACAAGCTCAGTGAATCCCTGTCCATCGCCGTATCCGGTTCCGAGAAAATCAGCGCCGCCGTGCGCCGCGCGGTCGAGCAACTGGAACAGGCGACTAATGCCGCGAAAGAGCAAGCCGCTGAAATGATGGATTCAAGCAAACAGCAGATTACGGGTCTCTATGAAGCGGGCAGTGAAAACGCCGAGCAGCTTCAGGGCATTGTCTCCCTTCTTGACCGCAGCCGCGAACAGGTCGAGCAGGCATCCATCGCCGCGCGGATCCATATCGAGGAGCTTACAGGCATGATCGATGCGCAAGGTGATCGTCTGAGCCATTCCGGCGAGGGGCTAAGCGAGCGTATCGAGCAAATTACGGCGGCGCTTGAAAAGCCCTTGCGCGAGATCAACACGGCCGTTACCGAAGCCAACCACCAGCACGAGCATATCGAAAACGTACTGGGCCGCCGCGTGGGCGATCTGAACGAGGCGAGCGACAAGGCTACGCAATGTGCCGAGAAAATTCGTGAAATTCTGCGCGGTCAGGCACAGGAAATTGCTTCGCTTTCCGGCCAAATCTCCGGCCATGCTCGCACGATCAACGAGCAAATGTCCCGCCAGAGCGATACGCTTTCCGATCAGGTGCGAGAGTCTCTGGCCGCTGTTGAAAAAGTCGCGGGCGCGCTCGAGGAACAATCGGAGCAGCTTCATAAGGTTTCTTATAACGCCCAGAATGATCTTTCCACGCTGGAAGAAGCCATCGAAACCCGCTGTCAAAAGGTCAATGAGTTTACGACCCGTTCCTTTACTCAACTGCGTGAAATGGACGAGGATCTGGACGGTAAAATCACGGTGCTGAAAACTCATGCCGAAACGGCTTATAAATCAATTGCCACTGTGCGTGACGCGCTTGCCGACACCGCGCAAGAAATCGAGCCGATTTACACAGGAGCCGTTGAAAGAGCACAAGCCGCAAGCGACCGTCTCGATCATCTGAAATCCGGTTTTGACGTTACGGCGGAAAGTAATCTTGCCAAGTTGCAACAGATCGGCATCGTGTTCGACGACCGTCTCGAAAGCCTGAAAGAAGGAGCAGAAACGGCCGCGCATATTCTGGAGAATTCCAGCAACAATCTGAGCGCGCGGGTGCGCGACATTGAAAGTGCCTCATCTTCGGCCAGCGATAAAATGAGTACGCTGGCGCAGGCGCTGGAGGATCAATCCGCGGACATCCATTTGATCACCGATCAGGCCTTGCTGAAGATCGAAACCGTGCAGCGTATGATCAACGATCAGTTCCACGAACTTTCCATCTCCGTGGGGCAGGCGGTATCGCAGCTTGAAGATGCAGGTGACGAGTTTACCAAGCAATCCGAAAACGTCCAGCAACAGGCCGTGAGCGTGGTGGGCAATTTCGAAGATGCGGGCAATACAGCGAAACGCCAGAGTGAAGTCCTGCGCGAGCATTCCGAGGAAACGGTGGCCCAGACCTCTCTTATGGTCGCCAGCGTCAAGGCCGAGGCCGCCGCGCTTCTGGAGCAGGCGCAAGAAGCTCTGTTCGAATTGCGCAAGGCGGGCGACAGCTTCGCCATCCGCGCCCGCGAAGTGGCCGAACAGATGAAGGGATCGCTGGAAACGTCCGAGAATTATGGCCGCGAACTGCGCAAACAGGCCAATATGATCGCCGATACTTCCGCCGATACCGCCGACCGCTTGAGCAAGGCTGTGACCATTTTGACCGGCAAGGTGAACGAGGTCGGCACGACAGCGGCCAAGGTATCGGGCGATATTGAAACGGCGCGTGAAAATCTGGTCGATGAATCGGAACGCTTGATCATGGTTTCCACCAAGGCGATCGAGGCGACGAACGATGTGGCCGAGACATTCGGCAAGCAATCGGTTTCCCTGTTCAAAGCGTCGCAAGATGCGCTCAGCCGCGCCGAGGCGATTCAGAAAACCGAAATGCGGGTTCAGCGCGAGGCTTTCCTGTCTTCCGCCAAATTCGTTATCGAAAGCCTGCATTCGTTGTCCGTGGATGTTACGCGCATGCTGGACGGCGATGTGTCGGAAAAAACGTGGAAGGCGTTCCAGAAGGGTGATGTTTCAGCCTTTACCCGCCGCCTTGCCGATATGCAAGGGCGTATGCCGCTGGATAAGGCGCGGGAGAAATTCTCGCGCGATACCGAGTTCCGCACTTACGTGCAGCGCTATATCCGTCACTTCGAAGAATTGTTCGATCAAGCGGTTTCCAGCGATCACGGTGCGCTTTTAAGCTCGACCTTCGCTTCCAGCGAAGTGGGCAAGCTGTATGAGTTCCTGTGCTCCGTGGCGGGCAAGGAGCCCAAGCTTTCCGGCTCGAGTGCCAAGGCGGCCTAACGGCGGCGTGCGGTAGAGCGCAGGTGTTGATTAAACGGCCAAAACGGGGCATATTATTGGGACGGTTATAATAACATCTCAAGCGAATCCCATAGATGGTCTCAAACGTTTCGACGACTAAATTTTGCGCCGGTATCTCCGATGTGTCCGATAGCTATGCCGGGTTTATCATAGACCAGTGGGGCGTTCTGCATGACGGGCACAAACCGTATGACGGTGTAATCGATTGCCTGAAAGAGCTCAGGGCGCGCAAAAAATTCATCATTATTCTTTCCAATTCCGGAAAACGCGCGGAAGTGAACGCGGAACGTCTGAAAGATATCGGCATCGGTCCCTCGCTTTATGACGTCATGCTGACCTCCGGCGAAATGACATGGCAGGGCATTCACGATCAGGACGATGAAATTTTCGAAGGGCTTGGTAAAAAATGCTATCTCATCAGCCGCGGCGGCGATAACTCCATTATCGACGGTCTGGATATCGAGATAGTGGACGATATAGGCCAGGCGAGTTTCCTGCTTATCAGCGGTGCGGATTCACCGGAAAAAATGCTGGAAGATTACGAGCCGATACTCAAGGAAGCAGCCCGCCGGCGGATCAAAACCCTTTGTGCCAACCCTGACAGCCAAGGGGTTATGGGCGGCGCGTTGATTATGGGGCCCGGTACGCTTGCAAGACGGTTCGAAGATTTTGGCGGCGTTCCCCATTATATAGGCAAGCCGCATAAGCCGATTTTCAAACGCTGTATCAAGATATTGCAGGAGCGGGAAATTTACCCCGGCCAGACCATCGTGATCGGCGATACGATGGCGCACGATATTCTGGGCGGCGCGATGGTTAATATTGATACATGTCTTGTGAAAAACGGTCTTCACGCGCCCTTGTTTGAAAAAACTGCAAACCTGTCGGAGGTCAACAAGGCGCTCAACGTTCTTTCCGCCCAATATAATAACGTCCGGCCCAAATTCCTTGTCGATACTATGAAATGGGGCAATCCTTTGCCCGACCGGAAACATAGAAAGCGCAAGGCGTAACTTGCCGCGTTTATTGCCTTTTTCCTGCGATACTGTATAAGCTCTAGCCTATGGCCAAGAAAAACGTTCTTCCCCTTGATAATTCCTCTCTGCCGCTCGTGCGGCGGCTTCTTGGCGTTTATATCCGCCCCTATACCGGCCCGCTGCTCAGCGCCTTTGCCTTTATGGTCGTTTCTTCCGCCATGACGGCTCTGATTGCCATGTTAATGCAACCTGTGCTGGATGACGTGTTGGTAGATAAAAAGCAAGGTATGATCCTGCCCGTTGCGGGCGGGGTTTTTGTTACGTTTTTCCTGCGCGGTATGACGACTTACGCCTATACCATTATCATGAACAAGGTCGGTCAATCGATCATCGCTGACATACAGCGTGATTTGTTTTCTACCTTCATGAATCTCGATCTTGCGTTCTTTCATGCCAACCCCAGCGGGCAGCTGATTTCGCGTGTGATTAATGATGTGAACATCATGCGTATGGCAATTTCCGACACGCTGACCGGATTTGGCAAAAGCCTGCTCACTTTGATTTTTCTTGTCGGCGTGATGTTTTATCAGGACTGGCGGCTGGCTGTGATGGCCTTCATCATCTTTCCCTTCGCTTCGGGCATGGTGGTTTATATCGGCAAGCGCCTTCGTAAAATATCGGGCAGTATACAGGGCGAAATGGCCAATCTCTCCAGCCTGCTTTCCGAAGTGTTTCAAGGCATCCGTCAGGTTAAAGCCTATGGCATGGAGGCGCATGAACGCGCCCGCGCAGGCAAGGGGATTGAACTTGTCCGGCGGCTTAACGTTAAATCTGTTCGGGTCGGCAATTTATCAACGCCGGTGAACGAGCTTCTGATCGGGCTTGTCGCCTCGGGCATCATCGCCTATGGGGGCTTTAAGGTCGCGAGCGGCGAGCTTACGACGGGTCAGCTGGTTTCGTTTCTGGCGGCCTTTACCATGGCTTATGAGCCGATGAAAAAACTCGCACGGCTCAATAACGCGCTGCAAACCGGGCTTGGCGCGGCGGACCGCGTTTTCGACATGCTGGACCGCAAACCCACGATCAAGCAAAAACCGCGAGCGAAACTTTTGAAAACCAAAAAAGCGCCGGAAGTGGCCTTTAACGACGTGGTTTTCCGTTACAAGGAAGAGGACGATACCGCGCTGGCGGGTGTCAGCTTCGCCGCCAAGGCGGGTAAGGTTACCGCGCTTGTCGGTCCATCCGGCGGCGGAAAAAGTACGATCATGAATATGATCCCGCGTTTTTACGATTCCGACGAAGGGTCGGTCATTGTAGGCGGGATTGATGTGAAAGATTTGAAAATCGCTTCGCTGCGGGATCATATCGCTCTCGTGTCTCAGGATATTACGATTTTCGATGATACTGTGGCCGCCAATATCGGTTACGGTCGTAAAGGGGCAACCATGGCGGAAATCATCAAGGCTGCGAAGGCCGCCGCGGCGCATGAATTTATTTCCGCGATGGAGCAGGGCTATGAGACAAGACTGGGCGAGCACGGCGTGAAACTTTCCGGCGGACAGCGCCAGCGCATTGCCATTGCTCGCGCCATTCTTAGAAACGCGCCGCTCTTGCTGCTGGATGAAGCCACATCCGCACTGGATAATGAATCGGAAAAGCTGGTACAGGGCGCGCTCAAGCGGCTGGAAAAGGGGCGTACGACGATTGTTATTGCTCACCGCCTTTCCACGGTAAAATCGGCCGATCAGATTATCGTGCTTGATCGTGGCCGGGTGGTTGAAAACGGAACACATGAAAGCCTGCTTAAAAAAGCGGGGTTATACGCCTCGATGTACAAGGCAGGCTTGAGGGAAGATTAAACTCCGGTCATAATAATAAAGGTGTAATCGTATTTTAAGGAAACTCCATGGCTTGCCACGCCGCGATCAGTAAAAAATACCCGACGATCCCCGAGGCTTCCAGCGTCGAAAAGGCGATGGAAATTCTGGTGAAGGGGAAGGTGGCCGCCGCGCCGGTCACCGGAAAGGGCGGGGCTTATCTTGGTGTTTTCAGCATTGAAAATCTGTTTAAAAATCTTTTGCCCGTATCGGTCGCCATGGCCGACGGCGTGCAGCTTGATGTGAATGTATCGGCGGCGCCCGGCGTGGCCAAGCGTCTGAAAAAGGTAAAGCCGCTGCCCGTGACTGACTTTCTTTTACGCAAGCTTACCATTGTCGCCCCCGGCACGCCGTTATGGGAGGGGGTGCAGGTCATGGTGCGACAAAACGGCATTTTGCCCGTTGTCGATGGCGAAAGCGGCAAGCTTATGGGCGTGATTAACGAGCTGTCTATGATGGCGGAACTGGAAAGGCTGGGG
>CAYXSX010000001.1:0-91950 GCA_964467925.1 uncultured Pseudobdellovibrionaceae bacterium | reverse complement strand
GAATGAATAAGAGTTTAAAAATATTGGCTTTGCCTGTTTTGGTGTTTCTGGCGGCGCTCTGCTTTTTTGCGCTTTCGCCGCATGCCGATGAGACGAATAAAATTAAATTCCACCCTCAGGATCTGATGGTGACGATCAAGACGAAGGAAGATAAAACCTACCGTTTTGATGTCGAGCTTGCCTTGCGTCCAGGGCAGCAGGAAAAGGGTTTGATGAACCGTGCCTCACTTCCCGAAACCACAGGGATGCTGTTTGTGTTCAATAACAATCAACGCCGCACTTTCTGGATGAAAGATACACTCATCCCGCTGGATATTATGTTTATCGCCGAGGACGGACGCATCGACCATATCCATTCGAACGCGCAGCCGCTCGACCGCAGCTTCATAACCTCGGGGCGGGAATCGTGGGCCGTGCTGGAGATTAACGGCGGGCTTGCCGATAAGCTCGGCATCGAAGAGGGGGACACGGTGTACCATCCGGTCTTCCGTAATTTAAACAGGCTTGAGAATTAGATGCGACTTGTGTACAAGTGTGGCGCACGCAGGTTTTCGGGGTGTGGCTTAGTCTGGTAAAGCGCTCGGTTTGGGACCGAGAGATCGGAGGTTCGAATCCTCTCACCCCGACCATCCGCCTTCGCTTCGCTACGGCGTGGCTGTGACAAAGGGCAGGGAATGTCTGTTTCCAATTCCAAAAAAGATAAATGGGCCGCTTTGGCCGTCAAGGCGCAAGCCGGAGATTCGCGGGCCTATGCGGATTTACTGCGCGCTATCGCTCCTTATATCAAAAACTACGTCAGTCCATCACTGGCCAATCCGGATTGGGCGGAGGATGTAACGCAGGACGTTTTGATTTCGGTTCATAAATCGTTGAAAACATACAGTGCCGAACGACCATTCAAGCCTTGGCTTCATGCGATTATCAATTTCCGGCGCACCGATTTTCTCCGCCGTCATTACGCTGGGCGAGCCGATAAAACCGCGCCGCTCGAAAATCTGGATTTTGAAGGCGAATATGTAACCAAAAGCCCCTATGCGGGCGAATTAAAAGATATAGAGGCCGCGCTTGATGCGCTGCCGGAAAAGCAGAAAAAGCTGTTTATTATGATGAAAATCGAAGGATATTCAGCGCAAGAAGTGGCCGATGTCATGGGGATGAGCATTTCGGCGGTCAAGGTTTCGGTGCACCGAACAGCCGCGAAATTGAAACAGGATCTGGAATGATATGAGCAAGAACGTGGAAAATTTGATCGATCATTTAAGTGCGGAGCTCAAGCCCGTGCCTGTTCTGGCGCATCCGTTGCGCCGCACCTTGCCGTGGGTTTTGATGGCGGCGGTTTATGTGGCGGGGGTGCTGTCTTTTCTCGGCCTTCGGCCCGATCTTGCCGAAAAACTGACGCAGGGGTCGTATCTTTTTGAAATCAGCGTAATGGGTTTTATTTCGCTTAGTGCGGTATTGTGCTCAAGCTGGTTATGCGTTCCCGATATGCGCGGGAATAAATGGCTTCCGGCTATCCCGCTTGCCGGGCTGGCGGTGTTTCTGGTCTGGACGGTTGTCATGGGTGTGCTGGAGGGTGTTCATATGCCTCCGCCGCACTGGGATCATTGCTTTGAAAGCGGGATTTTGATGGGGTTCATTCCCATGGTTGCTATGGTGTTTCTGGCCCGCAAGGGCGCGACGACGCGCCCCGTGACAATGTCGCTGATGAATACGCTTTCGGTGGGGGCGTTGGGATATGTCGGCCTGCGGCTGGTATGCCCCACGGATACGATAGGGCACGCCTTTTTCTATCACCTGTTTCCCTTTGTGATTCTGGGGCTTGTCGCCGGACTTGCCGCGCGCAGGCTTTACCGCTGGTAATTTTGCCTAAGCGTTTGCGCGGCGCTTTTCGTCGCTGTTTTCGCGGCGCAAATCATTGGCGATGGCGGCGGCGATATCCGCGCCGTTCTGGCCCTTCAGGAAGTTTTCAAACTGCCCTTGCTGTGCAAATCCCATCAGCATTTGAATGAGGCCGGTATATTTGGCGTCCTTGCCGCGGCGCGTATCATAGATCATCCGGTCTTCGTAACCGGAAATCCACAGCGCCTCGGGGTTGCGCTTGGCAATAACCAGGTCGCCTTGCGTTTCCGCCTCGTGCGGGGAGCGGTGGGATTTGAACATGATCAAACCATCGCCCAGCATTTCATCAAGCATGCCGACCAGCGCGGAAGGTAGGGATTTTTTGATTTCCTCAGGAATAACCAGCGGGTCGATTACGCTCATCACTTCCATCTTGCCCCATTCGGTGGACATGGCAAAGCGCGAACGCACAGTATCGGAAAGACCCTTCATCGCTTCGTTATGAATGCGCCAGCCTTCCTCGACCGGAAGAGAGAATGCCTTGTGACCCTGAATATCTCGGCCCTGGAAAATATATTTCGGCTTGATGCCCATGCGGCGCGTTTCCTCGTGCAGGATACGGATCGCCTCGGCATCGTCATTGACCTTGGAGATAATCGGTGTCTGGTTTTCGATGCTGGTAAAGGGCAGGGATAGGACGTTTTCAACGGCCTTGCGGCTGGTTTCCATCCATTTGAATCCGGACCCGTCAGGATTAAGAATGTAATTGCCGTCCTTATCGCGCTCCAGAAACTCGTCGGGGTGTGTCAGGTGCGAGACGAAATTGATATGCATGTTCGGGAATTTGGCGTGAACGATGCGCAGCATCTCGGCAAAGGCTTCGTCCATACGCTCGGGGCGGAACGCCCATTCCTTGGAACCGATACGAATAGTGTGAAGGCCCGCTTCGCCCGCCGCGAACAGGAAGCGGTAGAGCAGAGCGTTGGTAAGCACAAGCGGGTCGCCGCCGGAAAGCAAAGCTTCACGGATCGGGAAACGGCGCTCTCCGGTTTCGGGGTCGATACCGCCGTTTTTCTTGAAATTGGTATTGTAATTGATGATGTAATCGCGCAGCTCTTCCGGGCGGATGCCTGTCTTGCCCGTGTCCTTGTTGAACAGGTCGAGACGGTAGCAGTAACGGCAGTGAGCCGAACATACGGGAGAGGCGTAACCCAGAACGATCTCGTCATATTTATGCAGTAACTTGCCGTAGGTTGAGTCCTCCTGAGACGTGTAACGCATTTGATTTGAGGGGTCTTTCGCGCCTTCAAGGCTGTAAGTTTCGTTCAGACGCGGCAGGATCAGCGCGGCGATTGACGTGCTTGGTGGCATCGCCGGAACCAGTACGTTGCCCTCAAGGTCCTTAAGCTCCTCGCCCATAATCAGGGCCTGATAATGTGGGTTTGTGCCGAACATCATGCGCTTGTCCACGCCGGCATCCTGCATTTCTTTATATTCTTTTTCGCCATGAATGCGGATCAGAAGCTCGGACACGCGAGCATGCGTAAAGCGGCCTCTCAAGGGGCGGACGGGCTTCATATTGGATTTGGGAACCGCCGGATCGGTTTTGATTTGGCCATCAACTAGCATGTTTTTCGCTCTCTCATGGGTTTTAGCGTTATAATTTGTTATTTTTTTGGTATACGCAATTTCACCATCATGCTGAATGAGGCCAGTAATTGTCAATAAAATTTATTTTTAAAAACGACTATATTACTATATGTTTACATTCGTATTGTTCGCAGGTGCAATAAATGCTGCGTATGCGAAGTAATAAAACGAAATCATTACTTCTGGCGGCCCAAGGCCCGCTGAAATATTGAGGAAAGTGGTTTCGGAGTTTTTATTTTTGTATTACTGTATGTATTGTTGAGTAGAGATCGAAAAGGACTGTAATTTAAGATGGATGTGCGCATTTACAAACCCGGCAAAACGGCGATGCAATCGGCTCACGGTAAAACTCATGACTGGGTGCTGGAATACGAAGCCAAATCCGCCCGCGTGCCGGAATCCCTTATGGGCTGGGTTTCTTCCGAAGATACGCTCAATCAGGTCAGGTTGAAATTCCCCACCGCCGAGGAGGCAATAGAGTTTGCAAAACAGTCCGGTTGGCGCTATACGGTTTTACCGGAGCGTAAACGCAGGCTGAAACCGCGCAATTATGGCGATAATTTCAAATATATCCCGTATGAAGAGACGCAAAAGTAAGAATGTTTTACCAAAACGGTCCCGTAGCTCAACCGGATAGAGCACCTGCCTTCTAAGCAGGGGGTTGCAGGTTCGAGTCCTGCCGGGATCGCCATTTATTTATAGTAATTGGAAAGGGTGCTCTGATGAATAAACAAGGAAACCAAACGGGCGAATTGGATCAAGAAGCCGATCGTAACGGCCCGGTTATCGCAATGACTTTTGATGCAGCAGGTAAAGTTACTCTTACTAGCGATGGTAAACCGTATAATTTGAAAAAGTTTGTTGCAAATTTGGACCATGTTGCCCGTTCAACTCCAGAACTTGACGCCTGACCCTTAAGCTTTATTTATCCGGCCTTTTTGCTATCGGCATATCAAGCCCTTCCTGTCCCCATTCCGCCCATGATCCATCATAGACGCAAATATGGTCGTGGTAACCCAGATAATAGAGTACCAGAGCGTTCATGCAGGCGGTCACCCCGCTGCCGCAGGTATTGATCGTCGGTTTTTGTGCATCGAACCCGGCCTGCTTTACAATCTCTCGCAATTCGTTTTCCGGTTTTAGCTTGCCGGTTTTTTCATCGACCAATGTCGTACAGGGCAGGTTGCGGCTTCCCGGGATATGACCGGAAGAAAGGCCGGAACGCGGCTCGGGTGCTTCGCCGTTAAAACGGGGCGCGGGGCGGGCGTCGAGAATATTGTGAGTTTGTTCTTCATTGGCTTCACTTACCTTCGCCATATCGCAAACAAGTTCGGGCCGGAAATGCGCGATAAACGTTGCAAAATCGGGCATTTCAGGCGGCTCGGTATTGACGGGCAGACCCGCAGCCTTCCATGCGGGCAGGCCGCCATTCAGCACGGCCACATTATCATGGCCGAAGGTTTTAAACATCCACCATGCGCGGGCGGGGCCCATGACCATGCCGTGCTGGGCGTAGGCAACGACCATATCGTTATTGGAAATGCCGAGCGCGCCAACCATGGCGGCAAAAACCTCGTCCCGCGGCAACATGTGCGGCAAGGCGGTTTCACGGTCGGCGATGCCGTCAATGTCGAAGAAAACGGCGCCGTTTATGCGCTCTTTCTCGTAATCGGCGAGCGGTTTTTTCTCCGCGCCCGGCATGACAAAGGTCGCATCGATCAGCCTGACGGGCTTATCCGATTCTAACAGCGCCTGAAGCTTTTTCGGCTCTATGACGCATTTTTTATGTTCTGCCATGGTGTGCCTCCTTTCAGCATTTCAAATCCTTCGAAGTTAAAGGCCGGGGCGACGATGCAGCTGATAAGCGTCCATGCGCCGTTGCTGCGCGCACTTTGCCATTCATGCGGGGCGATAATTATATGCGGTTCTTCCCCTTGCGCGATGCTGTTCCCTAGTGTGCGCTCCTCCGGTTTTCCACCTTCGGTATAAAGCGTGAGGGTCAGCGGCGCACCGTCTACGAAATGCCAGATTTCGGTGGCGTCGATCCGATGCCACGCGGAAACCTCCCCGGCCTTGAGCAGAAAATAGATGCAGGAAACCGTTCCCCGCTCATCACTCTGGTCGCGAAAGGTTTCCGCGTAATGTCCCCCTTCGGGGTGGGGCTGCATTCCGAATTTCTGGATTAATATGTCGGGGTTCATGTCGGCCTTCTTTTAGCGAAGGGGAAAGTGGCTCCTCGACCAGGATTCGAACCTGGGACCAATTGATTAACAGTCAACTGCTCTACCGCTGAGCTATCGAGGAATACCTGTCAACAGGGCTTATTGTCTAATTCCTTGGAGATTTATTGTCAATCGGTTTGTTGCTTGTGATCTGAAGGGATATTAACCCGGCTCGTCTTGAATGAACATTTCCGGTCTTCTTCCTTCCAAAACAGCTACGGCACGAATAGGGGCATGAAGGACACCATCTTTGATGGTTTCGTTTTGGGGGCCGAGCAAAGTATCTATTGGAGATTTCGCTTCTTTTTTGAAACCATGTTCGTTTACCCAGCATTGCTGGGCTAAGGCAGCTAAGGATCTTAATTGTGCGGCAATTTGACGAAGTTCCTGTTCACGAACAAAGCCGGCACCGTTAATAGCGTTTTGGACGATTTCCGTTAATTTTTCTGGAGAACGGGGTACACTAGTGTCTCCTACTCTTTCAATCAAATCTTCCAGAGCAATAAGTGTACGATCAGGACAGATAAAGTCATGCATTTTAGTCATGTTCTCAACAGCGATTAAGGAGCCTTCTCCTGCATCCTTAATAATTTCTTCTACTTTAGTTTTTGCAGCATATAACTTATCAATGACTTCCGCGCGCGTACCGGCAAACAGTTCCGTTGCCGCTTGTATAAGGGTACTCAGTCGAGTCTCTATATCTTGAAGACCTTCAATAAGTTCAATTGGATAATTAACGCGCATGATCTGTCTCTCTTAAATTTTAAGATTTTTAACATCTCGTTTTCATTATGTCAATTTTTTTATGTGGAGTCTAAGGGCTTAATGGAGGCACGGACCGGAGTCGAACCGGTGTACACGGATTTGCAATCCGCTGCATAGCCACTCTGCCACCGCGCCGCCTTTAAAAGACGCTCGGATAATAGACAAACAGATGTAAAAAGCAAGTTTTGATCATCTATCATCTATACATTCGTGCCGAATTTACACTATATTGCGCTCATGGAAAATTTTCAGACAGCAAGAACGAACATGGTCGACGGGCAGATCCACACGGCGGGCGTGGTTTCCGCCGCGATATTGAGCGCCTTTGAAACTGTGCCGCGCGAGCGTTTCGTGCCCGAAGCGATGCAAAATGTGGCCTATAGCGATGAAGACCTTCTGATCAGCGCGGGCCGCTATCTGATGGAGCCTATCACCCATGCCAAAATGGTGCAGGCGGTATTACCCCGCACTGACGACGTTGTGCTGGATATCGGCGGGGCGACGGGTTATTCGGCCGCGATCCTCTCTTCGCTGGTCACCACGGTGGTGGCGCTGGAAAGCAACGGCGATTTCCTGAAACGCGCCGCGCGTTTGTGGGAGGAAATAGGGGCCGTGAACGTGGTGCCCATGCCTGGCGATATGTTTTTGGGCAATGAGGAAAACGCACCTTTCAGCCTGATTTTCATGAACGGCGCGGTTTGCGAAATTCCCCGCGGTATCGTGGCGCAGCTTGAAAAGGGCGGACGCCTGATTACGATTGTAAAAAAACCGGGCGCTGTGATGGGCGATGTGACGCTGGTGACCCATACGGGGGACGGCGATTATTCGTCCTACAGTCTTTTTAGTGCTGGATGCCCGTATCTTCCCGGCTTTGCGCCGAAGCAGAAATTCGAATTTTAAGATTATTGCCATGAAACCAGTTACCTGTCTTTTCGTAGTTCTGACGATGGGGATGATGCTTTGCCTGCCCGCCATGGCGCAGGAAAAGGGGCCTTCGCTGGATTTGCAGGATTCATTGCGCCTTGCCTATCTTAATAATCCCGTTTTGCGCGCCGCGCGTTCCGAACTGCTTTCAACGCAGGAATTATTGCCTCAGGCGCAGGCCGGTTATAAACCGACCATAAGTTCCGATGTCGGCGTCACAGGTTACGATGTGGAGGGCAGCAATTTCGGCGGCGGCGGTGAAGCCACGTCCAAGGATGTCGGCGTTTCCCTCAACCAGCCGCTTTACCGCGGCGGCAAGACCACGGCGGAGGCAAAGGCTGCCCGTTTGACCATTTCCGCTCAGGAGGCCGTTTTACATGCGCGGGAGCAGGAAGTTTTGCGCGATGCCGCCACAGCTTATGCAGATGTATACCGCGACGAGGCATTGCTGTCGCTGGCTCTGAATAACCGTGATGTTATCGAGCGCCAGCTTGAGGCCGCAACCCAGCGTTTCGAGGTGGGCGAGCTGACCCGTACCGATGTCAGCCAATCCCAGTCCCGCCTTGCGGAGGCGGAAGCGGGCATTATCTCCGCGCGCGGTGATATGCGCGCCAGCCACGCCCGATTTGAAAAGCTCGTGGGAATGCTGCCCGGTCATTTGCAAAAGCCATATATAAGGCTCAAAATTCCCAATAACCTGCAAACGGCGCTTTCAGTGGCGGATGAGCAAAATCCCCGTATCGTCGCGGCCGATTATTCCTATCAGGCGGCGGAAGAAGACGTAGACGGTATCTGGGCCGAGCTTTTGCCTGAAGCCGGGTTTTTTACCTCATGGGACCGCACATATGACCCGTCCCCCGGCTTGATCGACGAACAAACGACCAAAGCTATCGGCGTTTCGGCCACAATTCCTCTCTACCAGGCGGGCGGGGTGCGTTCCCGCGTGCGTCAGGCCAAGCATGAGGCCAACCGCCGTTATCTGGAAATTCTGGATGTGCGGCGTGAAATCCGGCGCGAGGCGACGGCGAACTGGGAAGACCTTCAGGCCGCACGGGCGGAGATTCGCTCCCGTCTGGCACAGGTCGAAGCGGCCAAAATCGCCCGTCAGGGCGTGCATGCCGAAACAGAATTCGGCTCGCGTACCGTGCTTGATGCTCTTGACGCCGATCAGGAGCTTCTGGATGCCCGCGTTGCGCTGGTTTCCACACAGCGCGATGAAATTGCCGCGACGTTCAATCTTATGGGTACTTTGGGCCTGTTAACGCCGGAACACCTCGGTTTTCCAGAGGAAGAGAAGCATTTCGACGCCAATCTGGAAAAAATCACTAAAACGATTTTTAACACGGATGTGGATAGGGTTACAAAAACCGACTGACTCCTCTTTGACAAGGGGCCCGCAATGTAACAAACTGTTTTAGTTTATTAGTTGAAAAGCGAGCCCATGGCACCGGATACCCAAACAGAAGAAGAGCCGTCCATCGAGGAGATACTGGACTCCATTCGTCAGATCATTTCCGATGACGACGAAGAGGAAGCCGCTGCTGCCGAAGAAGAAGAGCAGGAGGCTGCCGCGCCTGCGCCAAAGCCGGCTCCTGCCGCAGAAGCCGCAGAAGAAGATCATTCCGACGATATTATCGAGCTCACCGATCCGGTGGAGGATGAGCCAGTTCCTCCCGCGCCTGAGCCAAAACCGGAACCTGTGGCCGCAAAGCCTGCGCCTGAACCGGAGCCCGAGCCAGTAAAAGAACCGGAACCGGAACCAGAACCAGAACCAGAACCCGCTCCTCCTGGTCCAGAACCCGAACCTGAAGAAGTAGCGGCCCCTGAGCCCGAACCTGCGCCAGTTGCGCCGGAACCCGAGCCGGAAGCTGTAAAAGAGCCCGAACCCGAACCCGTTCAAAGTAAAGCCGTATCAAAAGAAGTGGAGAGCCTGTTGACCAAAAATGCTGAAACTGCGGCTCTGGGAGCCTTTGCGGAACTAAAGAAGAAAACAACCATACAGCCTGGCGGCGCTACGGTCGAGGAAATCGTCCGTACAGAACTCCGCCCGTTGCTGCAAGATTGGCTGGATAAAAACCTGCCCGGTATGGTGGAACGCCTTGTGCGTGAGGAAATCGAGCGCGTATCCAAAGAAGCGCGCGAAGAATAATTTTCCGCTGATGTCAAAGTGAATAGGTTCTTGCGATTTTCTGCAAAACCCTTATGATTTCCCGCGCTTTACAAGGGAAATACAATGACATTAGATAAAACCTTCGATCCGCAGAAAATAGAAGAAAAACAATACAAGGACTGGGAAAGCTCTGGCGCGTTCGCTTGCGACCCGGATAGCGGCAAACAGCCCTTTACCATCATGATGCCTCCACCAAATGTGACGGGCAGCCTTCACATTGGCCACGCGCTGAATAATACCTTGCAGGATATTCTAACCCGTTATCACCGTATGAGGGGGCGTGATGCGCTCTGGCAGCCGGGTCTCGACCATGCCGGGATCGCCACGCAGATGGTGGTGGAGCGCCAGATGGATGCCGAGGGGCTCAAGCGCCGCGATATGGGCCGTGAAAAATTCGTTGAACGTGTCTGGAAATGGAAGGCGGAATCCGGCGGTACGATCGTGGGGCAGATGAAGCGTCTTGGTACGACGCCACATTGGGAGCGCGAACGTTTTACAATGGATGAAGGCCTCTCCAAGGCCGTTTTAAAATCTTTCGTTCGCCTTTATAAGGACGGGCTGATCTACCGCGACAAACGTCTTGTTAACTGGGATCCGAAGCTTCTGACGGCTATTTCCGATCTTGAGGTCGAGCACAAGGAAATCAAGGGCAAGCTTTACCATGTACAATATCCGCTGGAAGAGGGCGGTTTTATCTCTATCGCCACCACGCGGCCCGAAACCATTCTGGCGGACGGCGCAATCGCCGTTCACCCGGATGATGAAAAATACAAGGACCTTGTCGGCAAGTTTGCCGTTGTTCCGGTTTGTAACCGTATCATTCCGATTATCGCCGACGAATACGTGAAAGCCGATTTTGGTTCCGGCGCGGTGAAAATTACGGCGGCGCACGATTATAATGACTACGAAGTTTATATGCGTCACAAGGGCACAGTTGATATTCCGCTGATCAACCTGATGAACCCCGACGGCACGATGAATGAGAACTGCCCCGAGGAATATGTAGGCCTTGATCGTTTCGATGCGCGTAAAAAGATTATCGCCGATCTCGAAGACCTTGAATATCTCGAGAAAGTCGAAGACCACGTGCATCAGGTGCCATATGGCGACCGCTCCGGCGTGGTGGTGGAGCCCTACCTGACAGACCAGTGGTTCCTTGATACGCCGACCTTGGCCAAGGAGGCCGCCGCCGCTGTTCGCGATGGCCGCACAACCTTCCATCCCAAGCAGTATGAAAACATGTATTTCGATTGGGTTGATAATCAGCTTCCGTGGTGTATTTCCCGCCAGCTCTGGTGGGGGCATCAAATTCCGGCCTGGTATGATCAGGACGGAAATATCTTTGTCGCCGAAACCGAAGAAGAGGCCAGAGAACAAGCAGGACCGGATGCAAAACTGCGCCGTGACAGCGACGTTCTCGATACTTGGTATTCCTCCGCCCTCTGGCCGTTTTCCACTATCGGCTGGCCGGACGAACCCGATGAGACCACGGCTCAAAAAATGCTCTCCCGTTATTACCCCGGCGATGTCCTTGTGACCGGGTTTGACATCATCACCTTCTGGGTGTCGCGCATGATGATGATGGGGCTTTATTTTATGAAGGAAGTCCCGTTCAAGGACGTTTATATCCACGCGCTTGTCCGTGACGCGAAGGGCCAGAAAATGTCCAAATCCAAGGGCAATGTCATGGACCCGCTCGATCTTATCGATAAATTCGGTGCCGATGCGCTCCGTTTTACCCTGACAGCCATGGCGGCGCAGGGGCGCGACATCAAGCTTTCGGAGGAACGCCTTGAGGGCTATCGTAATTTCGCAACCAAGCTTTGGAATGCGGCGCGTTATTGTGAAATGAATAACTGTCTGCCCGACGGAAAGTTTGATCCTTCGAGCGCAAAATTAACGCTGAATAAATGGATTATCGGCGAGGTTGTTACCGCCAAGGAGGCCATCGACAAGGCTCTTGCCGAATACCGTTTTAACGAGGCCGCGAACGCGATCTACGGCTTCGTTTGGGGCACGTTCTGCGACTGGTATCTCGAATTCACCAAACCTGTGCTTCAGGAGGACGGGCAGGGCGCCGCCGAAGTGCGTCAGGCCACCGGATGGGTGCTCGATCAGATACTGGTCATGCTGAACCCTTTTATGCCCTTTATCACAGAGGAGCTTTTTACCGCGGTCGCCAAGCGCGAACCGGGAGAGCGCCTTCTTACCTCCGAATGGCCTGAATATCCGGCGACGTTGAAGGATGAAGAAGCGCGCGTCAAAATCGACTGGCTCCAGCGTTTTATCGCCGAAATCCGTTCCGTGCGCGCCGATATGAACGTTCCGGCGGGCGCGAAAATCCGCCTCTTGGTGAAAGACGTCTGCGATAAAACCAAAGAGGGGCTTCAAGCTTATGAAACCATTCTCAAGCAAATGGCACGCCTCAGCGATATCGAGATTATCGATGGCGAAGCGCCGAAGGGGGCCGTTCAGACCATCGTGGATCAGGCAACGCTCATCCTGCCCATCGCCGATATTATCGACCTTGATGCCGAACGAGCGCGCCTGAAAAAGCAGCTGGAAAAACTGGAAAGCGATATTTCCAAGATTGATCAGCAGCTCGGCAACGAGAAATTCGTTGAAAATGCACCAGAGGAAATCATTGAAGAGAAAAAAGCCCTCAAGGAACAGGCATCTTTGCGGCATGAAAAGTTGTCTCAGGCTTTGAGGCAACTGGAAGCAGCATAAAACTTTGATATAATTTATATTTTGTTGTAACTTCTTGCCTCATTATGAATATACTACCGGCCACAAAACTTGTGACAAATATCGGCAGGATGAAGCCCTGTATTGTGGGCTCTTCGCCTGACAAATCTGTTTTGCTTAAGCGTGACTTTGAGGGAAATGTCATAACTTCTGTTCCTTTCGGCACATTACCCGCTTGTGCCATTTGTGTTGACTGGAATGAGGCGCAAGAGACTATGCCTGTTTTCGTGGACCCTCGGGAGCTAAGAAAAGATGTGATTGAAGAGGCTGTTTCAAACATCAGAGGAGGCTGGAGGCTAGCTCAAGCTCGTGATTTTGCGGTTCTCAAATTCCGTACAATACCTCTTACGATGCATTTTGAAAGAATCCCTGCGGACGCTCTGTTTGCCGGCCTTGGTTATGGAGGCTCTCCGTTTTTCCGTCATCCCTCCACCGGGCCTACCTGAATTATCCCAAGCCTTGAAACGGTTTGAGGTGGTCTAACCTTTTCCTCAAGATTTTATAGTAGTACCCTCGCTTTGAGAGTAACGTTGAAATATAGGAGGCGCTTGTGTGGGAAGATCCTTTAAGAGAACTTGTTCAAGCTTTTGATGCTGTTGGAAAGAACGAACATGCTTGCTTTGGTGTGCTCGAAGAAGCGAGCAAAGCTAGTGAGCCCCCCGTAGGCAAAAAAATACCTTTGGAAACTTATGAAGCCGAATAAAAAAAGCCCGCAAAACGCGGGCTTTTGTGTTCCATCGGAAATAATTACTTGTTGTCGCCAGCCAGAAAACCGCCATAACGGTTCTTGAACTTGTCGAGCTGTCCTTTTTCAACCACTTTGCCCGTGCCGCCCTGCCATGCGGGGTGAGTGAGGGGGTCGATGTCCAGATTAAGAACGTCACCTTCCTTGCCCCATGTAGAGCGGGTTTTAAACTGCGTGCCGTCCGTCTGCACGACAGTGATCTCGTGGTAATCAGGATGTGTTTCGGCTTTCATAATCAATCTCCTAAAATTCAGTGGTGCTTTTTAACGCGCCGCGCTAGGTTTTGCAAGAGTTTATTTGAGGAACGGTAATGTATTGGTGGCTTGCCCATAATTTTGATCAAAAACGCCCGTATCTTGAGGAAAGAGCACGGATTATCAAGACTGTTCGTGCCTTTTTCGATGATGCCGGATTTACGCATGTCGAAACACCCGTGATGCAGGTTTGCCCCGGTGTAGACACCCATATCCACGGTTTCGGGGTTGAGGGTGGCCAATACCTTCAGACATCACCGGAATTTGCGATGAAAAAGCTGCTGGTGGCGGGAATGGGGAAAATCTACCAAATCTGCCCCGTTTTCCGGCGAGAAGAGAATACAAAACTCCATAATCCTGAGTTCACCATGATCGAATGGTATAGAGCAGGCGCCGATTACACGGCGATTATGGATGATTGCGTGGGCTTGCTCCGCTCCCTTAACGTTGAATGCTTTCGTTTTGGCGATAAAGTATGTGATCCGCATCAGGAATGGGAAAGATTATCGGTCGAGGCCGCCTTTAAGAAATACGCAGGCATAGAATTGCCGGAAGATCTCGATGAGTTCAAACGCATTGCCCCTGTGCGCGTGATAGAGGCCGATCATTGGGATGACGTGTTTCACGCCATTATGGCGGAAAAGATAGAACCGTATTTGGGCATGGGCGTTCCCACGATTTTGTATGATTATCCGGCTTCTATGGGGGCGTTGGCACGTAAAAAGCCATCGAACCCGCGTTGGGCGGAACGTTTCGAGCTTTATGTCTGCGGCGTGGAGCTTGCCAATACGTTTTCCGAGCTTACGGACGCCGCCGAGCAGCGTGCTCGTATCGCGGCGGATATGGCCCTAAAGCGCGAAATTCACGGTTTTGATTATCCGATAGACGAAGATTTCCTTAAAGCTCTTGAGCACGGTATGCCGGAGGCGGGCGGCATCGCTCTCGGAGTTGACCGGCTGATTATGCTGGCCACAGGGGCTGGTGATATTCAAAAAGTCCTTTGGGGCGGGAAATAAATCATTGACATAATATAAAATCGTGGCTATTGTCTAGCGCTTTAACAGGAGAATAGCCCCATGGCAGTAAAAACACTGGGCGAAATAAAAGCGGCATTTCCGCCTGGATTGATTGTTAGCAGCGCAAGCTGTTGTCGTGTTTTTCAACTTTGTGTCAACCAAGGATGCGAAGTAAAAGCATTTTATAATGCATACACCGACGCCAGTTCGCGCGAAGAGGTATTAGACGCTATTATGCTTGCGGTAGAAAATGACTGGATGACCTTAAAAAACGCCGCCAGCCTATGCCGTGCGTTTGGTATATACGAACCCTCTCTCCTTTACCTGACGGATGAAGATACAGGTTACTTACCCCCGATAAGGCAAGGCTCTAATCCTTGTACGGCAAGCCAAACGCTTTAAGCGTTTCCTGAAAATTGTCGTTATAAGGTAAATCATCCCAGTTGGGATCAATGTAATCCGGTTCCGGGTCTTTTTCGAACTTTACTGCTTTAATCGTTTTGTGACCTTCTATAAGCGCTTTGCAGCAGCGGTGCATGCCGTCTATAACCGTGCCATCTGCGTGAAGTATTATAGGGTGCGTTAGATCACATTCATTGATAAGCATGGCATGAAGCGCGAAATCACGTGGTACAGGTGCGCGGAAGAAATCTTCGTCATACCAGTATCTTTCGTCAAGCTCGTGGATATCTGCCAGAGGGACATCAATGACAGGCATGCCTTTCACAAGCTCAACCAGCTTGTTTACGTTCCAGACGTATTTTTTGCCATCAACTTTCTTTGAGTGATATTGCTGGCGCACGGCTCAAGCCGCTTGTGAATTCGCCGCGCCGCTAACTGATGCGGTGTAGATTTTATCAATCGCGGTTTTAAGGGCGGCATTAAACTCATCATCGCTTTGCTGGGCGCGCAGGTCATTAGAAAGCGCGCGGGAGAAGCTAGCGACCATGCCATCATTCTGTGAGAGACGCTTACAGGATTCATCAAGGCTGTAACCGCCGGAAAGCGCCACAACACTCAGCACGTTTTTGTGTGCGATCAGTTCCGCATACAGGTTTGCTTTTTCAGGCAATGTCAGTTTCAGCATAACTTGCTCACCAGCGGGCAGGGCATTAACCTGCTTCAGGATTTCGCTTTTAAGAATATCTTCGCATTCGGCTTTGTCAGCGGCCTTGATATTCACTTCGGGCTCGATGATGGGAACGAGGCCTTTGGCAAGGATCTCCTTGCCCACTTCAAATTGTTGTTCAACGACGGCGGCGATACCTTCGGCATTGGCGCTATTGATAACAGAGCGCATTTTAGTACCGAAAATACCAGCCTTCACCGCACGGTCGAGCAGGGCGCCAAGCTCAGGCATCGCTTTCATAAGCTGCACGCCGTTGGCTTCATCCGCCAAACCTTTGTCAACTTTGAGGAAAGGAACAACGCCCAGTTTCTCCCAAAGATACTGCGCCGTAGGAATGCCTTCGATTGTGTTGTCCATGGTCTTTTCGAACAGGATCGCTCCCATTACTTTTTCACCGTTAAAGACGGGGGATGTAATGATGCGGGTGCGCATTTCGTGTACTTTGGCGAACATCTCTTCTTCACCGCTATATTCGCTTTCGGCAACGCCATATTGCATCAGGGCTTTGGGGGTGGAGCCTCCGCTCTGATCGAGGGCGGCGATAAAGCCTTTTCCTTTTGCAATTTTTTCGCGCTGTTCCTGCTGACGGGCCATGGTGACACTCCTTATATGTTTTGCACTTTTTGTCATCCTGACCGAGCCCGGCCTTGTGCCGGGGGAGTGGAAGGATCTCATTCGATAAGAGGGAGATCCTTCGACTGCGCTCGCATAGGCTCGCTCCGCTCAGGATGACGATGTTGAAATTTAGATATAGCCAAGGAATCGGCGCGGAGCAAGAGCAAGCGGGCTATATTCCAGCTATAAAGAGCGGATGAACGGGCTTTGATAAGCTGTGATTTGCGGCCTTGGTAAAGCGGAAGCCATTCCAAATTGCTGTTCAACATCCGGCGCAGCGGAAATATTCACAGCGTTCGTATCACCGAAAGATGCGGTTAATATACCGTCTATTTGAGAAAAACCGGGTAAACTACTCATCGCTGATCACCCCCATTTCAACAAGCTTGTCATAGGCCTGATCGTTTGCGGCGCGTGAATCATCATAAAGATTGTTTAAAACCTCCTGCTTATCCGCATCGCGTTTTTCAAACAGCGTGGAAATGATGCGGGCGTCGCGCAAAGTGGGCTTTTCAAGGCCGAGGAAATTTCCCATCTGGCGCAGGAAAAATTTCAGGTTTTCGTGTTTGCCGCCAAAATAATCCAGCGCGGCCTTGATGCCGTTTCCGGCGTAGCTGCAAATCTCCAGCGGCTGGGTGGCGGCGTCTTTTAGCGAATTTTCCATCTTGATACAGCCAAAATTGAATAGCCATTCCATCTCGCGCTCTATGGCGGCCTCATTCAAAAAAAGGCGCTGCCCGATTTGCTGGCGCGTCGTACCGGGATTTTGATCGATGTCAGTAAGGATCAGCGCGCGGCGCAACGGAGAGGAGGGCTCTCCGGCCAGAGCCTCTACCAGATGGTCAACCACATAGCAGGCTTTTTGCCCCTTTGTGGCGCCAGCGTGATTCGCTTCCTGTGTGTACATGCCCACATTATACGGCAAAATTACCAGATTTTACAATAAAAATGCATAAATAATAGCTATTGTGCTGTAATTTATGTGTTTTTCGCTGCGGGCATAAAAAAGCCGGTCTGAAACGGCTAGGAATTCAGACCGGCTAACCACGGAGAACGGTTTAGAATCACGACTCTTAAACTTTTTCAGATCAGAGTCAACTCTTCTTCATTCTAGTCATCCCCGCGCCCTCCGGAGCTATAGCGTAGGAGGGTTAAACAGCGGGGATCTGGAAAAAATTGCGCGGGGTTTATCCCGCGCACATGTGTTGAATATGTTTAAACCGGACCCCCGCACGTAGGCGGGGGTGACGGATAAGGGTGTTTTATGCGGCTTGCGCTTTGGCATTATAGCCTACCTTGTGCATTTTGGCGGCGGTATCGAGCATACGGTTGGAGAAACCCCACTCATTGTCGTACCAGGACAAAATCTTTACCTGACCGTTTACGATCATCGTCTGGTTTGTCATGAACAAAGATGATAGCGGATTGTGGATGATGTCCGTTGATACCAATGGCTCGTCCGATACGCCCAAAATACCCTTAAGCGGGCCGTTGGCGTATTTTGTTACGGCTGCGTTGACCTCTTCCACTGTTGTCTCGCGCTCGGGCACGAAAGACAGGTCAACGACAGAGACATCAGGGGTAGGCACGCGGATGGAGTTACCACCTAGTTTGCCATTCAACTCAGGCAGAACCTTACCTACAGCTTTCGCCGCGCCGGTAGAAGTCGGGATCATGTTGTTGGCCGCGGCGCGTGCGCGGTAGGGGTCTTTATGCGCTGTATCCACTGTGTTCTGATCGCCAGTGTAGGCATGGATCGTAAGCATAGTGCCGGACTTGATGCCGATTTCGTTATGAATCGCATAGGCCACAGGCGCAAGGCAGTTGGTGGTGCATGACGCGTTGGAAACGATCTGGTGATCCTGCGTCAATGCGTCGCTATTCACGCCGTAAACGACTGTCAGGTCTTCGTCTGTCGCGGGGGCGGAGATAAGAACCTTCTTCGCTCCTGCTTTCAAATGCTTGGACGCGCTTTCGCGGTTGGTGAAAATGCCCGTGCATTCGAACGCGATATCGACCTTCAGCTCACCCCAGGGCAGGTTTTCCGGATTGCGCTCCTGCACGACTTTAATTTCCTTGCCGTTAACCACCAGCGTATCGCTGCCTTTTGTCTCCACTGTGAACGGGGCGGGGCCGTGCACGGAATCGTATTTCAGAAGAAGTTTGTTGGTTTCCAGAGGGGCAAGGTCGTTAATCGCCACCACCTCGATGTCGTCGCGTCCCGATTCGATCAGCGCGCGGAACACCAGACGACCGATACGGCCGAAGCCGTTAATTGCAACTTTTGCAGTCATGTTTGTTTTCCTTAAGTTAACTATATTCAAGTGTTGTGTTTTAAAGCCCCTTCATACCGCAAGGAGCGGCATCCGCGCAAGTCCGGGCGGGCAATTATTCCGACGCTTGTTGCGGCGCAACGTATTTGAAGGGTTGATCCTATTGGGTATTTTCTTTTTTATTCATGCAAAGAAAAAATGAGGAAAATATGAGCTTTAATAAAGTGGCGGCGCCGATTTCTGAAATTCCCAAATTACGGCGCTACTATTTCGATGCGGAATTTTTAGACGTGCATGGAGAGCCGTCGATCTTTTCTGTAATAAGCATAGCTTTGATTGCCGATCAGGGCGATGATGCTTTTTATGCTATATCGGCGGACTTTAATCCTGCTCTTGTTCCCAGTGGGCATTTTGTGGAGCAATATGTGTTGCCGAAACTCGAGCCCGAAAATGTAGTTCCCCGACTGCGCAAAGATCAGATCCGGGATGGCATTTTGAGATATGTTGAACCCGCAGAGACGATAGAATTCTGGCATTACAAAACATGGGGCGACAGGTCTGCGCTGCGCCATATTTTTGATGGCCAAGAGCCGGAAATATATTTTAGATCATGGGAAAAAGGAAACCTTGTTATCCGCGATATGGACCAGAGTCAGAAGGAAATTTGTGCTGTCAGCTTGCCTCGCCATGATGAAGAGAACAAGCACCATCCTAAAGAAGACGCTAAGTGGCTGCGAAACTGTGTGCATCATCTAGATACTTTGGTCCAGCCAGCGCCCCTTCGGCTACCAAAATTTGATCCTGAAGTTTTGAAAGTCGGATAAGAGTTAGTTCAAACGCTTTCGCGCCGCAGCCACAATAGCCTCCGTCGTAATCCCGAAATGCTCATAGAGATCTTCTGCGGGGGCGGAGGCACCAAAGTCCTTCATACCTATAAATGTTGAATGCGCGCCGATAAGAGCGTCCCATCCCTGACGCACGCCGGCTTCAACAGCGATTTTGATCGACTTGTTGCACAAAAGGCTTTCGATATATTTGCCGTCTTGTTCAAAGAATAAATCCATACAAGGAACGGAAATAACGCGGACGTCAGCGTCAATTTGCTCTGCCGCTTCGAGAGCAAGATAGACTTCGGAGCCGGAGGCAAAAATGGTGATATCGGGCTCGCCTTTGCTGTCTTTCAGGATATAAGCGCCTTTGGCTGTTAGGTTCTCGTCACTGTTTTCACGGACGGTAGGCAGTCCTTGACGGGTCAATGCCAGAACACTTGGGCCTGTCTGGTTGTTGATCGCAAGCTCCCAGCTTTCCGCTGTCTCAATCCCGTCGCAAGGACGAAAAACATAAAGGTTCGGAATAGCGCGAAGCGCGGCCAAGTGTTCAACGGGCTGGTGCGTGGGACCATCCTCGCCAAGGCCGATGGAATCATGCGTCATCACATGAACAACGCGTTGCTTCATTAGAGCACCCAGACGAATAGCGGGGCGGGAATAATCGGCAAATTGCAAGAATGTCCCGGCATAGGGGATGATCCCACCGTGAATCGCCAGCCCATTCATCGCCGCGGCCATCGCATGTTCGCGCACGCCGTAATTGATGTAGTTGCCGCTATAGTCTTTGCAATCGATGACCTTGGAGGCCGCAACCTTTGTATTGTTGGACCCTGTCAAATCGGCCGAACCGCCCACAAGAGCGGGCAGGGCAGACACGAGTTTTTCAAGGCATGCACCGGAGGTCTGACGCGTTGCCTTTTTCGGCTTTTCCGCGGCGAAAGATTTTTTCAGCTCCGCCACAACAGGGGCGATAAGAGAGGAAACGTCTTTCTTAAGGCCGTTTCTGAAATCGGCGCGTTTGGGATGTTCCTCCAGACGTTCCGTCCAGTCGGCAAAATCTTTTGCGCCCTGTGCGCCGACCTGCCTCCATTGGGACAAAATGTCGTCTGGAATTTCAAACGGTGCGTGTGGCCAATCGAGGTTCTTGCGCGCGCCTGCAATTTCTTCTTCGCCCAGAGGAGCGCCGTGAGAGGACGCACTGCCTTCTTTTGTAGGAGCGCCATAACCGATTTTGGTTTTGCAGGAAATAAGCGTGGGTTTGTCTGATTTTTGTGCCTTAGCAATCGCAGCTTCGATTTCAGCGACATTGTGGCCATCAACGGTAGTAGTGTTCCAGCCATAAGCTTCGAAACGTTTGGGCGTGTTGTCGATAAATGATAGATCTGTCGAACCATCAATAGAGATGGAGTTATCATCATAAAGCACGATCAGCTTATTTAGCTTTTGGTGACCGGCAAGAGAACAGGCTTCGTGGCTGATACCTTCCATTAGGTCGCCATCACCGCACATGACGTATGTATAGTGATTAACCAAATCATCACCATAACGGCCATTAAGAATACGTTCACCCAAAGCCATGCCTACGGCTGTGGCAATGCCCTGACCCAAGGGGCCTGTCGTTGTTTCGATACCGGCATCATGTTCGATCTCGGGATGACCGGCAGTAATCGCCCCAAGCTGGCGAAAATTTTTGATCTGTTCGAGAGTCATTTTCTCGTAACCCGTCAGGTAGTTCACCGCATAAAGAAGCATGGAGCCGTGACCACCGGACAAAACAAAACGGTCGCGGTCCGGCCATTCGGGATTCTTGGGATCGAATTTCAGGAATTTGGAATAGAGCACAGTCGCGACGTCCGCCATACCCATTGGCATCCCCGGGTGGCCCGAGTTCGCGGCTTGAACAGCATCCATGGCGAGGGCGCGAATGGCGTTGGCCATTTGTTTCAAATCCAGAGCAGGGGAAAGGTTTTTATCGGCGCGCACGGCTTCTATACTCATTTTTATTCCTTTATCTATGGGCGGTAAAATTCACCGCTACAATGCCTCAGCCGCGGCGCTCAGGTCAAGTAAGGGTTTTTACTTAAATTGTGATTGTTTTGTAAAAAATGCTTGCGGGTGCTTGACCGCATTCAAGGCGGACTGCTAACGTCAGGCCATTCATTAAATGTTATACCTAACCTCTGGAAAAGGAAGACGCTTTTGGCCGCAGTAATTCAATCTTTGCGTAAACTCGAACAGGTCGTGGATAATCTGGAAGGTGCCATGGACACGCTCGATGCGCGTCATACAGGAACCCAGCGCGATATGTTCGGCGGGCCCGATATGGCGCTTGATGCAGATGGTCGTCCGAAAGGCCCGATTGTCAGTTCTCTTCCGGATGCACAGGCCATTGCCCGCCGTCTCGATTTTGCCATTAACAAGGTCGAAGAGCTTTTGCAGGAAGAAGAAGAGGCATAAGAGTATATGGCCGAAGTCACCCTTACCATTAACGGACGCAATTACGGCATCTCCTGCGAAGACGGGCAGGAGCAGCGCGTGATCGACCTCGGCCAATATGTCGATAACCGTATCGGTGAAATCGCCCGCGCCGGGGCGGCTTCTAACGAATCGCATCTTTTGGTACTGGCCGGGCTGGTACTGGCCGATGAAATATTTGAACTGCGCGAGGGCGGCGCTGTAAGCGCTCCCGCCGCCAACGGTTATTCTGCCGAAGACGAAAAGGCGATCGCCGAGAGCATCGATTATCTGGCCGAGCGTATTAACGCCATCGCCGGACGTATTCAAAAAGCTTAAGTTTTTTCAGATTATAGTATATAAGCACCCTTGCTGCGAAGTTCGTGATAGAAACTTTATCCCGGAGGCCGATGCATTCGCATTAGGGATCTGTCCCTGCTTTGAATATCCCAATGCTGCCCCTAGCGGGGATTGTGCGGTGGATTTCTGAAGTATACGGCACCCACCTGGTATTACCGGGCTTCACGCGGATACCACTCTACACGGCTTCGCGGCACTCTTTCTTCGCAAAGGGGCGGCACATATCATGACCAATTCAAAACAAACATTGCGACAAGAGGCGCGGCGCAAGCGGACGGAGCAGGGCCATGATCCCTCACTTTTCACGACCGCGCGCGATCTGTTTTTTGCCCATGTTAATCCGGTTTCTCCCACCATTATCGCCGGATACTGGCCTTCGGGTTCCGAATTCGATGTTACCCCTTTGATGGAGGAAGCGCTGCAACGCGGGTTTCGCTGCTGCCTGCCTGTCATTACGGAGGAAGGGCGTGTGTTGAGTTTTCGCAAATGGACGAAAGAAACCAAGCTTGCCGAAGGACCGCACGGCGTCTTTTATCCCGAAAGCGGGGAATTGCTTGTGCCCGATATTGTTATCGTTCCCTTGCTTGCTTTTGATCAGACCGGAACAAGGCTGGGGCAGGGGGGTGGATATTATGACGCCACGCTCGCCGATTTACGCGCCAAAAAAGAGATACTCGCGATCGGGCTTGCCTATGAGGCGCAGGCATGCTTGTCTGACCTGCCGTTGGAGGCGCATGATCAGCGTCTTAATATGGCTGTGACGCCGGAACGGATTTATGATTTTAGAAAGCAATAAATGAAAATAGTATTTATCGGCGATGTGATGGGGCGCAGCGGGCGCGAGGCGGTGGAAAAGCACTTGCCGAAAATTCGTGCCGCCCTTGATCCCGATGTCGTGATCGTCAATGGTGAGAACGCGGCAAACGGCGCGGGCATTAATGAAAAAATCTGCACCCAGCTTTATGAGGCAGGAGTGAACTGTATTACGCTCGGCAATCACACTTGGAGCCAGCGCGAAATCATCCCCTATATCGACCGCGATCAAAAACTCATTCGTCCACTGAATTACCCGCAAGCCACGCCGGGCAACGGTTCTTATATATTTCAGACCGAGGCGGGGCAGAAAATCCTGATCGTCAATCTTCTGACTCGCCTGTTCATGGAGCCTATCGACGATCCGTTTGCCGCGATGGATGCGCTGTTGAAAAATTACAAACTGGGCCGTGACGTCAGCGCAATTTTCGTCGATTTTCACGGCGAGGCCACGTCAGAAAAAATGTCGCTCGGCCATCATCTGGACGGGCGCGTTTCCGCCGTGATCGGCACGCATACCCATATTCCCACAGCAGATTATCATGTCATGACTGGCGGCACGGCCTTTATGGCCGATGCGGGAATGAGCGGAGATTTTGACAGCGTGATCGGCGTGCGCAAGGATATCGGCGTTCACCGCTTTGTGAAAAAAGTCCCGGGAGAGCGCATGACTCCGGCGAAGGGTGAGGGAACGATGTGCGGCGTTTATATTGAAACCAGCGATAAAACCGGCCTTGCCAAAAACATCCAGCCCATCCGTCTTGGCGGTTTGCTCTCACAGGCAATGCCGGAGATTTCTTGAGTTCGTCATTGCGAGGAGGCGAAGCCGACGAAGCAATCCAGAAATAGCGTTTGTATCCCTAGATTGCTTCGGCCTTAACAGGCCTCGCAATGACGGTAAAAACATCACCGCTGCTTCTTCTGTTTCTCGAAATACCAGCGGCAAGCCTTGTCGAACGTATCGACCAGTTCGCGGCCTTTTTCCCCGCCGTCGCCGGAAATGCGGCCCATGATGACCGCCTTGATGGTGGCATGAAACCCGGCGACAATCTCGATCGCTTCGGCATCGAGTACATCGATAACCTCGAGGAACTCCACCATCCCTTTGGCGGTTCTTGTCACAAGCGGAAAGTTGAATAGCCCGCCATTGGCCTTAAGCTGCATCGCGGGGTAAAGAATGCCTTCAATCAAGGCTTCGTTATTTGCCGGGTCGTTATTTTCACGTGCGATCTGCATGGCTTTGGTTAGATCGTCCAGATGCGCGTTGGCCAATGGAGCAAAGTCGGCCGCGCTGCTCTCCAGCAATTTTTGCGCCTTGGAAATAATCTCCTCGCTCAATCCGCCCGATCCTACCTTGGCCTTCAGCGGATGCGGCGGGCGGATAAATTCTGCTCTGCGTCTTGGCTTTCTGTTGAAATGTCCCTGTTCTGCCATCATAAATCCCTATCGTTTTGTCCGGTCTTCCGGCGGTCTGACTTTCAAATCCGTATTGAAATCGATATTCCGGCGGAACGGCTCTTCCGGCACGTCGGTAAAACGTCGTTTGTCTCCGGGGTACGGATTGCCGCGCAGCCGTCTGCGGTCGGGGCCGAAAAACTCTTCCGTGCGCACGAACTGGCGCGGGCGCTCGATGACTTGCTCGATCCGGCGGTACATTTCTCGCGCGTTAAACGGTTTAAGCAAAAATTCCGTCACGCCCGCATCGCGCGCATGCATGACCTTGTCGCGCTCGCTTACGCCCGTCATCAAAATCACGGGCACGAAACGGTTGGGCGATGCCGCGTCTTCCCTTATGAGCCGGGTCAGGGCAATACCGTCGATGGGCTGCATCATCCAGTCCGAAATGACGATATCCGGGTTTTTTTCACAAAACACCTCGAACCCGGTTTTGCCGTCGCGCGCGGTCAAAACCTCGCCCACGCCAAAGGCCAGCAATATCGAATTGGCCAGATCCAGAACCGGCTTGTTGTCTTCAATGACAAGAACGTTGAGATGGTCGAATGTATAGCTCATAAAATTTACAGGGCCGTCTTAGTGTCGTTATGTCGATTTTAGCATATTTTTTCATAGCTTAGGCGCAATTATTTCATATTTCCATTATGCGGGGGAATTTGTATAGTGTGCCCGCTTGATTACACATTAAAAGGATAAATTACGATGGCCGGTCATTCCAAATGGGCAAACATCAAACATAGAAAAGGGCGCGCCGATGCGGTGCGCGCCAAACAATTTTCCAAACTGGGGCGCGAGATATATGTGGCGGCCAAACTGGGTGGTGGCGATCCTGATATGAACCCGCGTCTGCGCCTTGCCATTGCCACCGCGCGCGGGCAATCCATGCCCAAAGACGGTATTGAAAAGGCCATCCAAAAGGGCATCGGCGGCGGCGAGGGAGAGAATTACGAGGAAGTCCGTTACGAAGGCTACGGCCCCGGCGGCGTGGCGATTATCGTCGAAGCTCTGACCGATAACCGTAACCGCACGGCCGGAGAGGTTCGCTCCATTTTCACCAAAAATGGCGGCAATCTGGGTGAAAGCGGCAGCGTGAATTTCATGTTCGACCGCATCGGCGAAATCATTTACCCCAAATCCGTCGCCAGCGATGAAGATATGTTTGAGGCCGCTCTCGAAGCTGGGGCCACAAATGTTGAAAGTGACGAGGAAGATCACATTATTACTTGCGAGGTTACAGATTTCGCCGCCGTGCAAAAGGCGCTTGAGGGACAATATGGCGAGCCGCAAAAGGCGGGCCTTATCTGGAAACCCAATGTAATGTCCGAAGTAAGCGAGGAACAGGCGGAAACGATTCTAAAACTAATCGACACCCTCGAAGAAGATGACGACGTTCAGACCGTTACAGCCAATCTCGAGCTTGATGACGAAGTGATGGAAAAATTGCTCGCCGCGTCCTAGCCGAAAGGCGAAGACGGGATGGCGGCTGGTTAGGCGTGGCCTATAATTTCTAAACCTTGAAAATCTAGTTTTTCTACTGCCCCTAAGCCTGCAGAAATGGGTTCTTTAGAGTCCTGCTGTAATAAAACTTCCCCGGGGTTGGCAATGTGCAAGATGCCTTCTTCGTCGGTGGCAATAACTTTAAAAGCTAATCTAAAATTAAGATCCGGACGCTGTGAGCTAGATTTGTGGTCTCTAAACCTAGCTTTAATCAGAACAAGATCGCCGACTGAAATTTTCTTTGTCATAATTTAAAAGATAATCATTAATTCTGTTTTTTGCAATAACTTTGTTACATTAATCACATGAAGATTCTCGGCATTGATCCCGGCCTGCAAAAAACCGGCTGGGGGATAATTATTTCACAAGGGAGCAGGCTGCAATTCGTGGCGTGCGGGCTGGTCAAAACAAACGCTGCGGACCCTTTGCCTGCGCGCCTTGCCGCGCTGCACGCCGGACTTGCGGATGTAATTAAACTGCACAATCCCGATAGCGCGGCGGTGGAGGAAACTTTCGTCAACCAGAATCCGGCATCTGCCTTGAAACTGGGGCAGGCGCGCGGCGTGGTTCTTAGTGTTCCGGCGCTTTACGGACTTGCAGTGGGGGAATATTCTGCCAACAAGGTCAAAAAATCCATCGTCGGCACGGGCCATGCGGGCAAGGAACAAATCGGCATGATGATTAAAACTCTGCTTCCCGCCTCCGGCCGCCCCAGCGAAGACGAGGCGGATGCGCTCGCCGTGGCCATTACCCATGCGCATCATCAATAAGCAGGTTCAGGTAAAAACCTGTTTTGCCGTGCCTGCACTATTAAAGGGGGAGGATTGTTCCAGATATCGTCAAGTTCAATGCCGAAAATCTTCCAGGTTTCCTGTACGAAAGGGGCGAGTATTTGGATGCCGCCGCCAAAAAACTGATCTATGAAGACCAGGTCGTAAGAACCGTTTTCGTTTTTACGTTTCATAACGTTGTCTAATTTTAAATCCAGATACGGCATTACACATTTCCGCGGCCCGTATCTATTGTGAAAAAATTGCATGGCGGCATGCCGTAATATAGCGCGAAAAGCCTCCATGAGCGCAGGATGGTTGCTGTCCAACTGTTCTAAAATGTCGCGCCGTTCCGAAGTGGACGGCGTTTTATACTTTTGGCTTTTTGAATCATAAACCTCATCGCCATATGCTGTTTGGATATCTCTAACGGTTTTGTGCAGGCTGGATCTACGATGAAGCGCGTCCAGAGCTTCCAATGCTTCCATTACCATAAAGAAATCGCCGCCCTGAAGACGGCCAATGTATGGAACTTTTACGATATGCGGCGACGCAATCGCAGAGGGGGCTTGTTGACAAAACCGAGCAAATTCTCCCTCATGATATCGCTGTGCGGCGGAAAAAATCTTGATAGCCCATTTTCCATCGCCCGAAAGATGGATTATTCTTGTCTGCCGCTCATGTGTCCAGTCAGCTTGTGCCAACAATACTCTAAAGGAATTTCTGGTGCAAAAGGGGGCTTCCTTCAAAATCTTTTGAATATCTGCAGTCGGATTGAACTCAGTACTTAACATCATGGGGAAATCGTTTATCATAAGACACAAATGATTGGCAAACTTTCCGGCATTATTGATTCTTTCGCGGACGGGCATCTGATACTCGATGTCGGCGGGGTGGGCTATCTGGTGCATGCCAGCCGCCGGACGTTGGGCCGCATCGGGCAAAAGGGCGACCCGGCCAGTCTTTTGATCGAAACGCAGGTGCGCGAAGATGCGATCACACTTTACGGTTTTGCCGACGCCGCCGAGCAGCAATGGTTTAAACTTCTTACATCCGTGCAGGGGGTGGGCGCGAAGGCCGGGCTGGCTATTCTGGCCGTGTGCCCGGCGGATAAGCTGCCGATGATTATCGCCTCACAGGATCAGAACGCGATCCGTCAGGCCGATGGCGTCGGACCCAAACTGGCCGTGCGCATTGTGACCGAGCTTAAAGACAAGGCCGGAAGCCTTGCCATGGGGCAGGGTGCTGCCGCTCCGGTTTCGTACAAGGACATCGCCGCCGGAAATGAGGAGGCGGGCAGCGTCGATCAGGACGCCGTCTCCGCCCTCATCAATCTCGGTTACCCGCGCGCGCAGGCGTTTCAGGCCGTCATGGCGGCGAAAGCAAGGGCCAATGATAATTTGCAAGATATTATCCGCGCCGCGCTCAAGGAGCTAAGTGCATGAGTATTGAGCCAATGAAAAACACCGACCTTGATCGCGAACCTCATGAATTCGAGGGGGTGGAGGAAAACCCTCTGCGCCCTGATACGCTTGATGCCTTTATCGGGCAGGAGGGTTTGCGCGCGAATTTGCGTGTTTTCGTGGAGGCCGCCCGGTCCCGCGGCGAGGCAATGGATCACGTCCTGCTTTTCGGCCCGCCCGGCCTTGGTAAAACCACCTTAGCGCAGATTGTCGCCAAGGAACTCGGCGTCGGTTTCCGCGCCACTTCAGGCCCCGTTATCGCGAAGTCCGGCGATCTGGCCGCTCTGCTGACCAATCTGGAGCCGAATGACGTTCTCTTTATTGATGAAATTCACCGCCTCAATCCGGCGGTGGAGGAAATCCTGTATCCGGCCATGGAGGACCGCAAGCTCGACCTGATTATCGGGGAGGGGCCTGCGGCCCGCTCTGTCCAGATCGACCTCGTGCCCTTTACGCTTGTGGGTGCAACCACGCGTTCCGGCCTTTTGACCAACCCCTTGCGTGATCGTTTCGGTATTCCCTTGCGGCTCGAGTTTTACGAAGATGCGGAGCTCGCTCTTATCGTCAAGCGCAGCGCCGGAATTTTGAAAATGAACCTCAGCGAAGAGGGCGCGCTTGAAGTGGCAAAACGCTCGCGGGGAACTCCCCGTATCGCCGGGCGTTTGACAAGGCGTGTTCGTGATTTCTCATCCGGATCGGGCGAGATCACAAAAGAAAAAGTCGATGAGGCCCTGCGCCGTCTTGATGTCGATGCCAGCGGCCTCGATTCGATGGACCGGCGTTACATGGCCTGTATCGCTGAAAATTACGGCGGCGGGCCCGTGGGTGTCGAAACCCTCGCCGCCGCGTTATCGGAGCAACGCGATATGATCGAAGACGTGATAGAGCCTTATTTGATGCAGCAGGGATTGGTGCAAAGAACCCCTCGCGGCAGATGTATTTCTTCTAAAGGTTTCAAATATTTAGGGATCGAAGTTAAAGTGAATTCTCAAGAAAATTTGTTTGACGAATGACCACCCACACCCTTCCCGTACGCATATATTACGAGGATACCGATGCCGGCGGCGTCGTGTACCATGCTAATTACCTGAAATTCGCCGAGCGTGGCCGCACCGAGTTCTTGCGCAGCTTGGGTCATGAAAATTCCACGCTTTCAAAAGAACTGGGAATGATTTTCGTAGTGCGCCATGTCGAAATCGATTATCTTAAGACCGCGCATTTAGATGATTTATGTTCATTAAAGACCTCGATTTCCGCCCTGAAAAATACTAGTTTCATCATGCATCAATGCCTGGAGCGCGACGGCGAGGTCATTTGTGACATGCAGGTCGTTATCGTATGCGTAGATAGTAAAACCTTAAAGCCGGTGCGGTTACCGGAAAAGGTCAAAAACGAATTTGAACAATTTCTGGAAACGTAAATGGAACCAACAGCAATTCAAACGACAGATTTAGGTAGCTTCGCTCATGATATGAGCATGTGGGGCCTGTTCATTCAGGCCGATTTGATTGTGAAATGTGTCATCATCATGCTGGTGATGGCTTCGGTCTGGAGCTGGTC
This sequence comes from uncultured Pseudobdellovibrionaceae bacterium, assembly GCA_964467925.1. Classification (GTDB taxonomy): domain Bacteria; phylum Pseudomonadota; class Alphaproteobacteria; order Micavibrionales; family Micavibrionaceae; genus CAYXSX01. The sequence continues at coordinate 62,398 of CAYXSX010000001.1, read as the reverse complement.
GATTATCTTCCAGAAAAAGGGCCTGCTCTCCCGCCTCAATAAAAAAGCGAATGAATTCGAAGACACGTTCTGGTCCGGTGAGCCCTTGGACAAAATCTATCAACGCGTGCGCGGTCAAAAGCACGACCCGCTGCTCAAAACTTTTGCCGCCGGAATGGAGGAATGGCATGTGGGCGTGGCCAGCGGCGTGCCCTCACGCGAAAGCCTTCAGGCCGGATTGCGGCAGCGCGTCGAACGCGCCATGACACTGACGATTGGACGCGAAGTTTCAAGGTTGGAACGCGGCATGACCTTTCTCGCTTCCGTCGGTTCGACCGCGCCCTTCATCGGTCTGTTCGGCACGGTCTGGGGCATCATGAACTCCTTCTCCTCTATTGCCGCAACGAATAATACATCTTTGGCTGTTGTGGCTCCCGGTATTGCTGAGGCGCTTTTTGCTACGGCTCTGGGGCTTGTTGCCGCTATCCCGGCGGTGGTGGCCTATAACGTTTTTTCCAGCGCGCTGAACCGTTATGCCGATCGGCTGGAAGCTTTCGCGGATGAATTTTCCGCGATTCTTTCCCGCCATCTCGACAGTCAGGACAGCGGCAAACACAGAATGGCGAGCTAGATAAATGGCGGCGACACTCACCACAAAAACGCGATCACGCGGGCGGCGTTCGGGCGGTTCTTACCGTCCGATGGCGGAGATCAACGTCACCCCGTTTGTCGATGTGATGCTGGTGCTTTTGATCGTCTTTATGGTGGCAGCGCCGCTTTTGACCGCCGGAGTTCCTGTCGATCTTCCCAATACCGAAGCCAAGGCGATCAGCGACGAAGACAACAAACCCATCGAGATTACTGTTACGGCTGATGGCGTTATTTATATCGGCGAAAGCGAGGTCAAGCGCGAGCGCCTTGTGCCGCTTCTGGCCGCGATGACGCAAGGGCAGGTGGACCGGCGCATCTATATCCGCGGTGATCAGGCCATTTCCTACGGCATGGTGATGCAGGTTATCGGCGCCGTAAATGGGGCCGGGTTTAACAAGGTCGCCCTGATCTCTGAACCCGGGGGCGGAAGGTAGGCCGCAAATGCACGCCCCGGCGCTCAGATCTCGTCTCGATTTAAGAGAAGCTCCGAATTTTTCGCTAAAGGCTTTGCTCGGCTCGGGCGTCTTTCACCTTTTTATCGTTCTGGTTTTTGCCATGGGCATGCCCTTTGTCAAAAAAGAACCTATGACTATTTCAAATCCGATCAGCGTGGAAATCGCCGATATTGACGAGCTTACCCAAACCGACCGCGTACCGTCATTCACCGAAATGCCCAAAGAACAACCGCCGCAAGAAACGGAACCGCCACCGCCCGAGGCGTATAAGCCCCCGCCCATGACCGCGGAGGCGCCTCCCGATTTAAGCTCGCCCAAGGCTCCCGATGCTTCCGAAGCGGTGGAGGATGTGCCGCCGCCGCCCGCGCCTGAACCGCTTGAGCGAAAAGATATAAAGAAACCGGAAGAGCAGAAAAAACCGCCCCCGCCCGCTCCAAAGCCGGCGACCAAAAAACCGGAAAAGCCGAAAGAGAAAGCGAATGATTTCCAGACGCTGTTGAAAAACCTGACGCCGAACCTAGATGAATCAGTTGCGAAAAACGATTCACCGGAACTGGAATCGCAGCCCGATAAACCTTCGCCGCAGGCACCCGTGGCCGCCCGTATTACGGTGAGTGAGGAAGAGGCGTTGCGCGCGCAGATGGCAAAATGCTGGAACGTTCTGGCCGGTGCAAAATACGCCGAAAATCTGGTGGTCGAGGTTCGCGTGATCGTTAATCCCGACCGCACGGTAAATTCCGCCCGCGTGATTAACGAGGGGTTGAACGCCGCCAACCCGCATTACCGCGCTGCCGCCGATGCGGCTTTGCGGGCTCTGCGTAATCCCCGTTGTTCGCCCTTGGCCTTGCCGCCGGATAAATATGAAAGCTGGAAGGTCACCGTCATAAGATTTGATCCGCGTGAAATGCTTTAAAAGTGAAATGCTCTAAAAGAGGTGGTATAAGACATTATGAAACAGATTCTCCTATTCCTTGTAATTGCCCTGTCCATCCCGCTTAGCGCGCGGGCCGAGATTAAAATTGACATTACGCGCGGCGTATCCGAACCCATACCCGTGGCCGTAAGCCCGTTTTATGCTGATGAGGGCGCACCGAGAGACATCGCAGCCCAAATTCCCGAAATTATTTCCGCGAACCTTAAACGTTCCGGCCTGTTCAAGCCGATCGACCCCAAGGCTTTTGTGCAGTCTTCTGCTTCCGTTTATCAAGACGGCGTTCGTTTCGGGGAATGGCGTGCTATTAATGCGCAGGGGCTTATTACCGGAAACGTAACCCAGCAAGCGGACGGGCGTTCCCGTGTGGAATTCCGTCTTTGGGATGTGTTCTCAGAAAAGCAACTTTCCGGCGTTGCTTATGTAACGACCGATGCCAATTGGCGGCGTATCGCGCATATTATTTCGGACGAGATTTACAAGCGCCTGACGGGCGAGGAGGGATATTTCGATTCGCGTATCGTGTATATTTCCGAATCCGGTCCGACCGGCCAGCGTGTAAAACGCCTGGCGATTATGGATCAAGACGGCGCGAACCACCGTTATCTGACCGATGGCAACGCGCTTGTGTTGACGCCGCGTTTTTCACCAAGCCAGCAGACGATTGCCTATATGTCTTACGAGCGTAATAAACCGCGCGTTTATCTCTACGACATCAATACGGGGCGCCGCGAAGTGCTGGGCGATTTTCCCGGCATGACCTTCTCCCCCCGGTTCTCGCCTGATGGCAAAAAGGTCGTCATGAGCCTTGCCACAGGCGGCAATACCGATATTTACGAACTCGATCTGGCTTCCCGCCGTTCCCGCCGTATGACGAATAATTCGGCGATTGATACATCACCATCCTATTCGCCCGACGGTAAGAAAATCGTGTTTGAATCCGACCGCGGCGGTTCTCAGCAACTTTACGTGATGGATGCAAACGGCGATACCGCCACGCGTATTACATTCGGCAAGGGCCGTTACGGCGCGCCCGTCTGGTCGCCGCGCGGCGATTTGATCGCCTTTACCCGTATCTATGAGGGCAAGTTCTATATCGGCGTGATCCGCCCGGATGGCAGCGGTGAGCGTTTGATCACCAACGCCTATCACGTGGAAGCGCCAAGCTGGTCTCCCAACGGGCGCGTGCTGGTTTACTTCAAGGAAAATCCGGTCGGCGCGCGGCGCGAAGGGCGCGAAGCCAAGCTTTATACGATCGACATTACCGGATTTAACGAACGCCAGTTATCGACCCCGCGTGACGGCTCCGACCCCACCTGGTCACCGGTTAATCCGTAAGGTTTGAGTGGGCATTATAACTTTTCCCTCCCCCTTGAGGGGGAGGGTTAGGGTGGGGGTGTTGTATGTTGCCTTTAAACACCGATTCTAAACCCTCCCCTTGATCCCCTCCCTTAGGGAGGGGAAATTTTTTATGATCCGAAATGGCGGATAGGGCATTCCCTGAATGTTTATGAGCCCGGGATATCTTTGAACATTGCTATGATCTGTTTATAAACGTCGCGTTTAAACGGCACGATCAGTTCCACCGTTTCCTCCAGCTTCACCCATTTCCACCGGCTGAATTCCGGCAGGGGATGGTGTTCGATGTCTATATCCTCATCTTTGCCCAAAAACCGTGCCGCGACCCAGAATTGTTCCTGCCCGCGATATTGCCCGTTCCATAGTCTTTGGCGCAAATCTTCCGGTACGTCATATTTCACGGTTTGGCCGAACACTCTTATCACTTCGATATTATCCGATCCCACTTCCTCGCGCAGTTCGCGTTTCGCGGCGGGAATTAAATCTTCCCCCTCGTCGATCCCGCCTTGCGGCATCTGCCATGCGCCGGGCGTATCGATACGCTCGCCGACGAACACCTCTCCCTTTGCATTGAACAGGGCGATACCGACGCAGGGCCGGTAAGGCAGCGTTTCGGGATTTTTGTTCGCGCTGTTAATGGTGGGTCTCATCTTTTGGATGCGGGGCTTCGGAATGTTCGGCAGGCGTTTCAGGCTCTGCATGCGTTTTACTCTCGGAATGCTCTGCGCTTTCTTCCGCTTCATCTTCATTTGCCGGCGCCGCAGGTTCCTCCGGCGGCGGGGCGGCCATAGAACCCATCAGGCGGGTAGGGGCGTCGGCTATCGCGGAAGCTGGAATAAGTGTGATATTTTTTTCTTTTAAGGATTGAATCCAACTCACAATCGTTTTCAAATTATAGGGCGTGAGCTGGATCGTGCCGAGCGCGAAACGGTTTTCCGACGCTTTTTTCTCCAGCGCCTCCAGCGCGGCAAGATCATCGGCCTGTTTATCCGCCCGCGCATAGGGCGCGCTATAGTTAAACGCAAGACGCGGCATTAGCGGCGGCGCATCAGGGTTCAGATCGATATAGCCGATACCACGCTCAAAAGCATTTCCGATCAGTGCGTCCATCATTGTTGCGGCGAAATTATTGAAGCTGTTATCGACAAATCCGGCAATACCCGCATAGCCGTGAAACAGCGCCATAAGTTTGCGAAGAACAACCTCGTTATCCTTAAGGCTGCTGCGACTCATGATAATCGTGGGGCCGGGGTCTGCCTCTTCGAAGCCGCGATTTTCCATCGGCGTTTCCAGCCATGTCTCGTGACCGTGATTGCGCGCGGCTGTCGAAATTCCCTGAATATCGTCGCTATAGGGCGAAACGAGAAAACTTATTTCCGCCGGCAGCTTGGCCATCGCCTCGCGCGAAAGATTTTGCGACAGGCCGAAATCCTTCACCAGCAAAGCCACGAGCGGCGTATCGTCGGCGAAATCATACGGGCGCTTATAGGCGTTAAATGGCGTCATGCCGTCATATTCGCGTTTTTGCGGCAAGGGTCCTTGCGGGGTATTTTCCACCAGTCCCTCTATCGGGGAAGAGCGCAACCCCTCCAGAACCACAGGCATATTCACATCGGGCGAGGGCACGGCTTCCGGCATTCCGGGAGAGGCTACTCCAGGTGTCTGCGGAATATCGGTCGGAGGATAAGCCTCAACCCTTGCAACAGAAACGGCGGGCTTTACCGCTTCGATCAAGACAGTGCGCACGGGCATCCGGCTTTGCATTTCCTCTTTAACCGCGCCGCTTTGGGTAAAGGCATAAATGATAATCCCGGTCCATATCAAGAGAACGGCAACCGTCCCTTGCAAAAACGCGGTCATGTCGATCTTTGATTTTACACCATTTATGTCCATGAAGCTGCGATCATTTAGGGTTCGGAATGTTCGACAATATTGCCTTTATAAAGTGACAATCCGTTCAGAAGATCTAGCGCGCGGGATAATTGATAATCCACGGGCTCTTCTTCAGTAACGGAAACTTCCACCTCGCCTTTCTTGGGCTTTTTCTTGCCTTCATCTTTTTTCGGCTTCTCGTCTTCTTCCTTACGGTCCAGTGCGCCGCGCAAATCGTTTTCGCTCAGGCGCTTGAACTTGATCGTCTCCACCTTGGCGGGTTCAACGATGATATCGGGTTCGATGCCAGTCGCCTGAATGGAACGCCCGGACGGAGTATAATACCGCGCGGTCGTCAGGCGCATCGCGCCATGTCCGGGCAGCGGAATAACGGTCTGTACCGATCCCTTGCCGAAAGATTTCGTGCCTAAAACAATCGCGCGTTTATGGTCTTGGAGAGCTCCAGCAACAATTTCGGATGCCGAAGCCGATCCGCCGTTAATCAGCACGACCAGAGGCAAGCCTTCTGCCAGATCGCCGCTATGGGCGTTATCGCGTTTGGTGTCGCGTTTATGACGCCCGCGCGTTGAAACGATTTCCCCCTGATCAAGGAACGCATCGGATACCGCAATCGCCTGATCCAACAATCCGCCGGGGTTGTTACGCAGATCGATCACATAGCCGACTAGCTTATCGCCAAGCTCTTCCCTGATTTCCTCGATGGCTTTTTCCACGCCTTCTTCGGTGTTCTGGTTAAAGGTGGTGATACGGATATATCCGGCGTTGCCTTCCACACGGTGACGCACCGCGCGGATATGGATGATGTCGCGCGTAATGGTAAATTCCAGAGGCTCCGGCTCGCTTTCGCGGCGCACGACGATATCGATATCCGTACCGACCTTGCCGCGCATCTTTTCTACCGACTCGCTTAAGGTCAGGCCCATGACAGGCTCGCCGTCGATTTCAACGATCAGGTCGCCCGCCTCGATCCCGGCACGGAAGGCGGGCGTGTCGTCAATGGGAGAAACGACCTTGACCAGCCCGTTTTCCATGGTGATTTCGATACCAAGGCCGCCGAATTCGCCCTTGGTTTGAATCTGCATATCGGCGAAATGCTCTTCGTCGAGGTATGAGGAGTGCGGATCGAGGCCGGACAAAAGCCCGTTGATCGCCTTTTCAACCAGCTCCTTGTCTTCCAGCTCGTCTACATATTGCGCGCGAACCCGCTCGAAAACATCGCCGAATAAATTGAGCTGGCGGTATGTGTCGCTGTAGCTGCGGGCTTCTTCATCCTCCGCTTCCGGCTGGGTTCCGGCCGTGCGGGGCTCCTGTGCCTGAACCGGCGCATGCAAAGTGCCGGAAACAAGAGCGATGGTCATAACAGTGGTGATGAAGAATTTGCGCATGTAACTAAAGTCCTGACTTTTATTTTGTCTTTTCGTTTTTTCACAGCCTAAACACGGGCTAACCCGAATTATATAAGGCGGCGGTTATAACAACCTATCCCAACTCAGCAAATTTTTGCGACGGATTAACCGGTTTTCCGTTGTGCCGCAATTCATAATAAAGCCTCGGGCGAAGCTTGTCTTGTGCTTCTTTCATAAGGCCGAGAGGCTCTCCCGCTTTAAGGCTTTGCCCGACCACTGTATCAATTTTTTCCAATCCTGCAATAAGGCTATGGTAACCTTTTTTGTGCTCCAGAATGACCATTTTCCCGTGGCCCTTAAACGGTCCGGCAAAACGCACAATCCCGCCCATTGGTGCCACGACCACTGCGCCCGGGCGGCCCGTAATGGTAATGCCCTGACTGGGTGCGCCGAAATCGTCCGGCTGGTTGTATGCGATAGTGATAATCCCCGATACCGGAAGCTGGCCTTCTCCCGTTTTTGGGAAATCGGTTACGGGCGGCGGCGCGTTGGTTCCTTGTGCCTGCAGGGCTCGGTTTGCCGCTTCGCGTGCTTCGGCGCGTTTGCGGTCTTCCTCCAGCTTGGCAACAAGGTCCTGAAGGTTTTTGGCCTGGGCGGAAATTTCCTTTACCGCTTTTTCCCGTTGTTTGTAATCGCTGTGGGTGGAGGTATAAAGTTTTTCGCGTTTTTCCAGAAGGCCGGAAAGCATTTGCTGTTCGTCCTGTAATTCTTCGGTGGTGGCCAGAACTTTTTCGCGCTTGTTTTGCAATTCGTCGGAAATGGATGCCAGTTCGGCAAGGTTTTTCTGCAAATCTTTGGCGTGATTATTGAGCGCCGGAATGACTTCTTGCAGTAACATTGCGCTTTGCGCGGTTTCAAGCGGCGCGCCGGGCCGCGCTATAATCGCCTCGGGCGGCAGGCGGCGCAGGCGTTGCAGCGCGAGTATAAGCCGGGAGATAGAAGCACGGTCCGATTGCAGGGTTTCCTGAACCTCTTTGCGTTTTGCCTCCAGTTCGGTGATCCGGCTTTCCAGAGTTTGCAGCGTATCTTCGTTACGGCGCATGGATTTTCCGACGCGCACAAGTTCTTCGCGCGTGCTGTCCAGATCGCCCTGAAGCGCTTTCATTTTTTCCGCCAGCGCCTCTTTGCGCTTTTTCTCGGCTTCCAGCTTTTCATTTAACGTGCCGATGGCTTCGTTTTTATTTTTGGGAATGGGCGGCGTGGAGGCGTATCCTGCAAGCGGGTTAACGACCAGAAGGAATAAAAGTAAAAAATATGGTAAAACGTATTTCATTATTCCCTGTGATACGGATGTCCGGCGATAATTTGCTGGGCGCGGTAAACCTGTTCCAGAAGCATGATACGCGCCATCATATGCGGCCATGTTTGCTGGCCGAAGCTTAAAAGAAGGCTGGCGCGGTTGCGGATTTCGTCTGTCAGACCTTCATGTCCGCCGATTATGAACTGGATATGGTCCGTGCCGCCATCCTGCAACTTGCTTAGAGTGTCGGCGAAATCCAGACTTTTCAGGCCGTTTCCGCGTTCGTCCATGGCGATGATAAAGGCATTGTTATCAAGGCGCGCGGCGATCTTTGCAATTTCCGCTTCCTGCGTTTCCGCCTCCAGTTCATGGACGGCAAGGTTCCAGCGGATACGCTTCCGGTATTCTTCGGATAATTCAAAATATGGGCCGCGGCGCAAACGCCCGACGGCGATAATATCGACTTTTAACATAGGGGTATTAGAGCAGGGTTTGCCGCTTTGGGGAACGGGTTTTTTTGATTGTTGTCATCCTGAAGGGCTTTAGCCCTGAAGGATCTAGTTTCAATCGCTTGAGATCCTTCAGCGCAAGCGCTTCAGGATGACAGCTAAAGAAAATCAGGCCCGAACCTGTCCGTCAAGGAAGGAGGAGGGCTGGTACGCGCACCACATTTTCTCGATGTTATAAAACTCGCGCACTTCCGGGCGGAACAGGTGAATGATCACATCGCCCGCATCCATCGCCACCCAGTCTGCCTGGGTCATGCCTTCCATGCGTATTTCTTTAACGCCACGCGCATTCAGGCGGTCCTTAAGCTTGCTGGCCAGCGCCGCGACATGGCGTGACGACGTGCCTGAAGCGATGATCATGTAATCTGCCAGCGCGGTCTGATCGTTTAAATCTATGGTGAGGATGTCTGCGGCCTTATCTGCGTCCAATGACTGCTCGATAAGAGTTTTGATTTCAAGGGGAGTAAGCTCGCCTTTGGGGTTGTATGTCAGAATGTTGGTTCTCCTTTCTCTTTGTTAAAATAAAAAAGCCCGAACCCTTTTCAAGGCTCAGACCTGTAAATTCCAGTTTCTCTGGCAGTATTTTGCAAAAGTAAGATGGCTTTTCTTTCCATCTATTCCCTTTCGCCTTTATGAAGACTAATCATTAATCTCATACTTCCATTATATAACGTTTTGTAAAAGGCGCAAAGGCCAAAATATTGTTATTTATGAATAAATTCCCAATGTTTCACGTGAAACGTTGTTTTCCGCCATTTTTTCACGTATTTCCGTGGACGAGATATTCACCATTTTTTTCTGCATCATCCAGTAAGTCGTGCCCGAATCGAGCGGTAGGCGCTGCGCATGATCTATGAAAACATGTTTCTGGCGCGCGTACATTCTCAGCGGGCTTTTGGTCACCAGTGTTTTCGCCGGCGTGCGGGTAAGGTGGACCATGCAAATTTCGCCTAGAAGCTCGCGCCAGTAATTCCATTTATGTAAGGAAAGCGCGTTGTCCATGCCGCTGATCCAGACGAATTCGGTAGCCGGAAAACGTTTCTTGAGTTCTTTGACGCTGTAATAGGTAATGGTGGTGCCCAGATCCTTTTCTATATCGCTGATCAGGATTTGTGGATGATCGACCAGTTTTTCGCACAACTCCATGCGTGTTTCCAGCGGCAAGGGCTTGTCCGCCTTGATCGGATTTTGCGGACTGACCAGCCACCAGACGCAATCAAGTTTCAGACCCTTTAGTGCAGCCAATGAAATATGCAAATGCCCCTCATGCGGCGGGTTGAATGAACCGCCCAGCAATCCCACGCGCTTTCCCTTCCAGCGCGGCGAATTCAGAAGATGGGGTTTTGTAAATATGCTCATCGGATCATATTTGCATCCCGCTTAGGCATAAGCAACCTAACAATGTTATCCTGAGCGCAGGCACGGAGTGCCGAAGTCGAAGGATCTCCTTACGGTTTTATGAGATCCTTCGATTGCGCTCCCCCGGATCAAAGTCCGGGGTCGCTCCACTCAGGATGACATGTTTGTTATGGGCGGGTTTGGCCGGAACCATGCACCAGATATTTATAGGTGCATAATTGTTCCAGCCCGACGGGGCCGCGGGCGTGCATTTTTCCGGTCGCGATACCGATTTCAGCGCCCATTCCAAATTCCCCGCCATCGGCGAATTGCGTGGAGGCATTGTGCATGACGATGCCACTATCGACCACCGACAGGAACCAGGAAACGGCGTCTTTATCCTCGGCCAGAATGCTGTCGGTATGATGCGAGCCGTAGGAATTAATGTGGGCGGCGGCTTCCTCAACGCCATTGACCACGGCCACGCTTAGCTTGCTGTCGAGATATTCGGTGCTCCAGTCTTCCGAGGTGGCCGCGCCGATACGAGGGTCGAGATTTTGCGCGAGCTTGTCGCCCACGATTTCACAGCCCGCATCCAGAATGCCACCCAGAATTTCTCTCGCAAGGTCAGGATCAAGCGCGGCATCAAGGAGTAGGGTTTCCATAGCACCACAGATACCGGTACGGCGCATTTTAGCGTTGAGCGGAACGGTACGGGCGATTTCGGGTTTGACACTCGGGTGGACGTAAATGTGGCACAGACCCTCCAGATGACCGAAAACTGGCATGCGGGCCTCGTTCATCACACGTTCGATCAGGCCGCGGCCGCCGCGCGGGATCATGACGTCTATATGTTTATGATCGGCCAACATCGCGCCCACGGCATCGCGGTCGGCGGTAGGGACCATGGATACGCAGGCAGCGGGCAGGGCATGGGCGGTAAGCACATCCTGAATAATTTTATGAAGCGCCAGCGAGCTGTGCAGGCTTTCCGAACCGCCGCGTAAAATAACCGCATTGCGTGATTTGAGGCACAGGGCGGCGGCATCGACCGTGACATTGGGCCGGGATTCATAAATCATGCCCAGTACACCGATGGGAACGGCAATGCGCTGAATTTCCAGACCGTTGGGGCGGGATTGCTCCCACAAAATACGTCCGACAGGATCGGGCAGGTTTCTGACGGTTTCAACGCCTGAGGCGATAGCGGCGATACGTTTTTCATCAAGCCTCAAACGGTCGATCATGGCTGCGTTCTGACCCGCTTTTTGTGCCGTTTCTATGTCTTTGGCATTGGCCGTCAGTATGGCGGCAGCATTTTTGCTAAGGGCAGAGGCAATGTCGGCCAGAACGGCATTAATTTGATCTTCGGATGTACGGGACAGGATTTGCGCGGCTTGCTTTGCGCTACGGCCCAGTTCCTGAATAATTTCTTGCGGTGATGAAAAGGCTTGTTTCATTTTTGGACACTTTGTTTCATTCGTCATTGCGAGCGTAAGCGAAGCAATCTTCTGATACAAGCGTCATCCTAGATTGCCGCGTCGCTGGCGCTCCTCGCAATGACGTAGGAAGAAAAATTAATGCAGTTTGCCGGAGACGGAAGAGATGGATTTTTTAACCAGATCGTCGGAGGTTTTTTTGTCCATTTTATCGGCGATAATTTGTGCCGCGGCGTTCATGGCAAGGTCGGCGGCATAGCTCTGGATTTCAGCAATTGCGCTTTCTTCCATACGGGTGAGGCGCTGCGCCAGCTGGTTTTCACGGCGCTTCATTGTTTCATGCAAATCGGTTTCGGCCTGTTTCTGGATGTGCTTGGCTTGCGCCGCCGCATTGGCTATGATGTCTTCGGCATCTTTAAGAGCGTCGCGGTGCTTGCGCTGATACTGGGCCAGAAGCTCTTGTGCCTCAATACGAAGGTTTTCAGCGGTTTCAAGCTCACTTTTAATGTCTTGAATGCGCTTGTCCAGCATGGCGATAATCTTGCCAAAGGCGAATTTCCACATAATGAAAAGAAATGCGGCGAAGGATGCTAACAGCCAGATACCAGTATCATGAAAGAGTTCCATGGGATGTATTCCTTATGCGGCTTTTGCGCGGGCGCTGTGAAGAGATTTTACAACCGTTTTGGCTTGTTTCAGGTCGGTTTCCACGCCGATGATTTTCTCGGCGGCTTCGCGGGCGATTTCAGCGGCGAGACCGTTCATCTGTTCGATCGCTTCGCTTTTGGCCTTTTCAATCGCGGCTTCTTTTTCCGCGATCGCTTTGGTAGAGCGTTCCTGAAAACCCTGATATTCCTTGACCATCTTGGCGGAGATTTTTTCTTCAGCCTGAGCAAAGCTGCGTGCGGCTTTTGCACGCGCATCGGCAAGGATTTTTTCGTAGGCTTCCTGCACTTCCTCGGCTTCCTGTTGCAATTCCTCGGCAGAGGTCAGGTCGCTTTGAATATGGGCGTGACGGCTTTCCAGCACGCTTGAGATTTCAGGCAGGGTGCGGCGTGAGAAAAATACGTATAAAACGCCGAATGCCACCAATATCCAGAAAATCTGGGATGTGAAATTAGCCGGGTCAAGCTGTGGCAGACCTGAACCGCCGCCATCGTGATGGGCAGCGGCACCGGAAGCATCAGCAGCATGGGGAGCCGCGAAAACGCGGCCCGCGCTGCTGCTTAACAGGGCTATGGTGATAATGGCGCTTAATTTACGCATGGGTTAACCGCTCTTCCTTGTAAGGGCCAAGTCTTAGCCGAACAGGATGATAAGGGAAACAACCAGTGCGAAAATCGCAAGAGCTTCTGTCAGCGCGAAGCTGAGGAAGAATTTCTTGTCCAGAATTTCCGTAGAGCTGGGGTTGCGGCCAACAGCTTCGTTATAGGAAGAGAAGATCATACCAAGACCAACGCCAACGCCGGCGATCGGTACAAGTGCCAGGGCGGCTGCGATCAATTTTGCTGCTTCAAGTTCCATGTTTTATGTTCCTTTTCTTTTGGTTTACTCGTTTGGTTTAAGGTTAATTCTTTATCGCCGCGATCCTACACATTTAGTGACCGATTTCAATGGTGTCTTTCAAATAAATGCAGCTTAATACGGCAAAAACATAAGCTTGCAGGAAGGCGATCAGAAATTCGAAAGCGATCAGTGCCACATTAAAGGCGGCGGGCACAAGGCCCATGAAAAACCCGGCTGTGCCGAGGCCGATCATAGATACGCTGAAACCTGCGAAAACTTTTAAAACAAGGTGGCCGGCCATCATATTGGCGAATAAACGCACAGACAATGTAACGGGGCGCACGAGGAAGGACAGAATTTCAATCGGAATAATCAGCGGGAACAGCCAGAGCGGTGCGCCGGGGGGCACGAAAAGCTCGAAAAAGTGCAGGCCGTGACGCACTATGCCGATAATCAGAACGGTCAGGAAAATTACAAGAGCCAGCGACGCCGTGACGATCAGATGGCTGGTATAGGTAAAGGAGTAGGGGATCATGCCCAGCATGTTACCCATCAAAACCACCATAAAGAGGGTAAAGACCAGCGGGAAATATTCACGGCCCTTGGAGCCGACATTTTCGCGCACCATATTGGCGACGAATTGATAGATCATTTCGGCGCTCATTTGCAGGCGGTCGGGGATCAGGGCTTTGTCGCGCATGGCGACGCTTAAGAAAGTAGCGGAGGAAATAACGGCAATAGCCATCCAGAGTGATGAATTGGTGAAAGAAAGGTCTATACCACCGGCCTGAAAAGGGATAATCGGGGTGATCACAAACTGGTGAATAGGGTCAGCCATGTCTCTTTATTCAACTCTCATCGCTTGATTCTGTTTTTTCTGGCGAGTTTGTAGCGCTTTTTTCGCGCTGATGCAACTCCCTAAATCCAACCGATGAGCCCATATTCATAGAGATGCGGTAGACGTTGAAAAATCCGGTGATAACGCCCAGAACCAACATGATGATCAAAAAGGCGGGTTTGGTCGCCAGCCAGTTATCCAGCCCCCAGCCGATCAGCCCGCCCGCGATGATCGGCGTGACCAGTTCGGCGCCTGCGCGGATGCCGTTGGCCATGTTTTCGCCGTCCTTCTGGCGTTCGGCCTCGCGGTCGTTTTCGGCTTTTTCCCTGGCACGTATGGCTTCGAGTTTGTCTTCAAGCGCGTCCAGTCGCTTATCGTCGCGGTTATCGTTTGTCATTAGGCAGCCTCGGCGAATTCGAAGGATTGTTGCAGGTCAACGGAAACCAGTTGCGATACGCCGCGCTCTGCCATGGTTACTCCATACAGGCGGTCCATGCGGGCCATGGTCATACGGTGGTGGGTAATGATCAGGAAACGGGTCATGCCGCGCGCGGCAATATCATCAAGCAGGTCGCAGACACGCTCCACGTTCGCATCATCAAGCGGAGCGTCGATTTCGTCCAGCACACATATAGGAGAAGGATTGGTCAGGAACATGGCGAAAATAAGCGCGATCGAGGCCAATGTCTGCTCCCCGCCGGAAAGCAGAGAAAGGGATTGCAGGCTTTTGCCCGGCGGCTGGGCAAAAATCTCAAGCCCCGCGGAAAGCGGATCTGCGGCGTTTTTATTGCCCGCGTTCTCACCATCCGGTGTGGGTTCGACCAAGGCCAGATGTGCTTGCCCGCCGCCGAAAAGCTGAACGAACAGGCGCTGGAAATGCGCGTTTACATGCTCGAACGCGGTGTTCAGGCGCTCGCGCGCCTCGCTGTTGATTTTCCGGATCGCGCCACGCAGCTCGGCAATCGCCTCAAGCAAATCGTTGCGTTCTTTCAAAAGCGCGGTGACTTCCTTTTCAAGCTCCTGCGCTTCTTCGTCGGCGCGTAAGTTCACGGGGCCGATATTGTCCCGCTCCCCGCCCAGCTTATCCTTGCGGGCGCGAATGACGTCGAGACCTTCAGTGTTTTTCTCAAGATCAGCGGCGGCGTGAGCGGAAAGCGCGGCTGGTTCCATGTCGAATTTTTCGGCTACGGTCGCTTTCATGTCAGCGATCTGATCGTTCAGCGCGCTCAATGTTGCCTGAGCATGGGCGCGTGCTTCGCGTGCCTCGCCCATGGCGCTTTCGGCCTGCTTGAGCGCTTTGCCGGTTTCGGCGATCTCACTTTCCTTGGAGGCGAGGTTTTCGGCCGCGGTGCTGCGTTTTTCCTCGAGCTGGGAAAGCAGGGTCAGGAGCTTTTCCTTATCGGCCTTGAAGGTTTTTGGCTGATCGGCGATTTCCTTGCGCTTTTCCTCGAGACTCTGGGCGCGGGCATCCAACATTTTCAGACGTTCTTTCGCGCGGATCGAACGGTTCTGAGCATTTACGCGTTCATCCCCGATGGCCTGAATGCGGGCTTCGCGGCTGCGGGCTTGCGCCTCATGCACGTCAAAGGCGCTGACGGCGGATTGATGCGCCTCGCGTGCCTCCAACAATGCAGAGCGGAGTTTTTCAGTATCTTCTGATTGCTTCTCGTTGTCCTGACCCTCATAGGCGGCGAGACGGTCACGGTCCCATTTTAAAAGCTCTTCGGCGGCGGCGATGTCTTCCCCGGCCATATTGATGGTTTCGGTCAGGCGGGTGCGCTGCGCTTCCACCCCGGCTTGCGCTTCCTTGAGACGGGCGAGAGATTGTTCAGCGGTGCGGCGCGCATTGTCGTTTTTCAGCAGGTCGTTTTGCAAATTATCAAGCGCCTCGGCGGCTTGCTTTTTATTTTCCTGCGCGGTTTCCAGCGTTTTTTGCGCGGCTGTAATGGCGTTTTCAATTTCGGGGGCTTTGGCCTGCAACGCGCGTAGCTTGTTCTTGTATTCAAGATGCTGGGCGTGACGGTCGGGCGCCTGTCCGGTCATGGTAAAACCGTCCCAGCGCCAATAGATTCCGGCGGCAGAAACGAGGGATTGCCCGGGCAAAAGTTCGGCGGCCAATTCGGTGCCTTTTGCTTCATCGTCTATAAAGCCAATTTGGCTGAGCGCGGGTTTAAGCTGTTCCGGCGCTTTTACATGCGGCAGGAGAGATTGCACGCCGCCGGGCAGGGCGGGAAGTTTATCGAGATTGCCACGCTTGCGCCATGATACGGATGCGCCCTCATCCAGCGAGGCCATGAGAGAGTCACCAAGCGCGCGGGAGAGTGCCTTTTCAAAGCCAGTATCAACGCGCATATCTTGCAGCACGGGCGTGAAGCTTTCGTTTTCTTCCTCGTTAAAGAAGGATTCCAGCATGGCGATTTCGGCGCGCCATTCCGATTGGCGGTTCTGGGCGGCGTTAAGTTCGCCGCGCGCATGATCGAGGCTTTCGCCAGCGGCCTCGATTTTCTGTTTCGCGCCGATGATGTTGACGCCAAGGGTTTCGCCCTGCGCTTCCAGGTCCTTCACCTGTTTGGCGAGGGTTTCTATTTCCTTTATCTTTTCATCGTTGCCGGAAAATTCTTTCAGCTCTTCCTGCGCCTTGTCTTTACGGGCGCGCATGATTTCGAGGCGTTCCTGATGCTGGGCGATCTGGCCCTCGAGCGAGGCACGGCGGGCCTTGGATTCCGCGGCGCTTTGCATGAGGGCGTTATATTGTTCCTCCAGCTTCAGGACTTTGCTTTCAAGCTCTTCCTTTGCCTTGCGCTTGGTTTCGAGGCTGTCACCCTTGTTTTCCTCCTGCGAGGAAATAGAGGCAAGCTCGGCGGTGAGTTTTTCAAGAATGCGAGCGCTTTCGCTCAGAATATCGTTTTCGTGTTTGTGATCGGCCTTGGTCTGTTCGATCTGATCGAGCGTTTCGCGAAGCATATCCTCGGCGCGGGCGGCTTCGTCTTCCAGTCTTTGCAGGGCGAGGGTCTGACGTTGCAAGGCGGCGGCGGCTTCCGCTTCGGACTTGCGCAGGGGGGCGATTTCCTCTGTCTGGGTGTTTTGCGTTTTGGTGAGCTGGGTTACGGCTGTAAGGTGGAGGGCGACCTTGCTTTCGGCTTCGTTAAAGCGGGCCTGTGTGGCCTTTTGCTTTTCCTCGATCTGGGCCCATTCCAGCGCGGCAATCATGATTTCAAGCTGGCGGATCTGGGCGTTGATATTGCGGTAGCGCGTGGCCTGACGCGCCTGACGTTTCAGACCGGAAAGACGCTCTTCCATACTGCCCAGCACATCCTCAATACGCACCAGATTGGAATCGGCGGCGCGCAGGCGAAGCTCGGCCTCGTGGCGGCGGGCGTAAAGACCGGAGATTCCCGCTGATTCCTCAAGAATCATGCGCCGGTCGAGCGGCTTGGCGTTGATCATTTGCGTGACGCGCCCTTGAGAAACGAGGGCAGGGGAGTTGGCCCCGGTTACCGTATCGGCGAAGAACATTTGCACGTCGCGGGCGCGGGCGGTTTTGCCGTTGATCTTGTATGATGAGCCGTGATCACGTTCGATACGGCGGATGATTTCAATCTCGTCGGAGGTATTATAGGCTGCGGGCGCGCTGCGTGAGGAATTGTCGAGCAAGAGTGATACTTCGGCGATATTGCGCGCCGCGCGTTTGGAGGTTCCGGCGAAGATTACATCTTCCATACCGCCGCCGCGCATTTTCTTGGCCGAGCTTTCGCCCATGATCCAGCGCAGGGCCTCGACAAGGTTGGATTTGCCGCAACCATTGGGCCCCACAATGCCGTTCAGTCCCGGAGCGATTTCCAGTTCTGTGCGTTCAACGAAAGATTTGAAGCCGTTTAATCTAAGGCTTTTGAATTGCAGCATGTATGGTTACTCAGGGGTGTTTTTCGCTTTTAAGATAGCCTCGAATTTTTCTTCGAATGTTTTATAGGCCTGCGCGCCGCTGACCACATCATTATCGTTGATCACGAAGCTGGGCGTGGAGCTGATTTTCCATTTTTCCTGCGCCGCCGTGACATTGGCAATCAGGCCCTTTTGCAGGGCTTCGTTATTCAGACAGGCTTCGTATTCATCCTTGCCAAGACCGAGCAGACTGGTGTATTGGCCCAGAATTTGAGCGAAATTTTCCTGAAACGCCCAATCCTTCTGTTTTTCGAACAGCAATTTGATGAAGTCGAAATAACGGGCTTCGGGCACGCAACGCGCGGCCATAGAGCCGTAAAGAGCGGATGCGTTGAGCGGAAAATCGTTGAACACAATATAGGCCTTGCCGGTATCGATATAATTTTTTTTGATTTCGGGCAGGGTTTTTTCATGAAAATCGGCGCAATGGGTGCATGAGAGGGAGGCGAATTCCTCAATGCGGATCGGCGCTGTCTGGTCGCCCATGATGCGGGGTTTGAGCATTTTTTCCAGATCGGCGGAGGGGACAGCAGCGGTCGCTTGTGCTTCCGTTTGCGGTTCGGCTTGTGTCTCTGCGGGGGTTTCTACCGGTGTCTCTGCTTGCTCTTCTTCTCCGGCGGCGGGGGCCATTTGTGAGGCTTGCGATCCATCTTGTGCCTGAACGATGCCGCCATTATCGCGCATTTGCAGCATGTAAAAACCGACGGAAAGAACGATCAGTCCGGCGAGGGTAAAAAGCCACGGGCGCAGTTTTTTGCTCATGAAAAAGTCCTTTATCTTTTGTATGGGCCTATAAAGCACGTTTTAGGGGCTGTATGTCAAGGAATTCAAGCGCTTTGCAAGGGTTTATCCACACATGGAAAACGGCGGGCAGCAAGCGATTTGAAGAGGGTTAGCGGATGAATTCAAGCTCGATTTTGTCCACCGGGTTTTCCTGTTCTTCCGCGCCGCGGGGTTTAATGTCGATCCGGTTGGGGGCAACGCCGAGCTCTATGAGCTTTTTGCGCAACATAATGCCGCGGGCAAGCGAAATGCGCCGTGCGCTGCTCTGGCCTTCGCCGTCAGGGCTGGCGTAGCTGGTGATCGACATACGCAAACCGGGGTCGTTCTGAAGCTGAGGCAGGATTTGCGCGGTGATAACGTCTTGCGCGCCGCGCGGCGGAGCGATTTCCCCGGCGTGGTATGTGATGGTCGCGGTGTCCAGATTGAGCGGCGTTGCGGGCGCTTGCGGCGCTTCAGTAGTGCTCGGCATGGGTCTGGCGGTTATATCTTCAGGCACGGGCTGCGACGCTTCGGCTTTGGGCTGGGGAACCGGAGGTGGCGCGGCGGGCGCGGGGGCAGGAGCGGGCAAAGCGGAAGGCTCTTTAGGTTGCGCGCTTGGAGAGGGCCGTGAAATTTCGGGCTCATGCACAGGAGCTTTTTTGACCGGAGGGGTATAGAGCGGCTTACGAGCGGGCAAAGGCGGCGTAAGTGGCAAGGTTATTACTTCTACAGGAGTAGCAGAAACAAGTGGCGGCGGGGCGGCAGGCTGGCGGAAGTTTTCGAGAACGTCGAAATTGATGATAACGCTTTCTTCATCCATCGCGGCGGAGAGAGACGGGGAGCTTGCTGAAAAAACAGCTATGCTCAGCAATGCCAAAAATACCGTATAAAGCTTTATCATAAGCATCAGCCCCTCAAACTGTTTTACGCAGGCAAATGAATTACCGGACTCAGGCGGCCTGTTTTACGCCTCTGATCGCCTTTTTCAGAAGGCCGTAAAGCGCTTCGTTTCCGGCCAGAACGTTGCCCGTTTCAAGCGGGTTCTTGCGGTCGTCATCCATGTCGCAGACAAACCCGCCCGCTTCCTTCACAATAAGGCAACCCGCGGCAATATCCCACGGCGCAAGAGCGCGTTCCCAATAGGCTTCGCATTTCCCCGCAGCGACATAGGACAGGTCAAGCGCAGAAGCACCGAAGCGGCGCTGGCTGGCGCCTGTATTTTGTACGGCGAGATGTTCTTTCAAGAACACATCAGCTGAGCCCTTGACCGTGCGGCGCGGCTCGCCCAACGCGATGATGGAGGCCAGCGGCTCGGTGCGGCCCGAAACTCTTAAACGCTTTCGGCGGCTTAAATAAGCGCCCTGTCCCTTTTCGGCGGTGAACATGTCGTTTTTAACGGGATCGTAAACCAGTCCGGCAATGACCTCGCCGCCTTCCTCTAGCGCGATGGAAATACACCAGTGCGGAATGCCGTGCAGGAAGTTATGCGTGCCGTCCAGCGGGTCGATGATAAAACGGCCCTTGGCGTTTTCCGGCCCCTTGGTTCCGCTTTCTTCCATCAGGAAGGCATGTTCGGGGCGGGCGCGGGAAAGTTCTTCGAAAATAATTTCTTCGGAGCGTTTATCCGCTGCGCTGACGAAATCGCCGGGGCCCTTGGTAGAGACCTGAAGATTCTCCACCTCGCCAAAGTCGCGGACAAGCGAACGGGCCGCTTTTTCGGCGGCCTTGATCATGACCTGCATATTGGGGGAGGTGGAAGCGCTCATAAAATCTAATCCTTCGCTCTTTCGACGTAAACGCCTTCCTCGATTTTCACCACTACGCGCGTACCGTTTTCGATATGCGGGGGAACCATAATGCGCACGCCGTTATCAAGAATGGCGGGCTTATATGAAGTTGTTGCCGTCTGACCCTTTACGACGGGCTCGGCCTCGACAATCGTATAAACCGCGCTGTCGGGCATTTTAACGCCAAGCGGCTCGCCCTCGAAAGTTTCAACCTCGACGATCATCCCTTCCTGAAGATAGGCGGCCATATCACCGAAAACTTCGGGGTTGATGGAAATCTGTTCGAATGTCTGTTGGTGCATCAGGTTGATGCCGTCCGCATCGGTGTACAGATACTGGTATTCATCCTGTTCCAGTCTCAGGCGCTCTACGGTTTCCTGTGTGCGGTAACGCACGTTATCTTTGTTGCCCGTGCGGATGTCGCGGAGTTCCACCTGAGCTACGGAGTTGCCCTTGCCGGGCTGGATAATTTCGTTTTTCACGACAACGCAAAGCTTGCCGTTATATTCAATGACGTGTCCCGCACGCAGGGTGATCGCTGTTACTTTCATGATTTTATCTTCTGTCTTCTTTGATAATTTCGGAGCCAAGGCTCTCAAGCCGCGCCTTTATATCATGATCCACGATATTTTCCAGCAGGGAATTAAGCGATTGTTTTTCATCATCGCTGAGCGGTTTTTCCGGCTTTTTAAAGGCTTTGGCCGCTATCTGGTTTGCGGGCGTATTAATAAAGCGGATGGCGGAGATCCAGCGTTCGCCGAAAATCTGATTAATGCGCTCGAGAATAAGGTCTTTGCGGTAGTGCATCAGCGTGGCATCGGCACTGGAAACGGCGATGTCGAGGGAGGCCTGCGGCTCTTTGGATTTTTCGTACTTGCGGTAGTGGATTTTAACCGGTTGCGCCTTGCACGCCAGCTCTTCGCCGACTATATCTGACCAATGGCTGACGATGCGCCCCAGCGCGACATATTTGCGCTTGAAGTTCTGGCCTGCGACGCGGGCGGATGCCTCTGATAATGGGCGCATGAAAACCTCGATTATTGATAGAAGTAAGCAACATGGCAAATGCTGCCCCAAAGCTCAAGACATCAGATGATACCATAAAAACTTTCCATGGGAAAATTCTGGACTGGTACGACCGCGAGCACCGCAAATTGCCCTGGCGGGCCGCGCCGGGGGCATTGCAGGAGCCTTATAAGGTATGGCTTTCGGAAATTATGCTCCAGCAAACGGTGGTCAATGCGGTTATTCCCTATTTTCTGAGGTTTTTGACGCTTTGGCCTAAGATGGAGGATTTGGCGGCTGCGCCGTCCGAGGAAGTTATGCGCGAATGGGCGGGGCTGGGCTATTACGCGCGGGCGCGGAACCTGCATAAATGCGCGAAAGTAGTGGCGGGGGAAATGGGCGGCGTTTTTCCTGATACGCAGGCTGAGTTAAAAAAACTGCCCGGGATCGGCGATTATACCTCGGCGGCGATTGCGGCCATTGCCTTTGGCGAGCGGGCGACGGTAGTGGACGGCAATATCGAGCGCGTGATGGCGCGGCTTTTCGCGGTGCAGGGCACATTGCCGGACATAAAGCCGGAGTTGAAAAAACTGGCGGGGCCGTTTTTTGAAAATGCGGAGAGACCGGGTGATCTGGCGCAGGCTTTGATGGATATGGGGGCAGGTATTTGCACGCCTAAATCGCCCAAATGCATGCTTTGCCCCGTAGCGGAGTTTTGCGAGGGGCGGGCGCTTGGCATTGCGGAAGAGCTGCCGCGTAAGAAAGACAAGGGCGTAAAGCCGCAGCGAGAGGGGATGGTATACTGGATTGAGGACGGGATAGGGAATGTGCTTCTCCACAGGCGACCGGAAAAGGGAATGTTAGGGGGGATGACCGGATTTCCAACGAGTGATTGGAGTAAATCGCATGAAAGTTTTGCCGCGCCGCCGGGGCTAAAAACCCATCAGGAAAAAGTGCTGCATAGTTTTACGCATTTTGATCTTACCTTGATTTTACAATCAGGCGCGGCGAAAGAAGAGTTCGGCGACGATTATTTTTGGCATCCGGTGGATGATTTGACTGTGGTCGGTTTTCCTACGCTGTTTAAGAAAGTTTTGCGCCTTAAAAAGTTTTGAAACACTAAGTACATTAAGGGCACTAATTTTTTCTTACAATTTTTATTCCCACTCCGGCGGCGTCTTTGAAAATATCGGGCTTGGTGATTTCCAGTTCTATATTTAACACACGTTTATCGGCAAGGCAGGCAGTCGCAATTTCTTCGGCAAGGCTTTCGACCAGATTGTAATGCCGCGCGGCAGCGATTTTTTTAATCGTGTCGATGACTTCCTCGTAAGACACGGTGTCTTCTATAGTGTCACTTTCGGCGGCACGGTCATTTTCGACATCCATAAAGACGGAAACCATAATGCGCTGCGGCGCTTGTTTTTCGCGCTCATAAATGCCGATAGAGGCCTGAAGTTCCAGTTCCTTGATAAATATCCGGTTCATAATACTCCTTCGTCATCCCGTTGGTGTTCTGCGAAGCAGAACTTACACGAACGGGATCCACGTGTCAGCCAGCTTCGCTGGCTGTCTTTTCTGGATTCCGGCAGTATAATCCCCGCTTTCGCGGGGACGCCGGAAAGGCAGAGGGTCACATTTGCGACCTGATACGTTCGCGCAAGGTGTCAATGGGCTGGCCGTTGTAATGCCAGAACGTCCAGCCGTTGCAGGAGGGCGCGTTTTGCAGCTCGGCCCCCACCTTATGGATCGAGCCGCGCAGAGAGTCGATATGGTTCATGGCGATGACCGAACCGTCGGCATGAACTTTTGCCTTGAAGCGGTTTTTGGAATCTGAAAGGACTGCACCGGCCTCTAGCAAGCCGTGCTCCAGCAGATTGCCGAAGGGGATGCGCGGTTTTTCGCGTTTGGATTGCGTCACCAGCAAATTGTCATCAAGTTTCGTAATGCCTGCAATACGCTCACGGGCAAAGGCGGCGTAGGTTTCATCGCGCTCCAGCCCGATATAATGACGGCCAAGCTTTTTGGCTACTGCCCCGGTCGTGCCTGTGCCGAAGAACGGGTCAAGCACGGTATCGCCTTCCTTGGTGGAAGAAAGCAGCACACGGGCGAGCAGGCTTTCGGGTTTTTGCGTCGGATGGGCCTTGTTGCCGTCCGCATCTTTCAGGCGCTCGGCCCCCGTGCAAAGCGGCAAATGCCAGTCGGAGCGCATTTGCAAATCTTCGTTCAGCGCTTTCATAACGTCGTAATTGAAGCGGTATTTGGATTTTTCGGACTTTGAGGCCCAGATCAGCGTTTCATGCGCATTGGTAAAACGCCGACCGCGGAAATTCGGCATGGGGTTTGTCTTGCGCCAGATCACGTCGTTCAAAATCCAGAATCCCATATCCTGCAGGATATAGCCCAAGCGGAAAATATTGTGATAGGAGCCAATCACCCAGATCGCGCTGTCGGGCTTAAGCAGATCGCGCGCGACCGAGAGCCATTCCCGCGTAAATTCATCGTATTTCTGAAGGGATTCAAACTGGTCCCAATCGTTGTCGACCGCATCAACCTTGGTGTTGTTAGGGCGGTGCAGATCGCCGCCGAGCTGGAGGTTATAGGGAGGGTCGGCAAAAACCAGATCGACACTTTCCCGCGGCAGCGCGCGCATGGATTTCACGCAATCCCCGGTGATGATGGTGTCTTTGGGCAAGGCAATCTTGCTTTTGCTCATGAAGTCTCTCCCGCTCTTAATTTCGGGCGATCATGAGTCAAAACCGATTCGCCGTCAAGACGAAAATAACGATTCTTGTAACAGAGTCAGGACTCTATGGATGAGTCTTCGACTTAAAACTAAGGCTGAGTCAGGGTTTCGACTCGAGGCTGTTCCGTTAAAAAATTTTTCACCGGAGCAAAAGAACGGCGGTGGTGGGGCGTAATACCGTGGATGAGAATGGCGTCCCGGTGTGCCTTTGACGGATAGCCAACATTGCTTTCCCAGCCGTAATGTGGGAATTCTGTCGCTAATTTTCGCATGATCCGGTCGCGGGTGACCTTGGCGATAATTGAGGCCGCGGCGATGGATTTCGATTTGCCGTCGCCTTTAACGACGGCCATGCTTCGGCAGGGTAATTCAGGACAGCGGTTTCCATCGACTAAAGCCACAATGTCATCCCGGCGAAGGCCGGGATCCATGGATGAGCTTGGTGAGTTGATTGAAATGGATTCCTGCATGCGCAGGAATGATGAGAAAGAAAAGCTCATCGCTTTTAAGGCCGCCTGTAAAATATTGATCCTGTCGATCTCTTGCGGAGCGATTTCGGCAATACCGTAGACGCAATGTGCGGTGATGGCCTCGAATAACATTTCCAGCTTCTTTTCGGAAAGCTTTTTACTGTCGCGGATATGGGCGACCCATTCCGACTTGCGCACCTCCGGTGGAATGAAAACGCACGCGGCGACAACCGGCCCGGCTAGCGGCCCGCGCCCGACCTCGTCTATGCCGCAAACGGGAACGCCGAGTTCCTCCTCTAGCGAAAAATCAGGATTTAAGGCTTTTGCTGGCGATTTCAAAGACATCGGGACTAAGATTCGGTGTTTCAAGAATGCGTTCCAGCGTGGCCTGCATCTTTTCGCGGCGATCCGACGTATAGCGGCGCCATTCGCGAAGAGGGGTAAGCAGCCGCGCGGCAATCTGTGGGTTGATAGAATTGAGCTCTACAATCGCATCGCCCAAAAACTTATACCCCGATCCGTCCACAGCATGGAAACCGACTAGGTTGTTCATGGCAAAAGCGGCGTATAGCGAGCGCACACGGTTTGGGTTTTTGATATTAAAATCAGGATGATGTTTGAGTTTGTTAAGGCATTCTATGATGTCTGAACGCACTGCTACAGCCTGCAACGAGAAATACTTATCTACAACCAGTGGGTAGTTTTTATACCGTCCATAAAAATCATCGAAAGCCTCTTCACGCTGCGGCTGGTTGATGTCGGTCAGTACGGAAAGCGCCGCGATACGGTCGGTCATGTTATCCGCGCTATCATAATGCGCTTTGGAAAGCTTGGCACAACCAGTGCCGTGCGTGGCGGTCAAAATGCGAAGCAGGGCGGCGCGCAGCGCCCGGGCACCCATGGCTTCCGGCGTAATACTGAAGTCGCCCTTATCTTCGCACGAGGTATATAATTTATCGAGTGCCTTGCGGTGTTCGCGTTTAATCGCGGCGAGCAAGCTTTGGCGTGCCTTGTAAATCGCATCGGGATCGACTTCGTCCCGGCTCTGACCGATCGCGGCGATATCGGGCGGGGTGAGGGAGCGGGCGAGCAACGCCTTATCGGTTTCAGCCTCCATGCCCTGTTCGATCAATTTGCCGATCGTCTCCATGAATTTATACATGTCATCCTGAAGCGCTTGCGCTGAAGAATCTCGTTCGGTTGAGGGAAGATCCTTCAGGGTCTTCGACCCTTCAGGATGACGAGAGGGGGAGGAATCAATCATGTTATTCAGCATGTGCAAATATAATTGCTGCCCGGCTTCCCAGCGATTAAATCCGTCTTTGTCATGCAGCATCAAAAACGACAATTCCGCATTTTCAAGAGACGTACGGAGCTTCACCGGAGCCGAGAAATTCCGTAACACCGACGGCACCACCTTTGTGGATATGTTTTCGAATTTAAATTCCTGTTTTTCTTCAGTTAGATGAAGCACATCTTCCACAACGTCTTCCCCATGTTCATCCACAAGGCCGATGGCCACGGGAATGTGCATGGGCTTCTTGTCCTTCTGACCGGGTGTATCGGGATTTTTTTGTGAAAGTTCAATGCTGTATACGCCGTTCTTAATGTCGTGTACGCCTTTGAATGTGACCTCGGGCGTGCCAGCCTGGCTGTACCACAGGCGAAACTGGCTGAAATCAAAGCCGGAAGCCTCTTCCATGCATTTAATCCAGTCTTCGCAGGTTGCCGCATGGCCGTCATGGCGGGAGAAATAAAGATCGGTCGCCTTGCGGTATTTTTCCGGCCCCATCAGGGTGCGGAACATGCGGATGACTTCGGCGCCTTTCTCGTACACCGTCATGGTATAGAAATTATTGATCTCGATATAATTGTCCGGGCGGATGGGATGGGCGAGCGGCCCGGCATCCTCGGCAAATTGTAATTTGCGCAAATGCTGCACGTCGTCGATGCGTTGCACGGCGCGGGAATTCATATCGCTTGAGAATTCCTGATCGCGGAAAACGGTTAGACCCTCTTTGAGTGAAAGCTGGAACCAGTCGCGGCAGGTCACGCGGTTACCGCTCCAGTTGTGGAAATATTCATGCGCGATCACGCTTTCCACGCGCATAAAATCTTGATCCGTAGCGGTGTCTTGATGCGCCAATACAAGAGCGGTGTTGAAAATGTTGAGCGACTTATTTTCCATCGCCCCCATGTTGAAGTCACTGACCGCGACAATATTGAATACGTCAAGGTCGTAAACCAGCCCGTATGTGTCCTCGTCCCACTTCATGGATTTTTTGAGCGATTCCATCGCGTGGGCGCACTGGCTTTCATCTCCGGGCCGTACGAAAATATACAGATCGACCAGACGGTCTGATGCGGTTTTGTACGTATCGTGAATATGGGTGAGGTCTCCGGCCACCAGCGCGAACAGGTAGCAGGGTTTGGGCCAGGGATCTTCCCAGATTGTGTAATGACGCCCGTTTTCCAGCTCTCCGCCATCCACACGGTTGCCGTTGCCCAGAAGTACGGGAAATTTTTTGTCCGCCTCTATGCGCGTAGTGAATGTGGTCATCACATCGGGGCGGTCGGGATAAAATGTAATCCGCCGGAACCCTTCGGCTTCGCATTGTGTACAGTAAGTATCCCCGGACTTATACAGACCTTCGAGGCGCGTATTTTCCTCCGGCTTGATGCGGGTTTTGATCTCCAGAGTAAAGCCTTCCGCCGGGCAGGGGATGTAAAGTCCGTGTTCGTCACGGCGGTAATCGTTGATCTCCCGACCATCTATCTCGATGGAAAGAAGCTCCAAATCTTCACCGTTGAGGAAAATTTCCGTTGCCGTCTGATCGGTTTTACGAATGGCGCTGCGCGCGGATACATCCGTATGGCCGTCGTGAATCTGGAACGTTAAATCCAGATGCCCGATAGCGAAGGGATAAGGTTTGTAATCTTTCAGATAAATTGTTTTGGGTGTGTCGGTTCTCATGGCGGTAATTCTAACACGGAGAACACGGAGAGCACGGAGTTTTTTTTGAAGGTGTTTTAGAAAAATAAAAGCCCGCGAAAACTGGAAAAGAATTCGCGGGCTTGGTCGAATGTTATAGGCTTATATATATTTTAATCGGCGGTACACGCAGGATCATTGATTTCAGTTTTGCCACAATCATGCATCTGAGGGGGTAATTTCTTATCTCTGTTTTCTCTCATAATTGCTTCTATAGCTTTCCATGCTCTTTGTGCCTGTGCTTCAAGATTGTTTGTTATGGACGAGTTGTCAGCTGTACCTCCATGGGAACTGGCCGTCCCCGTGCCGCCATTTCCATTGGCGGTGGGCTGAGTGGTGTTGCTCTGTGTCACGTTGAGGTTTGAGTGCTGGGCAAGCGCGGGTGTGAGTGCGGCGCTTGAGAGAGCTAGGGCAAGTGCTCCTGCTCTAATTGATGATGGGTAATTCATTTCATTCTCCTGTTCAAACCAATGAGAAGCTGAAAATACAGCAAAATAAAATTATGTCAAATATTATTTACAGCTTTAAAACCATGTCATTGCGGTGGACGAGTTCTTCGCGTCCGGCATAGCCCAAGAGGGTTTCGATATCAGTGCTTTGTTTTCCTGCGATTTTCACAGCCTCGGGCGAGGAATAGGCGGAAAGGCCGATGCCGACCTCATAGCCTTGCTCGGTTTTAATCTCGATGGCGTCGCCGCGCTCGAACGTCCCCTCAATACGCTTTACACCGATGGGGAGTAGGCTTTTACCGTTTTTAAGGGCGTTTAAAGCGCCTTCATCGATAAAAACGACGCCTTTTGGCTTTAAATGCGATCCGATCCACGTTTTTCGGGCGTTTTTTGTGCTTTTCGGTGTCAAAAAGATGGTAGAGAGGGCGGTTTTGTCTTCCATAAGCTCTTTTACGGCGTGATTCTGCGTTCCTTTCGCAATAATAAGCGGAATTCCGGCCGCCGAGGCTGCCTTCGCGGCTTCGATCTTGGTGCGCATGCCACCGACGGAAAGGCCGGAGACGGCTTCGCCCGCCATGCTGACGTGATCTTGTGTAATGTTTTCGACCAGCGGAATATGCGCCGCATCCGGGTTTGAGTGAGGATTGCTGTCGTATAGCCCGTCGATGGTGGAAAACAAAATCACCAGATCGGCGGAAATCATCTGCGCCACGCGCACGGCCAGCCGGTCGTTATCGCCGAAGCGGATTTCCTCGGTCGAAACCGTGTCGTTTTCATTGATGATGGGAATAATGTTTTTATCCATCAGGGTGTAGAGCGTTTCGCGCGCGTTCAGGTGTGTACGGCGGTTTTCGGTCTCGCTCATGGTTAGCAGGATTTGCGCGGTTGTAAGGTTATGAGCGCTGAAGGCAGCGTGATAGGCGGCGAATAAATGCGGCTGGCCCACGGCGGAGGCGGCCTGTTTCAGTGCCAGCGGAATGGAGGAGGGTGACTGGCTGACGGGAATATCGACAAATTTGCGCCCCGCCGCAATCCCGCCGGAAGAGACGATAACGACCTTGTGGTCGGCGGATAGGGTGCTGATATCTTTGGCAAAAGCATCGATCCAGTCCTTGCGGAGCTCCCCCGTTTCCTGGTTCGCCACCAGAATCGAGCCGATTTTTACCACGATTGTGCGGCAGTTGTGGATAAGCTCGGCTGCGCTTTTGGGAATAAGTCCGGAAGATGTCATGCGCTGAATTCTTCCTCTTTTTCTGTGCCTTGAGCCTTGAATTCCCTGATATGTTCCAGCATTTCAAACAGCACGGGTTTTACCCCGTCGCCGGAAACGGCGGAAATGATATGCACAGGCTTACCCACAGCTTTTTTGAGGGTTTTTGCCTGTTCCGCGGCCAGTTCCGGCCCGATGGCATCCGCCTTGTTAAGGGCGAGGATTTCTGGTTTATTTTCAAGGTCATGGCCGTATTCTTTAAGCTCGCCTCTTATCGTTCTGTACGCCTGTACGATGTCGTCTTGCGTGGAATCGATCAGATGTAAAAGCACGCCGCAGCGCTCGACATGACCAAGGAACCTTGTGCCCAGACCAACACCTTCATGCGCGCCCTCGATCAATCCGGGAATATCAGCCAGCACGAATTCCTGCTCGCCAGCCTTTACGACGCCCAGATTGGGGTGAAGGGTGGTGAAGGGATAATCGGCGATTTTGGGTTTGGCGTTGGAACACGCGGCAAGAAAAGTGGACTTGCCTGCATTGGGCAGGCCGACCAACCCTGCATCGGCGATGAGTTTAAGGCGCAGCCAGACGGCCATTTCCTTACCCGGCCAGCCGGGTGTGGATTTACGCGGTGCCTGATTGGTCGCGCTTTTGTAATGCGCGTTGCCGAAACCGCCGTCGCCACCACGAAGAAATACAACACGCTCTCCCGCCTTGGTAAAATCGGCGAGCACGGTTTCTTTATCTTCATCTAATACAACAGTGCCGGTCGGTACGCGGATGATGAGGTCTTTGCCGCCCGCGCCGGTACGGTCCTGACCCTTGCCATTTTCGCCGGGTTGGGCCCGAAAATGCTGAGCGTAACGGAAATCGATCAGGGTGTTGATGTTGTCAACTACCTCAAAAATAATGTCGCCGCCGCGCCCGCCATTGCCGCCATCGGGGCCGCCGCGTTCGATATATTTTTCACGCCGGAAGGAAACGCAGCCCGGGCCGCCGTTTCCGCTCTGGAGATATATTTTTGCTTCATCCAAGAATTTCATTTCATTTCCATTTATGCATGAAAAAAGGGAAAGGCCCAAACCTTTCCCTTTTTTATATTCTTTTTACCGGGTCTGGGTTATTCAGCCGCCTGTGCCTGTACATCATTGGCGGGAAGAACGTTTACAACCGGGCGGTCATTGGCGCGTTTTGTAAACACGACCTGACCATCAATCAGGGAGTAAATTGTGTGATCGCGGCCGATGCCCACATTAGTGCCGGCGGAATATTTCGTACCGCGCTGACGCACGATAATGTTACCGGCCAGAACGATTTCGCCGCCGAATTTCTTGACGCCGAGACGGCGACCTGCCGAGTCGCGACCGTTTCTGGAACTACCACCTGCTTTTTTATGGGCCATAATATATTCTCCTTAAATTCTTTTCTCACCTAGTGAGGGGCTTATGCCGCCTTGATGTCTGTAATTTCGATCAGTGTCAGATCCTGACGGTGACCTTTTTTGCGGCGGTAATTCTGACGGCGTTTCTTTTTGAATACCGTGATTTTCGGGCCGCGGATCTGGTCAACCAGTTTCGCCGCAACGGAAGCGCCAGCAACAAGCGGCGCGCCGATTTTACCGTCTACGAAGAGCACTTCGTCCAGGTTAATTTTGTCGCCGGCTTTGCCTTCAAGCTTTTCGATCTCGATTTTATCGCCTTTGGCTACTTTATATTGTTTTCCGCCTGTGCGTACGATTGCAAACATCGCTCTAACCTTTAAATTTCTAGTGTTTATTAAGTGTTTTAATATCAAAGTCGCGCAAATATACACATCTATTAAGGAGTGTCAAGAAATATAAGCATTTGCGCGGGGCCGAAATTCCCCGCTTTGATGCTTGAAGATGGGGCGCGCAGTTGTCATACTCCTGTCCACAACTTCATTCACAAGGCTTATAGAGCAGGAAGCGGATCATTACAATGACTTACGACCTTATCCTCAAAAACGGCACGACCGTATTGCCGCAAGGGATCATCCAGACCGATATCGCCGTTAAAGACGGCAGGATCGAGGCTTTTGGCAGTTTCGGGGCAGGGGATGGAGGCGAGGTTATCGATTGTTCGGGCCTGCATATCATGCCCGGCGCGATCGATACGCAGGTGCATTTCCGCGAGCCGGGGGGCGAGTATAAGGAAACGCTAGAGACCGGTATGATGGCCGCCGCCATGGGCGGGGTTACGGCGATATTTGAAATGCCCAACACCAAGCCGCTGACAACCACGCCCGAAGCGCTTGAAGACAAGCTGGCGCGCGCGGCCAAGGGCGCGTGGACCGATTACGCCTTTTATTTCGGCGGGACGCAGGAAAACGCCAAAAACCTGCCGGAATGGGAGAGCTTGCCCGGCGTTTGCGGGATCAAGATTTTCATGGGCTCGAGCACAGGCGATCTTCTGACCGCCACGGACGAAGCGGTGGAGGCGGTGCTGTCGCACGGTAAGCGCGTGCTGGCGGCCCATGCCGAAGACGAATTTATGATGCGCGAAAATCAGGAGAAAATTCTGGGCGAGAGCACGGATGTAGCGATGCACCATATCTGGCGGTCAGAAGAAGGATGCATGAAGGCGACCAAGCGTCTTGTTACGGCGGCGCGTAAATACGGGCGCCGGGTTCATGTGCTTCATATTACTACAGCGCAGGAAATGGAGTTTCTGGCGCAGAACAAGGATGTGGCAAGCGTGGAAGTGCTGGCCAATCACCTGACGCTACATGCACCCGATTGCTACAAAGAGCTGGGCTCGAAGGCGCAGCAGAACCCGCCGATCAGGGAAAAACACCATCAGGATGCGCTGTGGAAAGCGATAAATGACGGAACTGTCGATATTTTGGGATCAGATCACGCTCCTCATACATTAGAGGAAAAGGTGCAAACCTATCCGAAGTCGCCGAGCGGAACACCGGGAGTGCAAACATTGATACCTGTCATGTTGAACCATGTGAATAACGGCAAGCTGAGTTTAGAGCGGCTGGTGGACCTTTTGTGTTACGGGCCGCAGCGCATTCATCAGATCGCGTGTAAGGGACGGATCGCACGCGGTTATGACGCCGATTTTACCATTGTGGATTTGAAGAAAGAGCAGACCATTACAAATGCGCAGCAAAAATCGAAAGCGGGCTGGACCCCCTATGACGGGATGAAGGTCACGGGCTGGCCGGTGATGACGATTATTCGCGGACGCACGGTTATGCGCGATGACGAGCTGATCGGCAAACCCGCCGGAAAACCGGTAAGGTTCCGGGAGACGCTGCGGGCGTAAGGGGGATTGAACGGCTTTATCTCACATATTTTGAGCAGCCGTGATTTTCGCGCTCGGCGTATTTCCGTTTATCTCCTCATTCAAATTTAAAAAATCAAAAAAACAAGCCGGAATCTTTCTTCCTTGTAAGGTTCGTGAAAGCTCCGGATGCGATAGTTGATTCGTAGACAAAACGAGCAACGTGAAAGGATTTGAAAATGCTAAATTTGGAAAGATATCAGGGCAATCTTACCGCCGCACACCCGCTGGTGCGTAAAGCCTATATGAAGAGCGAGGCGAGCCTTGGCAAGTGCGACGAGCATGTTCTTGTGCTTGATACCTACAGCGAGGAAGAAACAGAATTCCGTGGTTTTGATACTTACCTTTATGATCTGGTGACGGACCTTCAAAACCTCAAAGATCAGGCAGAGCGCGATGGATTTTCCGTGGAACGGATCGATATCCGCACGCATTAGATACTAGCTTTTTTTCTCTATGTACTTATTTCTCTAGTCCCGACTCCCGCAAACCTTGGCCGGTCCTTCAACGGATCGGCCATTTTTTTGTGTATTGTTTCAGGGTGTAGCGCATTAAAAAACTTATCCACAAAGGATAAAACTTAATCGGAATTAAATGAAAAAAGATGCGTTTGTAAGGTTCGTGCAAGGTGAATCTGAGACCATGAAAGTGTGAGGCCAAATAGCATAAGGAGACAAAAAATGTGTGTGATGTTTCAAAGAATCGGTGATGTCCTTCCCGCCAATAGAACACCTTGCTTGCAAGGCAGTGTAAGTGTTACGACCGCGATGGGGATAATGGACATTTACGAAATCGATATTATCGGCGTGGAATGTGAAGACGATTTCGCAGGGGTGTTCAGCCGCGGCGATTTTAATCGTAGCGTGATCAGGCAAAACCTTAATCCGGATGAAACTTCGCTTTATGAGGCGATGGCGCTTAACCCGCCGCATGTGGAAGTGTATCAGAGCGTTAAGGAAACCTATGAGGCGATGCTTGCCTATCAATGGGAATACATGCCCGTTCTTGAGGGCAACCGTTTGCGCGGTATCGTTTCGATGCGCGATCTGGGCCGCGACGTGATGAAATCGTTCGAGGACGTCAGAAACGAAAACGAGCTTATCATGAATTATATTCACGGCGGCGAATCCTATGCTATTGCTAATTACAGGAATTAACAAAGCATAGGCTGGGGCCGTATGAATATTGTTATTGTTGAAGATCAGGCAGATTTGAGCGCGCTGATCGCCGCCCAACTCGAAAAGATCGGGATTAAGTGCCAGACCGCCGTAAGCGGTGAGCAGGCTTTGGACGTTATTGATGCAAGCGTTCATGACCTGATCATCCTTGACCGCGGTTTGCCCGATATGGAGGGGCTTGATCTTCTTAAAACCCTGCGAGAGGACGGGGTGAAAATTCCGGTTCTGATCCTGACCGCCAAAGATGAGTTGGGCGACAAAGTCGCCGGACTAAATAGCGGAGCAGATGATTACGTGATCAAGCCGTTCGAAATGGATGAGTTGATCGCGCGCATTCATGCGCTTCATCGCCGTCCTTCCGATGCGGTCGATACGGTTCTTAAGCAGGGCAATCTAGAATTTGTGCCGACCCAAAGTTTGGTGAGGATAAACGACCAGCCCACAGAAATAACCGCCAAGGAGCGTGATGCGCTTGAGCGGCTTATGCGGCTTCCGGGGCGGGTGGTTAATAAGGACACTCTTATCTCTGCTTTATATGGTCATAGCGAAGAGGGGTCGCAGAACTCCGTGGAAGTCGTTATGCACCGCCTGCGTAAAAAACTGGAAGTTGCGGGTAGTGATGTCGAGATTAAAACACTGCGCGGTATCGGGTATCTGATCAAAAGCAAAAAAGAGGTGTAAGCATGAAGTTCATGCCCAAATCACTCAGCTTGCGGGTTGTATTATATGTATTCCTGACTTCGGTTGTTATACTGATGTTGCTTGGGGTGTTGATTTTCTCGCAGATCACAGCACTTACGAAATCGGTAGAGCAGGAAGAGTTGCTGGAGCAAGCCCGCAAGATCGCATCCTTCATTGAATACGACTGGAAGGGAAAGTTCGAGGTCGATTTCCCGCGCCGCTATGAAGAGTATTACGCGGAGCCCACAGATAATCACCAATATGCGGTGATGAACGCGAGCGGGAGAATCCTTTTTCAATCCAATAATTTCATGAGTGATAAAATCAAAGGCACCCTGAAAAAAACAGGAAAGCACTATTTTAATTTCGAAACGAAAGACGGAAAGTTTTTTGCAGGTCTGAAGTATGACTACCTGTTTGAAGGGAAAATTTATCCTATTTACGTGATTGAGTATGCTGATGAATTCACGAAGTTTATTGCCTCGCTAAAAAAAGACTTTTTGAACAATATTATTCTTCTGGGCGGACCGTTGCTTTTGCTGCAGGCCTTTGTCATCGTCTTGATTTTTAAAGAGGCGTTACGCCCCGTATTAACAGCGGCGCGTGAGGCTCGAAACATTAAATACGACAATCTTTCGGCGCGACTGGATGAGAGCAATGTTCATGCGGAAATTTTACCGCTTATCCAGAGTGTGAATAACAGCCTTGCGCGACTGGAGAAAAAGGCCGAAGCGCAGAAATTTTTCATCGCCAATGCCGCGCATGAACTGCGGACGCCAATTTCTATTTTGAAGGCGCGCATATCGTCGCTTAGCAATGAACGCGAAGTTTTCATGCTGAATGAGGATTTGCGTAACATCAATCACTTGATCAGCCAGATGCTCGATATTTCTCGCCTTGATCTGGCCGATGCCGGCCCGCAAGGGGAGGTGAGTCTGAACGATATTGCGAAAAAGGCATGTGAAGATATAGGGCCGCTGTTTATTTCCCATGAGAAGGAATTATCACTGGAGCAGCTTTGTTACGACCAAGTGATCATGGGAAACGAAGATACTTTGTTCAGGGCGATTTTGAATCTGCTTGAGAACGCGTTGAAACATACGCCGGATAAATTGCCGGTCGAGGTGATTGTGGCGGAAAAAAAAATCATCGTGCGTGATTACGGCACGCCCATTCCGCCAGAGCATAAAATCAAGATATTCGAACGGTTTGAAAAATTACCCGGGAACACGGGCGCACGCGGCTCTGGCCTCGGTTTGTCTATCGTGAAAAAGGCGGCGGAGCTTCATGGTGGCACGATCAGCATTAATACGCGCGATAACGGCAATGATTTCATTCTGGATTTTTTATGAAGAAAAAATTTAAAAACAGCGAAGGGTTTTGAGTTTTCTTACGTATTACAAGGTAGACAAACCAAATTAAAAAGGAGCTTAATTAATGAAAAAGACAATCGCACTGACAATTCTGCTGGCCATGTGTATCGCCATACCGGCGGCTCATGCCGAGGATCATGAAGGCCATCACAAAGGCAATATGTTTGAAAAACATGACACAAACGGTGATGGCGTGATTTCAAAGGCTGAGTTTATGGCAGAGGCAGAAGCGCGTTTCGCCAAAATGGATACGGATGGCGATGGTAATTTTTCCAAGGATGAAGCCGAAGCTTTCCGCGAAAAAATGAAGGAAAAGATGAAGGAATACAGAAGCAAGAAAGAGGCTGAATAATCCTTCTTCTTTAAAATTAAGACACCTATATGGCCGCAGATGAAAACTATGATGCCGATGAGCAATTAATCGCCGCGCAAGCGTTTTGCCGAGGTGTTCGAACTCACCCTGTCGGCGTTCGCAAGCCCTTGTTCGGTATGGGAAAGCGGTGCCTTGGACAGGCGGCGTACCCTGCTGAAAGTGGCCTTCGAGGACAGGCTCGTATACTGCCGTAATTCGGGGTTTCGAGCCCCGAAAAATTCGTTTTTATTCAATATGTTATAACGGTTTTCGGGCCTGAAAGCAGGATTGGCGGAGGGGGTGGGATTCGAACCCACGGTGGGCGTAAACCCACGCCGGTTTTCAAGACCGGTGCATTCAACCGCTCTGCCACCCCTCCGTAAAGCACGATAAGCCTATGAGATAGCGGGCTGAAAATTTATCTCGTGATAATTAAGGCTTTCCCCCTTATCTGTCCAGAGGAAATCAGTCATAATCCGCGGATGAAAATATTTTTTACCCTTTTATCACTTTTGTGCATCCTTATTGCCGGGCAAAGCAGGGCGGCGAGCGAGAGCTTCGAAACCTGGCTTATGAATTTCAAACAAGAGGCGGCGAGTGAAGGAATCTCGCAGCATACGTTGAACGAAGCCTTTGCGGGCGTGCAGCCGATTCCGCGTGTCATTGAACTGGATCGCAAACAACCCGAAGGAACGATGACATTTGCGCAGTATCGCGAGCGTGTGATCAATAACGCCCGCATCCAGCAAGGCCGCCAGATGCTGTATGATCATAAGGCGGAACTGGAGGCGGTGAGCGCGAAATACGGCGTGCAATCTCAATATATTGTCGCGCTGTGGGGGATCGAGACCAGCTACGGAAATAACACAGGCGGTTTCAAGGTGGTCGATTCTTTGGCCACATTGGCCTATGATGGGCGGCGCAGTTCGTTTTTCCGCAAGGAGCTTATCAATGCCCTTAAAATTATCGATGAAAGGCATGTAGACGCCGCGCATATGAAGGGTTCATGGGCTGGCGCCATGGGCCAGAATCAGTTTATGCCCTCCAGCTTCCATGCCTATGCGGTGGACCATAACGGCGACGGAAAGCGCGATATCTGGGGTAGCTTGCCCGACGTGTTCGGATCGACCGCGAATTATTTAAGCCGTTCGGGGTGGCATGACGGTGAAAGATGGGGCAGGCAGGTCTCTCTTCCTGCCGGTTTTTCTCAGAGTTTGACAGGTGTTGATGTTAAAAAGAGCTTGCGCGAATGGCAAAAGGCGGGCGTTCGCCTTCCAGGCGGTGGTGATTTACCGATGGCTGAAGATATGGAAGCCTCGGTTGTTGTACCGGATGGCTTGGGCGGCCCGGCCTATCTAGTGTATCATAATTACCGTGTCGTTATGCGGTGGAATAAATCGGTCTATTTCGCCACCAGCGTGGGTTTGCTGGCCGATGCAATTGCAGAATAGAAAGGCAGGTGGGATGCGGTTTTTAGTTCTTTTATTGTCGCTTTCGGCACTTTTAATCAGCGGCTGTTCAGAGGTCGAACTGGCTTCTCATGTTGTAAAAACGGTCGGTCCGGGACAAAGCGAAGGAAAGTTCAAAGTCGGGAATCCTTACGACATTTTCGGCAAAACATATTATCCAAGAGAACAATACGATCTGGTGGAAACGGGAATCGCATCCTGGTACGGCCCGCAATTCCACGGCAATTACACGGCCAATGGCGAAATTTTCGACATGAACGAGCTAACGGCGGCGCACCGCACGCTCCAGATGCCGTCTATCGCACGGGTGACGAATCTTGAAAACGGACGTTCGGTGATTGTGCGGATTAATGACCGCGGTCCGTTCAAGCGCGGGCGCGTTCTCGACCTTTCCAGCCGCGCCGCAGATTTACTTGATGTCAAAACCAAGGGTACCGCGAAAGTGCGGATCGAGGTTCTGTCCAAGGAAAGCCGCGCGGTAGCCGCCGCCGCGCGCCGAGGCGAGGACACCAAGGGCTATGAAGTGGCGATGAACGAGCACAGGCAAGTGCGCGATGAGGGTACGTTATTGCCGGACCCGCCGGGCCTGAACGAACGTGAAGCTGCTTTGGCGCGTGAAGCGCAAATGATGGCCGCCAATGACGGTAATGATAATTACCTTCCTGCTGCCGATCTTTTACCGCCGCCGCATGAGGGGTACTCTACGCCATCAGGGTTAACTCCAGTTTCTGCTTCAACGGATCAACAGGTTGCAGGGCACGTCAATGCCGGAAAATTTTATCCCGATCCGGTCGTAAGGCAATTACCCGTTACGCCCACCAATATTTACGTGCAGGCGGGATCGTTTACCAATAAGGAAAACGCGATAGCCTTTGCCAATAAACTGGGCCGAAAAGCAGGCGTATACCCGGCGGAAATCAATGGTCAGTCTTTTTACCGTGTACGAATTCCCTCCAACGATGTGTCGTTGGCCGACAAACTTCTTGATGAGCTTGCCTCTGCTGGTAACAAGCAGGCAATTATTGTTGTAGAATAATTTTTATTTCACCCCAGCAGGTCCTTGATTAGCGTTTAAAGGGATGCGAAGGTACCTCTATGACACGTATTCTTGCACTCATTCTTTTTGTTTTTATCGCGTTCGCTCCCGTTTCTTCCTATGCGCAAAAGCGACCGCCGACGCTGGCCAGTCACGCCTATATGGTCGATTTTGAAACCGGCATGGTGCTGTATGAAAAGAATCCGGATGCGCGTATGCCAACCTCTTCTATGAGCAAGGTGATGACGATGTATGTGGTTTTTGACGCTCTGAAAAGTGGTCAAATTTCGCTGAACGATGAATTTTTGGTTAGCGAAAAAGCCTGGCGTAAGGGCGGGTCCAAAATGTTCGTTGAGGTGGATAAAAGCGTTAAGGTGGAGGATCTTGTACGTGGTGTAATCGTACAGTCCGGAAACGATGCAACTATCGTGTTGGCCGAAGGTTTAGCGGGGACCGAAGATTATTTCGCCAAGGCGCTAACGGCCAAAGCCAAGGAGCTTGGTATGAAAGACAGCAATTTCATGAATGCCAGCGGCTGGCCCGATCCTGATCATTATTCCACGCCGCGCGATCTGACGACGCTTGCCGTGGCGATGATTCGCGATTTTCCGAATTATTATCATTATTACAGTGAAAAGGAATTTACCTATAACAAAATTACCCAGCGCAACCGCAATCCGCTACTTTACCGCAATATCGGCGCCGATGGTATCAAAACGGGCCATACGGAAGTCGGAGGATACGGTCTGATTGGATCGGGGGTGCATAATGGCCGCCGCGTAGTGCTCGTGATCAACGGGCTGGAAGACGAACAGGCGCGCGCGAAAGAGGCTGCTAAATTGCTGGAGTGGGGGTTACGCGGGTTCCAGAATGTGGAGCTTGTGAAAGGTGATGAACCTGTAGCCGATATTCCTGTGGCTGTGGGTAAGGATAAAAGCGTGGCCGCAGTAACGGGGCGTGATTTAAAAGTTACGTTGCCAACCCTTTCCCGGCAGGGCTTGAAAATACAGGTGAGAATGACGCAGCCTTTGATAGCGCCCGTTCAAAAGGGGCAACAGGTGGGTATTATGACGATTGACGTGCCGCAGCTTTCGACTTTCGAAGTTCCTCTGGTTGCCGCACAGGACGTCAATAAAATGGGCCTGATTTCCCGTACGTTTGCGAAAGCCAGACGTTTGTTTTTTGCACGGGCAAGATTGCCCGCCGATGAGGGTGGTGTGCCGCCCGTCCGTGATTTGAAGGAAAAAACAATCAATGGCTAAGCGGGGCTTCTTTATCACGTTGGAAGGCGGCGAAGGAGGCGGTAAAACTACACAGATCAACTGGCTTGCGGAAACCCTGACCGCGAAGAAATATAAGGTTGTTACGGCGCGAGAGCCCGGAGGCACGCCGGAAGGCGAAAAAATCCGCAATTTACTGGTGCAACGTCACGGCGGCAATTGGAGTCCGATGGCGGAATGCCTGATGTTCTTTGCCGCAAGAGCGATGTATGTCGATAAAATTATCAAACCCGCGTTGGAAGACGGACGTATTGTGATCAGCGACAGGTTTACCGATTCCACCCGCGCCTATCAGGGTTACGGGCTTGGCATGGAGCTTTCAAAAATCAATAAATTGAACGACATTGTTTTGGATGGCTTCACACCCGATCTTACTTTTATTCTGGATATTGATCCACGCGAGGGATTGTCGCGTTCGGGACGCAGGTTAGCCTCTGAAAAACTGGGGCTTAGCCAAAGCGAAGACCGGTATGAAAATCTGGATTTATCCTTTCATGAAAAACTGCGTGCCGGGTTTCTGGAGATTGCGAAAAAGGAACCTGAGCGTTGTCAGGTTATCGACGCCGGACAAAGCAAAGAAGATATCGAAGCGCAGATTTTGAAGATCGTGGAAGAAAGACTGGAAGCGCATAAAAACCAAGAGGGCGCGTAATGGATTTGTTTGGCGATGAACCGGCGGAAGAAGAATTCGAGGCGTCAAGCATTCCTCCGGCACCTTTGGTGCAAGAAGAGGAGGGGCTGGTTCATCCGCGCCTGATGTCGTTTTGTCTGGGGCATGACAAAATAGAGCAAGAGCTTTTAAAGCTTTTGGAGCAAGGAAAGTGCCCGCACGCGCTTATTTTCTCAGGCATTAAAGGTATCGGAAAGTCCACCTTTGCTTACCGCCTCGCCCGCCACGTTCTAAAAACCGAAAAAGAAGATGCGGGGCAGGGAGGCATGTTCGACGATCTTCCGGCAGAAAGTCCATCATCCATGGATATGGATGTGAACGATCCGGTTTTCCGGCTGGTGGCTTCGGGCGCGCATCCCGACCTTTTAGGGTTGGAGCGTGCGGTAGACGAGGGTAAGGGAACGCAGAAAAACAGCCTTGATGTCGAGCAGTTGAGAAAAGTCGCCCCGTTTCTACGTAAGACCGCATCCTATGGCGGCTGGCGTGTGGTGGTGATTGATGATGCCGACACGATGAACCGCAATGCGCAAAACGCCCTTTTGAAAATTCTGGAAGAGCCGCCGAGCGATACGCTGCTGATATTGGTGACACACCGGATCGGCGCGCTGATCCCGACGATCCGCTCGCGTAGCCGCGTGGTGGATTTTTCTCCGCTGAGCCAGGAGAATATCCAAACGTTGATGCAGCGGCGCGGCGAAAGAATTACAGAACAAGAGATTACAAGGCTTCTTCATCTTTCAGGAGGAAGTATCGGCAAGGCGCTACAATTTCTGGATGAAGGCGGGCTGGAGATACTGGAGCGGATATTAATGATTTTCCAGCAATACCCCGATTGGAAGCAAACCGATCTTCATGCCATGGCCGATGAGTTTGCCCGTCTTGACCGCGGAAAGTCTTATGAGTCCTTTGCCGGACTTATGCTATGGCTGGCGGATGAGCTGGCGCGTGCCAAAGCACGAGGGCAGGAGCAGGCTGCGGAACCGCTTAATCTGGAAGTCTTCGGGCGCATCCTGAAAAACTCTTCCCTTGAAAGCCTGATCAAAATCTGTGAAAACCTAGGGGAGCACTTTGATCAGGTTTCCCGCGCCTCTCTGGATAAACGCCACGGGGTCATGGAAGCATTTTCCTTGATGCGCGCTGCTTGATACCGGAGGAATTCCCATGGCCCAAAAGCCGTATTACATCACGACCCCCATTTACTATGTGAACGACAAACCGCATCTGGGCCATACCTATACAAGCGTGGCCTGTGACGTGCTGGCGCGGTTCAAGCGGCTGGACGGTTTCGATGTCATGTTCCTGACCGGTACGGATGAACACGGCCTGAAAGTGCATCAGGCGGCGGCTAAGGCTGGTATTGATCCGCAAAGCTTTACGGATAAAGTCTCGCAGAATTTCCGCGATCTTACTCCGCTGATGAATTATTCCAACGACGATTTCATCCGCACAACCGAAGAGCGGCACAAGATTTCGGCGCAAGCACTCTGGCGCGCGATTGCCGATAACGGCGATATTTATCTCGATAAATATGCGGGCTGGTACGCCGTGCGTGATGAGGCATATTACGGCGAAGATGAGCTGACCGACGGGCCGGACGGCACGAAAATTGCCCCTTCCGGCGCGCCATGCGAATGGGTGGAGGAGGAGAGCTATTTCTTTAAGTTGTCAGCGTGGCAGGACCGTCTGCTGGAATTTTACGAGGCGCATCCCGATTTCATCATGCCGGATTCCCGCCGCAACGAAGTCATCAGTTTCGTGAAGGGCGGGCTCATGGATTTATCAATCAGCCGTACCAATTTCGACTGGGGTATTCCTGTGCCCGGCGACGACGAGCATGTCATGTATGTGTGGATCGACGCGCTGACGAACTATATCACCGCCGCCGGATATCCGGACAAAGACGGTGAAAGCTTTAAAAAATATTGGCCCGCCGATCTGCATATGGTGGGCAAAGACATTCTGCGTTTCCACGCCGTTTACTGGCCCGCATTTTTGATGGCCGCGGGTCTGAAGCCGCCGAAACGGGTTTTTGCCCATGGCTGGTGGACGATCGAGGGGCAAAAAATGTCGAAATCTCTTGGCAATGTCATCGCCCCGCATGATCTGGTGGAGCGTTACGGCGTCGATCAGGCGCGTTATTTCATGATGCGCGAAGTACCATTCGGCAATGACGGTAATTTCTCACACCAAAGCGCAGTGGAGCGTATCAACGCCGATCTTGCCAACGGCATCGGTAATCTGGCGCAGCGCAGCCTGTCCATGATTTACAAAAACTGCGACGGTGTTATTGCGAAAGCCGGAGATTTAACTGCAGAGGATAAGGCGCTTTTGGATCTTGCACGGCGCGAGATGATCGCCGAAGTACGGGCCGAGCTTGATTTACAGCGTTTCCACAAGGCGATTGATAAAATCATCCGCGTGGCGAATGAGGGCAATGTCTATATCGACCAGCAAGCGCCATGGAAACTTAAGAATGATAATCCGGAGCGTATGGGAACGGTACTTTATGTGCTGGCGGAAACCATACGGTGCCTTGCGCTGATCATGCAGCCGCTGACGCCGGAAAGCGCCGCGCGTATGCTCGATCAACTTAAGATCGGCGAAGATGCGCGTAGCTTTGAAACTTTGTCACCCGATCATGCGTTGAAACCGGGCACCAAAATCGACAAACCCGAAGGCGTCTTTCCGCGGTTGGAAATGACACAGGAAGCCGCGGAATAGGGTATTTCAAGGAAAGCAGGCTTCTTATGTGGATCGACTCGCATTGTCACCTGACCCATAAAAATCATGAGGATGGCGTTGGTGCGCAAAGCCTTATCGACGGGGCGATGGAGCATGGTGTCGATGGAGTGCTCAGCATTTCGTGTCAGATTAATGGTGATTTTCCGGCGCAGCTTGAACTGGCGCGAGCGCATAAAAATATCTGGTGCTCTGTTGGCACACATCCGCACGATTCCGGGCTGGAGACGGAAAAAGCGGTCACGCTTGAAGAGTTGGTGAAACTGGCAAATTTCGATCTCAAAATCATCGGCATCGGGGAAAGCGGGCTTGATTATTATTACGATAATTCTCCGCGCGGCGATCAGGCGGAGAGTTTTAGAAAACACATCCGCGCCTGTCTTGAAACGGATTTGCCGATCATCATCCATACGCGCGATGCGGAGGAAGATACGATCCGCATTATGAAGGAAGAGGGCGCAGGGCGGCTTCGCGGGGTTATGCATTGTTTCAGCGGCTCGCGCTGGCTGGCGGAGCAGGCGCTTGAGCTTGGGTTTTATATTTCCTTATCCGGCATTGTGACCTTCCCCAAAGCGGTGGAGCTGCAGGAGATTGCCAAAGATGTGCCGATTGATCGCGTTCTGGTGGAAACGGATGCGCCCTTCCTTGCGCCCGTGCCATTGCGGGGAAAACCGAACAGGCCGGAATATGTGCGCCATACCGGGGAGTTTCTGGCTGGGCTGCGCCATGAAGAAATTGGGGCGCTTGCGAAAGCGACCACCGATAATTTCTATACGCTGTTCAACCGGGCGCAGCGCTTATGACCCTGAAGATCACAGTTTTAGGGTGCGGCAATTCGACCGGGGTACCATCTATCGGCAATCACTGGGGCAAGTGTGACCCGCATGAGCCGCGCAATAACCGCCTGCGTTCCTCCATCGCCGTGCAAAGTAAAAACACGACGATTATTGTTGATACGGGGGCCGATTTTCGTACGCAGATGAACCGGGCCGATATTTCCCATGTCGATGCCGTGCTTTATACCCATGCTCACAGCGATCACATTATGGGCATCGACGACCTTCGTATGATCCGCATTCGCGGGCAAAAATTGGTGCCTATTTACGGGAACGCCGAAACATTGGGCGATCTGACGGGGCGGTTCAAATATCTGTTCGAGGGAGGGAAAAGCGTTCTGTATCCGCCTGTGCTGGAAGCGCATGAGATTGGCCCGCAAAATTACGGTAAATCAATGTGGGTAGGGGATATAGATTTCATTCCCTTTGATCAGGATCACGGGACATGCCGCTCTGTCGGTTACCGCTTTGGCGATTTCGGCTATTCCTGCGATATCGTCAATCTCGATCCGCCAGCCATCGAGGCGCTTACGGGCGTGAAAACATGGATTGTGGACGGCGCCGGATATCATCACACGGATAATCTTGTTCACGCCAATCTGGAAACGATTTACGCGCTGAACGAACAAATCGGTGCGGATCAGGTGTATTTATCCAGTCTGACGATTTCCATGGATTACCGTACGCTTGTTAACGAATTGACTGATGGATACGCGCCGGCTTATGATGGCTTAGAAATTACGGTCAAAACCGCCTAGTTACAGGATTTTCCCGATATGCTAAAGGAACAGCCCGGCGCAGCGCAGATTTTACCTTCCTTAAGGCCTCCGGCGCCATCAGGCGTTTTATATTTCAGCGGTACGCCTGTGCTAATGATATAAGTATCGCCGCAGGCTCCGGGCTGCAGTTTCTTATAAACTTCATTCATATCAAGGTTACCGGGCGGATAAACGGCTGCTATGGCTTCTTTCCACGGCAGAGGCGCTTTGGGAGCGCATTCCTGAGGCAAACCGCGTTTATTGGCACCGTTAGCGTAATCGGAGAACTCGAGAAA
Source organism: uncultured Pseudobdellovibrionaceae bacterium (assembly GCA_964467925.1). Lineage (GTDB taxonomy): Bacteria > Pseudomonadota > Alphaproteobacteria > Micavibrionales > Micavibrionaceae > CAYXSX01. The sequence goes on along the minus strand of CAYXSX010000001.1, from coordinate 17,509 downwards.
AGCCGTTTCACTCAGATTTTGCTGAAAATCACCGCATTTTGCCTGACGCCATATATTGTTCATCATGTTGCAATTCGTGTAATTGGAACCGGGTGAAGCTGGATCTTTTCCATGGCCGCCAAGTGCGGGATGGCCGAAATTGTTACTGTTGTATTGTTGGGCGGGTGTTCCAAGCATTTCGTTTGTAGCGCCCGGTAAATCAATTGTTTTATGGCTTTCACTGAAATTCGTATCCTTGGGCGCAAGATCGGAATTCAGCGCCGCATTAAAACAGGAATATTCAAGAACGCTGTCAGGTTTAAACAAAAGATTGGAATTGAGCATTTGCTCGCGCTGGCTCTCAAGGTGGGCTTTGGTGGTGATGGCCCTGTAAAGACCCGCATCACATGTAGGGGGAACATAACCATCAGCCGCCACAGTATTGAATGCCGGCAGCGTAAAGGCGATAATAAGAAACAGGAACCATTTCATGCCCATATATTATAATAGCGCATTATTAACGCCAAACGCCAATTTAAAGCGCTAAGAGTAAGTTCCGGCCTAGTCCCGGATAACCGTATATATTAATTTCCATAATATACATTATCACACTTTTGCTATCCTATATTTACCTTTCAACTCGGGGCTGAATCTTTTAAAACTAGGATGCCCTTTTGGGCCGGAGCAATTAAAACGGTATTCTTGTTTTGAAACATCAAATCGTCGGTTTTACGATCGGGATATTACTTGTGATTATCGGCGTGGCCGAATTTATACCGGCGCTGGTCGATATGAGCGACGATCATATGAATTCTGCCGCATTTGTGGAATGTGCTCTTGTTTCACTGTTCTTCGGCGGAGCGTTAATACTTTCAAATTACGCGCATGATAACAATCTGGATCTACGCCAGACCTTTATGCTCACCGTGCTGAGCTGGCTCGCGATGAGCGTATTCGCCGCCTTTCCGTTTTATTTCTCCGATCTCGATCTTTCTTTTACGGACGCATTTTTTGAGTCCGTTTCAGGTGTTACCACGACAGGATCTACGGTTCTTAGCGGGTTGGACGGCATGTCACGCGGGATTTTGCTTTGGCGCTCGATTACGCAGTGGATCGGCGGGATAGGAATTATCGCCTTTGCCATCGTCATTCTGCCCTTTCTGCGCATTGGCGGGATGCAGCTTTTCCGCACGGAATCATCGGATAAATCGGAAAAAGTGATGCCAAGGACAGTCGATCTTGTTGCTTCACTGCTCAAGGTTTACGCCATTTTGACGGCTGCGTGCGCTGCAACATTTTTTGTGCTGGGTATGAATATTTTTGATGCGATCAATCATGCTCTAACCACCATCCCTACCGGCGGATACTCAACGCATGACGCCTCTTTCGGGTTTTTCAAAGAGCCTGCCCTGCACTATGCCGGAGCATTTTTCATGCTATGCGGCGGTATTCCCTTCGTGCTTTATATCAAGTTCTTTTTTCAGGGAAAATTTGAGTTTTTCAAGGATGAGCAATTCAGATCACTTCTGGTGATGCTGGTTTGTTTTTTCGTTGTTCTCACCAGTTGGCTATGGCTGAATTCAGCCTACAGCGTAGAGGAAAGTCTGCGCTACGTAGTTTTTAACGTGATTTCGATTATCACCACCACCGGCTTTGCTACGACGGATTATACGTTATGGGGCGGATTTGCGGCGACGTTTATATTCTTCCTGACCTTCTTGGGGGCGTGTTCGGGCTCTACCGCTGGCGGAATGAAGGTTATGCGGCTGGTGATTGCCCTTAAACTGGCGCAGCGTCAGATTAAAACCTTGCTCTTCCCCCACGGTGTTTTTACCCTGCATTATCAGGGACGGCCTATTGATTCAAATATGGCAATCGCGGTTCTGGGTTTTCTAGGAGTTTTTGCCATTTCTGCGGCGGTGCTGGCTATTGCCCTGAGCCTGCTCGGCCTTGATTTTGAAACCGCGATCAGTGCATCGGCCACCGCGCTTGCCAATGTCGGGCCGGGTATAGGGAATATCATAGGGCCATCTGGAAATTTTGCCTCACTGCCCGATACGGCGAAATGGCTGTTATGCGCAGCAATGCTTTTCGGGCGTTTGGAAATGATGACGGTGCTGGTATTATTCCGGTCGGAATACTGGCGTAGATAAGGGAAAAAAATGAGCGAGCAAAAACACCCTATCGAAGAGTTAATCAAAGTCATGGCGCGGTTACGTGATCCGGAAGGCGGCTGCCCGTGGGATCTGGGGCAGGATTTTCAATCCATCGCCCCCTATACGGTTGAGGAAGCCTATGAGGTCCTAGATGCTATCGAGCGTAGCGATATGAAAGATTTGCGTGAGGAGCTTGGCGATCTCCTCCTCCAGCCGATTTATCATGCTCAAATGGCATCGGAAGAAGGGTTTTTCACTATCGAAGATGTGATCAAGGACGTCACCGAAAAGATGATTTCCCGCCACCCGCATGTGTTTGGCGACCGCGCGGCGGGGAGCGCAGAGGACGTTAACGCGATCTGGGACGAGAAAAAAGCGCTGGAAAAGCCGGAAAGCGCCAGTGCGCTTGACGGTGTGGCCAAGGCCCTGCCCGCCCTGCTCCGGGCGCAGAAATTGCAAAAAAAGGCGGCCAAGGTGGGGTTTGAATGGCAATCCATTGATGGTTTTTTGAATAAACTGGAAGAGGAACTGGCCGAACTGCGCGAAGCTGTCGCCTCAGGTACGATAGAAGAAAAGGCGGAAGAACTGGGCGATGTGCTGTTCGTGGTCGCCGGACTGGCGCGTCAGTTCGATATAAATGCTGAAACGGCACTGCGAAACACAAATGATAAATTTGAAAGAAGGTTTAAGGGTTTAGAGGGTATTTTTAAAGTAAAAGGTGAAGATATTAAGGACGCTTCATTGGAGGAAATGGAAGCCGCATGGCAAGAGCAAAAAGCTAAAGAACGTGCCGCTTAAGGTTTAACCTTATACCCAGTTTCCTGTTTGAACTTTTCCAGCATTCCGGGATCGATGCGAAAGGAAAGTTTGATCCCCTCTTCGCCGTCCTCACGCTTCAAAATATCTGCATGATCGTATAGCCAGCCGAGCGAGCGCCCGTCGGCATAGGGTAGCGTGAGGCTCACATCCACATGACGGGCGGCGAGGATATCGATACAGCTTTCATCCAGCCTGTCGAGCCCCTCCTCCTTTAGCGCGGAAAGTAGAATAACGTCGTCACGGCCATGGAATTTATGGCTCAGTCTTTCGCGTTCTTCGGGCGGCAGGGCATCGATTTTGTTATATGCCTCGATAATACGGTTATCGCGCTCATATTCGATGCCAAGGTCCTGAAGGATGCGGATGACGTCCTCGCGCTGGGATTGCCAGTCATGACGCGAAACGTCGATGACATGGACAAGAACGTCGCTGTGAACCGTTTGTTCCAGCGTGGCGCGGAAGGCGGCAACAAGATGGGTAGGCAGGTCGGAGATAAATCCCACCGTATCGGACAAAATAGCTTCCTGATTATTGGAGAGTGTGATCTTGCGCAAGGTGGGGTCGAGCGTGGCAAAAGGCAGGTCTTCGGCAAACACTCCGGCATCGGTAATGGTATTGAACAACGTGGATTTCCCCGCGTTGGTATAGCCGACAAGCGCGATCACGGGATAAGGCACGCGTTCGCGGTTCTGACGGCCAAGGCGGCGCGTGCGCATCACCTGCTCCAGTTCCTTTTTAAGCTGGACGATTTTTTGGTCTATGATGCGGCGGTCGAGCTCGATCTGCCGCTCGCCGGGCCCGCCCATGAACCCTGCCCCGCCGCGCTGACGCTCAAGGTGCGTCCATGAGCGCACGAGGCGGGAGCGTTGATATTCCAGAGCGGCCAGATCGACCTGAAGCCGCCCCTCTTTCGTTTGAGCGCGGGCGCCGAAAATCTCGAGGATCAGTCCGGTACGGTCGATAACCTTGCGGTTCCATTCTTTTTCGAGGTTACGTTGCTGCACGGGCGAAAGCGTGCTGTTGACGATAACGATGTCGGGATCGGTTTCCTCTATAATTCCGGCGACTTTCTCACGCTGCCCCTTGCCGAAAAAGGCACCGGCCTGAATGGCGGAAACTTTCAAAGTTTCCGTGTGTGCAACGTCAAGCTCGATCGCATGGGCCAGCCCTTCGGCTTCTTCCAGAATATCTTCCATATCCCGGCTTTGCGGGCGGGAGGGAAGCTCAGGGTGAATGATAAGTGCCCTGTCCCGCTTTTTATGCGCGGGATGGTTATAATTGATAAACATATGGTCTTTGCGGCTAGGCGTCTGTGTCGGCCTTTTTCTCGGTGTCTTCTTCGTCATTCAGACTAAGCGGGCCGCCCGGCATGATTGTCGAGATGGCGTGCTTGTAAATCAGCTGTACGTGTGAATCACGTCTCAGCAACATGCTGAAATTATCGAACCATGTAATAACACCCTGAAGTTTTACCCCGTTCACGAGAAAGACGGTGACCGACATCTTTTCCTTGCGGATTTTATTCAGAAACACGTCTTGTACGTTTTGGATTTTATCTGCCATTTTTATGTCCAATTATTGTTTTTCTGCATTACGCAGGCTTTTTACAGCTTCTTAAACAAGAAAACGGCAGGCGGCAAGCCAATTTTTACTTATTTTGCCGCTATTTGTAATATTTCTTTATGAAATTCGGGTAAGGTTTTGAACGCCATCATGGGGTTATAATCCTCAATCCATGATTGTCTTTCGGGCGTTTCGCCGATTAAAACGGCATGGCAGCCGAAGGCGCGGGCGCAAAGAAGGTCGATATCGGTATCACCGATAAACCATGTATGGGCCGGATTATTAACTATTCCGCCCTTTTCCAACGCAAGCAGTAAGGGCGCGGTATCGGGTTTGTCGGCTTTGGCCTCACCCGCCCCGACGACCGAAGCGAAATACCCGTCCCAGCCCATGTTTTCGATCTCGGCGGTTACGAATTTGCTGCGTTTATTGGTCACCACACTCATCACCACGCCAGCCTCGTGCAGGCTCTGGAGCAGTGCCCCCGCCCCCTCCAAGGGCTCGAGCTTGTGATGATTGGCCACCACGTAGGATTCAAAATGGGTTTTGGCCTCTTCCGCGCGACTTTCATACATGACCTTGTAAAGCACCTCGCGCGGCTTGCCGAAATAATATTTAAACTCTTCGTGCGTCATGGGATCCATGCCGAACACATCGCGTACATGGTTATGCGCGAGGTTGAGGAATACGAAACTGTCGGCCAGCGTGCCGTCCCAGTCGAAAATCATGGTTTCGGGAAGTCTTGCGGGCAAATTCATCAGATCAGTATTTCCATGTAAGCGGGGAGCCGTATTTTCCGAAGACATAGTTTTTATATTCTTCGAAAATCTTCTGTGTCACGGGGCCGGGCTTGCCCGTGCCAAGCTTTTTGCCGTCGATTTCCACGATAGGCATGATCATGGCGGTTGCGCTGGTGTTAAAGGCTTCATCGGCCTCTAGCGCTTCTTCGGGTTTGAATTTGCGCTCGGTTATTGTAAGGCCCATTTTTTGCGCCACATGGTTGACCGCCATGCGCGTCACCCCCTTCAGGATCATGTGATCGGCGTTGCGGGTATACAAGGTCTTATCCTTTAAAATCCATGAATTGCTGGAGGATCCTTCGGTGATATAGCCGTCCTCATCAATCATCAGGGCTTCCTGGGCGCCTTTCTCGGCGGCCGCCTGTTTCGCAAGAGCCTGAGGCAAAAGCCCGGTGGTTTTGATGTCGCGCCTCGCCCAGCGTAAGTCGGGCACGGTAATCGCCTTGGCTCCCTTTTCGATATAGGGGTTTTGTGCAAAATTAAAGGGGCGCGTTGTGATCACAAGCGTTTGCGGCGTATCCGCAGAGGGAAATTTGAAATCGCGCTTGGCGCTCCCTCTCGTGACCTGAATATACACGGCGGCGCTGGAAAGCCTGTTTTTACGAAGCAAGTTGCGGATGATCAGCAGCAATGCCTTGCGCGAACAGGGCATGCCCATTGCCAATTCACCGAGCGAGCGTTCCATCCGGTCGAGATGTCCGGGCGCATCGGCCAAAGTACCATTTATACAGGCAATGACCTCATACACGCTGTCGGCGAATTGAAAACCGCGGTCCTCGATATGCACGGCGGCATCGCGATGATGAACGTAACGACCGTTAACATAGGCAAAAGCGGGCATGGTTTAAAACAGGTCCATTAGAACGGAGAACATTTTTTCAACCTCTTGCACCTGCGCCTGAGAGGCAAGAATGATCACATCATCACCGGGCCGCAAGACAAGCTCGGGATACGGCATAATCACATCATCTTCGCGGATCACGGCACCTATAATCACCTCATGCGGCAATTCCAGATCGGCGATGGATGTATTGGCGATATTGGTATTCTCGGAAATTTCCGCCTCGATCACTTCCGCGAAACCGTCGCGCAAATTATGCAGACCCTTGATCCTCCCGCGGCGCACATGCTGCATGATCTGGGCAACGATGGTGGCGCGTGGTGAAATCATGGCATCAATGCCCATGGGCGCGACAAGCGGCGAATACGCGTTATTATTCACAAGCGTAATCACGCGTTTGCAGCCATATTGTTTGGCCAGAAGAGAGCCCAGAATGTTGCTTTCGTCGTCGTTGGTGATAGCCACGAAGGTTTCGACCGTATCGATGGAGGCTTCTTCCAAAAGGTCTTTATCCAGACAATTACCCTGTAGAACGATAGTGTCTTCGAATTGTTCGCTCAGGTAATTCGCGCGCGCTTCATTGGCCTCGATGATTTTGATCTGTACGCCCTTGGATTTTTCACGGATCAGTTCGACCAATACCTTGCCGATATTCCCGCCGCCCGCGATCACGATGCGGCGTGCTTTGGTTTCTTCGTGGCCGAAAGCCACCATAGTACGGTTCAGGTGCTTGGTGTTGACGATGAAATAAACTTCGTCACCGACCTCTAGCTGATCCGTGCCGTCGGGAATGATGGATTTGTTATTGCGCAAAATAGCAACAATTTCAAATGCCAGATCGGGGAACAGGTTCCTGAGTTGCGCTAGCGGCGTGTTGAGAATGGGGCAATCCTCACCGCAGATAACCCCCACCATATGCGCCAGACCTTCGGCCAACGGGATCACGAATGTTGTGCCAGGCACGGACAGACGCTGGAAAATATCGTTAGCGATAATAACCTCGGGCGAAATGATCACGTCGATCGGCATGTGGGAACGGCTGAACAAATTCGACCATGCGGGATCGAGATAAGCTTGCTCGCGCACGCGGGCGATTTTTTTCGGAATGCCGAACAGCGAGTGGCCGATCTGACACGCCACCATATTGACCTCATCCGATTGAGTCACCGCTACGATCATGTCGGCATCTTTCGCGCCGGCATTACTCAAGATATCAGGGTTGGAGGCATGGCCCACAACCGCGTTCACATCCATGTCGTCGTTGATTTGTGCGATAAGCTGCGGGTTTTGGTCCACGACTGTAACGTCGTTTTCCTCATTCGAAAGATAGGCGGCAATGCTGTATCCAACCTGCCCCGCCCCGCAAATAATAACTCTCATAGGTTTGACCTCTTTTTATTTTTAAGCACTATAACGATCTTCAGGCAATTTTGCGCGTATTTTCCTGTTCCGGCGCATCGGCATCGGGGGAAAAGTTTTGTTTTTCGGGGCCCAGTATTTCAAGCGATTTGAGTTTGCGGTGAAGGGCAGAGCGTTCCATACCGATAAATTTAGCGGTTTTTGAAATATTGCCCTCGAACTGCTTGATCTGCGCTGCCAGATATCCCCGCTCGAAACACTCGCGCGCTTCGCGCAGTGGCATGTCGGAAAAATCAAATCCTGACAAAGTTTCGCCTGCTGTTTCATCATATGCCCCTGTGGATTTAATGTCGGGAGGAAGCTGCGCCGCCGTAATTTTTTCGCTTTCCCCGCCATGCATGATCATGACCCATTCCAGCACGTTGCGAAGCTGGCGGATATTGCCGGGCCAGTTATAGCTTTGCAGCATTTTAAGCGCGTCCTTGGACAGATCTTTGGCGGGCAGGCCCGAATCTTGCGAAATCGTTTTGATGAAATGCGCAGACAGCTTTACGATATCATCGCTGTGTTCACGCAAGGGGGCAATGTGAATGGGGATAACGTTGAGACGGTAATAAAGATCCTGCCGAAACGTGCCTTCCTTGATGCGTTGCTCCAGATCGTAATTGGTAGAGGCAATGATACGCACATCCACTTGTACGAACGGGGCGCCGCCAAGGCGTTGGAAGCGCTGCTCCTGAATGGCGCGCACGATCTTGCCTTGCGTTTCCAGCGGCATGTCGCAGACTTCGTCCAGTAAAAGAGTGCCGCCATCGGCCTGTTCCAGAATGCCTGTCTGGCCCGGATTATTCGCCGTTTTTTCAACACCGAAAAGTTCAGCCTCGATTCTGTCCGGATGAAGAGTGGCACAATTTAGAACCATATAAGGCTTGTCTTTACGTGCCGAGAAACTGTGGATCGAGCGCGCGGCAAGGTCCTTGCCTGTGCCCGGCTCTCCTGTCAAAAGCACACTGCTGTTTACGCTGGCGGCGCGTTCAATCGTCTGGCGCAGCGCTTTCGTGGCATCGGAGTTGCCGACTATTTCCTGAACGGCGGGAGCTTTTTGCTGTTTCAGGATTTCGTTTTCGCGGCGCAATTCGGCGGTTTCCAGCGCGCGGCTGACCATGAGTAGCAAACGCCCCGCCTTGAACGGTTTTTCGATGAAATCGTAAGCGCCTTTTTTAATCGCCGCCACGGCGGTTTCGATCGTGCCGTGACCGCTGATCATAATGATGGGCATATAGGGATGTTTGGCCTTTACGGTCTCAAGGATTTGCAGGCCGTCCTGATCGCTGCCCTGAAGCCAGATATCCTGAATAATCAGGGCGGGTGGTTTCTGCTCTATGGCTGCTCTTGCCTGCTGCGCATTCGATGCCAGACGGGTTTCATAACCCTCGTCTTCCAAGATACCCTGCACAAGTTTGCAGATATCGGCTTCGTCATCAACAATCAGAATATCGCCACGCATTTATTTATGCACTCTTGCTCTTTTTAGGGTTTCCGGCTTCCGCTTCCGCCGCAGTGGCGGGCAAAGACAAGATTATATTGGCCCCGCCCAGATCGCGCCAGTCTTTCATGGTTTTTATCCAGCTTGGGGCCTCGAGCATCAATTCGCCTTCATGGTCCTCCATAATTTTCTTAACGATAGCAAGGCCAAGGCCAGTGCCCTTGGCTTTGTGCGTTACATAAGGTTCAGTCAGGTGGACGGGGTTTTCATCCTTGGGCAAGCCAAGGCCGTTATCGCTGATGCTGATGAAAAACTCCCCTTGCGGATTACGGCCCAGCATAAGGTTAATGGCACCGGAAGCCGCTTTGCCGGACTTCCACTTTTTATCGCGTTCAATGCGCATATGGATGGAATCAATGGCGTTTTGCAGGAGATTAGTCAGGGCTTGTCGGATCTGCTGAGCGTCGAGGCGCACCATCAGGGCCGTATTTTCTTCCTCATGAAGCTGAAATTCAATATCGGGGTGCGCTTGTTTTTGCAGGAAGAGTGTATCTTTTACCAGCTTGCTCAGATTATCCATCTTCATGACCGGTTCTGGCATGCGGGCGAAGGCGGAAAATTCATCGACCATGCGTCCAATATCCTCCACATGTTTGATAATCGTATCTGTGCATTGCGAAAACGTGGTGGCATCGCTTTTGATTTCACCAAGATATTTACGCTTCAAACGCTCCGCCGAAAGCTGAATGGGGGTGAGCGGGTTTTTGATTTCATGGGCGATGCGCCGTGCAACGTCCGCCCACGCTGCCTTGCGCTGCGCCGATTGAAGCTCGGTAATGTCGTCGAAAGTAATAATCATGCCCTTGTCTTCCTCGGCTACAAGCTCCACGGCAATGCGGAAGAGGAAAATGCGCTCCCCCTCTTTGTCGCGGTGAACGGGGATTTCTCCTTGCGTAATGCGGTGCGGTTTATCATGTGCCGTGGCGATCAGACGTTCGAGCTCAGGGAAAATTTCTTTTACCGGGCGGCCCGTTAAATTTTCCTCGACACTGCCCAAAAGCTGGCGAGCCGAATTGTTTGCCAGACTGATATTGCCGTTTTCATCCACGCCGATAACGCCGGAAGATACTCCGGCCAATACGGTTTCGGTGAAGCGGCGGCGGCGGTCGAGCTGACGGTTGGCGGCGATCAGCTCGCCCTGTTGTTCCTCGATCTGATGGGTCATGCGGTTGAAACTGCGGGCGAGGTAATCAAATTCCTCCAGCTTTTCCTGTTCCGGCACGCGGGCCGTTAAATCACCGGCCCGCACACGGTCAGCGGTGGTAATCAAGGTGCTGATAGGGGTAACCAGCTGGCGAGCGAGAAGCAAACCGAACCAAATCGCGCCCAGAACCATCAAAAGGCCCACAACAACGAAAATCATGGTTACTACGACCTGAAGCCCAGAATAACGTTCCTGCAACCGTGCATAATCTTGAACGGCCTCGCGCGTTTGATCGAGGTGGTTAAGAACTTTCGGATCGACCATACGGCCAACAAAAAGGTAGCTGTCGATAAAATTGCCAAGCTTTGCCAAGGCGCGCACGCGGTCATCCTGACGCCCGGTCATGATCACAACTTCTCCCTCTTCGGCCTGTTGAAGAGCGAAGCTGGGCACTTCTTCGTATTCCAGTGAGAATGTCAGACCGGAGCGCGCTAGTACGCGGCCAGAAGAGTCAAAAACGATAGCTTCGGAAAGGTTACGCAGCATGGACTGGGTCTGCATAATTTTCTCGAAAGCAGTAGGGTTTCCGACCAGAATGGGGGCCTGACGGTTTAAATCGTTGACCATAGCAAGCGTATCAGCGCGGATCACCTGTTTGTGCTCCTCAAGATAAGCGCTGGCCACGGCCTGAGATTCATTGATAGCTGTCTGCACACGCTGGCTGAACCATGTCTGCACACCGTAATGAAAGAAAAAGGCCGAAAAAATGGTCATGATAATGGCCGGGGTCGCTGCCAGAACGCTGAAGGTGTAAACAAGGCGCACATGAAGGTGGGAGCCCGCAAGGCCCCGCTTGCGCCCGCTCCAAACGCCTACGAGACGGCTGGCGATCAACATCACGAGCACGAGCAGGATGATCAAGTCGGCATTCAAAAGCCAGATGACGATTTCAGGGTTGTTGCCAGCATTTTGCGTATCGCTCAGCGCGCCGTAAGTCAGAAAGCCGCTGATAAGGCCAAGAAAGACAAGAAGAAATGCCGCGCGGTTTTGCCATTCGCGGCTGCGGCGGCGCTTGCGAGAATTGTTATCATGCAACAATCGCGCGGCCTGTTTTGTGTGGGAAGACGCAGGGTCGAGAAGGAAGCTCACGAAGCTGTCTCTTTTGCCCTCGGTGGGCTGAAGGGATTCAGCTTGCGGCAAAGCATCATGATCCCCTTTTTTAAGAACTTTTCCTGACAAAGCAAACCTATCTCTCTGGTTGATTTATGCCGTAAACTGGAATATCCAGAGTTTTTACACCTTTAGGGGCGACGGCGCAACGTTTGATACAATGAGCAGCACACAGCAAAAAACCGGAAAAAATGAGACTGGCCATAGCTTCCATGTGCTGATCGCGGCGGCGGGCAAAAGCAACCGTCTGGGTGGTTATGTGCCAAAGCAATATCAACAGGTAGGCGGAAAAGCTATTTTGCGTCATACGCTTGAGGTTTTTCTTTCTCTTCACGGATTAAAATCAATTCGGGTCATTATCGATCCGGAGCATGCAAATTGGTATCATGACGTTGTAACGGGTCTATCCCTGCCGCCACCCATTCACGGAGGAACGGAAAGAAACATAAGCGTTTATAATGGTTTAAAAGAGTTATCTGATTTGAAAGATGATGAAATAATTCTAATCCATGACGCAGCGCGGCCCTTTGTTTCCGGCGCCGAAATTCTGGAAGTGGTAAAGGCCGCTCATTTTCATAAGGCCGTCAGTCTGTCCGCACCTGTAGCCGACACTATGGCGCGCGCAAATCAGGACGAGATAGAGAATTATGTGTCTCGTGACGGTCTGTGGGCACTGCAAACACCGCAAGCTTTTCAAAAGGCCCTTATCATCCAAGCGCATGAAAATGAGGATAAAAATATCGGCATTACCGATGATACTTCGTTAGTCAGAGCTCTCGGGCACGAGGTGAAAATAGTGCGCGGATCACGGCGGAATTTTAAAATCACAACAGCGGAAGACATGGAAATGGCGCAATCAATTTTAAACGGGCAAATGCAAACACGTACAGGACTGGGTTATGACGTACACGCCTTTGATTTTGATACGGCGGGACCGGTAATATTATGTGGCGTGGATGTCACTCACGAGTATAAGCTCAAGGGCCATTCGGATGCCGATGTGGGTTTGCACGCCATTACAGACGCGCTTTACGGGGCGATGGCGGAGGGCGATATCGGGCGGCATTTTCCTCCTTCCGATGATACGTTTAAAAATATGGACAGCGCGGTTTTCCTTAAACATGCCTCAGGCCTGCTTCAGGAAAAAGGCGGACAGATTGTCAATATTGATCTGACCTTGATTTGTGAAGCGCCGAAAATTACACCTTACGCCGAAAAAATGACGGGCCGTGTGGCCGCCATTCTTGGCATCAAGCCGGATCAGGTCAGCATTAAGGCAACCACCAGCGAGGGGCTTGGTTTTACGGGGCGGCGCGAAGGCATTGCCGCACAGGCCATTGCCTCTGTTCGGCTTCCTGCGTAGAATTATACGCATGAACCAGAAAGATTCTCCTTCCCGTCCCTCTTTAAAAAATCCGGCCGTTTTACTCGCAACATGGTTCGGTTACGGCTATCTCAAACCCGCGCCCGGCACATGGGGATCTCTGGCTGCCTTGCCCTTTGGCGCGGCGCTTTATTTCGGCGGTGGCATGCCCGCTCTTGTGATCGGAACGATGCTGATTATCATTATCGGGTATTGGGCAGCGGAGCGTTATGACCGCATTTCCGGCTCACACGATTCCAAGGAAATCGTGATAGACGAGGTCGCTGGCCAATGGATCGCGCTTTTGCCCGTGTGCTTCTTCACAGGGCTTAACGTTAAATATATTATCCTATCTTTTATTCTTTTCCGGTTTTTCGACATCACAAAACCATGGCCTATTTCCCGGCTTGATAAAAAAGTTTCCGGCCCGCTTGGGGTGATGATCGATGATATTGTTGCCGGAGTTTTTGCCGCTGTCTGCATTTACGGGGTGATCCATTTTGCGGGACTTGGTTAAACAGCTTTCAGAGTTATTGCGGGCGCGCGGCATGATTATGGCTGCGGCGGAAAGCTGTACGGGTGGTATGGTGGCTGCGGCTGTGACCGATCTGGCCGGATCTTCCGATGTGTTTGATCGCGGGTTTGTGACCTATTCCAACGAGGCAAAACAGGACATGCTTGGGGTTGCCGCATCTGTCATAAATCAGCATGGCGCGGTTAGCGAAGAATGTGCGAAAGCGATGGCGGAAGGCGCGCTGCAGAACTCAAAGGCCGGCATTGCCATTTCCATCACAGGGATTGCAGGGCCATCAGGCGGAAGTAATGAGAAACCCGTGGGACTCGTTTGGTTCGGGTACGGCCTAAAAGACGAAAAAATTCAAACAAAGAAGCATTTTTTTGAGGGAAACAGGGCTGAAATTCGTTCACAGGCTACGAAAAAGGCTTTAGAACTACTGATCGAGATACTAAAATAGGGATAAACACGTATGAAAATTACCTTTGTTTCCGGCGCAGATGCCAATTATTACCCCATGTTACGTGAATGGGTGCATTCCATCCGCCGCTTTCCGCAAAGCAAGGGAATGGATATCTGTATTCTTGATGTCGGAATGACAAAAGAGCAACTGGCGGAATTAAAGCCTCTGGTTACCGTGATCAAGCAATCTGAATGGCCAAAGAAAATTCCGGCCTCACGCATCAAGGGCCGCGAATATTACAAGGCCTGCGTCAACAGACCTTTCCTCAACGAAATATTCAAGGGCTATGACATCTATTTCTGGATGGACGCCGATACATGGGTGCAAAACTGGCGCGCGGTCGAGCTGTTTATTGAGGGCGCAAAACGCGGCAAAATGTCGTTGACCGGGCAATCCGATCGTTCTTATCCCAAGGGAATGCGCGTGAAATGGCTGCATGCATGGCCGTGGAAAGTACGCGGGTTTTATTTCACCAATGCACGGAAGGCGTTCGGCATTAAAACGGCGCAAGAGCTATTCCCTTATCACGTTTTGCTGGCGGGCGCGTTTTGCCTACACAAGGATGCTCCGCACTGGAATGCATGGCAAAACTTGATCGTTCAGGCACTGGAAAAAGGCAAGGTCTTTACAGCGGAACAGCTTACGCTCGGCATGATGATCCATCTCAAGAAGCTGCCGGTTGAAATTATGCCTGCTTATATTCACTGGTTGTGCGAGTTCAAACCATTATGGGACGCGAAGAAAAAAGTCTGGGTTGAACCGTTTTTGCCGCATGAACCGCTCGGGATTCTGCATCTCTCAGGTTATGACAAGATGCGCGTGGATCGTTCCGATACCACGGACTTTTTGACTACTGACGGAAAAACAGTAGAAATGTCATACCGTTACCCGCATTTTAACGGCGAAACAGGTAAGGAAATCGGCAAGGCTTCCGCGAAAAAAGCGGCTTAGCCGTAAACCTTCTGTGCGCGCGCTTCAAAAGCGCTGACCATACGGTGAATGACCTCTTGAAAAAAAACTTGAGCTAATCCCTGTAACAGGCTGTTTTGAAACTCAAATTCTACACTAAAGTCTATCGTGCATGAACCGTCTGGCTCGCGGATGAACCTCCAATGGTTCCTGAGATGCTTTAACGGGCCTTTCAGGTATTCAATATAAATGTGATCAGGCTTTTCCGTCACGACTTTGGAGGTAAACTTCTCCCGCAGCATCTTGTAGCCAACAATCAGATCAGCATAAAAAATATTGGTGCCTTCGCGCTTATTGATTCGGGATGCCACGCACCATGGCAAAAATTCATGATATTTATCAACGCCAGCAACAAGATCAAACATCTGTTCGGGGGTATAGGATAATTTTTTTTGCTCAATATGCTGGAGCATAAACGCCCCCTATTCCGCGGCCATTTTGGAGAGGTGAACCTCACGGGCAGCTTTGAGCTTTTGGAAGTCATCGCCGGCATGGTGCGAGGAACGCGTTAGCGGTGTAGCAGAAACCATCAGGAAGCCCTTGGCCTTCGCCATGCGGGTGAGCCCTTCGAATTCCTCTGGCGTCCAGAAACGATCAAGCGGCGCGTGTTTCGGCGTAGGCTGAAGATATTGACCGATCGTAATGAAGTCCACACCGGCGGCGCGCATATCATCCATAACCTGCCCTACTTCTTCCTTGGTTTCACCAAGACCGACCATCATGCCGGATTTGGTGAAGATCGACGGGTCAACTTCTTTCACCCGCTGCAACAGGCGGAGAGAGCGGAAATAACGCGCACCCGGACGAATTGAGGGGTAAAGGCGCGGCACAGTCTCAAGATTGTGATTGAATACATCAGGGCGCGCCAAGGCCACTTTCTCGATATCTTCCATACGTCCCCGGAAGTCACCGGGTAAAATCTCTACTGTGGTTTCAGGAGCCTTCATACGGATCGCCTGAATAGTCTTTACGAAGTGGTCAGCGCCACTGTCTTCAAGGTCATCACGGTCAACAGATGTTACCACAACGTGCTTCAAACCCATCTGCATCACGGCCACACCCACGCGTAAAGGCTCCAGCTTGTCGAGGTCTTCGGGCTTGCCTGTGGCAACATTACAAAACGCACAGGCGCGGGTGCAGACTTCGCCCATAATCATGAAGGTTGCGTGTTTTTGCTGCCAGCATTCACCAATATTGGGGCATCCGGCTTCTTCGCAAACCGTGGTCAGTTTATGACGGCGGACAAGTTCTTTTGTCTCGGCATAGACCTGCCCTTGCGGCGCTTTCACGCGAATCCATTCCGGCTTGCGTCCCGCAGGACGATCGGGGTTTTTTTGCTTTTCCGGGTGGCGTTTGGCCTTATCGAGTAATTTTGGGTTATAAGTCATTGTTTATAAAAGCCTTTTGGAGTTACTCATTTCGTTTTTCAATTTTGCCCAGGGGGGTGGGGGTAAAAAATTATAACCCATTGATTTTGAATGATTGTTATTCGCCCGCTCTGTTATCTCTCTCGTTGTCATATCTAATATAACTCATCGCCATCAAAGTCAATTTATTCCATGGAACAGCCTATCATAAAAAGGACAAAATTCCTATACTTTTTAGATGGGTAGCGTTGTCTAGCGTAAATTTAAAAGCAAGTCACTTTTATTGACATAATTTTTTATTAGTGCTATTTTCTTTAAAATAATTCAGCCTGAGGCAAAAGAAATGACAACAGACAGTTACCAAGAAGCATGGAGTAAAGCGGCAATTAATCCAAAATTGAGTTTCATACCCGAACTAGTGAAAATGATCAGTTCTCTCTTGGACTATCATAATCCAAAATATGCGCATGTCAGAGGACGGCTGGAGCTATATAATCTTACAGATTCTGAGCTCGTTGAATTAAGAGAAAAATTAGAAGCTTTTCTTGTAGGTGCAGGCGCCCCAGGTGAAGGTTTTATTGCTCAAGTTTTAGCAGTTAATGGCAAAGAAGAGCTCTTAGCGCTTTCAAGAAGATATTTCTCCACCCCTCCTAGGGAAGGTATTCATAGTGTAGACAGTGCCGTCACAGAAGCAAAATGCTGGCTGGCTCAGGAGGTCTGGCTTAAGCTGGCAGACTACTTCCAGGATCCGGAAACTTTGAGACATTTCTCCGAATACGTTGAACATGTGGAGGCTACTAGGGCAGGGCTTGATCGGAACTGATTGTTAAAAATGTATCGCCTTTTCGTACGCGCTGAGGACGCTTTCGTGCATCATCTCGCTTAAGGTTGGGTGGGCGAAAACAGTGTGCATGAAGTCTTCTTCTGTAAGCTCCGCCGTTTTGCCAATCACGTAGCCTTGGATCATTTCGGTGACTTCTGCGCCAATCATATGTGCGCCCAAGAGCTCCCCGGTCTTTTCATCAAAGATGGTTTTGACAAGCCCTTCGGGTTCACCCAGAGCAATTGCCTTGCCGTTGCCGATAAAGGGGAAGCGCCCAACTTTGACTTTATAGCCTGCCTCTTTCGCTTTGTCCTCAGTGAGGCCCACACTCGCCACTTGCGGATGGCAATAGGTACAGCCCGGAATATTGCCCTTTTTCATCGGATGAGCTTTGAGTCCCGCGATTTTATCAATGCAAATGATGCCTTCGTGCGAGGCCTTATGCGCGAGCCACGGCGCGCCCGTCACATCGCCAATCGCGTAAACGCCGGGTTCATCCGTGGCGAGGTATTCATTGGTCACGATATGCCCGCGATCCAGTTTGACCTTGGTCTTCTCCAAACCTATGCCGTCCGTGTTGGCGATAATGCCCACGGCGGAAATAACACGGTCGAATTCCAGCTTTTCTATTTT